>JAYBVN010000048.1:0-15208 GCA_037320555.1 Collinsella sp. | reverse complement strand
AGACACTCACCATTGTCGGCCTAATCCGCGGTCTTTCATGCAGCAGGGGCTCTCATTGTTTTTATGTCCTGCTCATATCGTCTCTGCCGGCACCTGGGGACAGTCCTTGCGGGGCGTCCCCACAGCGCCTATGCCAGCTTGTCGATCTGCCCAATCTCCCAAAGCGGAATATTGATGAGCATGCCCTCGTCTCTATATGCCGCTAACGATGTTCTCACGCAGCGCTCGAGCTTGAACTTCTCGCAGGCAATCCTCAGGCTCTTTGCTTTGAGGTTCTCTGCCGCCTTGACCTCGAGCGGAAGCACGGTCCCCGCATGGTCGATGGCAAAGTCAGTCTCTGCATTGCCGGAGGAGGATGACCAATACGCGGGAGTTTTGCCTTGGAGCAAAAGCTCCTGTGCGACGTATTGCTCGGTCAGCGAGCCTTTGAACTCCGTAAAAACAGCGGGCCCGTTCAGAACAATGGCCGGCGAGAGGCCAGAGAGTGCTCCGAGGATGCCGGTGTCGATGCAGAACAGCTTGAAGCCCGAGAGATCCTCGTAGCTTGTGAGCGGTGCTCTTAGGGCGGAAACACGTGGTACCTTATGAACGATTCCATAGTCCATGAGCCACTGGAGGCTTTCCTCAAAATCGCGTGCGCGCGCCCCGGGACGGAGCGCACCGTAGACGAACTTCTTGTTTTCCTTTGCGAGCTGGCCGGGAAGGGATTTCCAAACCAGCCTCATGCGCTCGACGATGCGGGCTGGCGCATGCTTGCCAAAATCGGATTCGTAAGCTTCGATGATTTGCTGCTGAAGCCTGCGGGCCTCGATGAAATCGTGGGAGGCGGCGAAAGCGGAGACAACTTCTGGCATGCCACCGACAACGAGGTATTCCTTGAGCAGGCGCTCGAGCTTTTCGGAAACGTTTGCCAGCAGGTCCATGTCTGCGGCAAGGATGGCATCTGCGAGCGGATCGCCATCGACGGCACGAACGAACTCGACAAACCCCATGGGGCGCATGGTAAGCTGGTCAATCTTGCCGACGGGGAACGACTCGTTTTCGCGTCGGAGCGCGAGCCCCATATAGGAGCCGGCTGCCACGATATGGTATTCCGGCGCCAGCTCGTTGAAGTATTTGAGCGAGGTGATGCCACGCGGTGCCTCTTGGATTTCGTCGAAGATGATGAGCGTGTCTGTCGGCGTTATGGTCTGGCCGCGCAGGAGCTCTATCTGGGAGATGATGCGTTTGGGGTCAAGGCTTCCGTCGAACAGCGAACGTGCGCCCGGTTCGAGCATAAAGTCAAAACGGATGACGTTTTGATACTGCTGGCCTGCGAATTCGTTGAGAAGCCAGGTTTTTCCCGTCTGGCGGGCCCCCTTAAGCAGGAGGGGCTTGCGGTTTGCCCTAGATTTCCAAGCGATGAGTTCGTCCATTAGCTGTCGCTGCATACTGCCCCCTAACGATCATGGCTAGTATAAGACCGTCTTGGTCTTTCCATCGGAAAATGTGGGAGACAGCCACGTTTTTCCATCGAATAATGTGGGAGACAGCCACGTTTTTCCATCGGAAAATGTGGGAACACCAACCTAAGTTGCGGTGGAATAGTTCCTAAATGGGCTGGTAAACTGCCAAAACAGGAACTATTCCACCGCAACTCGCCATCTGTATCGGCGTCTAAAAGAAACGAGCCCGCATCCCTGGGGGACACGGGCTCGAAAGCTCCATATGGTAGGGGCGGTGGGACGTCTGCGTATTTGCTGCGCAAATACGCACCGGCTTCGGCCGCCTGTCAGCGCCCTCGCCGGCTCGCTACGGACGCTGCGCGTCCGCTTAACGCTCGCCCCCTCGCGGGTTCGAGTCCCGCCGGCATCTAAAAGAAGCGAGCCCGCATCCCTGGGGGACACGAGCTCGTAAAAGCCAAATGGTAGGGGCGGTGGGACTCGAACCCACAATCCTTGCGGCGAGAGATTTTAAGTCTCCTGCGTATGCCAATTCCGCCACGCCCCCGTGAGACTAGAAGTCTAGCACAAGCCGTCCGTTACGCGTTGACGGCCATCGAGTGTTGGCCCGACTTCTCCAGGAACTCCTGGAACTTGGCTTCGTCGCCCTTGTTCTTGTACTGCAGGGCCAGCAGGTATTCCAGGCGGCAGCTCTTGACCTTGTCGTCACCGGCATCCTCGAGCATGCGCTCCAGCTCGGGAATGTCGTTGTGGCGCTTGAGGATCATCGTGTCGTACATCAGCTGGCACTCGTGCGCGACCGCCTCGGCCTGACCGCCCTCAAAGCCCTTGATCTCGTGCAGAAGCTCCTTGGACTTTTTGCGGTCCTCCTGGCCAACGTAGTAGTTAAAGGCCTTAATGACCAGGTCGACGCGCTGCATCTTGGGGAGGTTGAGCCCCAGCAGCAGGTCGAACATCTCGCTGGCACGCTCGTGGTCCTCGCGCAGCAGATAGGAGTTCAGGCGCAGGTAGTCGCGGTTGTAGCGCGGGTACAGCATGCTGGTGAGTTTGCCGTCGAGCAAACGATCGAACTCGTCCCACTGCTTGGCAGCCATAAGCTGCTGCAGACGCTTGAACGTGGTGCGTTTTTTGACGCTAAAGAACACCGACACGGCGATGCAGATGATAACGACGGCGGTCCAGAGGGTGCGGGAATCGGGCATGTTAGGGTCCTTAGTCGCTCATAAAGCGAGCGGTATGACAACACGTACTAGATGTATTATACGCAGCGAGCAAGCAAACTGGCATAAAAGCTCATCGAGGCTGAGTGCCATCGCTCGCTGCGGTACACTTACCTAAAGTAAACCATGAAGGGAGATATTACCTATGAAGAAGATTGTTTTGGCTTGCGGTGCTGGCGCTGCTACTTCCACGCTCGTTGCCCAGAAGGTCGCCACCATGCTCGACGCCAACGGTTATGCCGGCAAGTACGAGATCGTGCAGTGCGCCATCTCCGAGGCCAAGGATGCTTGCGACGAGGGTGCTGACCTGCTGATCGCCACCACCGTTGCCCCCGAGGGCCTCACCTGCCCGTACGTGAGCGGCGTGCCCTTCATGACCGGCATGAACCGCGTCGCTGCCGAGAAGGCCGTTCTCGACGTCATGGCTCAGTAGGCACTGCCTGTATGAGTGAGCAGAACGCCAACCCGGTCGAGCTCTTTGGCATGCGCGTTGCCCATGTGGGCATTAACGCCGCCGACCCGGCAGACGCCCTGGAGATCGCGGAGTTGTTCTCGACGATGATGGGCCTGCCCGTCATCGAGACCCCGGTTTCGTACTTTAACGATTCGCTGGTCGAGATCATGAAGCAGAATGGTCGTGGCACCAAGGGCCACATCGGCTTTGCCGTCAACGACATCGATGCGGCCGAGAAGTGGTTTGCCGAGCGCGGGCTCGAGGTCAACGAGGAGTCGCGCGCGCTGCTGCCCGACGGTAGCACCAAGCTCGTGTACTTTAAGCGCGAGTTCGCCGGCTTCGCCGTGCATCTGTGCCGCGAGTAATGCACAAACTGCTATAGCTAGCAAAAAGGGATAGGACGCGTGGCCCTATCCCTTTATTTATGCCGAGGGGCTTCCTACCGTGGCAGGCGAATCGTAAAGCGGCTACCGACGCCCTCGACTGAGGTCACGCCAATGACACCGCCATGGCTATCGACGATCCACTTGGCAATGGCAAGTCCCAGACCCGAGCCCTGCGCGCCGGCATCGCGTGCGTTGTCGGCGCGGTAGAACCGTTCAAACGCGTGAGCTGCGGATTCCTGGTTCATGCCGATGCCCTCGTCCTCAACACTTATGTCGATCGTGCCCACGCCCGCATCGGGCGTTATGCCAAATGTGACGGTCGTTCCCGCATCCGAGTACTTGGCGGCATTCTGCACGATCACGCGCAGAGCCTGCTTCACGAGTGCCACGTCGACGGGCGCGTCGCAGCGCGGGTCGCTGACAAGTGCAGCGTCAAAGGCCAGTCGATACGTGTGCGCGGCATCGATCATCTGCGATTCCTCGCAGACCTCGCCGACCAGTGCGGCCAGGTTGGTATGTGCGCGCCGCAGGACCGTGCGGCCGGCATCACCGCGTGCCAAAAACAGCAGTTGTTCCACGAGCTCCTGCATATGCTCGCTTTCGGCCTTGAGTGAGGCGATGGACTCCGCCAGTACGTCCGGGTCGTCTTTGCCCCAGCGGTCGAGCATGTTTACGTAGCCCTGAATCACCGCGATGGGCGTGCGCAGTTCGTGACTCGCGTCGTTGACAAAGCGCATCTGCTGCAGCTTGGCCTCTTGCATCTGGCGCAGCAGGCGGTTGAGTGCGACCTCGATGCTCGCCAGGTCGGCGTCGCCGGTGGTGACGCTCGGCGAGTCGACGCTTGCGCGCGCGATGGCCTGCTCCAGTGTTTCCATTTTGCCGCCGGAGAGCTGCATGCGACCGAGTTCGTCCACGCGCAGGGCCAGATCGTTGAGCGGCGCCATGGTGCGGCGCACGCGGCGGGCGCCGCCGAGCATGTTGAGCACGCTGATGACCTGCCAACCCACAACGACAAGGTAGAGAGGCCATAGCGTGACGAGGTCCTGCGCGAGGGGGAAGGTCTTGGTGGTGCGCGCAAGCTCGACGGTATAGGTGAGCGTTGTCGGGTCCCAGCCGCGCGCGGGCGTCAGCGACATGCCGTGAACGGTGGCACCGGGAATCCATCCTGCGGTAAACGTGTCGTCGGGCAGTGTCTGGTTGTATCCATAGACGAGGATCGCCGCCGCAATCACTACCAGCAACAGATCGAGCCAGATGTAGCTCATCAGACGGCGCCACATATAGCTCCAGTTGATGGCGCGGGCGATGGAGGTGACGCGCTTGGCCTCGGCGTTACGCACGGCAGACATAGCCCACCCCGCGCACGGTCTGGATGATGCGGGCGCTGCCGGCGTCCTCGATCTTGGCACGCAGGTGCGCGATGTGTACGTCGACGTTGTTGGTGTCGCCCACGTATTCGTAGCCCAGCGCTTCGTGCGCGATGCGCTCGCGCGTGAGCACGGTGCCGGCGTGCGCCATAAGCAGGGCGAGAACGTCGAACTCGCGGGCCGTGAGCGCGATGGGCGAGCCGCCGACCGTGACTTCGCGGCGGTCGGGATCGAGCGCAACCGAGCCCACGGCAAGCGTGGCGGGGGAGGGCACGGCGGCTTGGGCTGAGCCGCCAGCTGGGGGCTCAGCAGCGGCGCCGACACCCGCGCCGCCCGCCATACCCGCTCTGGCCCCGGCGCCGCCAACGCCCGAAGCCGTCCGCACGGCCTCCGAGCGCTTCAGCGCAACGCGGATCCGTGCGAACAGTTCCTCAATGGCAAACGGCTTGGTTAGGTAATCGTCAGCACCGGCATCGAGCCCAGCCACCTTGTCCATCACGGCATCTCGCGCGGTGACCATAATCACCGGCACATCCTTGTGCTTGCGGACACGCCGCAGCACCTCCATGCCGTTGAGCTGCGGCAACAGCACATCGAGCAGAATCAGATCGTAGTCGCGCTCCAGTGCCAGGTCCACGGCGGTGCGCCCGTCGGCGGCGTGCTCTACCTGGTAGCCCTCGTGCTCCAGCTCGAGCGTCACAAAGCGGGCGATTTTCTCCTCGTCCTCTACGATCAGGATTCGTGCCATGCGTGCCCCCGTCTGCGATTACTTGTCGTCGTTGAGATTTTGCTTGATGTCGTCCGCGGCGTCGGCGGCGTGATTCATAAGATTGTTGATGCTGCCGGGCACGTCTCCGTCGCTGTCGATACGGTAACGCATGCCAAAGAACAGGCCAATCAGCATCAGCCATATCGTGGCGCCCCAGGCAAACAGTGCAACGATGGGAATCAGGATGGGAATGTTGAGGATGATCGCATCGCGGCGCGTGGCGATAAACTTGGTGTCCAGGCTCAGGCGGAAGAGCTTTTTGAGGTACTCCCACACGCTGTCCATCTTCTTGGAGAAGTCGGTCTTTTCGCTCGACTTTTCGTAGGCTGCCTGCGCGGCGACCATCTCGGCCGAGGGCTCGTCGACCGGCGCGGACTCGGTGGCGGCGTGCGCCGACGTGGTCTGCGTCTTGCCCTGCGACTCGAGCCAAATGATGGCATCCAAAACGTTGCCGTCGGCAGCGTCGAGCGCCGCCTTGGCATCGGTGTAGCTCACGTTGCACTTGGTGCGGATGGTTTCAACTTTTTCGAGGTCGTCCATGACCTGTCCTTTCGTTCGATGGGCGCGAGCGTTGCGTTCGGCGGCCTGCGTTGCGCGGCGCCGCCCCGCCCCTTGTTCGAACTCTATAGTGCAGGTTATAGATTAAGCGATTCTTGAGCCAAGATTAATGTTGGATGAGTTTTTGGGTAGCGGTGGGAAAAGTATTAGACCTCGATAGCGGGGGATGTGGTGCCGGTGCAAAACGGCGTCAAAGGTTGGTCGAGCAGGCGGTTTCTCCATTGATGCCCGCACGGCATGGGACACTTACCCTGCCGCCCTGCTCTGCCGCGGCGGCATGTACCCAAAAACGACCCTCTAAGGAGTTCGATACCAATGAGCGATAACACCAAGCATCTCGCAAAGAAGTGCGTCAAGGACGCGGGGCCGTGCCTCGCGTTGTGCCTTGCCGGCGCAGCGGTCGCGCTGCTGGCTGTTCTGGGGCCATTCGACGTGCTCCGAAGTGCCAGTTCTCTGCACGTTTGCATGGCCCTTGCCGGCGCCATGATGACCGGCGGCGTGCTCGATCTGGTTTTTTGGGTGCTTGACCCGTTTGGATGGAAGAACGAAGGGTAAGCCCTAAGGGATGGAAGGGCTGGAACGGTTGGCTTAGTGATCGTGCAGAATGTGGGCTAGCGACTTACAGGGAAGTGGTAATCCGATGACGGTCTATGTAACAGGCGATATTCATGGCGGCACTGACATGCAAAAGCTCCGCGATTGGGAGCTTGGGGATAGCCTGGCGAGCGACGACTATCTCATCATCGCGGGCGACTTTGGCTTTCCCTGGGACTTTTCTACCGAGGAATGTGCCGATATTGCTTGGCTGGAGTCGCGCCCCTACACCGTGCTGTTTGTCGACGGCAACCACGAGCGTTTCGATCACTGGGCGGAACGCCCCATGGAGTTGTGGCACGGTGGGCTGACGCAGCGCCTGTCGGATACCTCGCCCATACGGCGCCTGACGCGCGGCGAGGTTTTTGAGCTCGACGGCTCAACGGTCTTTACCATGGGCGGCGCCACGAGCGTGGACAAGGAATACCGCATTCCGTATTCCAGCTGGTGGCCGCAGGAGCTGCCGGACGAGCGCAACTTTGAGGAGGCGCGGGCAAAGCTCGACAGCGTGGGCTGGACGGTCGACTACGTGATCACTCACACCTGCTCTACGCGCATGCTTTCGTCCACGCTTTATCCAGCGTCCGGCTGGAATTGCCCCTCCGTTGATCGGCTTACGGCATTTTTCGATGAGCTGGAAGACCGCTTGGACTACAAGCGCTGGTACTACGGGCATTTTCATCGGGATACCAACCCGGCCGAGCGTCACACCGTGCTCTACGACTGCATCGTTCGCTTGGGCGACGAACTCCAGCCCTGGGATGTTGCGTAGAGGCGGGGTGGCTGGCTACTCGACCGTTACAGTGATGTTCTCCCGATGCGCGCGGATGACGTCCCAGCTAAAGTGCTCGACCAGCTGCTCGGCGGTGCGCGGCGTGGTGTCCGGCGCGATGCCTGTTTGCCCGGCGAGCCATCCCAACAGTGCCTCGGGTGTGCCAAAGCGGGTGCGGAGCTCGCCCAGGTCCAGATCGCGATCGCGCTTGGAAAGGCGGCGGCCGTCCGATGACATGAGCAGCGGAATGTGCGCGTAGTGCGGCGTGGGCAGTCCCAGCAGATGTTGCAGATAGATCTGGCGCGGCGTGGAACCAAGCAGGTCGCACCCGCGTACGATCTCGGTGACGCCCATGGCAGCGTCGTCGACCACCACGGCCAGCTGATAGGCAAACACGCCGTCGCTGCGGCGCACCAAAAAGTCACCGCACTCGGTGGCGAGTGCTTCGCATTGGGCTCCGTACGTGCGGTCTACGAATTCGATCACGTCGCCCGCGAGGTCGTCGACGGTGGGCACGCGCAGGCGCGTGGCCGGAGCGCGCAGGATGCTGCGGCGGGCAACCTCCTCGGCAGAAAGGCCTCGGCAGGCGCCGCGGTAGATGGGCGTGCCGTCGCTGGCGTGCGGCGCGCTCGCGGCGTGGAGTTCGGCACGCGTGCAAAAACAGGGATAGGTGAGGCCGGCGTCTTGCAGCTGGCGCAGGGCGTCCTCGTACAGATCCAGGCGATCGTGCTGGTAGTAGGGGCCTTCGTCCCACTCGAGCCCCAGCCAGGCCAGGTCGTCAATCAGTTGAGCGGCAAGCTCGGGGCGCTTGCAGCGATCGTCCAGGTCCTCGATACGCAACACGATGCTGCCGCCCTGGCTGCGGGCCGAAAGCCATGCGCACAGGCAGCTGAACACGTTGCCCAAGTGCATGCGGCCCGAGGGCGACGGGGCAAAGCGACCCACGACGGGGGTGGGCACTGCCGTTGCTGGTGCGTCCGCGGCGTGTGTTGCTATGTTGCGTGCGTTGATATCCATGCGGACGAGTATAGCGCGGGGCGCGGTGGGGGAGACGCTGCCGTGGCCTGCAAGTTGCCGAGGCCGCGCGTTGCGCGTGCCGGACCACCGGCTCGACAGCTCGATCGCCGCCCGCCAGCCCAACCCCTCAAACGACAGAAACCCCGGCAGCTCTTCGCAACTGCCGGGGTTTCCGCGGAAAAGGGGGACATGATCCTCGAGCGAACGGCAAACGGGCAAACCGTTTTCGCTCAACTGCTTTATGCCCCTCAGCTGGCGGCTCAATCAGCGCATGCCGCGCCCACACAAAGCCGCTACACCTGTGGCGGAGCTATGAAGTGGTATCTATTGCTGGCGCAGGCCATGCCAAGGAGTGTCCCAGATTGCCGGCAGATAAGGAACGTCCCTAGGTGCCGGTCGCGGGCGTGACTTTCGTCCCGTTTGATACTCCGCTGGCCTAGATGTTCGTCATGTGCGCCCGTAAACGTGGGACAATGGCGTTACTGGTATCACAGACAAAGGATGTGCCCATGAACGACCCCGTTGCCAAAACCTGTCGGCAGCGCCGCCTGTTTGCGCGATTTGCTTCCGTCTGCGCACTCGTCGCGCTTGCATTGCTGCTACTGCCCGCCGCCGCACACGCCGACGGTTATTCCATGACCCAAACCTATATCAGTGCCACGGTTGAGGCCGATGGATCGCTGACCGTTGTCGAGGGACGCCAGTTTGATTTCGACGACGACATCAACGGCGTGTTTTGGGAGATCAATACGGGCACCAACCAGCAGGGCGGCACGGCGGGCGTCGACGTGCTGAGTGTCGAGGAAGAGGACACCGCGTTTAACAAAGTCGATAGCGCGAACAAGGGCGATTCTGGCGTCTACACGGTCGAGCAGACCGGTGACGGCGTAAGGATTAAGGTGTTCAGCCCCCACGAGAGCGGCGACAGCGCGATCTATTACGTGAGCTACACCATGACCGGTGCGGTTATGAACTGGGCCGATACCGCCGAGCTCTACTGGAAGTTCGTGGGCGACGGCTGGTCTGCGGATTCCGACGATGTCGAGATGGAAGTGCGCTTCGCAAATGCCGCTGCCGGGACGGCGGCCGTCAAGGGCGATAACTTCCGCGCATGGGGCCACGGCCCGCTGACGGGCGATGTATCGCTCGATGCGGACGCACCCATGGTCACCTATACCATTCCCTGTGTGCATCAGGGCGAATTTGCCGAGGCACGCATCGCCTTCCCTAGCGACTGGGTGCCGCAGCTTACCGCTTCGGGCGAAGAGCGCATGTCAACGATCCTGAGCGAAGAGAAGGAATGGGCCGACGAAGCTAACGCCCGCCGCGCTCACGCTCGCATGATTGCCAATGCACTTGCCGTGCTAAGTGTTGTTGCGGCGGTGGCCTTTACCGGCACAATCGTTATGCTCAAGCTGCGCAAGCGCAAGCCCAAGCCGCTTTTCCAGGACGAATATTTCCGCGATGTGCCCTCGGCCGACCATCCCGCCGTGCTTTCGGCCCTCATGAGCTGGAACGAGGTGCCCGATCAGGCATATATCGCCACGCTTATGAAGCTCACCGACGACCGTGTGATCAAGCTGGAGCAGGCGACCGTGACCAAGGCCAAGAAGGGCCTGTTGGGGCGTGAAAAAGAAGAGCAGACGTATCGCGTGACGGTGAGTGATGCGGGCTGGAAGTCGGCCAAGGGCATTGACCACATGGTGCTCAAGGTCTTCTTTGCCGGTGCTAAGCCTGACGAGAACGGCGATCGCTCGCGCACGTTCGACGAGCTGCAGCACTACGTCAAGCAGCACGCTACACCCGTGGGCGACAAGCTCGAGGACTATCAGAACACCGTTAAGGGCAAGCTGGCCGATAGCGAGTACGTTGCCTCGGACGGCATTGTTGCAATGGTGTTTTGCCTGGTTCTTGGTATCCTGATTGCCTTTGTTCCCGTGGGATCCATCTTCTTTACCGATGGCGCGCAGGCGAACATTACCGCCGCGGTTATCTCGGTGCCGATTGTGCTGGTGGGTATTGGCGTGGGTCTTACGTTCCGCCGCTTTACGCCGGAGGGCGCCGAGGTGGCGGCTCGCTGCAAGGCGCTCAAGCATTGGCTCGAGGACTTTACGCGCTTGAAGGAGGCCATCCCCAGCGACCTGATCTTGTGGAACAAGCTGCTGGTGATGGGCGTTGCCCTGGGCGTTTCGAAAGAAGTGTTGCGACAGCTGGCCGAGGCCGTGCCTGCGGACCTGCGCAACAGCGACGATTTCTACGATAATTACCCCTGCTACTGGTGGTATTACCATCACTACGGCAACGAGTCTCCGCTCGATTCGTTCAATGATGTGTACCACGAGACCATCCGCGAGCTGGCTTCGAGCTCCGATAGCTCGAGCGGCGGCAGCGGCGGCGGCTTCTCTGGTGGCGGTGGCGGCGGCGTCGGCGGAGGCGGCGGCGGAACGTTCTAGCGAGCGCTTGCTTTGGGGTGGATCTTTCTGGGCGGTTGCCAGGGAAGATTCATCCCATTTTTGTGCATCGAAACGGGCCATACTTTCCGCTGCGGACCTTCGCGCAAGGGGCAGTGGGCAAAAAATGCCAAATATGAGTACTGTTGCCTAGGTTGTCACATTTGTTTGTACTAAATAATGGACTCCTAACGATATTATTTCTCGTTAGGAGTCCATTTTATTGTACATTTGGGGAGATACGTTAGTTCATCCGACGCGCCGAGACGCCTAAGAGACCCGAAAAAGCCGAATTGCGCTGCTACTAAAAAGGTAACAGTACTCATTTTTGATGTTTTTTGACCACAGCTATTTGCAGACCCCCTATAGGGCGATGCCAACGAGGGCTTCGGCGGCCGTTTTGATCAAGACTGTCCCCAGCGACTAGTCATTTAAGAACGTCCCCAATGACTAGGTGTGGTTGCTGCCAAGGAGTGTCCCGGGGTGCCGGCACAAAAGGAACGTCCCTAACTGCCAGGTTTAGGCTGTTAGGTCGAGTTCGTAGAGAAAGCTTTCGCGCGGCATGTCGTGACGGCGCTCTTCGCGGTTGGCGCGGTGCGTGGCCGTGCGCTTAAAGCCGTGCAGCTCGTAGAACTTCCACGAGCAGTTGGAGTCGGTGTACAGGTGCGCCCTCGTCGCTCCAAGCGAGGATAGGTGCGAGACCGCGGCATCGAGCAGAACCGTGCCAACGCCCAGGCCATGGACATCGCGATCCACGGCAAGCAGCGTGACCTCGTTGTCGTGCGGCAACGGGCTGCTCTCGAGCAGGCGGTTGTTGGTCCGGATGGTTGCGCGCACAAACGAGAGGTACTCGGCGCAGGCATCGGGCTCTAGCTCACGCATCTGCGATAGCAGCGCGCGTTCGGTATCCATCCAATGCTCGTTGATAGTGGCGCCGGAGCTCTGTCCCGCACGCGCGAGCGAAATGCCACGCGCCTGACCGTCGATTACGGCAACCTGTGAAAACGTCGACGACGAAAGGCAGTAGGCGAGGTCGCACGCGGCCTCAAGGCGGTTGTACTCATCGTTATCCGAATTGTTATGCCAAAGCTGCTGCAGAATCAGCGCGATGGCGTCGAAGTCTTCGGTATCAAACGGTCGGTAGAGAACCCGCGAGACCATGGTGCCTCTTTCTTTTGCGGATGCATATCGAGCACAGTTCTACCACGCCATTGGCATCTAATTATGGTGCCCCTGTGTTCCATGAACTCACCGTGCCCGGTGCCATGCCCATCCCCTCCGCTCGCAAACTTTTTCTGCACATGCGCCCGTTGCGGGGTGCATCGATGCGCTCGATGCGCTACATTAAATCAGTATTTTCAATGCCGCTGCGCGAGCGCTGCAGATCGACGTATCACCGACTCACAGAGCACGGCGGCGTACCAGACAGGAGGACTGCATGGGATCTGATGTGAAGATCGCACGCGCGTTGATCTCGGTTACCGATAAGACGGGCGTCGTCGATTTCGCACGGACGCTGGTTGACGACTTTGGCGTCGAGATCATCTCTACGGGCGGCACGGCTCGTGCCATCGAGGACGCGGGCGTTCCCGTAACCCCCATCGAGGAGTTCACGGGCTATCCCGAGATGATGGACGGCCGCGTTAAGACCCTGCACCCCAAGGTTCATGGCGCGCTGCTGGCCCGCCGCGATTCCGAGCAGCACATGCAGGAGGCCGCTCAGCACGGCATTAAGCTGATCGACCTGGTCGTCGTCAACCTGTACGAGTTCGAGAAGACCGTTGCCAACCCCGAGGTCACCTTCGCGGACGCTATCGAGCACATCGACATCGGTGGCCCCTCCATGCTGCGCTCTGCTGCCAAGAACGCCGCGAGCGTTACCGTCATCTCCGACCCGGCCGACTATGATGCCGTCCTGGCCGAGATGCACGAGACCGGTGGCTGCACAACGCTTTCCACCCGTCGTCGCCTGCAGGTGAAGGTCTACCAGACCACCGCCGCCTACGACACGGCTATCTCCCGTTGGCTTGCCGCCCAGGCAAGCGACGTGGCGGACACCTCTGCCAAGCTCGAGATCTCGCTGGAGAAGGTCGACGACCTGCGCTATGGCGAGAACCCGCAGCAGAAAGCCACAGTCTATCGCTTTGCCGAGGGCTGCGAGAACACCGCGAGCTCGCAGTTCCCGCTCGTGGGCTCCAAGCAGATCCAGGGCAAGCCGCTCAGCTACAACAACTATCTGGATGCCGACGCCGCTTGGAACCTGGTCCGCGAGTTCGACGAGCCGGCCTGCGTAATCCTCAAGCACCAGAACCCCTGCGGTTCCGCCGTTGCCGAGGACATCACGGCTGCCTACGACCGCGCTTTTGCCTGCGATCCCAAGAGCGCCTTCGGCGGCATCATCGCCTGCAACCGCGAGGTTCCCTTTGATCTGGTTGAGCACTTTGCCGATCAGAACAAGCAGTTCGTCGAGGTCATCATCGCCCCGAGCTACACCGCCGAGGCGCTCGAGCGCATGGCCAAGCGCCCCAACCTGCGCGTGCTGGCCACCGGCGGCGTGGACCACGGCGCCCAGGTGGAGCTGCGCTCCATCGACGGCGGCATGCTGGTGCAGGAGGTCGACCATGTGACTGAGGATCCCGCGACCTTTACGTTCCCCACCGACCGCAAGCCCACCGACGCCGAGATGGCCGAGCTCGAGTTTGCCTGGAAGGTCTGCAAGGGCGTTAAGTCCAACGCCATCCTGGTCTCCAAGGGTAAGGCCGGCATTGGCATGGGCCCGGGTCAGCCTAACCGCGTTGACTCTGCGCTGCTTGCCTGCGAGCGTGCCGAGGACTTCTGCGAGCGCGAGGGCGTGGAGAAGGGCGGCTTTGCCTGTGCAAGCGACGCGTTCTTCCCGTTCCGCGACAATGTCGACGTGCTTGCTGCACACGGCGTGACCTGCATCATTCAGCCCGGCGGCTCCAAGCGCGACGACGAGAGCATCCAGGCCTGCAACGAGCACAATATCGCTATGGTCTTCACCGGTGCCAGGCATTTCCGTCACTAAGTTTCGCTCTGGGACAAAATAATCTCCGCAAAAGACGGCTGCTCCGTTTGGAGGGCCGTCTTTTTGGTATAAGAGGACGGAATGACTAACACGAAAGGTATGACCATGCCCCAGATTGATGATGCCGAGCTGTTTGGCAATGCCGAGGATCAGCGTGCGTACGAGGACTTTTGCGCCAATCAGGAGGCGGTCGAGAAATTCACGCTCGACAAGCCCGCGCTTGTCTGCCGTTGGCGCATGTCCAATAAAAAGGTGCCCATGCTCAACCGCCACATTCGCGCACTGTCCGAGCGCCTGGTGCAGGGCGAGCCGCTTACCCATAACATGCTCAGCTGGGCCAAGCAGCACGTTGAGTGGTCGCTTGCCGAGGGCGATTACACCGCACGCGACGGCGTGCTCATGCTGGTGATCGACGTTAACGGCAATGCCGCCATGACGGTGGGGGAGTACGAGCCGCTAACCGATACGTCGGCCAAGGCGCTGCGTGCCCGCTCCGCCGAGGCCCGCTCCGAGGCCGACGAAACCGGCGTGGCGCCCGAGCTGCTCGCCGCCGTCGATAACGGCGAGCTTGCCTTTGTGGCGCCAGCGGACGAGTGCCTGTGCGGCACGGCGACGCTCATCGAGCAGTTGGCCCAGACCAAGAACATCCCGGTCACGCGCGTAGATATTCCCGCGCAGCTTAAGGGCGCGCTGTTCCTGGTGAGCGACGAGCACGGCGTGGTCCCCGCTGCCGAGACGGACGCCGCCGAGGCGGACGCCGCTACGGTCGCCTTCTTCGCCGAAGGCTACGAAAAGCTCCGTGCCCGCCGCTAAATGATGTTTCTGGGACGGGGATTAAAAACTCATTTAATTCCCGTGCTCGTCGCGAGCGAGGGGCAAGCCTCTGCCACTCGCGAACAGTTCTGTCACTTTGGTGCCGCGTGAGGCGCGTATCTGCGGATCCGCGGTCATAATGGGGCAAGATAACCAAGAGGGGGGGGCGGAATCCATGGCGCTAATCTATATCGTTGAGGACGACGAGCCCATTCGTCGTGAGCTTATCGACATCCTTGCCCGCGCCGGGTTTGAAATCGAGGCCTGCGAATCGTTTGAGCATGTCTCGCGCGATATTCTCGCCGCCGCGCCCGACCTGG
>JAYBVN010000047.1:0-4165 GCA_037320555.1 Collinsella sp. | reverse complement strand
CCGCGCATGCGCGTGATCGAGGTCACGCCGGGGCTCAATTTTCAGCCGTGGTGGGTGATTGGCAACCCCGACAAGTGGAGCTATATCGCCGCCGGCGTAATCAAGGACGGCTTTAAGTCGTTCGCGAGTGGACACACCGCGCATGCGGCGATCGGCCTTATGCTCGCCGGGCTTCCCGCGGCAGCCTTTACGGAAAAGCCTTCGCGTCGCCGTGTGATCTTTTGGGCGGCGGCTGTGGTCGCGGCGCTCGTCGCGTTTGGCCGCATCGTGATCGGAGCACACTTTTTGAGTGACGTGAGCTGCGGTTTTGCTCTGGTACTGGCACTTGAGTGCCTTGCCGCGCGCATTGCCTATCCCAACGGCGTACAATAGCCCCGTTTGAATCATCGGGTCCGTGCCCGGCTAGAGAGGATTGCCATGCTCGCGTTTAACAACGACTATTCCCACGGTGCACATCCGGCAGTGCTGCAGGCGCTCGTCGACACCAACATGGAGCCGCAGCCCGGCTACGGTACCGATGCACACACCGAGCGTGCCAAGCAGCTTATCCGCGAGGCCTGTCAGGCCCCCGATGCCGACGTGTTTTTTCTGGTGGGCGGCACGCAGGCCAACGCGACGGTGATCGACATGCTGCTTGCGCCCTACGAGGGCGTCGTTGCCGCCGAGACTGGCCACGTCGCCTGCCACGAGGCGGGCGCAATCGAGTTTGGCGGCCACAAGGTGCTCACCATCCCCGGCTACGAGGGCAAGATGCACGCCGAGGACCTCGAGAACTATATCCAGGTGTTCTACGAAAACGAGAGCTACGAGCACACGGTGTTCCCGGGCGCCGTGTACGTGAGCCTATCGACTGAGTACGGCACGCTGTATTCCAAGGCCGAGCTCGCGGCGATTCATGCGGTGTGCCAGAAGCGTGAGATTCCGCTGTTTGTGGACGGCGCCCGCCTGGCCTATGCGCTGGCGGCCGATGAGTGCGACATTACCCTGCCCGAGCTGGCGCAGCTGTGCGACGTGTTCTACATCGGCGGCACCAAGTGCGGCGCGCTCTGCGGCGAGGCCGTGGTGTTCTGCGGCATGCACGCCCCGGCGCACCCCATTCCGCGCATTAAGCAACACGGCGCGCTGTTGGCCAAGGGCCGCCTGACGGGCGTCCAGTTTGAGGCGCTTTTTACCGATGGCCTGTATTTTGAGATTGGTCGACAGGCGATCGAGACGGCTCAGGCGCTGCGCCGCGTGCTGCACGAGCACGGTTACCAGTTCTTCTTGGAGACGCCGACCAACCAGCAGTTCGTGATTCTGCCCAACGAGGACATGGCGCGCATTCGCGAGCATGCGGCGATCGAGTACTGGGAAAAGTACGACGAGACCCACACGGTGGTGCGCTTTTGCACTAGCTGGGCCACGACGCAGGAGGACATCGACGCGCTGGCGGCTGTCCTGTAGCCTGATGTAATGACGAGGGGCCGCCCTGCGCTGGGTTTGGCGCAGGGCGGTCTTTGCTTTTTGGGGGAGAAGGGTTGTATGACCGAGATGTCCGAGCCGACGATTCGCCTGGCGACGCCCGATGATGCGCCGGCGTTGCTTGCCATCTATGAGCCGTATGTGCGCCAGACGGCGATTACCTGCGAATACGAGGTGCCGGGCGTTGAGGAGTTCGCCGGGCGCATCGAGCGTACGCTCAAGCGCTATCCGTATCTGGTGATGGAGCTGGACGGGCGTCCGGTAGGTTATGCCTATGTGAGTCCGCTCAACAGCCGCGAGGCATACGACTGGTCGGTCGAGACGTCGATCTACCTGGCGCGCGACGTGCGCCACGGCGGGCTGGGCCGCAAGCTGCATGACGCGCTCAAGCAATGTCTGATTGCGATGGGCATCACCAACATGTGTGCGCTCATCGCCGTGCCGCACGACAAGGACGACGAGTATCTGACGCACAACAGCCAGGACTTCCATGCCCATATGGGGTATCGCCTGGTGGGTGCCTTCGACCGCTGCGCCCAAAAGTTCGGCCGCTGGTACGACATGTGCTGGATGGAGTTGGTCCTTGCCGAGCGCACGCCCAACCAACCCAAACCAACCTGGTTCCCCGACCTCCCCAAACCTACCATTTAGGGACAGGTTTATTTTGGCAGGTTAGCCGATTGGCTCGGTGTATTTGGCGCGGTCGGTGCGTTGGATGCGCTTAGAGACATGGAGCGGTCGGCCGTCGGTGTCGTAGACGTAGTCGGTGATCAGGATCAGCGCCTGCCCGCGCTCGACGTTGAGCAAAAACGCCTCGTTTTGCGAGGCATAGCACACCTCAAAGGTCTTATGTCCCTGTGCTGGCGCGCGATGGAATTCTTGGCGCAGCGTCGCGTAGAGCGAACCGTTGATATCGCGATCGATGAGCGTCTCGAAGCTTGGCGGCAGGTAGGTGGTCTCCAGGCACAGCGGCACGTCGTCCAGGTAGCGCAGGCGGACAAGTTTGACGAGCTTGCTGCCCACGGCGGCGTCAAAGAACTTAGCTATGCTGCCGGCCGCCTTGGCAAAGCCCGAGTCCACGGTGCGCGTGGTGGGCTTCATGCCCTGACCTTCGACCTGCTTGGTATAGCTCGAAAACACTAGGTTGTTCTCGTGGAGCGCGGGCGTGTCGGCCACAAAGGCGCCACGCCCGCGCTCGGTGCGCACCAGGCCCTCATCAACGAGAACCTTAAGGGCGTGGCGCACGGTGCTGCGCGACAGCCCCGATTCGTCCATGAGCTCCATCTCGGACGGCAGCTTGTCTCCGCGTGCGTAGATGCCGGCGGCGATGCGGTCGCGAAGCGTACCCGCCAAGCGCTCGTATTGGCTCAGTTTCTTTTTAGATGAAGCGTTCATGCGATCAGCCTATATTTAACTTGTATGCTTATCTAAGCAAGCATGTTTTCAACACAACAATAAAACCGCTGGTATTGAGCTACCGAAAACCTTACCAGCAAAATTTCTAAGATAAATATAGCATACAACTAGTCGACATAACCAAAACATGTATGTAACTTGTATGCCATCGAGAGCATCAAACGAGAAGAAAGGCTGATGCACGATGACTACTCAGGAACAGGTTAAGGATGTCGTCTCCCAGGTTTTGGCTGACAAGGCAGACAAGGGCGGCATCAAGCGCGTCGTGTGGATTGGCGCCGGCGGATCCAACGGCGGCAACTATCCTGCCCAGTATTTTATGGAGCACGAGGCCACGCAGGTCGTGAGCTCCAGCTACACCAGCAACGAGTTCGTGCACGCCACCCCGGCCTACGTCAACGAGAACACCCTGGCCGTCGTCGTGTCCATGCGCGGCACCAAGGAGACCATCGTTGCCGCCCAGGTCGCCAAGGACCACGGCGCCAGCACCATCGCCATCTATGTTGACGAGTCCGGCCTCACCGAGGTCTGCGACTACAAGATCCAGTACGACAGCCTGGCCGTCGACGAGTCCTGCATGGGCCGCACCAACTCCGCCGTCGTGACCATGATCGCCATGGAGCTTACGCAGCAGACCGAGGGCTATGCCGAGTACGAGACCGCTATGGCCGCGTTTGACTTGGTCGACCCCATCTATCGCAAGGCCGTCGAGTACACCCGTCCGCTTGCTGCCAAGTGGGCCGAGCAGAACGCCGACAAGCCCTGCATCAACGTCATGGCTCAGGGTCCGCTCTTTGGTGCCGCCTACGTCTTTAGCATCTGCAACGTGCAGGAGATGCTGCAGATCGACTCCTGCACCATCAACACCTGCGACTTCTTCCACGGCCCCTTCGAGATCCTGGACAAGCGCACCTCGCTGTTCCAGCTCATCAGCGTCGGCCGCAGCCGCTGCAACGACGAGCGCGGCATCCGCTTCGTCAACCAGTACGGTGGCGAGCGCGTCTATCAGCTCGACGCCAAGGAGCTCGGCCTCAACGACATCAAGGACAGCGTGAGCGAGTACTTCAACCACCTGATCTTCGCCCCGATCCTCAACAATGTGTATATGCGCGCGCTCTCCGCCGTCACCCACAAGGACTACATGACGCGCCGCTACATGTGGAAGCTTGAGTATTAGTTACGCGGTTTTACCAAACCGCGTAACGGATCGACGCTGCGCGGTCCGCATTTGGGCAATCTGACGTTCAACTTCAAGGGCGCGACCAGAAGGTCAGCGCCCTTTCGTTTC
>JAYBVN010000046.1:0-8977 GCA_037320555.1 Collinsella sp. | reverse complement strand
GCGTGGCGGGTTCCTGGTCGCGCGAGTTGCCCAGGCCACCCGCAAAGCCGCCCGCGAGCGCGACGGCAAGGTCCCACACGGTGGGCGTCGAGTTGTCGATAATGGCGGCCGTGGTGGTGCCGAGGGGCGAGAGCTTAAAGTACAACGTGGATGTGACCAGGCAAAAGGCCATTTGCAGCGCAAGGCTGGCGACAGCTTCGACGGTAATCTCGCGGTCGAGCGTGGCGATGCCATATGCCATGGCAAGGACCGATCCCATAAGCGGGCAGATGAGCATGGCGCCCACGATGGCGATGTCCGAATCGATATCGAGGCCGATGCTTGCGATGAGCATGGCAATAATCAGGATGCATAGGTGGGAGCCAGTCAGACGCGCCCCGTTTACAAAACGCTTGCGAATTACGTGGTAGGGCGCGCGACCCTCGCGAATGTTGAATGCGCGCTTGAGGAAGCGGGTGATGTTTTCCATGGCTTCGCTATGAGCGGGGCGGATGCCGTGACGCCGATGATGACGCTCGCGCAGTCGCTTGATCTGTTGTTTGTCGAGTTCCATGTCCACCTCGTTCCAGCGCGGTCCGCGCAACGCGCCCGTTGTCCTAACTCTACACCGTGGCGGGCGGGGTGTCTGTTGGATGCGGAATCCGATAGGGCGGATGACGCGGGAGCAAATGCAAATCACAGGCTCAATTCCATCACGCGAAAATATGATGCACCAGCTCCTTCAAATGTGACGAAATTGTGAAGCACAGGAGCATGAATTTCAAAAAATACGCTGGTCGCCAATGTTGCGCAACAGAATTCAAAAATCGACAGCTACCGTTTGATACGTATGGATACATCCGTGTCAAAGGGAGAAAGCCATGGCAAACTATATCCCACAGCACTTTGAGCCTCGGGCCAAGGCCGTCAACGTCAAGGGCGTTGCCAACCGCGCCGTCGCAACCGTTTTGACGGCGGGCCTCATCGCTCAGCCGCTCATGTCGCCGCTGGCGGCAATCGCCGCACCGACGGCAGATAACGGTGACGCCACGAAGGGCGACAACGCTATCGAGAACACCGTTGCCACCGGTAACCAGGCGGTCGTAAAGACGGCTGCCCAGTTGGCCGAGGAGTCGGCAAAGCAGCTCAAGGACGCTCAGGCCGCCTACGATGCCGCCCAGAAGAAAGCCGACGCGGCGGACCAGTCTCAAAAGCAGGCGCAGCAGCAAAAGAATCAGGCCTCGCAGGCCGTGACCGATAACGCCGCCGAGCAGAACGAGGCCGAGACAGCCGCGCTTCAGGAGAAGATCGACGAGCTTAAGGTGGCTGTTGACAAGGCTGAGCAGCAGCAGAAGAAGCTGGGCGACCTGAACGGCCAGCTCGATCAGGCCAACAAGAGCGTCGATGAAAAGACCCAGGCGCTCAAGGATGCCGAGACAAAGCGCGACGAAGCCAAGAAAGCCCTCGATGACGCCAAGGCCAAGCTCGAGGCCATGGATGGGTACGAGGCCGCCAAGAAGGCCGTCGATGACGCGCAGGCAAAACTCGATGCAGCGAACGCCGATGTGAAGACTGCCGAGGGTGAGCTCGATGCCGCCAAGACGGCTCTCTCCAATGCCGAGAAGGCAAAGAGCGATGCCGAGTCTGCTCTGACGTCCGCTCAGGCAAAGAAAAAGCAGACCGCCGCTGCCCTCGTTGCTGCAAAAACCGCACATGACAACGCCCAGCTGAAGCTGGATCAGGCGCAGGCTGAGCTCGATGCCGCTACTTCTGGCACGGGCGTCGATCTGGGTGCGCTCGAGGCCGCGAAGATTACCGCTGCCAACGAGCTTGCTACCGCGAAGAGCGCCCTTGACGCCGCGACTGCCGCCGACGCTACTGCACAGTCGAATCTCAAAAATGCCCAGGCTGCCGTTCCTACTGCTCAGGAGCGTGTCAACTCCGCTAATACTGCCGTGTCATCCGCGCAGGCTGCATACGACGAGGCGAACGCGAAGTTCAGCGACGCGAAGGGCAAGTACACCACCGCCAAGGATGCATACGAGCAAGCTCAGCAGACCGAGGGCGATAAGAAGGCCGAGTACGACCGACTCGTCGAGGTTCGCAAGCAGAAGCAGAAGGCCTACGATGCCGCCAACGCCGACGTCACTGCTGCGGGAAAAGCCCGCGACGCTGCGAACGCCGAGGTCGAGAAGCTTAACCAGCAGATTGCCGACCTCAAGTCGAACATGACCGTAGACCAGAATGTCATCAACCAGGGTATGTTCGGCTTCTTGAGCTATATCAGCGGCGGCAGCCAGTTCACGGCCATGCAGAAAAAGAACGCCAAGGATGCCGTATCGATGCTGACCGGTGCTGATGACAAGGCCGAATGGTATGACGAGTACGTCGATCAGGACATGTCTCGCGACACCAACCCGCTTTCCTTGGAGCAGATGCGCAACGCCCTGACCTACCTCGACACCCAGAACAACCTCCGCAAGGCGAACGGCCAGTCGGCGCTCAGCGTCAGCCTTCGCATGATTGTTGCCGCTGCACTGAACGTGTCTTATTCATCGAATAATGATTTGAAGCACTCGAACTGCTACCGGGACAATGGAGAAAATCTCGCAGATGGCGGCGGAGCATACACCGGCGGTGAGACTGAGGATACCCTCGGCTGGCCCTACACTAGGCTCTATACTTGGGAGAAGAAGATCTTCGACAAGTATGTAGAGCAGTATGGCGACGAACTCGGCAAATACCGATATGAGTCCTATTACATCTATCAGAACTACAAGAGCATCTACCATGAGTGCGGGCACTATCTTAACATCGTCGATTCTGCTACGGTCGCAATCGGTGTTGCAACGGGTAGCGGAAAGAACGCCGATTCCGAGGTAACCGCATTCGATTACAGCGAGGATGACACCCAGGCTGACTTCACTGTCTCCGAGTTCAAGAAGCTCCTGAACGACTACATCGATTCTGCCTATAACGCTGGCGGTACGCAGGCGCAGAAGGCGCAGCTCAAGGAGCTTCAGAGCAAGCTCGCCGAGGCGCAGAAGACGCTGGGCGCGGCCGATGCGGCATATCTCGCTGCTCTCAATAATCAGAAAGACACACGCGACGCCTATACCGCGGCCGACACGAACGTGAACACCGCCAAGGGCGAGTACGAGAAGGCTAAGTCCGGCACCGCCGCCGCGAAGACGGCATACGACGCCGCCGAAGCCAAACTCAAGGGTATCGACGTCAAGACGCCCAAGACCAAGCTCGACGCCGCCAAGAGCGAGGCCGCTACTGCCCAGGCAGCTCTCGATAAGGCAAACGCCACGCTTGCTGACAGCAAGACGAAGGCAGCCGATGCCGCTGCTCACAAGGCGAAGGCTCGCAGCGCCCGCGATGCCGCCAAAGCAAAGTCCGACAGGGCCAAAAAGGCCTATGACGATGCCACCGCTTCAGTCGAGGATCTGCGCGCCAAGCGCGATGCCGCAAGGGCGGATCTTGAGAGCAAAAAGAGTGCGTTTGATGACGCCACGAAGGTCGACGCCGCCGCTCAGGCCGAGGTGGAGAGGGCCCAGGCTGCACAGACCGCTGCCGCAACGGCTCTCGCAAATGCTCAGCAGGAGGTCTCCGACAAGCAGCAGGCTCTGGTCGACGCTCGGGGCAAGGCCGCTACCGCGCAGTCCGCGCTCGACGCGGCGAACGAGGCATTCCAGCGCTTCGCCGGCGCCCAGAAGGCGGTCGACGACGCCAAGGCCGCCTATGACGCTGCCGTAGACGGTGTCGCCGATGCCCAGAAGCAGCTCGAGGCCGCCAACGAAGCCGTCGTCGATGCGAACCTCGAGATCGTCAAGGCCAAGGCCGAGCTTGCCAACGACGAGGCGCTCAAGGCCGATCTTGAGGCTGTCGACCACAAGGCATCCCTTGCCGCGGGCACGACGGGCAACGAGAAGCTGGTCAAGCTGAACGCTGCCTACGCTCGCTATAAGGCCGCCGTCGATGCCGCCGCTGGTCTCAAGGCTGCTCTGAGCGATGCCGATGCCAAGCTGTCCGATGCCAACGACGCCTATGCCGCCGCGCTTGCCGAGCTTGGCGATGCCAAGGATGCCCTGGCTGCCGCTCAGGCCGAGTACGACAAGCATCATCCCAAGGCTGAGCCGCAGGCCAAGCCTCAGGTTGCGCAGGCTGCTGCAAAGGTCTCCGTTGCCAAGAAACAGGCTGCGCCTGCCGCGCTCGCCCAGACCGGTGATGACTCCGCGCTTGCGGGCGAGGTCTTCGTTATCGGCGGTATTACGCTCGTGGCTGCGGGCGTGACGCTGGGCGATCGTCGTCGCAAGCACATGTAGTGAATCGGGCGTCGGCTCTGCAACGAACTTCAATTCATAGCGGGACCGTCTCGTTAGCCAAACGATAAGGCCGGCGCGCTGTCATACGCAGCGCGCCGGCCTTTCTTTGCGTTATATCAAAAAGCCCGGTCGGCAGCCGCTAAAGCTACCGACCGGGCAAATCGTAGGCAATATGGTTGCTGTCGAGCAGCTGCTCAGCTTATCCCAGCAGGCTCAGGCCCACGGAGACAAACGCCAGGATAACGCCGACGATGGACTCGCCGCCGAGCAGGCCGCTGGCGACAACCAGGCCCTGTTCCTGGAAGGCGGCGTCCTTGGCAGCCCTCTCCTCGTCAGAAAGACCAGCGGTGGCGTCGCGGTGGGCGGACCACTTGTCGTAGGCGAGTTTGACGCAGGAGCCCAGGAATGCCGTGAGCGACATGTAGAACGGCAGGTACACACCCAGGCCGATCATCATGGCCGGAATGCCGAGCCAGTACATGACGATGCCGGCGATAAAGCCGCCAACGAACCACGGCACGCTCGGGATGCCCGAGACCATGGTGGCGACCACGCTTGCCTGTGCGGCAACGAAGCTCTTGTCGGGGCCAAAGGCGTCCGGGCCATAGGCGGTGACGAGCGCGACCATGACGGCTGCGGCGACCAGGGCGCCCACGATGCCGCCAATGGCTTGGCCGATCCACTGCGCACGCGGGTTGGTGCCCAGTACGGCGCCGGCCTTAAAGTCGTTCATGACGTCGCCCGCAAGGCCGCACGCCACGGCTACGATGCCGGCGATAAAGAACAGCTTGACCTGAGCGATCTGTGCGAAGGCAGCCACGATGAGCATGACGATGAGGCCAAAGATCTCCATGGGGTCGATGCCCGTCTGGCCGCAGCTCTGCGCGCTCATGATGGTGGTGACAAAGGTGAACAGCGTGACGATGACGGCCGGAACGGGGCCAAGGTCGAGCACGATGGCGATGATCACGGCGATGGCGGCAGCGCCCAGGCCGATGATACCGGCGTCGAGCTTAAGGGAGCCCGAGATGAGCGACTGCTCGTCGGTGTCGGTGGAGCTGTCGGCGGCGAGGCCACGGACGATGCCGGCGACCTGCGGCAGGATGTCCTTAAGGACGACGGCGACGCCAAAGCCCATCATAAGACCCATGCCCAGGGACTTGACGATGCCCTGCGCGGTTACGACATCGAACAGACCGGCAGCGGTGCCGCCGACGATGATGCCAAAGTTGCCCAGAAGCGCGCCGGCAAACCAGAACGCGACGGGGGCGAAGCCCACCAAAAAGCCGATGGACAGCAACATGGGCGAGTTGTAGATGGCAAAGGTCACACCGGGGATATTGAGCGTGCACAGCATGCTGGGCACCACGCCCAGAGCGTCGCGAAGCACGCTGTAGATGCCTGCGATGGCCATGGAGCCAAAGAGCTGCTTGCCGGTCTTGCCGCCGGCCTCGGTCGCGCGCAGGGTCTGAGCTGCAGCGTTGCCGGTGGGGAACTCCAGCGCGGCGTCCACGATAAAGTGACGGTGGATGAGTGCCGTGGCCAGCAGGCCCAGGATAGTGCCGGCGAGTGCGACGATAAACATGTCGAGCCAGCTGATCTGGTCGGCATAGCCCAGCATCCAGGCGCCCGGGATGGTAAACGCCAGGCCGCCGGCGACCATGGCGCCCGCGGACATGATGGTGTGGGTAACGTTGGCCTCGTTGAGGCTGGCGTTGCCCATGAGCTTCAGGAAGAACAGCGAAATGACGGCAGCGAAAATGATCGGCCAGGGGAGTGCGCCCATCTTGAGGGCCGTGTAGGCCGAGCTCGCCGTGATGATCACGCAGCCAAGGACGCCGATGACGACGCCGCGCAGCGTGAGTTGACCGCGCATCGAGGTGCGGTTCGAGGGATTGCTCATATAGAACTCCTTTGCGTATATCCGCTTCCCCCGGGAGCGCCGCTACGGATACGGCGCGGGAAGTCGGGTTACCAAGGGCCGCCGCGTGAGCTCGCGCACGACCGCGCACCAGTATAGCCGTAAGCTAGTCATTTTGGGGTGACTGGTTTAGGTAGGCGATATACTGCTGGGCAGACGAAAGGAGCGCCGACGATGCTTAATGGGTGCGCATATATATTGACGGTCGACGTGGGCAACACGTTCATTCGCTTTGGCCTGTTTGCCGAGGATTCGGCCGCGGCGCAGGAGTGCCCGCTTGCGACGTGCGAGATCACGACGCCGTCGAGCATTACGGCCGACGAAGTGCGTATGCGTCTCGCTCAAGTCATGGCCGCGCTGGCAGCCGATGCGGGCATGCCTGGTGTGCTCGTTCCCGCGGGCGCAGTGCTGAGCTGCGTGGTGCCGGCGCTCGAGCGCCCGTGGAAGGCGGCTCTTTCCCGTACCTGCACGGGGCGCGTGCTCACCGTGGGGCCGGGCCTCAAGACCGGCATGCCCGTGCACTACGACGACCCGGCCGAGATCGGCCCCGACCGCATCGCCGATGCCGTGGCGGCCCGCGCCGTCTACGGCTCGCCGTGCATTGTGATCGACCTGGGCACGACGACCAATATCGAGGTCATCGACGCGCGCGGTACCTTTGTCGGCGGCGTTATCGCGCCGGGGCTGGCGCTCGGCGCCCGCTCGCTTTCGGCGGCAGCAGCGCGCCTACCCCAGGTTGAGCCCTCGGCGCCGACACACGTCATCGGCCGCAACACGCGCGAGGCCATGCGCTCGGGTGTGGTTCTGGGCGAGGTGGCACGCATCGACGGCATGCTCGACATGGTGCTTGCCGAGATGCGCGCGACCAAGGCTGCGGGGGAGGGCGATGTGCCCATCGTCATTACCGGCGACGATGCCGAGGCACTTGCGGCCCTTGTCGGTCATAGCCTGACGGTCGATGACGCGTTGACGCTGCGGGGTCTCGCCGAGCTCTACCACATCAACCAAAAGCCCCGCCGCGCGTAGCGATGGGGGCGGTGAGACAAAAACGTCTCCACCTTCCACCTGCTACAATGGGTCAAACTATTGCGATTTCGGAGGTGTCTGCCATGTCGGACGATCTTCATCAAACCGCGTCGGGCAAGCGCCGCGACGTCATTAGCTGGGATGAGTTCTTTATGAGCGTGGCCATCGCCGCGCAGCGCCGCAGTAAGGACCCCAACACGCAGGTGGGCGCGTGCATCGCCAACACCAACCACCGCATCCTTTCGGTGGGCTACAACGGTACGCCCTCAGCGCTCAACGACGACTTTTTCCCGTGGGGCACGAGCGACGACCCGTTGCAGGATAAGCACAACTACGTGGTGCATGCCGAGGCCAACGCCGTGCTCAACTACCGCGGCTCGCTCAAGGACCTTGAGGGTTCCACGGTCTACGTCACGCTGTTCCCGTGCCACGACTGCGCCAAAATCCTGGCGCAGGTAGGTGTGGGCGAGGTCGTCTACCTGGACAACAAGTACGCCGACACCGATGACGGCCGTATCAGCCGCCGCATTCTCGACTCCTGCGGCATCAGCTACCGCCAGGTCATCGTCGATGTCCAGATTGGTACCGGGGGACAGGCTCAGCAGTAATATGCCTTGTCGCTATCTGACGACGAACGCAGCTCAAAGAGCCCCATCCCAAATTGACTACTCGTGAAAGTCGCGTCTGCGCGCATGGACGGCTCGTGAGCGGGTACATGGCTGTAGTAACATAGCTTCTGTCCGCGGGCGTGCCCGCGTTATTGTGAGAAAGGAGCCCCTGTGGCTGTTAACGAAGAGCTGCTTAAGAAGGTTCTTGAAGAGATTCGCCCCAACCTGCAGGCCGATGGCGGCGATATGGAGTATGTGGGCGTTGACGACGAGGGCGTCGTCAAACTGGAACTGCAGGGCGCCTGCGCCGGCTGCCCCATGAGCTCGCTGACCCTGTCCATGGGCATTGAGCGTATCCTGAAGGAGCATGTGCCCGGCGTTACCCGCGTTGAGCAGGTCAATGCTTCCGGCGAGGCCGAGGACCTGTACGACGAGTACGCGCCGTTCTAAGATGCGAAAGCTGCGGACGGCATACTCCGCATAGACGTTACGCCCAAATATGCGGCTGCGAGCGCAAGGCCCGCGGCCGCATTTGTATGTAGGGAGTAGGAGGGTCGACATGCTCAACGACTTCTACCATATGCTTGATCCTGTCGCGATCTCGGCGGGCCCCATCACCATCTACTGGTACGGCCTGGCCTACGTGGTTGGCGCTCTGCTCACGGCGGTCGTCATGTACCGCACGCAGCGTCGCTGGGGCTTTAACATCACGATTGATGACCTGACGAGTGTCGTGGTCGGCGTGGTCTTTGGCCTCATTATCGGTGCGCGCCTGTTCTACGTCGTCTTTTACGGTGATGGCTACTACTGGGCGCACCCGCTCGAGATCTTTGCCACCAACGAGGGCGGCATGAGCTTCCATGGCGGCCTGGTGGGCGGCATTATCGGCGGCGTGCTCGTGTGCCGCATGTACAAGCTCGACGCCTGGACCATCGCCGACCTTGCCGTTATCGGTGCTCCGCTGGCCTTATGTCTGGGACGCTGCGCCAACTTTGTCAACGGCGAGCTGTGGGGCAAGCCGACCGATCTGCCCTGGGGCGTGATCTTTGGCGGCACCGCGGGTGATATGCCGCGCCATCCTTCCCAGCTCTACGAGGCATTCCTCGAGGGTA
>JAYBVN010000045.1:0-11081 GCA_037320555.1 Collinsella sp. | reverse complement strand
CGTCACCGGGAGGTGATTATGGAAGAACAAGCATTTAGACAGGCGGTCGAGGATCACCGTGATGTCGTGTTTCGAATCGCATTGACGTACCTGCGCGATCGTGCCGACGCCGACGATGTTGCCCAGGATGTCTTTCTTAAGCTGTTTAAAAGCGATGGACATTTTGAAAGTTGGGAACATCTTCGTCGATGGCTTATCCGGGTCACGATCAATGAATGCAAATCGCTCTTTCGAAAGCCGTGGAGACGCGTGGAGGATATTGAAAGTCTGGCCGATTCGCTCTCGGCGGCGCAGGATGAGACCAAGGCGGTCCTGTCAGACGTTATGCGACTTCCGGAGCGATTCCGTGTTCCCATCGTGCTCTATTACTATCTGGGCTTTTCGACCTCAGAGATTGCCGAGTTGTTGCATGTACCAGCCGCGACCGTACGAACGCGTTTGGCTCGCGGCAGGTCGAAGCTCAAGTTCATCCTAGAGGAGGGCGACCGTGAAATCCAATCAAATCAAGCAGGCCTTCGAGTCCATCCAAGCCGATAGCGACCTTGCCGACCGTGTTATTGATGCTGCGGCTGGAAAGCCGCTTCATCGAAAGGGCCACGCGAAGCCTCTTTATGTTGCCGTAATCGGATGTCTTGTCGGAGTGCTGGCGACCGGAGGGGTCGCCTACGCCGTTGTCAATTCCAGATATTTTGCCTCAGCCTGGGGAAACCACGGCAACGGGGATTCCATCACCTGGACCAACGGTGGCTCATCGGGGACTAAATACACCTACACCAGAGAGTTTGGTGACGGCATCGCGCCCCAAAGCCTGGAGGGTGCAGTCCAGGAGGTTAATCTGTCCGTAGAGGGCAACGGCTATACGCTTGATATCCATGAGATGGCTATCGATAAAAACGGTTGCGGTGCCGTGACGTTTACGCTGTCCAATCCAAATGGCGTTAACTACTACAAGCCGGCAGCAGAGACAGGCGAACTTGTTCTCTATGGTGAAGAAGAACAAGGCATCGGTACGCCCAGCATGAACTTCGGCGAGGAATGGGCTGACACACGCTGCACCATTGATAAAGACACATCAAGCGACACGGTCATTAACGGCACGATGTACTTTGCATCTTGGAATCGCGATCGAGATTTACGACATGCGGTCAGCTGGAATATCTCGTGGACCGAGGGCGAAGGCGAGGACGCGAAGCCGTTCGAGGCATCGACGCCCGAGTTTAGCGTTGGAGCGTACGTCGATACAAAGGAACTCCGCTCCGGTGACTCGCCTCTCGAGATCAGCCCGTTTTCTATCCAGACACACATCGATGATCTGGGCATTGACGCAGTCACGAAAAAGTTGACCGTTACCTACAAGGATGGATCGGAGCAGATTATCGAAGATGATGCTGCGGGCGCGTACAATTTCTATGTCTCGCTGACGCGCAATAGCGGAGAGAACATCTCGGTGCCGACAAAACTGATCAATGTCGATCAAGTGGTCTCGGTAACCCTTGAGGGCACGAGGTACACATCAACAGGAGAGACCGAAACAGAAGTACCCTTTACCATCGTTTATTCGTAAAGTCTGGGCCGCTTCCCAAGGGGGGAAGCGGCCTTTTTAGCGTTATATGGACGAGTGGATTGGACGTTATTCGTCTGATTCTCGGAAGAACGTAGCAAATGGATGCGGATCACCGTGAAGAGTGGCGTTTTCCCAGATAAAACCGACCAAAATAAACCTGTCCCTTTTTGGCAGGGAACGTTGCCCCGACGAGCACGTCGGATTCCCGGACCGGGCGGCACAGGGGTTAAGTTTGTCGCGAGTTCCGCACGAGCCGGAGGCCACTTAATGTGGCCTCCGTGCGAGCCAGGACTGTAGAGCAGCAAACTTAACCCCTGTGCCGCCCGGACCGGGAATCCGCCCACGCGCACAGAAGGGGATTCCTTTTGTGTAGGCTTTGCGGAAATGTGGGTATTTTAGGATACGCCCGGCGGCGTGGTCTGTTGACGACACAGCTAACGCCACGTATCCTATCGAACTGCGTGTTTCGTAGGGGGATGCTGACCCCTCGATTCAAGCCGTTGCACTTTACAGAAAGCTGGAATCATTCGAGAAGGAGTACGCTTTGCCTACTATTAACCAGCTGGTTCGCCAGGGCCGTCGTTCCGTGCCCAAGAAGTCCAAGAACGCTGCCCTGCAGCACAACTCCCAGAAGCGCGGCGTGTGCACCCGCGTCTTCACCACGAGCCCCAAGAAGCCGAACTCGGCTCTTCGTAAGGTTGCCCGTGTTCGCCTCGTCAACGGCATCGAAGTTACTGCTTACATCCCGGGTGAGGGCCACAACCTGCAGGAGCACTCCATCGTGCTCGTCCGCGGCGGTCGTGTCCGTGACCTCCCTGGTGTCCGTTATCACGTCATCCGTGGCGCCTACGACGCTGCTCCGGTCCAGAACCGTATGCAGGCCCGTTCCAAGTACGGTGCTAAGCGCCCCAAGGCTAAATAAGCCAGATAACGTTTTGATACTTTCGCCGTGTGCCGCCTAAGCGCCGCACGGTAGACACTTAAGGAGATTTCACATGCCGCGTCGTGCAGCAGCTAATCGTCGTGAGGTTCAGCCTGACGCCGTTTACAACAACCGCCTGGTGACTCAGCTCATCAACAAGGTCCTTCTTGACGGCAAGAAGGCCACCGCTGAGCGCATCGTTTACACCGCTTTCGAGATCGTTGCCGAGAAGTCCGAGGGTGGCGACGCTCTCGCTACCTTCAAGAAGGCTATGGACAACGTCAAGCCCACGCTCGAGGTTAAGCCCAAGCGTGTCGGTGGCGCTACCTATCAGGTCCCGATGGAGGTCAACTCCCGTCGTTCCACCGCTCTGGGTATCCGCTGGATCGTCAACTTCTCCCGCGCTCGCAAGGAGAAGACCATGGCCGAGCGTCTCGCCAACGAGATCCTCGACGCTTCCAACGGCCTGGGCGCTTCCGTCAAGAAGCGTGAGGACGTCTTCAAGATGGCCGAGGCCAACCGCGCGTTCTCTCACTATCGTTGGTAAGTTAAGGTAAGGAACTAACATGGCTAAGCCTAAGTACAAGCTTTCCGATACCCGTAACATCGGCATCATGGCCCACATCGATGCCGGTAAGACCACCACGACCGAGCGTATTCTTTACTACACCGGTAAGACCCACAAGATCGGTGAGGTCCATGAGGGCGCTGCCACCATGGACTGGATGGTTCAGGAGCAGGAGCGCGGCGTAACCATTACCTCCGCTGCTACCACGTGCTTCTGGAACAAGGACGGTAAGGACTACCGCATCCAGATCATCGACACCCCGGGCCACGTTGACTTCACCGCCGAGGTCGAGCGCTGCCTGCGCGTCCTCGATGGCGCTGTCGCCGTCTTCGACGCCGTTGCCGGCGTTCAGCCCCAGTCTGAGACCGTTTGGCGTCAGGCTTCCACCTTCAACGTCCCCCGCATCGCCTTCATCAACAAGTATGACCGCGTGGGCGCTGACTTCTTCAACGCTATCGAGACCATGAAGGATCGTCTCGACGCTAACGCCGTGGCCGCTCAGGTCCCGATGGGCGCCGAGGACAACTTCTGGGGCGTCATCGACCTGGTCACCATGACTGCATGGGACTTCAAGGCCGACGAGAAGGGTATGACCTACCCCGAGCCGATGGACGAGATCCCGGCTGAGTTCGCCGACATCGCTGCCACCAAGCGCGAGGAGCTCCTCGACGCTGCTGCCAGCTTTGACGACGAGCTCATGGAGAAGATCCTCATGGAGGAGGACTTCACCGTCGAGGAGCTCAAGGCTGCTCTGCGCAAGGGCGTTCTGGCCAACGAGCTCAACCTCGTCTTCGTGGGCTCCGCCTACAAGAACAAGGGCGTTCAGGAGCTGCTCGACGCTGTCGTCGACTACCTGCCCAGCCCGCTCGACGTCGAGGCCGTCACCGGTACCGATCCGGACACCGGCGAGGAGATCCAGCGTCATCCTTCCTTCGACGAGCCCTTCTCCGGCCTGGTCTTCAAGATCATGACCGACCCGTTCGTCGGTAAGCTCACCTATGTCCGCGTTTACTCCGGTCGCGCCGAGTCCGGCTCCTACGTGGTCAACGCTTCCAACGGTCAGCGTGAGCGCCTCGGCCGCATCCTCGAGATGAACGCCGCCGAGCGTATCGACCGTGACGACGCCGCTGCCGGCGACATCGTCGCTTGCGTCGGCTTCAAGAACTCCACCACCGGTGACACCCTGTGCGCCGAGGGCAAGGAGATCGTCCTCGAGAAGATCGAGTTCGCTAAGCCCGTTATCGACGTTGCCATCGAGCCCAAGACCAAGGCCGAGCAGGACAAGATGTCCCTGGCTCTGACCAAGCTCGCCGAGGAGGACCCGACCTTCCAGGTGTCCACCAACCACGAGACCGGCCAGACCATCATCGCCGGCATGGGCGAGCTGCACCTCGAGATCATCGTCGACCGTCTGCTCCGCGAGTTCAAGGTTGACGCTAACGTTGGTAAGCCCCAGGTTGCCTATCGCGAGACCGCTGGTCACGACGTCGAGAAGGCTGAGGGCAAGTTCGTCCGTCAGTCCGGCGGTCGCGGTCAGTACGGCCACGCCGTCATCAAGCTCGAGAAGATGGAGGAGGGCTTCGGCTACGAGTTCGTCAACGCTATCGTCGGCGGCGTCGTGCCCAAGGAGTACATCCCGTCCATCGACAAGGGCATCCAGGAGGCCCTGAACACCGGTGTTATCGCCGGCTTCCCGGTCCTCGACGTTAAGGTCACCCTGTTCGACGGTTCTTACCACGAGGTCGACTCCTCCGAGGCCGCCTTCAAGATCGCCGGTTCCATGGCTATCAAGGACGCCCTCAAGAAGTCCGATCCGCAGCTGCTCGAGCCGATCATGGCTGTCGAGGTCGAGACCCCCGAGCAGTACATGGGCGACGTTATGGGCAACCTCTCCGGTCGCCGCGGCAAGATCGAGGGCATGGAGGATCGCAAGAACAGCAAGCTCATCCGTGCCAAGGTGCCGCTGGGCGAGATGTTCGGTTACGCTACCGACCTTCGCTCCCAGACCCAGGGCCGTGCATCCTACACGATGCAGTTCGACTCTTATGAGCCGGCGCCCAAGTCCATCGTGGACGAGGTCATGAGCAAGAACGCCTAAGTTCGAGCTCCCTGTTACGTAATCCGCGAGAACATCTCTCGCACTCTTTGGAGGTTTAAGTTGGCTACCCAGAAGATCCGCATTCGCCTCAAGGGCTATGATCACGAGGTCGTCGATCAGTCCGCGAAGCTCATCGTTGAGACCGCTCAGAAGACCGGCGCTCGCGTTTCCGGTCCTGTCCCCCTGCCCACCGAGCGCAACCTGTACACGGTTATCCGCTCGCCGCACGTGAACAAGGACTCCCGTGAGCAGTTCGAGATGCGCACCCACAAGCGCCTCATCGACATCCTCGACCCCACCTCGGGCACCGTTGATTCGCTCATGCGTCTCGACCTTCCCGCTGGCGTCGACATCGACATCAAGCTCTAAGCGATATCGCTCATAGCTTACAGAGCCCCGCTACCATTACGGTAGCGGGGCTCTTTTGTTTTGAATGATGGTTTGGACTGCCGGGTATTGCTGCCGAGTAGGTGGCTGCGGCGCCCTATTCGCTCAAGGGGCGCAGCGATGCCTCCTCAAAATGGAAGGATCGCACGTCGCCTTCCGCTTCGATACACGCGCGACCAAAGGCATCGACGGTTTTAAAGATGCCGCGTGCCAGCTCGTCACCGGCAGGGGAACGGGCGATAACGTGCTCCCCAATCCAATTGAGGTGAGCGACATATTCGCCGTGGACGGGCGCGAGTGGTCCGGCGTTATCTTCCATGGCGTTGAGACGCTCTGCCCACGCGTTCACAGCGTTTACGACGGTGTGATAGACCTCCTTGAGTAACACATCGACGGCGGGAATGTTCTCGTTGAGATCCGAGAGACCGATTGCCGGCAGGCCGCCATCGGGAACCTCCGAGGGCACATAGTTCACATTGACGCCAATGCCGCAGACGGCGAAAGGTTTGCCGTCGTTATCGCGTGCGGCCTCGACCAGAATGCCGCCGAGCTTGCGCCCTCGCGCGACCAGATCGTTGGGCCATTTGAGGTCAATCTCGTTTGCAAGGCCCTGCATTTCGAGCGCCTCGAGCACCGCTAGGCCGCTGACGGCGGCAAGACCAGAGTACTTTGCAGGATTAACGCATGGGCGCAGAACAATCGAAAGCAATAGGTTGCCGGCGGTTGAATCCCACTTGTGGCCGCGCCGGCCGCGTCCTGCTGTCTGAGCCCGGGCGGCAAGTCCTGTGCCGTGCGGCGCTCCCTGTTTTCCTGCTTCGAGCAGGTCATCGTTGGTCGATCCGGTTACGTCGACCACCGTTAAACGAGAATCCATAACAGCTGCTACCTCCTAAGGTAATAAGGCAATCGCGTAATGGTGTCGAGAGATAGACACAATGTGAAGCCTTTGTCGCATTTGAACAATTTAATGTTAACACGTCAACAACGACTGAAATGCGTTATCCTCTCTTGGTCGATGTAAACACGTCAACAACTCAAAGGAGGTTAGTGATGGGTTTCACGATTCTTGGAACAGGCTCGGCGCTTCCTAAGCGCAGTGTTTCCAATGACGAGCTGTCTGAGTTCCTCGATACCTCGGATGAGTGGATTTTTACCCGCACAGGTATCAAGAGCCGCCACGTCTGCTCCACCGAGTCACTTGACGACCTTGCCGTAGCGGCGAGCGAGCGGGCACTCCAGGTGTCCGGAATCGACGCGAGCCAGCTGGATCTGATCGTCTGCTCGACGACAACGGGTGACCATCTCGTTCCCGCCGAGGCATGTGCCGTTGCCGAGCGTCTGGGCGCGACGTGCCCTGCCTTCGATGTCTCGGCGGCCTGCGCCGGCTTCGTATTTGCGCTCGATGTCGCCGAGGGCTATATCGCCCGAGGACGAGCCAAGCATGTGCTTGTCGTTGCTGCCGAGCAGATGACGCGCGCGCTTGACTGGACAGATCGCGCCACGTGCGTGCTCTTTGGTGACGGCGCGGGTGCTGCAGTGATAGAAGCTGGGGGAGACAGCCCCCTTGCCGTCGAGCTTTCGACGGCGCCCGACGTCGAGACGTTGCGCGTTCCCGGTCTGATCGGCACCTCGCCGTTTAAGGACTCCGCAGATAGTGAGAGCGTGCTGTCCATGAAAGGCCGCCGCGTGTTCAAGTTCGGCGTCAGCGCCATCTGCGACACGGTCCATAAGCTTGCGATCGATGCGGGCATTTCGGTCGAAGACATCGATCATTTTGTATTCCATCAGGCTAACGAACGAATCCTGAGTCAGGCGGTCAAGCGCCTCGGCGTGCCAGACGAGCGCGTGGTTCGAACGCTGCGCGAGACCGGCAACATTTCGAGCGCCTGCATTCCCTTTGCGCTTGACCGGCTGGCACGTACCGACGCACTGACTGCGGGCGACACCATCGCCCTCGTTGGATTTGGCGCCGGTTTGGATATAGGTGGCTATTTACTTCGCTGGAAGTAGTCGCACATAGGAAATAAAAACGCCCCTAGGGCACAAACAAAGGAGAACTACCATGGCAGATCAGAAGACCTTCGAGCGCGTTTGCGACGTTATCCGCGAGACCGCTGGCCTTGACGACGTCGAGATGAAGCCCGAGTCCACGCTCGAGGAGATTGGCCTCGACAGCCTGGGCACCGTCGAGATCCTCGTCGCCGTCGAGGACGAGTTTGGCATTGAGCTCGATACCGAGGAGAACCCCAAGACGGTCGGCGAGTTCGCCGATACGGTCGAGGCGGCATTGGAGAAGTAGAGATGCTCAAGACTCCTCTCTGCGAGCTGCTCGGCATCGAAAAGCCCGTGTTCCAGGGCGGCATGGCCTGGATTGCCGATGCCTCGCTGGCATCGGCCGTGTCCGAGGCCGGCGGGTTGGGAATCATCGCGGCCATGAATGCCGACTCCAACTGGCTGCGCGATCAGATTCACGAGCTGCGCACCAAGACGGATAAGCCCTTTGGTGTGAACGTCATGCTTATGAGCCCGTTTGCCGACCAGGTCGCGCAGGTTGTGATTGACGAGCAGGTGCCGGTCGTCGTGACGGGTGCCGGCAATCCCACCAAGTACATGAAGGCTTGGAACGACGCCGGCATCAAGGTCATCCCGGTCGTTGCCTCGGTGGCGCTGGCGCGTCTCGTGGCGCGTCGTGGGGCCACCGCCGTGGTTGCCGAAGGCACCGAATCGGGTGGACATATTGGCGAGACATCGACGATGGCGCTCGTTCCGCAGGTTGTCGACGCGGTCGATGTCCCCGTTGTGGCAGCTGGCGGTATCGCCGATGGTCGCGGCGTGGCAGCGGCCTTTATGCTTGGCGCCGCTGGCGTCCAGGTGGGAACACGCTTTCTGGTCGCAAACGAGTGCACCGTATCCGAACAGTACAAAGAGCTGGTGCTCAAGGCAGGAGACACCTCGACGCGCGCGACTGGCCGTTCGACGGGGCATCCGGTGCGTGCGCTTAAGAGCCCCTTCACCAACGCGTATGCCAAGAACGAGGCGGCGGGCGCAAGCCCCGAGGAGCTCGGGGCCATGGGCACGGGCGCGCTTCGTAAAGCCGCAAAGGACGGTAATTACGAAGAGGGCTCGTTTTTGTGCGGACAGGTTGCCGGTATGGTCAACGAACGCCAAAGCGCACGTGAAATCGTTGACGACCTGGTCGATGGTGCCGAGCGCGTTCTGAAGGGTGCGTCCACATGGGTAGCGTAGCGTTTTTGTTCGCCGGCCAGGGTGCCCAACACCCCGCGATGGGCGTCGACCTGATCGAGGCATCGCCGGCGGCTGCCGAGGTGTTCGCCATTGCCGACGAGGTGCGTCCGGGAACCAGCGAGCAGTGCCGGAACGCCTCCAAGGAGGAGCTCTCGCAGACCGAGAACACGCAGCCGTGCGTGTTCGTTCATGACCTGGCAGCGGCTGTCGCCCTGCGTGAGCGCGGCGTGGCGCCTGCCGCCTGTGCGGGATTTTCGCTGGGCGAGGGCGCCGCGCTCACCTTTGCGGGGGCATTCGATACGCGAGCGGGTTTTGAGCTCGTGTGTGAGCGCGCGGCATTGATGGCCGCGGCTGCCGAGCGCCATCCGGGCGGCATGCGCGCCGTCATCAAGCTCGATGCGGCGCAAGTCGAGGACCTGGCAAAACAGGCCGGCGAGGACTGCTGGCCGGTCAACTACAACAGCCCCCAGCAGACGGTTGTGGCCGGAGCGCCCGATGCGTTGCAGACCCTCGACGCCCTGGTAAAAGAGGCTGGTGGCCGGGCCATGAAGGTCGCGGTGTCGGGTGCATTCCATAGCCCCTATATGGCCGAGGCAACCTGTGGCCTTGCTGCATATATCGATGCCGGTCACGCGCCGTCCCCGTTGCTCATTCCTGTTATGGCAAATATGACGGCGGCGCCCTATCCGGCGGACCCGCGAGCAGCGTCGGATGTCTTGGCCAACCAGGTGAGTCATGCCGTGCACTGGGTCGACACGCTGCATGCTCTGCAGGATCAAGGCATCGACACGTTTATTGAGGTCGGCCCCGGCAAAACGCTGTCCGGCTTGGTCAAGCGTACGCTGAGCGACGTTCGTGTGTATTCGTGCGAAACGGCCGAACAGGTCGCAGCTATTGCCGACGAGCTCGCATAGCCCACAGGGCAGCAACCCGAAAGGAACGACATGGGCAACTTGAACAACGTCGCGCTCGAGCGCGACGGATCGCGTCGCGTGGCGCTTGTCACGGGCGGCTCGCGCGGCATCGGTCGCGCTTGTGCCGTGGGCTTGGCGGAAGACGGCTTTGATATCGCCGTCGTCTATGCCGGCAGCGTCGATGCGGCGCGCGAGGCGTGCGAAGCCTGCGAGGCGTCAGGTGCCACAGCTCGCGCGTATCAATGCGATGTGGCCGACCCCGCTGCCGTCAACGCATGCATGGAGACGGTCCTCAACGACTTTGGCTCCATTTGGGCGCTCGTCAACAACGCCGGCATCACGCGCGACGGCCTGCTCATGCGTATGGGTGACGATGCCTTCGACCGCGTGCTCGATGTCAATCTCAAGGGCACGTTCAATACGACGCGCGCGCTCACCAAGACCTTTATGCGCCAGCGCGGCGGTTGCGTCATCAACATGAGCTCGGTTGTGGGCCTGATGGGCAATGCCGGGCAGGCCAACTACGCTGCTTCCAAGGCGGGGGTCATCGGTCTGACCAAGGCGGTGGCGCGCGAGCTTGCGCCACGCGGCGTACGAGTGAACGCGGTCGCCCCCGGGTTTGTCGAGACCGATATGACGGCAAAGCTATCGGATAAGGTGCGCGCGGCGTGCGAGGAGCAGATTCCCCTGAGGCGCATGGCGCGCCCCGAGGAAGTGGCCGGCGTGGTGCGCTTTTTGGCGAGCGATGCGGCTGCCTACATTACGGGCGAGGTCGTACGCGTTGACGGCGGAATGGCGATGTAGAAACCAGGGCCGAATAACGGCTTGGATGAGGAGACCATGATGGAACAGAGAGTTGCAATCACCGGCATCGGCGCCGTATCGCCGCTCGGCAACACGGCGCTTGCCACCTGGGCGGCCATGTGCGCCGGCACGTGCGGCATCGGCCCGATCACGCACTTCGATACCGATGCGTTTGCCGTTAAGGTGGCGGCCGAGGTCAAGGGCTTTGACGGCAACGAGTACTTTGGCAAGCGTGACGCCAAGCATCTCGACCCCTGCGTTCAGTTTGCGATGGCGGCTTCGGACGAAGCCATGCACGATGCGGGCTTTGATGTCGAGGGCGCCATCGATCACGAGCGCCTGGGCGTCTACGTGGGCTCAGGCGTGGGCGGCATGCAGACACTCGTCGACAACGTCCACACGATTGCCGATCGGGGGCCTCGCCGTGCATCGCCCTATATGATCGCGATGATGATTCCCAATATGGCCTCGGGCAATATCGCGATCCGCCACAAGGCAAAGGGCCCGACCCTGCCCGTGGTGACCGCGTGCGCAACCTCGGCCCATGCGGTGGGCGAGGCGTTCCGCGCCATCAAGCA
>JAYBVN010000044.1:0-25866 GCA_037320555.1 Collinsella sp. | reverse complement strand
GCGCATAAAGAAAGCCTCCCATTTCTCATGTCCAAGAAATGGGAGGCAGTTCATAAGCGGTGACGGGCCTCAACTGCACGGTTTGCGCGCTGACTCGAGCTACGCGTTCTTTTTGCCCAGCTTAGCCTTAACCAGACCGACCACGGTCGGGATGATCGACACGGCAACGATGCCGACGATTAGCAGCTCAAAGTGCTCCTGCACAAAGGGGATGCCGCCAAAGAAGTAGCCCAGCAGTGTGAAGAGCGTCGACCAGGTAATGCCGCCCAGCACGTTAAAGATGACAAAATTGCGCCAGTGCATGCCGCCCATGCCGGCGATAAAGGGCACAAAAGTGCGGATAAACGGGAAGAAACGGCCCAGGAAAATAGCCAGGTGGCCCCACTTGTCCAAGAAGTCCTCGGACTTTTTAATGCGCTCGGGCGTCATGGCCTTGACCTTGCCCGAAGCGATGATCTTTTTGCCAAAGAAGTGACCGATCATAAAGTTGCACTGATCACCCAAGATGGCAGCCGCCCATGCGACGGCCAGCAGGGCCACGATGTTAAAGCCACCGTTGTGGGCAAAGAAGCCCGAAGCAAACAGCAGTGAATCGCCAGGAAGGAACGGGAAGAACACCACGCCCGTCTCGATAAAGATGATCAGGAACACGCAGCCGTAGGCCATAAGCGGGCCGGCGGCGATCCAGCTGGCGATCGCGGTGCGCGGATCCTTAAGCAGCTCGGCGATAAAATTGATGAAACCCATGAAGTAAAACCTCTCAGTTGTGGGCGCGGATACGTCCAAGTTGACCAGTATACGGTTGCGGTGCCCCCTCGTGCGCAACCCCACAAAAGCATGACTCCATTACCAGCAAGTTTGCATAACTGACATCTGTAGCGCAATGGCGCCAAGATTGTCCTTCCTAATCCCTAGCAAATCGCTATACTTTATTGAATCGCATTGCCATGGCGCTAAGGGAGGGCGGCCGGTGAGCTTTATCAATACCATTCGCGAGGATATCAAGACCGTCCAGGCGCAAGACCCCGCTGCACAAAACGGTCTGGTCATCTTCCTTTCCTATCCTGGCCTGCACGCCAAGTGGAACCACGTGCCCGAGCACTGGCTCTGGGAGCACGGTCATCGCTCGCTCGCCCGCGTGCTCTCGCAAATCACCCGCCACATCACCGGCGTCGAGATTCATCCCGCGGCACAGATCGGCAAGCATTTCTTTATCGACCATGCCATGGGCGTCGTCATCGGCGAGACCACCATTGTGGGCGACAACTGCGTGCTCTACCAGGGCGTTACGCTCGGCGGCACCGGCAACGAGACCGGCAAACGCCACCCAACGCTCGGCGATAACGTCACCGTGGGCACGGGCGCCAAGGTGCTCGGCAACATCCGCATCGGCAACAACGTCAAGATCGGCGGCAACTCGGTCGTCGTCAAGGACGTGCCCGACAACTGCACCGTCGTGGGCGTGCCGGGGCGCATCATCAAGCGCAACGGCTGCCGCGTGTTCGAGGAGAGCTTCGACGCCAAGCAGCATCGCGAGTACATGCCCGATGACGCTGCCGAGCAGAGTGCCCTCAACCGCCAAGGCATCACCGAGAACGCCCGCCGCGTCAAAGAACTCGAGCGAGAGGTGGCCGAGCTCAAAGCCCTCGTCGCCAAGCTCGTGGACGAACGCTAGAGGCGGACGACCACCGACAACATTGACGCCAACGCAAAGGCGCGCCAGAGGATTCACCCCCGACGCGCCTTATTTGTGATGTGGCAAAGAGACTGTCCCTTTGTCACATTATGCGAACTGGCTCAGATAGAGGTCGGCGTAGGCACCCTCGGCAGCCAGCAGCTCCTTATGCGTGCCCTGCTCGATAATGTTGCCGTGATCCATGACCAAGATCAGGTCGGCGTCCACGATCGTCGACAGGCGATGCGCGATCACAAAGCTCGTGCGCCCGCGCATAAGCGCGTCCATGGCACGGCCGATGGCAAGCTCGGTACGCGTGTCCACGCTTGAGGTCGCCTCGTCCAGGATGAGAATCGCCGGGTTGTTGAGCAGCACGCGTGCGATGGTCAGCAGCTGACGCTGGCCCTGGCTAATGCTCTCGGCATCGTTGGCCACGCGCGTGTCGTAGCCCTGCGGCATAGTGCGCACAAAGAAGTCGACCTGCGCGGCACGAGCGGCGGCCACAATTTCGTCGCGCGTTGCCTCGGGGCAGCCGTAGGCGATGTTTTCGGCAATCGTGCCATCGAACAGCCAGGCGTCCTGCAGCACCATGCCAAACTGCTGCCGTAGCTCGCCACGGTCCATGCGGCTCGTATCCACGCCGTCGAGCGTAATACGCCCGCCGTCAATCTCGTAGAAGCGCATGAGCAGGTTGATGAGCGTCGTCTTGCCTGCGCCCGTGGTTCCCACCACCGCGATCTTTTGGCCCGGCTCGGCGGTAAACGACACGTCGCGCATAAGCGGCTTGTCGGGCGAATAACCAAAGCGCACGTGCTCAAAGGAGACGCGGCCCTCTACGCGACCCGGCAGCTTGGCGGCCTCGTCCGGCAGCGGACCGGCTTCCATCTCGGGCTCATCGAGCAGGTCGAACACGCGCTCCGCACTCGCCAGCGCGCTCTGCAGCGAGTTAAAGGTAAACGACAGCTGCGTCATGGGTTCGGACGCCTCGTAGATAAACTGAAAGAACGCCTGGAACACGCCGACGGTCATGTGACCGGCAACCAGCATGCTGCAGCCCACCAGCGCGATCACGATCTGCGCCAAACGGCCGATAAAGCGCACCGCAGGGCCGACGGCATTGATCATAAAGTCGGCCTTGGTACTCACGCGCGCTAGCTCCCTCGAGGCCTCATGCACTTCGGCAGAACTCTGACGCTCGCGGTTAAACGCGCGAATCACCAAACGGCCCGAATAGCCTTCCTCAACCGCGCTCGTGATTTTGGACACCCACTCCTGGCGCTCGCCGGTCACGTCATGTGTGCGACGCGAGACCACTTTGGTCATCAGCAGCGACAGCGCCATAAAGAACAAAAAGACGAGCGTGAGCGGCACGCTAAACACGAACATCACGCTCACGGCGCCCACCACGGTGCCGATCGACACAAGCAGCTGAAGCAATCCGCGCTGCATACTCTCGGACATCTTGTCCAAGTCGTTGGTCGCACGGCTGACGACCTCGCCGGGACGATGCGCATCAAAGTAGGCAAGCGGCAGACGGTTGAGCTTTTGCGCGATGCGGTTGCGTAGGCGCAGGTTGAGGCGCTCGGCAACGCTCGACATCAAAAAGCTCTGGAGTGCGTAGAACGAGGCGGCGGCGGTCCAAATCATAAAGTAGATGAAGATGGTCCTGCCGCAGTTCTCCCAGGTAATGCTGAAGGTAGTGTTGTTGGCAAACGCCAGCTTCATGTGCCCCCACAGTTCATCGATCACGCGGGCGCTGTAAGCCGGCGCCGCGGTGTTAAAGATGACATAGAACACGATGCTCGCGAACACGATATAAAAGCGCCAATGGTCGCCGGCGGCCTCGCTCCACAGGCGGCGCACCGTCGCCCAGGTGTCGCGGGGCGTCTCGTCCTCGTCCTCGTCGTCAACGTCGCGCATGCGCTCCGCCTCGGCGCGGGCGCGCTCGTCCTCGGCGCGCTCGTTTTCCTCGTAGAGCGCCTGGCGGCGAGCCTCGCGCTCCGCCGCCTTGGCGGCTTCGTCCAGGCCGGGCATGGCGCCCGTCTCCTCAACTGTCTCCTCAACCGCGGCATCATCGACGATGCCCTGTTTTTTGAGCTCCTCGGTCATGCTACTCACCTCCCTTCATCTGTGATTCCGCGATGGCGCGGTATACCTCGCAGGTTTCCATCAACTCGTCGTGCGCGCCCAAGCCCACGACCTCGCCATCCTTGAGCACCACGATCTGGTCGGCATGCAAAATAGTCGAGATGCGCTGGGCGATGATGAGCACCGCGGCATCGCGCGTCTCGTCCTGCAGCGCATGGCGCAGTGCCGCATCGGTCTTAAAGTCCAGAGCCGAAAAACTGTCGTCGAAGATATACAGATCGGCATGCTTCATGAGTGCGCGGGCAATCGCCAGGCGCTGGCGCTGACCACCCGAGAAGTTCGTGCCGCCCTGGGCCACCGGCGTATCGAGCCCCTGGGGCTGGTCGAGCACAAAGGTGCTCTGGGCAACCTCCAGCGCATGGAGCATGTCAGCCTCGGTCGCACCCTCGTTACCAAAGCGCAGGTTGCTCGCCACCGTACCCGAGAACAGCCACGCCTTCTGCGGCACGTAAGCGATATGCCCGCGAATCTCACCTTGCGAAAGGTCGCGCAGATCGACGCCGTTCAGGCGAATGGTGCCCTTCGTGGCATCGTGGAAACGCAACAAGAGCTTGGCCACCGTTGACTTGCCCGAGCCCGTTGAGCCCACGATCGCGGTCGTCTGTCCGCGGCGGCAGGTAAAACTCAGGTTGCACAGGGTGTCCTCGTCGGCATCGTCAAAACGGAACGACATGTGGTCGAACACAGCCACCACGTCGGCCCCATCTGCGGACTCAGGCGCCCCGTCGCCCAGCGTAGCCTTGCCGTCTACAATGCTCGGCTTGATTTCGAGCACCTGCTGTGCACGGTTCAGGCATGCGGCGGCGCGCGGGAGCGTCAGAATCACCATCTGCGCCATCATCACAAAGAACAGGATCAGGATCGCGTACTCCAGCACGGCCGAGATGCTACCGATTTGCATGGCGTGGACGCCCACGCGGTTGCCGCCCACCCACAGCACCGCCACCTCGGCGATGTTCATCAAAAAGAAGCTGGAACTGTCGAGACCCACAAACAGGTGGTTGACCTTGATGGCGTTGGCCGCGTAATCGCTAAACACCTCGTCCAGGCGCTGCTCCTCGTGGCGCTCCTTGTTAAATGCGCGGATGACGCGCACGCCCACGATGTTCTCGCGCAGCACCACGTTCATGCGGTCGATAAAGCTCTGCAGGCGCATAAAAATCGGCGCGGCGTTAGCCACCGTAAAGACCGCCGCCACCAGCACGATCGCAACCACCACGCCCAGCAGCGTGCCCATGGCGGGATCGATGAACCAAGCAAAAATGATGCCTGCCACGGCCAAGAACGGCACCGGCAGCACCAACTGAATCGTCTGCAGGATCGCTTGCTGAATCACGTTGATGTCGTTGAGCGAGCGCGTGATCATCGAACCCGTGCCAAAGCGCTCAAAGTCGCTGGCCGCGAGTTCGAGCGACTTGTCGTACACGGCATTGCGGATATCGCAGGCTACGTTGGCGGCCAGGCGCGCCGAAAGATAGCAGCCCAACACCGTGCCGCCGCTGGCCATGCCGGTCGCGATAAGCATATACAGGCCGTTGCGTAAAATATAGTCGACATCGCCCGTGGTAATACCGGTGTTGACCATGTTCGCCAGCATCGTGGGAACCAACAGCGTACCGACGTTATCTATCAGCACCGCAAACAGCGTCACCGCAATCAGACCGCGGTACGGCCTCATAAACCTCATTAAGAGTCGCATGTGTCCCCCTCGCCCTTATCGTCAGCCTCGTTCTCGGCGGCCACTTGCCGTTTAAATGCCTCGCACTCTTCGTTAAGAACATGGGAGAACTTACCGACCAAGCGCATAATCTCGCGCTGCTCCCACAGCTCGAGCGCCTCGAATGCCTGTTGCTCGGCTTTTTGCGCCGGCAACGCGTAGCGCTTGGCAAACCGCACGCCTTCTTCGGTCAGTCGCACAACCTTGTTCTTACGACTGCCCTCGGCAAACTCCAACGTCGCAAGCCCTCGCGCCCTAAGCGTCTTAATCGCCGAATTGATGGTCTGTTTGCTGTAGAACCATTCACTCGTCAGCCGACTCACGGCAACGCTTCCGCCCGCCGCACTCGTGTCGACGAGCATCCAGTAGGCGCAGTCCGAAAGACCGCAGGCGCGCGCGAACTCCGAATAGACACGGTCAAGCCCGTTGAGCATCCGGTCGAAATCGACCAGGCTAACTGCACTATTCATCTCTCCCACCATTCGATAGTCCGAGTTTTGACCAATTTATATCTCTACATTAGTCCGAGTTTTGACTATCGTCAATAAGCTCGTTGTTTATGGTCGTCCCTACATAAGCATATCGACAAAAAAGACCGCCGGCGCGGGGGCGGCGCCGGCGGTTGCGAGAGAATATCGATTGTTGGCTGTTACGCAGCGACGGCCTCGTAGACCGTGGCGCCCGAGAAGCTGTCGTGCAGGCTCTTGCCGGAGATCCACGGCAGTTCGACGACCTCGCAGACCGTGTTGACCAGCTCGGAGCAGTCAGTAAAGTGGCCCTTATCGTTGAGGGCCTCGCAATCCTGAACACGCCAATAGCCATCGGTGTGCGTGATGTAGTACTCGTGATCGTTGATCGACACGAAAGCGCGCGTCTTGGAACGCAGCAGCTTCAGAAATCCTTCGAAATCGGTCTCGACGACATCTCCAGCCTGGAACATGATGTTACCTCCTGGCCCGGCGCCACCACGGCGCATTGATAAACGTTGGTGCTCCTTTAGTAAAACCTTTATCAGAGGTTATGCGTTCGTCATTTAGGCAAGTGGTAAAAAACCGCAGGGTAGACGGGATAAAACGTTTAACCATCCCATTTGTTTGTCACATTCTGAAGGTACTTTTATGCAAACCTACTTTCCCAATTGGAATCTATCCTTTTGGCCGGGCAATTGACCGTCTATCGTTTGAGCCCGACGGGTATGAACGGGGCATCTGCAACGCCACCGCAAGGAGACACCATGGAGACTATCGAAGCACTCATTCACCGCCGCAGCTGCCGCAACTACAGCGATCGTCCCGTCGAGGCCGAAAAGCTTGCACGTATTATCGAAGCCGGCCAATATGCACCGAGCGGCATGGGCCGCCAGCCGGTGACGTTTGTCGCCGTCACCGACCCCGCGACCGTCGAGCGTCTCTCGCAGCTCAACGCGCAAGTCATGGGCAGCAACAGCGACCCCTTCTATGGCGCCAAGACCGTTGTGGTGGTGCTGGTTGACCGCAGCGTGCCCACACATCTGGAAGACGGCTCGCTCGCCATGGGCAACTTGCTCAACGCCGCTTATGCGCTGGGCGTCGATTCGTGCTGGATTCACCGCGCGCATGAGGTCTTTGACTCGCCCGAGGGCCTGGAGCTGCTGGCCAGCTGGGGCCTGCCCGCCGACGGCAGCCTGCGCGGCGTCGGTCACTGCATTCTGGGCTATGCCGAGGACACGCTACCCGAGCCCAAACCCCGCCGCGACAACGTGGTATACGTCAAGTAGCGCAGGAGTGTCCCAAACTGCCGGCAGAAAAGGAACGTCCTCTTCTGCCGGCAAGCTATGTTGATATTTGAGTTGTCGTCGTTTCGTCCGTCTGGGCCGTTTCGGCGCCATCGCCCTGTTCGTCCTCGTCCTTTTGCGCATCGGCGATGGTGGAGGCCGCCGCGACGATACCGCGCTGGGGCGCGACACCCGTCTGGGTCTGAGCGCCCTCGATAACTTCTGTGCCTGCATGCGCGAGCTCGGGCGATTTAAACACTGCGTCCAAGTTGGCGCCACCGCCGGCATATCCGAGCGCAGCGAGCGCGATGACGATCACTGCAACGGCGGCCACGATCGGCACGTAGCGATGCCAGCCGGCGGGATTGAGCCCGCTGCGGCGAGCCGCCCCGCGGCTGATGTAACCGAGCGTTCCGTCGTGCTTGAGCTTTGAGCCCACCACGCGTTTGCGGCCCCACAGCGAGGACTCTGCCTGCATTGCCAAGCGGGCGCTTGCCGAAGGATAGCCGTATTTAGTGCGCTTGAACGAGCCATCAAACCCCGAGGCGTGTTTGCCCCACGTCACCGATGTCGTGTGTCGGTTAACCGGCGCGGCGCTCCGCCTTCTGCGGCTCGGTTTTGAAGTCTCAGCCATATGCCCTCGCACGCCGTAACCAAATCGAAACAATAACGCTTTGGACTGTAGCACACGCGTCGCGCGCGGTCACGGGCGCCTCGCTCAACGGTCATCGTCTTTCAGCAAGCGCCACAGCGTTGTACGGCTTATGCCCAGCACCTCCGCCGCACGGGTTCGGTTGCCGTGGAGATGGTCTACAACCAGATGCGCGATATCTCGCTCGGTATCGGCCAGCGGTCGCAGGATATACAGGTCACTTTCGAGCGTCGGGGCGCCAAAGGTTGCGGTCTTAATCACATCCTCTTGGGCGAGCACTTCCTCCGCTACAGCGCGGTCCACCGTGCCCGCCCCCACCAATATATACAGTCGTTCCGAGACCTCGCGGAGCTGCAGATAATTGCGCGGCCAGCGGTAAGCATCGAGCGTCTTCGTCGCCGCGGCAGACAGCGTGGGCGCTGCCGTCCCAAATGCATCAGCGAGATATTCCAAATAGCGCGCAACCTTCGTCGACGCGGCTCCCTGCTCGGCGATTGCCGGCGCCACGCTCACCGCACAGGCGAAGCGCTCGGTCACAAAGGCGGCTTGATCACTTTCGCTGCCGCCCGGCATGTCATTCGCCGTCAGCACCACATGGCAGCGCGTCGCCAACGCGGTGTCGGCCATCGTGGAAACGAGCTCGCGGAGGCGCTGGGGGCCAACCGCGTTCCAGCCCTCAATGCAAAGGGTCAGCCCCGTTTGGAACAGCGGCGATTCGGAGCTTTTGAGCATATGGCGCCAACCGCGATCGGTGAGTTCATCGAGCGCAACGGAAACAAAGGGCTGATCGGCAAAAGGACCGTCCAGATAGAGGCGCTTGGCGATCTCGACCTGGCCCGCTCCCAGCTCACCCTCGAGCATAAGGGGCACACCGCGCGCGTAGCTCTCGGCAACTGGTGCAGCCACCGCAGCGGCACCCTCAACGATGCCGTACGCGCTCGATTCGTAGCGGGCCTCAACTTCGTCGGCGTTGAGCCACTCGACGCCCGCATGCGCCGCGGCACCGCGCACCTCGCGGACCACGACGGCCCAAAGGCCCCCGCCCTCTTTGTCGGTGGGGCGAACGGTCAGGCTCAGGCGCGTACCCGCACGCCCCATAACAAGACGCGCGCCGTCTCCTATACGGTCGAGGCGTTCGGCAACAAAAGTCGCCACATCCCGCTCAAGCGCCGCGTCATTCATGGTCGAGATCGCGACGTCCCCACGCGCATCGATTGCCAATGCCGAGGCCCCGGCAGCAGCTAGGGCATCGGTCAAGATGTTCAGTTTGGCATCGCTATCCATGATTTGCCCCTGTCCGCGGCGACGTGCAACCGCCGACGGTCGCACGACCGAGTGTTTCAAAATTGAACGATATTGCTCACCAAACACTATAGGGCAGAAAGCGCCGTCCTGCGAGTATAGGTGTTGCCCCGCATCGCCATCCTGGCGGGGCGATAAGAGCTCTTCGGGACTTATAAACCTGCGGACAAGCCATACCCGCAAGAGCTCCTATCGCTCCACCGTGAGAATGCGCTCGCCAGCACGCAGCACGCAGCACGCAGCACGCAAATAAGCTACTTCTCTACCAGATTCCCAGCACGTGTTGCATTCCCAAACTCATGCACGCAATGCCAATCCAGCAGCAAAAGCCCAATGCGATGGGCTTGCCGCCCTTTTTGACCAGCTCGACGATATCGGTATTAAAACCAATAGCCGCCATGGCCATCACGATAAAGAACTTTGACAGCTCCTTGATGGGCGCCGTGATGGACACAGGAAGCTGAAACACCGTGGTGATCACGCTCGCCAGCACAAAGAACAGCACAAACATGGGAAACGCGCGTTTGAGGGAGAACGTGCTTTTGGCGTCGCCGCCGGCCTTGCGCGCCAGATGCATCTGCCAGCAAGCAAGCGCCAGCGTGATGGGAATGATGGCCAGCGTCCTGGTGAGCTTGACCACTGTGGCGCTCTCGAGCACATTGGCGCCGGGATGCATACTGTCCCAGGCACTCGCCGCAGCCGTTACGGACGAGGTGTCGTTGATGGCGGTGCCGGCAAACAGGCCAAAGCCCTCGTTGGTCAGCCCGAGCATGCCGCCGAGCGTCGGAAACACGAGCGCCGCGATAACGTTAAACAGGAAGATGACCGAAATGGCCTGGGCAATCTCGCGATCGTCGGCATCGATGACGGGTGCGGTCGCGGCGATGGCAGAACCGCCGCAAATCGACGAACCCACACCCACAAGCGTCGCGATCTTGCCCGGCACGTTCATGACGCGGCAGAGCACAAAGGCGATGACAAGCGAGGTCGAAATTGTCGCCACGATAATCGGCAGCGACTGGGCGCCCTTGGACAGAATCTGGGAGAGGTTCATGCCAAAGCCAAGCAGGATAACCGCGTACTGCAAGACTTTTTTGGACGTATAGGTGACGCCGGCGGCGAGCTGTTCGCGACGATTCTTGGGAAAGACGAGTGCCAGGACCATGCCAAAGAGGATGGCAAATACCGGCCCACCGACCACCTCAATCTGTTTGCCGAGCAACGTCGCGGGAATGGCGATGATCAGGCAGAACAAGACGCCTTTCCAGCGCTCGCGTACGATATTTGCCAGTTGCATATGGGACTCCTTCTTTCTATTTCACGTTTGCGACGGCTTATGATACGGCAACATTGAGCGCAGCCTTGCGCAAACACAGACTAAGATGCCGCAATAGTTCTCGGGCAACAGCCGAATTACCCACCGCGGAGAGCTGATTCGCGGCATAATTAACAACTGACATATGAGTTTGATAGAACAGTTGCGAGGCGCTATGGAAGAATCGATGCACGTCGGCGAGCAGGAAACGAGCCTACAGGACCAGTCCTACCACACCATTCGACGCAAAATCGTCTACCTGGACTACAAGCCGGGCGAAAAGCTGGGCGTCAAGCAACTTTGCGACGACCTGGATATGGGGCGCACCCCTGTGCGCGAGGCACTGGTGCGTCTGGCGCAGGAAGGCCTGGTGCGCACCGTGCCCCAAAGCGGTACCTACGTCTCGCCCATCAACCTCACCCTTGCCGAGAGTGCCTGTTACATCCGCGAGCATCTGGAAAAGCAGGTGATCGTGGAGTGCTGCGCGCGCGCCACGTCGGCCGGCATCGAGCAGCTCGACCGCGCCATCGTGTTGCAGGAAAAGGCCATGGCCGAAGAGGATCGCATCGGCTTCTTTTTGAGCGACAACCTCATGCATCACATGATTTTTAGCATCGCATGTCGCAGCACCGTGTGGTCGTGGCTCGAAGAGACCAATGCCGACCTGGAGCGCTTCCGCTGGCTGCGCGCCGCCACGCAGGTTCTCGACAATCAGGACATCGTGAACGAGCACAAGCAGATTCGCCGCGCTATCGCCGGTCGCGACCCCATCGAAGCGAGCTTTTTGGTCAGCAAGCACCTGCATATGATGTTCCGCAACCAGACCGAGGTTCTGGACCAGTTCCCCGAGTACTTCGAGACCAGCAAGCTCCGCTAACCTGCCAAATAGGGACAGGTTCATTTTGGCAGGTTTTATCTGGGCAAATGAAACAAGGCCCGGCTCCGCTGCAACGGAGCCGGGCCTTGGTCGCCAGAATGGCGGAACCAACTACTCCACGGTAACGCTCTTTGCCAGGTTGCGGGGCTGGTCGACGTCGCAGCCGCGCAGGATGGCAACCTCGCGGGCGAGCAGCTGCAGCGGGACGCTCGCCGTGATGGGGCTGAACACGTCGCGGACGGCCGGCACGCGAATGATGCAGTCGGCAATCTTGTTGATTTCCTCGTCGCCCTCGGTAGCAACGACGATGACCTTGGCGCCGCGCGCCTTGCACTCCATGAGGTTCGACACGGTCTTGTCGTAGGTGGCACTCTTGGTGGCCACGGCGATGACAGGGAAGCCCGGGTCGATCAAGGCAATGGGGCCGTGCTTCATCTCGCCGGCGGCGTAGGCCTCGGCGTGCAGGTAGCTGACCTCTTTGAGCTTGAGCGCGCCCTCGTAGGAAATAGCGGCACCCATGCCACGGCCCACGAACAGCGCCGACTGCGCGTCCTTGCACAGCAGGGCGGCCTCATGAACGGCCTCGGTTTGGGTATCCAAAATCCACTGGATCTGCTCGGCCGTATCGGAAAGCTCGCGGAACAGCATGCGCGCCTGCTTGGTGGTCAAGCGGTACTTGACCTGCGCCAGTAGCAGGGCCAAAAGCGTGAGGCTCACGACCTGGCCGATAAAGCTCTTGGTCGAGGCGACCGCGATCTCCTTGTTGGCCTTGGTGTAGATGACGCCGTCGCTCTCACGCGCCACGGGGCTACCCACCACGTTGGTGATGCCGAAGACCTTGGCACCCTTGATGCGCGCGTCGCGAATGGCGGCAAGGGTATCGGCCGTCTCGCCCGACTGGGACACGGCAACGACGAGCGTCGTCGGCGTAATGATGGGGTTGCGATAACGGAACTCGCTGGCCGCCTCAACCTCAGTGGGGATGCGAGCCCAGCCCTCGATAAGGTTCTTGGCAATGAGACCGGCGTGGTAGCTGGTGCCGCAGGCGATCACGTAGACGCGGTCGATATCGTTGAGCTCCTCGAGCGAAAGGCCCAGCTCGTCAATATCGAGCTCGCCAGCAGGCGTCATGCGGCCCACCAGGGTATCGCGTACGACACGAGGCTGCTCATGAATCTCCTTGAGCATAAAGTCGGGGTAGCCACCCTTTTCGGCCATGTCCAGATCCCAGTCGATATGGGTGACCTTGGGCTCAATCACATTACCGGTCTCGTCGGTGTACTCGACGCCTGCGGGCGTGAGCTTTGCAAACTGACCGTCCTCGAGCACCACGACATCGCGGGTGGCGTCGATGAGCGCGATGACATCGGAGGCGACATAGGCGCCGGTCTCGCCCACGCCGACCACGATCGGGGAATCCTTGCGGGCCACGGCGATCACGCCGGGCTCGTCAGCGCACACGGCGGCCAGACCATAGGCACCGACCACGTGGGTGCAAGCCTCGCGCACGGAGGCCATCAGGTCGTGCGTCTCGGCATAAGCCTCTTCGATCAGATGCGCGAAGACCTCGGTATCGGTCTCGCTCTTAAAGTGGTGGCCGCGGCCCTCCAGCTCTTCGCGCAGCTCGGCGAAGTTCTCGATGATGCCGTTGTGGACGATGGCGATACGACCGTCGCAGCTGGTGTGGGGGTGAGCGTTAACGACGGAGGGCTTGCCGTGGGTGGCCCAACGGGTATGGCCGATACCGCAGGTAGCGTCGCTGTCAATGTTGGAAAGCTCGCTCTCCAGGCCCGCGACCTTGCCCACGCGGCGGATGACGTCGAGGTGCGCCGCGGCGCCCTCGCCCACCTCGAGCGCGACGCCCGAGGAGTCATAGCCGCGATACTCCATACGCTTGAGGCCCGTGACCAGGATGTTCTTTGCAATATCAGAGCCGGTGTAGCCGACGATTCCGCACATAAGATAAATCCCTTCGTTCGCGTGACTGCAAGACGTCCACGCACAAGGGGCGCTGAGACGTATAACGTTCGAGTATTGTACTCACGCAAGCACAAGCTGATATACCAGAAGTGGTATCTCAACTTAGATACCACCCGATGCACACACGTCCAGCCGGTCCAAACCACCACAAAGATGCCTGTCCCCTTCGTGGTGGTCGCGCTGGCAACGGCGTTTCCCCAGATAAAACCTGCCAAAATAAACCTGTCCCTTTTTGGAAGGTTTGGGATGCTACAATCTGGCTTGTACTTGAAACGCATCAAAGGGGCCGCTATGGCAAAGGTAAAAATCAGCGACGTCGCGCGCGAGGCCGGGGTTTCGCTGGGCACGGTTTCCAACGCGCTCAACCACCCCGAAAAGCTGCGCCCCGAGACCCTCAAGCTCATCAACGAGACCATCAATCGCCTTGGCTACCTGCCCAACCAAAGCGCTCGTCAGCTCGCGGGCGGCGCCACCAAGTCCTTTGGCCTGGTGCTCCCCCGTCTCGATCACGGCTTTTCGCTCCAAATCGCCAGCGGCGCCCACAACGAGGCCCGCAAGCACGGCTACGACTTGCTCATCGCCAACGCCGATAACGACGATATTCTCGAGGATCATTACCTGCGCTACTTTATGGGCACCCAGATGTCCGGCGTCATGGTTCAGCCCATGGCATCCCCCGACTGGCACCCCGCCATGACCAAGATGCCCGTGCCGATCGTCCATCTGGACATCCATTGCTCCGAGCCCGGCTACTACGTAGCGGCCGACAATGAGGCCCAGGGTCGCATCATTGCCGAACTTGCCATCGCCCGCGGCGCGCACCATATTGTCGTCGTCGGCCGAGCAGCATTTATGCAACTCACCCTGCGCGTCCTTGGCATTCATAAGGCGCTCGCCCTGCACCCCGATATCAAGATCGAAGTCATCGACGCCGGCGAATGGAATACCGCTGCCGACGGCTACGGCATCGGTGCCCAAATCGCCGAGCGCCCCGCGGACGAACGTCCCGATTTTGTCGTCGGCCTGACCGATGTGTTGGCCTCGGGCGTCGTTTCGGCACTGGTCGACAAGGGCATCTCTGTCCCCGGGCAAGTACGCGTAGCAGGCTGCGATGGCAACCCGCTCGCTTGGAGCGGATCGGTCCCGCTCACTACGGTAGCGCCCCCGGGCTACGAGATTGGCCGCAAGGGTGTCCAACTGCTGATGGAGCAAATCGAGAACAAGGCCCCGGCAAAGATCAAGCATATCCGTGTCGGCTCCGCAGCGCGTACCGTCACCGCAGTCGCCGCCGAGGATATCAACCGCCAAGAACTGGTACGTCCGTTCCTACTGGAACGCGCCAGCACCCAGGCAAGCAGCCAGACCGACGCCACGGCCATCAACCTCGGTGCGTATCTATAGCACGCCCGCGAGTATGCTAAGTCGCCGCTTAAGCAAAAGGGGCCCGACCATTGCCGGACCCCTTTTGCTTAAGCGCAAACGTGAGCAATCGCTCGTTTCAACGCCGCAATTTTCTAGCGCACAGTCTTGATTGCCGCCGCCAGGTCGAACAACGTATCGAGCACGGCCTCGCAGCCATCCACCACGTCCTGCGGCAGCGGCACAATATCGGGGACGGCAAAGACGTGGCAGCCGGCCGTGATGCCCGAGACGCAACCATTGCGCGAATCCTCGACCACGGCGCACTCCTCGGGGGCAAAGCCCGCACGCTCGCAGGCGAGCAGATACATCTCGGGGTCGGGCTTGCCGTGCACGACGTCCTCGCCACACGTTACCGTTTCAAACTTGTCAAAAAGACCGACCATCTTAAGGTTGCGCTCGGCCGTAACGAGGCGCGACGACGTCGCTAGGCCCACGTGATAGCCCGCAGCTAGCAACTCGTCTAGGCACTCGGCGGCGCCGGCCTTAAGCTCCAGTTCGGTCTTGACCATCTCGTCGCGAATCTCCTTGTGGCGACGATAGATCGCCTCGGTGGTTTCGTGGCTGCCATAATGCTTATCGAGGATATCCATAACATCGGGCAGCGTGCGGCCGATAAACTGATGGATCAGCGCTTCATCAATCGCGAGCCCCAGCTCAGCGGCGCCTGCCTTCCAGGCCTTAATCCCCAAACGCTCGGTATCGACCAGCGTTCCATCCATGTCAAAAATAACAGCCTTGATCATATCGGTCCCCCATCGACTCTCGCTGTCGCGTTGCTGCAACTCTACCGCATTTGGCAACTTGTATATAACGTATATGCCATATTGCACTTTCGTTACACAGATAGAAGTCTTATGGCAAGTAACGCATTAGGATTATAGTTTTCGATCGAGTACTCAACGATAAGGATCGTTTCATGATTTTAGACACCACGGCACCCGCAGAGGAGCTTCAAGACAAGCTATCGGCGCTCGAACAGCTGCTTTTGGCATACGGGCGCGTGGCTATCGGGTTTTCCGGCGGCGTTGACAGCAGCTTTTTGGCCGCCGTATGCGCCCGCATCATGCCTACCAATACCCTCCTCGTCCATCTCACCACGCCGCTCATCGGCACGCCCGAGCAGGCTTCGTTTGAGCGGTCCGTTGATGGACAAGCCAATGAAGGGGCACATTTTAAGCTCCCCGTGCTCAATCTTTCGGTGGATCAGCTGCAGCTCCCCCAAGTAGCCTGCAACGATGCTAATCGCTGCTACCACTGCAAGCACGCCGGCTTTACCGCCATCGTCAACCACGCCAAGTCGCTCGGCTTTCCCACCGTCATCGATGGCAGCAATGCAAGCGATCGCGGTGACTACCGCCCCGGCATGCGCGCGGCAGAAGAGCTCGGCGTACGCTCACCCCTTATGGAGGTCGGCTTTACCAAGGACGAAGAGCGCGAGCTGCTGCGCGCATGGGGCTATCCCGTTTGGAACCTACCGGCGGGAGCATGTCTTGCCACCCGCGTCCCCACGGGCGAGGAGCTTACGCGCGAGAAAGTCGATTTAATCCGCGCCTGCGAGGATTACCTGCACGATCTTGATCTGGCACAGGTACGCGCGCGCTTGGTCGGCGGCTGCATGCATATCGAGGCCGCACCCGCAGATGTCGCCAAGATTGCCACCCTCGGCGGTGCCGCCGTCGACGACAAGGGCAAGACCCTGCTGCCCGCCGCCATCGAGTCCGCGCTGCGCGAGCTGGGCTGCGACCATATCTCCCCCGAGGTCACCCCCTACATTCACGGCAACATGAACCTTTAGGTTACGCCGTTTTACAAACGGCGTAACTGCTCGGCGCTGCGCGGGCTCCGGACACGGCAATCTGACGTTCAACTTCACGGGCGCGACCAAAAGGTCAGCGCCCGCTTGTTTCACGTCACCTTACCGCACCCGGAGACCGCTCGCTCGCATATGCTCAACCTGCACTGCGTTAACTGACCCGCCAATAAGGGACAGGTTTATTTTGGCGGGTTTTATCTGGGGAAATATCGCGAGACAATCGCCCCTCCAGCACCCATCTGGCCTCGAGAGACACTAGAGAGGCGACCCGGCTGCATCTACTTCTTCCGATATCGGCGGTTACGACTCGTCGATGAACCCATTACTTCGATGAGCCCTTTATCCGCCATTTTTGGCAGATGGTAACGGACAGACGAAATTCTGACCCCCGATGCAACCGCTATTTCTCGCGCCGTCATATCCACTTCGGCGCTGAGAGCCTCCAGGATCCTATCCGCCGTCGAAGCTGACGGTTCTCTGTTCCTATCGATAATTTCGAACGTGTCTTTGCCGCATTTTGACAGGGCATGTTTATCTACAAGGTCCCCGCAGATCAGGCGAATGTCATCCGAATCCCACTTCAGGGCCTCTCGTATTTTTTGAACATCGCATACGCACCCATGCTCCCGCATAAACATGAGCAATGTTTCTTCGCGATCCGTCAGCTCGGTGCCCACATGGTTCTGAATCCACGTGCGGTTTTCAGCAAGCTCCGCCCCGTGCCGGGAAAGCAGCACCGTAAACGAATCGGCCTTAACGATAAATTTCGGCCTGCCAAGCGAACGAGACTCCATCTCGCGAATCATAGCCGGGATACCAGATCCCTGGCTTTCCGCAACGGCCCCCTCGGCATGCTCTAACGGCGTCGCCCCCATTAGGCTCATGAGCTTTGGGTTTCGGCAGCGCGATTCCCCGTCTGCAAGATTGTCCACCGTCTTTCCGCCCCAAAGGCCGCCAGGGTTTTTGATCTCTATTCTGTCTGGATAGATATCGACACTCACGGCCTGCCCCACAAACATGGGCGAATATTCTCGATGGATGCAGGCATTTGCCAAGGCCTCGCGCAAAACCTCCTGGGGAACTTCCCAATCCTCCCTTCTGCCAGCGCCTTGCACTATCGTCGCTTTGCGCAAGTTTCGTCCAATCGCGGCAAGGGCATCTTCGATGCAAGCCGGAATCGGGCCATCGCACAACTGGCGGTCAATAAACCGGGGTTGCCCGGGTGCAGATTTTTCCACATCGGAATGAACGGCGACATCAATCATGAGTTTAGGATAGAACTGCTGGGGGTAAATTCCCGCCGACAGAAGCCCCGCGAGCTTCACGGCACCATCCTTTGTAGTGATATTGAGTCTGACCAGCTGCTTTTCCAGCGTATCGGCCCCGCGCAAAACGCGCGGGGTCTGCAGCCGGCGATTTGCGATAATAGACCGCACGACATCTGGATCCAAATCCTCGACCGTTGCCTCCGAAACCACCGTGCCGTCTGCATCGCTCGGAAGCAACGCACTCTGCAGCTCATATAGCTCAGCGGGTGACATCTTGATATCTTTATCATCCACGCGCTTGTAGCTACCGTTCTGCACGCCGCGCGCGCCGATATAGCAAGGCTTCGCTTTAAGCTCAAGTTCAAAGATGCGCACCAGAAGCACCTGGAGCCCGTCGACCTCGCCTCGATCAAGCTCATACCGCGGCGCATGGGCCACCACTGCCGCTGAGCCTCCGTCTCCGATACCCGAAACAAACTGATCGCGCACCCTATCGATAGCAAAGTTAGCCGAAGGAACAAATCCTTCGGCCTCGTTCAGGCCCAAAATAATGAGCCCACCCGCAGTGTTCGCAAAAGCGCTCACTGTCTCCCATACGTCTGCGCTCAATTTATTCGTGCAGGCTTTAACTTCTACCGATGCGTCATCAGTCCCCCGCCTGCGAAGGCGCTCAACGATAAGGCCAAGAGGTTCATCCAGCAGCATTGGCATTCCGTCTCTCTAAAACGATAGATTTATCTCTCTAAAGTATAGTATATCTCTCTAACTTTAGAGAGATAAGCACCTTATTTTAGAGAGACATTTAGAGAGATGTATCGAATTCACTGTTAGATAGCCCAATGTTATCTCTTTAACTGGCTTTCTCTTTAGAGAGACAATTAGAGAGACGAGCGCGACCTCTCTAATCAAGGGCACCACTCTTTAAGGTGCACACTCCCTAACCGTGCCCTAAGTTGCGGTGAAATAGTCCCCCGATTAACCTGCCAAAAAGGGACAGGTTTATTTTGGCAGGTTTTATCTGGGGAAACGCCGAATGGCCCCACATTCACAACCGCCGCAGCTCCATATGAGGCAAATGAATCCGTAGCGTTTGTCCCAAATCTTGAGTATTTGTTCGGTGGAGCGGCCCCTGTCGGCTCCTGCTAGACTGGTAGATTCCCAACCGTCCATCCAGGAGCCTCAATGTCGCGCAAGTCCACCTACAAGCAAGTACTTTCCATCGGCACCGCCGTGGTGCTGGGGTTTGCGCTGTTTACGGGATCGCTCGACGGAGCGCCCAAGCTGCTGTCGCCGCAAAGCGATGAGCAGGCGGCGGCTCTGGCCGAAAAACAAAACGAGAGTCCCAGCCGCACCGACGACGAGGCGGGCCTGGTCGCTCGGCTCGAATCGGGAACGGCGAGCTCCCCGGACCCTCAAAACGGCCAGGACCCTGACGATGGTTCCGATTCCGCCGCAACCGACACCGATGACGACGTTTCCGCGGACAGTGCCGCCATCCCCATCGACGAGGTCGAAAATCCCGACCTCAACCGCGCCCGCGGTGTTTATCTCAGCAGCATTCCCGACTACGCCGGCAACCCCTACGTTGCCCTGCGCGCCGACAGCACGCACCCGCTCGGCACACCATCATTCACGCTCGATGAATACGAGCGCGCTACAGAAGAGGGTTGCTTTAAGAAGTTCTCCAAGCTTGACAGCCTGGGCCGCACCCGCAAAGCGCTTGCCTGCGTGGGCCCCGAATCACTCGGTCAAGGCGAGCGCGGCGATATCTCGCGTATCCATCCCGCTGGATGGCGCCAGCAGCGCTACGACTTTATTCCGGGCCAGAGCCTCTACAACCGCTGTCACCTCATCGCCTGGTCGCTCTGCGGCGAAAACGCCAACCGCAAGAATCTCCTCACCGGCACGCGTTATCTCAACGAGACGGGCATGCTGCCGTTTGAAGAGCAGATTCTCGGCTACATCCGCGACACGGGCAACCATGTGCTCTACCGCGTCACGCCCATGTATAACGAAGAGGAACTTGTCTGCCGTGGCGTGCGCCTTGAGGCGCAATCGGTCGAGGACCACGGCAAGACCCTCTGCTTCCACGTATATTGCTACAACCTGCAGCCGCACGTGCAGATCGACTACGCCACCGGTCGCAACCAGGCATCCGGAGACTAGTGCCGACCGCGCCACCCGTAACCCAAAGATGATCTGTTTTCCTCCGTCCCCCAGGGATCAAAAAGGGCCGCCCTGGGTTACCCAGAGCGGTCCTTGCATCGGCATATATGTTGCAGGCAACGCCACACGCTACTTGGCGCGACCCTCCTCATAGCGCTCGACCAGCTTGGCCTGAACGTCATAGGGAACCTGCTCATAGCCAGCGGGCTTCATGGTAAAGTCACCCGTGCCGCGCGTGATAGAGCGCAGGCGCGTCGAGTAATCCGTCAGCTCGGCGAGAGGTGCCTGGGCGATGACCACGGTGTCGCCGCGTTCATCGGTCTCCATGCCCGTCACGCGACCGCGCGATGCCGAGATGTCACCCATCACGGCGCCGGCGTAGCTCTCGGGAATAGTCACCGTGATTTCCTCGATGGGCTCCAGCACCACCGGGTCGGCATCGGCGCATGCCTTGCGCAGGCCGATGCGAGCCGCCGCGCGGAACGCCATCTCGTTGGAGTCGACGCTGTGATACGAGCCGTCGTACACAGCCACGCGAATGCCCGTGAGCGGGTAGCCGGCAATGATGCCGTCCTTCATGGTCTCCTGGACACCCTTGTCCACGGCGGGGATCAGCGAGCGCGGAATGCGGCCGCCCACGACCTCATCCACAAACTCGTAGCCGTCGCTCGTGCCGTCGGGCCCAATAAGCGGCTCCACGCGCAGCCAGCAGTCGCCGTACTGACCGGCGCCACCGGTCTGCTTCTTGTGGCGACCCTGGGCGCTCGCCGTGCGGCGGATGGTCTCGCGATACGGAATGCGGATCGGCACGCTCTTGGCCACGACCTTGGTGCGATCCTCCAAACGGTTGAGCAGCACCGAAACCTGCGCCTCACCAACGGCGGAGATGATAGTCTGGCCCGTCTCCTCGTCACGATCGATGCTCATGGTCGGATCAGCCTTGCACGCCTTCTCGATAAACGTGTAGAGCTTCTCTTCGTCCCCGCGATTCTCGGCCTCGATGGCAATGCGGTACTGCGAGTTGGGGAACTTAAACGCCGCAGCCTCGACCTTGCCGGTAATCGAGAGCGTATCGCCCGTCTCGGCCGCCAGCTTGGGTGCCACGATAATGTCGCCGGCATAGGCGTGACCGACCTCGGTCATGTCGCGGCCGCACATCACATACAGGTGAGCCAGACGGTCGCCCTTGCGCGTGCGCGCGTTGACCAGCTCAAGGCCCGGCTCAAGCGTACCCGTCAGCACCTTGATAAAGCTGATGCGGCCCTGCTGCGGATCGGCCAGGGTCTTAAACACAAACGCCACCGGACGATCATCGTCACTCGAAATCTTGAGCGAATCGCCGTCGATAAGCGGCATCTCGCCGTAGTCGGTCGGCGCCGGGAAGTACGTCGCGATGTCGTCCATCAGCGAGTTGACGCCCTGCTCCTTAATGCAATCGCCCGCAAAGACCGGCACAAAGATGCGCTCGGCGATCGCCTTCGACAGCAGGCCCTCAAGCTCCTCCTGCGTCAGCGTCTCCTCGCCTTCCAAGTACTTCATCATCAGTTCGTCGTCGGCCTCGGCCACCAGCTCGCACAGATGGTCATGGGCTTCCTCGGCCTGGGCACGATACTCCTCGGGAATCTCCGACTCAACGGCTTCGGTGCCGTTGCAATGGCGCGCCTTCATGCGCACCAGGTCGATGATGCCGTCAAAGTCCTCGCCCTCGCCCCAGGGAAGGGTCACGGCGCCCAGGCGCGTGCCAAAGCGCTCCTGCAGCAGGTCCATCGTGGTCGCAAAGCTGGCCTCGGAGCGCGACAGGCGGTTTACGAACACCGCACGCGCCAGGCGCAGGTCCTCGGCGGCATACCAGAGCTTAACCGTCGTAGGCTGCGGGCCGGCCTCGGCGTCGACCACAAACAGAGCCGTCTCGCAGACGCTCATCGCGGCAAAGGCGTCGCCGATAAAATCGGGGTAGCACGGGGCATCGAGCACATTGATGCGCGCGCCCTTCCAGTCGATAGGCGCAATGGTCGTCGAGATGGAGAATGAACGCTTGACCTCTTCGGGGTCATAGTCGAGCGTGGGCTTGGTGCCGTCGTGGCCGCCCAGGCGGGCGGTCTTGCCGGAAAGGTGGAGCATGGCCTCGGCGAGTGAAGTCTTGCCCACCCCGCCTTGGCCTACGAGCACCACGTTCCTTACGTTACCGGTCTTGGGAGCACCCATGATGACCTCCTTGCAGGGCCGCGCGCAATGCGCGACGCCAACGGGGAGAGTTCGCGGTCGGTGCCATCCCGGGAGCAGCATGGTCGGCAACCGAGCCGACTCACCCTCCAAATGTCCTATGCCACCACCCTACCCTCACGGGCGGCCGTCCATGCATACCTTTCGGCGCACGTATGAATACAGGCGGCGAGAGGAAGAGACAAGCTTGTGAGGCGATTATTGAACCCCGTCGATGCAAACAAAAAGCCGCCACAGACCGTAAGACCTGCGACGGCTTCGCCTCAATTAATAGTTGAGTAAATACCTGAGCCTATCCCTCGATACGGCTCAAGAACTCACGGGTGCGCTGCTCACGCGGATGGTCGATGACCTGCTCGGCAGGACCCTCCTCGACAATGCGGCCGCCATCCATAAAGACCACGCGGTCGGCAACATCGCGCGCAAACTGCATCGCGTGGGTCACGATCACCATCGTCATATTCTGCGCGGCAAGGTCTTTAATGACATGCAGCACCTCGGCCGTCAGCTCGGGATCGAGTGCCGAGGTTGGCTCGTCAAAGAATAAGATTTCCGGATCGAGCGCCAGGGCGCGGGCAATACTCACGCGCTGCTGTTGACCGCCCGAAAGCTCACAAGGAACCTTGTTCTCGTTGCCCACAAGCCCCATCTGAGCAATCAATTCATGCGCACGAGCTTCCGCCTGCTCGCGCGGGCGCTTAAGCACGCGGATCGGCGCGCCGATGATGTTTTTCATCACGGTATAGTGCGGGAACAGGTTGTAATTTTGGAACACCAGACCGAATCGCGAGCGCGCCTGCTTGGGCACATCGCCCTTCGCATAGACCGCGCCCGAACCCGCATCCGTCGCAACGGCAAGGTCACCAAACGAGAGCGAGCCTCCGTCGAGTGTCTCGAGCAGCGTGGCGCACCGCAGCAGCGTGGACTTGCCGCCACCCGAAGGCCCGATAATCGCCACGACCTCTCCACGCTTTACCTCGAGCGAGATATCCTTGAGCACCTCATTGCCGCCAAACGCCTTGCGCGCGCTTTCGATTTTCATCACTGAGTTAGTCATGATAATAGTCCAGCTTCTTTTCGGCAGCGCCCAGCAGCATCTCGACGACGAAGTTAAAGACCCAGTAGATTAGCGCCGCGATCGCAAACGGCACCATGCTCACCTGCGAGGCGACCAGCGCCTTGGCCGTCGAGAACATCTCACCCACGCCAATGGCAAACGCCAGCGACGTGTCCTTGACCAGCGTGATGATCTCGTTGCCCATCGCAGGCAGAATACGCTTGGCGACCTGCGGCATCACGATATACAGAAACGTCTGCATGCGCGAATAGCCCAGCACCTCGGCTGCCTCGTATTGACCGCGCGGAATGGACTGCAGGCCCGAGCGATAGATCTCGGCAAAGTAACCGGCGTAGTTGATGATGAACGCCACGACGCACGCCGTCCACTTGGAATCGGGAGTGAGCGAAATGCCAAACACGTAGTACGGGGCAAAGTAGATGGCAAACATCTGCAGCATGAGCGGCGTGCCGCGCATGACCGAGATATAGATGCGCGCGATCCAGCGAAGCAGCGCGATTTTGCTCATGCGCATAAACGCCACGGGGATTCCCAGCGGAATCGACCCCAGCAGCGTCAGCACAAACAACTGCAAACTGACCAAGAAACCCTGGCCAAGCATCTGTATCATGACCTGAATAGACATTACTTGAGCACCCAATTATCGAAAGATAGACCATAGCTTGAATACTTGTCGCACAGGTCCTTAACCGTGCCGTCCTCGTAGAGCGCCTTGAGCGACTCGGTCACGGCGTCGGCCGACTTGGTGTCGCCCTTCTTAAAGCCGACGGCGTAGTGCTCGCTGGACAGCGGCTCATCAAGCTGCGTATAGGCATCGGGCTTGGCGGCAAGCTGATACTGGGCAATCGAAAGGTCACAAGCCACGGCATCGACCGCGCCGCTCTCGAGCTGCATAAAGGCCGTGTTGTACTCGCCGATCGTGTCGAGCGTGGCAAACGTCGCCGCCAGATCCTTCTGGTCACCCTCAAGCACGTCCTGCGCAGCGGAATCAGTCTGGGTAATCACAGTCTTGCCGGCAAGATCGTCCCAGCCCTTGATGCCCGCATCCTTCTTGACCACCAGCACCTGCTCGTTGAGCATGTACGGCTCGGAGAACGTGTAGTCGTCCTCACGGCCCTCCATGGTAAAGCCGTTCCAGATGCAGTTGATGGCGCCCGAGTTAAGCAGCGTGTCCTTGGCATCCCAATCGATGGCCTCGTATTTGACCTCCCAGCCCTGCTTATCGGCAACAGCCTTGGCAAGATCGAGATCAAATCCGGTGTACTCGCCATCGTCGCCCACAAAGCCGTACGGAGGATAGGACTTATCAAAGCCCACCACGAGCTTCTTGGACTCCGCAGCGCCCTTCACATCCTTGGCCGCGGCAGAGCCAGCAGCGGAGCCCTTGCCGGCACCACCGCCGCAACCGACAAGACCAAGGCCAAGCACCGTGGCGAGCGAGCCGGCTAGACCAACAAACTGACGACGAGACATATCGGTATTCATGGTATTCCCCCTTGATGGCACTTTAGTTAAGTAAAGTGAGTCATGTAACCTTCAGAATCATACACTTTAGCGTGATAGAGCACAAGATGAGTTTGCCCGCCGCGCGAGGGGTGCGGGGGTTAAGTTTCCTGCTCTACAGTCCTGCTCACGACGGAGGCCACATTAAGTGGCCTCCTGTTCGTGCGGAACTCGCGATAAACTTAACCCCCGCACCCCTCGCGCGGCGGGCAACCGTCGTTGGACTTATCACTGACACCAATAAACCGCTTGCATATCGTCTGTTGGCCTGGCACGGTACAATGCTTGTAGCTTTAAATTTATAAATTAGTGGGGTTATCGATGGCAGAATCTCGTGCGGAGCGTAGGGCTCGTCGTGCTTTGGTGGAGGCGGCTGAGGGGTCGAAGGAGGAGAAATCTTCTACGAAATCCAAGTCTTCTAAAGCTGCAAAAAGCAAGTCGGCTAAGGCCAAGCGTCCCGGCTCTCGTCGGAACGAGGATAAGGCATCTCAGACTCGCTCCAAGCGCTCGCATAAAGATCGGGTTTCGTCTGCGCGTAAGGCTGTGGACCCCAAGTCTCCCTGTTCGATCATGAAAGCTTGCGGTGGGTGTACGGCGCTCAATCGTCCTTATAAGAAGCAGCTCGCCGCCAAGCAGGCTGCTATGGAGGAGCTTTTTGCTGCTCTTTGCGAGCGTGAGGGTATTAGCGTCGACCCCATTCGCGGTATGGGAGTCACCCTGGGCGACCCGGGCAAATATCCTGCGCCGCGTGGCTTTCGTCATAAGGCTGCCACTCCCTTTGCTCCCGGTAAGGAGGGCGCCGTCCGTTGCGGTTTCTTTGAGCGCGGCACGCACAAGATCGTTGCCGTACCCGAATGCCCCGTCGAGGCACCGGGCGCCCGTCAGATTCTCAACGGCATCGCACGCGAAGCTGAGCGGTTGCATATTCCCGCCTTTAATGAGGACAAGCATCTTGGTTTGCTTCGCTATGCCGT
>JAYBVN010000043.1:0-5942 GCA_037320555.1 Collinsella sp. | reverse complement strand
GATGGACCTGTAGCTCAGTTGGTTAGAGCGTCCGGCTGATAACCGGGAGGTCACAAGTTCGAATCTTGTCAGGTCCACCATCAAAACCGTGAAGAGCCCTGGGGCGTTGCCTCGGGGCTTTTTTCTTGTCTGCGATAAATCTCATTTTGGTTTTGTGTGCTGCGCGAAAGTTTGGGTAGTATAGCTATTCAACGCGGCGGGCCGCCGCGTGTTAACCGCTACGTACCGGAGGTGTTCCATGGTTCGTGTCGACATAGAGACCATCGTCATGGCCGCCGGTCCCGTGCCATCGCTTATTGTGCTTCGCGAGCGCTGCAGCAAGTCGGATTCCCCCGCGCCGCTGCGGTCCCTCTCCATCCAGACCGGCTCGTTTGAGGCTGCGGCAATCAGCCGCGGCATCGACAGCGGACGCGCCGAGCGCCCGATTACCCATGACCTGCTGCTCGATACTGTTGGCGCCCTGGGTGCCAAGCTCGAGCGCGTCGAAATCGTCCGCGCCGAGCCGCCCGTGTTCTACGCGACGGTTGTCGTGTTGGCCGATGGCAACGAGCATCGGATCGATGCGCGTCCGAGCGACGCCATCGCCCTTGCCGTACGCAGCAATGCCCCCATGTTCGTTGAAGACGACATCATGAATCGCTTGGGCACCGTATCGCCGCACGCCGAGGAAGTCGACGACGAGCAAGAGTTCGAAAAGTTCGACGAGTTCGTCCATACGCTCTCCCCCGATGACTTTTAAATGCTCGACAAACACGCGACGGAGTGCGCGCTCATGAGTGCCGGAGTTTCTGGCGAGGCGGCGGCCATTGCGCGCGAGGCCCAGATGCGCTCGGAGGCTTCTGAGGCGGCTCGCATTGCCTATGTGACGCAGGCCCGCACGCTTCGCGAACGCCGCGGCTCGTTTATCAAGATGGTTGTCGTCTCCGCCCTTGTCGCGGCAATCTGCTCGCGCCTTCGTGGTACAGTTGGTGCGCTTGGGTTTTCGATCTCTACGGGCCTCGTGATCTGGGGTGTGGTCGATGCAGTCATGCTGACTAGCCAGATCAAGGTGCTCGACAAGCGTGCAGCGGATATGATGCGCGCCCGCGATGCCGCTGCTAAGATCGCCGCCGAGGCGCAAGAACTGTAACGACGCCAGACTCGATGGGAAGGTCTAAAGATGGCACAGGATATGCAGGACGCCGGTAACGTCTCCGCCGAGCTCGACGCTATGGTGTGTGACCTGATTGGTGCGTTCTTGGACGACCTTGCCGCCGGCGAGAATCCGGGCGTAGTTGTGGCGATCGAGGACGCTGCTTCCAACCGATATCTGGCGGCGCTCGATGAGGATGGCGAAGAGGCGTGCCTGGAGGCGGCCACCAACTTTATTTCCGAGCACAAGATGGGTCTTAAGGACGAGGGCCTGGGCCGTATCGCCCGCTATGCCATCGGCTACACCGGCTGCGTCGAGATTGACGGCGGCTATCACGATGCTCTGCTCGTGAGCTTCTTCGAAACCACGCTCGAGAGTGGTTTTTCGGCATATGTGCTGTATGAGGGCATGGGCGCCGGCGATGGTTTTATGTGGAGCGACCCTGAACCTGCAGGTGAGGAAACCCCTCTTATCTAAAATCGCTAAAATAAACGAGTTTTCGGTAAAAGGCTCAATATTCCCGCCGAGCGTTGTGTTGCTAGGCGGGTCGCATACGCGTGCCGTTTGTGTATAGATAGAAGATAGGGGAACTACATGCGCGTAGACAATCTGAGGAACATCGCCATCATCGCCCACGTCGACCACGGCAAGACGACGATGGTCGACAAGCTCCTGCGTGCCACGGACGCCTTCCGTGCCAACCAGCAGGTCGAGGACCGCGTCCTGGATTCCAACGACCAGGAGCGCGAGCGCGGCATTACGATTCTCGCCAAGAACATCTCTATCGAGTACAAGGACGTTAAGATCAACGTCATCGACACCCCGGGCCACGCCGACTTTGGCGGCGAGGTCGAGCGCGTGCTGCGTATGGCCGACGGCGCCCTGCTGCTGGTCGACGCTTTTGAGGGCCCCATGCCCCAGACCCGCTTCGTGCTGCGTCACGCTATCGACACCGGCCTTAAGATCATGATCGTCATCAACAAGATCGATCGTCCGGGTGCCAACCCCGAGAAGGCCTATAACGACTGCCTGGACCTCATGGCCGACCTGGGCGCTACCGACGACCAGCTCGAGTTTGCCATGGAGCACGTGGTCTACGCCAGCGCCATGAATGGCTTTGCCCGCCTTGACCCCAACGACGGCAACATGGACATGTATCCGCTGCTCGATATGATCATCGACGACATGCCCGCGCCCGAGGTTGACGAGAACGCCCCGCTGGCCATGCAGTGCGTGACCATCGACCACTCCAACTTCGTTGGCCGTATCGGCATCGGCCGCGTGTACTCTGGCACCATTCACCAGGGCGACCAGATCCTGGTTGTGAAGAATGACGGCTCCAGCGCCACCGCTACCGTCAAGCAGCTCTTTACTTTCGACTACCTGGGCCGCACCGAGTGCCAGGAAGTCGGCGCCGGCGACATCGCCGCCGTCGTGGGTATCGACCGCACCGATATCGGCGATGTCTACACCGATCCCGAGAACCCCGTTGAACTCGAGCCCATTGAGATCGACCCGCCGACCCTGTCCATCGTCTTTGAGGCTTCGACCTCCCCGCTCGTCGGTCGCGACGGCGACATCGTGGGCGCCCGTCAGCTCAAGGAGCGCCTGTTCAACGAGGCCGAGAACAACGTGACCATGAAGATCGAGGAGCTCGAGGACAAGAGCGGCGTCGAGGTCTCGGGCCGCGGCATCCTGCATCTGTCCGTCCTGATGGAGTCCATGCGCCGCGAGGGCTTTGAGTTCCAGGTCGGTCGTCCCCGCGTTCTGTTTAAGAAGGACGAGAACGGTAACAAGCTGGAGCCTGTCGAGCAGGCCGTCGTCGAGTGCCCGGACGAGTACTCGGGCAAGGTCGTTGAGGTCTTCGGTACCTCCGGCGGCATCATGACGAGCATGGATACCTCGGGCATCGTGACGCACCTTGAGTTCAAGATCCCGACCCGCGGCATCATGGGTCTCAAGAACCGCATCATGAACGTCACCCATGGCGAGGGCGTGTTCTACCACACCTTCCTAGAGTATGGTCCTTACGCCGGCGAGATTGGTAACCGTCAGAACGGCGCCATGATCTCCATGACCACCGAGAAGGCCGTTGCCTATGCTCTGGGTACGCTGCAGGAGCGCGGCCAGCTGTTTGTTGAGCCGGGCACCGAGTGCTACGAGGGCATGATCGTGGGCGAGCGCAGCAAGGCCGGCGACATGGTCGTCAACATCGCGCGTACCAAGAACCTGGGCAACCAGCGTTCCTCGACCTCCGATATCTCCGTCCAGCTGGTGCCGCCCCGCACCTTCTCGTTGGAGGAGGCTCTGGAGTACATCGCCGACGACGAGCTGGTCGAGATTACTCCCAAGAACATCCGCCTGCGCAAGCGTCTGCTCAACGCCACCGACCGCAAGAAGGCTGCCGTTCGCGCCGGCCAGGTCAACAAATAAGCGCTGGGGCTTATAACCGCCAATAAGAAAGGGCGTCGACCGCAATGGTCGGCGCCCTTTTTGGTGCAATGGGGTCAGGTTGCTTTGCACCACCACAAAGGTGCCTGGCCCTTTTGTGGTGGTTGGCGGCTAGGCGGTGGGGAGTCCTGGCGTGTTGGAGGCTTGTTGGGGCTTGAGGTGGGCGTTGCGCCAGATAATCTGGATAACGTAGCCGAGCATAAAGACAAAGGCCACGCCGCTGACGAAGTCGCCGATGAGGGGAAGTCCCGTGAGGGCACCTGCGGCGATACCGCCCACGGCGGCCATGGCGTAGCGGTTCTGGTTGTGTCCGACCATGCGGGCGATTGCGCAGCCCGCAAAAGCGGTGGAGACCAGCGCGATGCCGATCACGGCGCACAAGAGGGTTCCGGCAAGCGACAGGCCAGCGATAGAGATAATCAGCAGCAGGATGGTGGGGACGACAGCAATCGTGCCCAGAAGACCGCTCACCCACAGGGGCGTGGGGCGCTGGTGAAGCATGCCGGCAGCGCTGGCGGTCGCTCGCGGAAAGACGAGCTCGAGCAACAGGGCGATAAAGCAGGTCGAGAGTGCCGCGGCCACGATGCCGCCGACGATATCGTTAAGGGTGGAAGTATCTTCGTTCTCGGTGCGGTCGATCTTGAGCGCGCCGACCTCGGCTCCTGCGGCGCGCTCGGGCTCCTCGGAAACATGCGCGTTCACGGTGCCGGTAATGCGGGCATTCTTGCCCAAGACGAGCTTGTCGGCCCAAACCTCGACATCGCCGTCGACGGTGCCATCGATGGTCACGGTGTCGCCCGCGAGCGCTGCCGACTTGGTAGAACCGCGCAGGGCAACCGTCTCGCCTATCGCGTAAAAACAGTTGGCGATGCTGTCGGCGTTGAGTACAACGTGCTGACCGACCACTGTAACGCTGCCATCAATCGTGGTTTTGGCGATGTCGATGGTGCGCGCCGCAAGACGAACGGCGCCACCCACGGTGCAGTCGCGAATCGACAAGTTCTCGCCCGCCGCGATAATATCGCGGCCGATGGAGGCGTCGTCCAGGTTGAGGCTCTGACCAGCCCAGTACAGGTCGCCGTCGACGCCAGACGGATCGACGTCATTGTCGGTCGCAAGTACGTTTCCTGCGGTGTCCGTGCCGGCGAACGACGCCGTGGGAAGTGCGGTGAGCGCGAGCGCGATGAGCGCGAATGCTATAAGCAGGCAGCGACGCATCTTGTGTGACGGCGCCGTCGCGGTTTGATTGAAAGCCATGGTTGATCCTTTTGTTAGGTGTTCGGCATATACCTAACAGGGTACCCAACGTGCGGGCGCTCTAAAAGAACCTCCCGGTTGCATTTCGAAGGGTCGTGCCGCGCTGTCTACTTTTTGCGATGCAAGAAGCGCGCGATGTCTTCCTCGGTGGGGCTTTTGATGTCAAAGCGCAGTGAGAGCCAGCGCAGACCCATGGTCACGGCAACGCATACGACCAGTGCGGCGATATTGCTCATGATGCCGCTCATAACGAGACACACATAGCTTGTCGATCCGGCGATGGCTGCGATGGCATAAAAGTTAGTACGTTGGAAAATGCCCGGAACCACGCCCATAAAGCCGTCGCGCAACATGCCGCCACCCACCGCGGTGAAGAAGCCCATCATGATGCATACGGCCGGCGCAAAGCCATAAACCAGTGCTTTGTCCGCTCCGGTGGCGGCGTAGATGCCGACCGAGATGATGTCGAGCAATGGGATGAGTTTCTCGGGTTTATCGACGATTGCCGGGAAGATGTAGATGATGGCCGCCGTTGCGATGGAAAGCGGGAGTGCCATCGGCTGGTTGAGGATGTAGACGTTGCCCACTTGCAGCGTCATGTCGCGTAAAAGACCGCCGCCCAGACCGCAAACAACGGCAAGCGCGACCGCGCCCACCAGGTCGAGCTTATGCTCGCGCGCAACCAGCACGCCCGAGATCGATGCAGCGACAACGGCGAACATCTCGAGCCAAAAGGGGATAGCGACCATGGCATCCGAGGCATGTGAGGTAACGGTTATGGCGGCGACGACGGGCAAGATGGGGTCCTTTGAGTTACGGGTTTGAACAATGCCCGTACATAGTACATGTTCGGCGCCGATTGCGACCCTATTGCTCGGCAAACGGTCGGGACTAGGTGCGGGCGTGGCGCTGCTGGAATGCCAGGGATCCAAAACATGTACGTCACCCTCCAAAATCGACATTTTTTGACATCTTTGGAGGCTGACGTACATGTTTGGATTGAGCTCACAGCATGAGTGAGTTAATTTACTCACATTCGGTATATTCCCCCACTTCAACGGACATAAGAGTTGGATACCGGCTCAGAGCGAGAGGCCCTCAA
>JAYBVN010000042.1:0-73191 GCA_037320555.1 Collinsella sp. | reverse complement strand
ATTAATGGATGGAAACGGGTGTTCTATCGGGACACACATTTTGTCCTATAAGCCGCCTTTGTGGGTACATACATTCATGAGGTTCCAACCCGAGCTAGGGGAGTGATCGTTATGGACAAAACTGCGTTCTTTACCATGCCGAGCGGTCTGTACGTGGTGAGCGCCGCGGCGGACGGGCTGCGTGCCGGCTGCGTTATCAACACAGCGGTGCAGGTGACATCCGCCCCGCCGCGCATCTCGATTGCCGTGAACAAGGAAAATGTCACGTCCGGCGTAATCGCATCGGCTAAGGCCTTTGCGCTGACCGTGATTGACCAGACCGCCGACATGCTCTATATCGGCAACTTTGGCTTCCGCACCAGCAGTGGCTACGACAAGTTTGCCAAGTACGAGGCCCACGAGACCGCGCTGGGCATGCCCTATGTGCCCGAGCACGCGGCGGCGCTGTTTAGCTGCCGTCTGATTGATACCGTGGATGTGGGCACGCACCTGCTCTTTATCGGCGAGGTGGAGGACGCCGAGCGCTTGAGCGGCGAGGCCCCGCTGACCTATGACTACTACCACAAGGTGTTAAAGGGCAAGACGCCGCCCAAGGCTTCGTCGTATCAAGGCTAGAAATGTTCTAAAAATACTTGCATTATATTATTGAGAATATATACTAATAAGCAAGTACACCAGCAGTCACGTTCGAGAGGAGAACATCATGGCTGAGGAGAAGAAGACGTATAAGTTCGTGTGCACCGTTTGCGGTTACGAGGTTGAGGTCGACACGCCCGAGCTGCCCGAGGATTACGTATGTCCGGTCTGCGGCGTCGGCCCCGATGAGTTTGAGCTCGTCGAGGAGTAACTCGTAGACACACGGCGATTAGCTATACAGAGCTCTGTCCAAGGGCCCCGGTCGAATTCTCGGCCGGGGCCCTTTTGATTTATCTGACGGTTTAAAACGGCCTTACGTGTTACAGATTGAGACGTTATATCTGGACAGTCACGCCATCCCAATTACATCCCCGTTAGCAGCACGATGTCGAGAATCGTCACGATGGCACCGATTCCTACGAGCAGCGTGTTGAGCGGGCGTGAGTTGGCGTATTTGCCCATGACGCGGCGTGAACTGGTGAGCCGTATGAGCACAAAGACCGTAATCGGCAGCTGAAGCGACAGCAGTGCCTGACTCCAGATGAGACCTTCAAAAGGATTTGGGACGACCAGACACGCCGCCACTGCGCCGGCGAAACAGGCCGCCACCCCGATCGAGGAATGTCGGTCGTGGATGTCGTATTCCTCGTCGAACATGCCCGCGGTGATGGTGCCTGCCGCCATGCCTGCCGTCACACTACTCGAGAGGCCCGCAAACAGCAGCGCCACCGCAAAGATTGTCGAGCTTGCTGGGCCCAGAATGGGGGAGAGCGTGTCCGCTGCGACGGCGAGGTCGTCTACGACAATGCCGTGTGCAAAGAAGGTCGTTGCGGCCAGGATGACCATGGCCGAGTTGATTGCCCAGCCCACGCCCATCGAAAAGAGCGTGTCGAAGAGCTCATAGCGCAGACGCTCTTCGATAACCTGCTCGCCTTGGCCTTCGAAGTGCATGGATTGGATGACCTCGGAGTGTAGAAAGAGGTTGTGGGGCATAACGACCGCACCCAGGACACTCACGATAATCGCGGCAGAGCCAGTGGGCATACTGGGCGTGATCCAGCTTGCGGCGGCTTGCGGCCAGTCGACCTTGACTAGTGCAAGCTCGGCCAAAAACGAGAGTCCTACCACGCCTACGAAGGCGATGATCCAGCGTTCGGCACGCTTGTAGGAGTTCGTCATGAGCATCGCCATCGATACTGCCGCCACGATGACGCAGCCCGCACGCACGGGCAGCCCAAAGAGCATTTGAAGGGCAATCGCGCCACCCAGGACTTCGGCCATGGCGGTGGCGATGGTCGCGAGATAGGCACTGGCGAGCACCGTGCGTCCAACGAAGCGGGGGAGGTAACGTGTCGTGGCCTCGGCAAGACAGGCGCCCGTGGCGATACCCAGGTGCGCCGCATTGTGCTGCAGCGCGATGAGCATAATCGTGGACAGCGTGACGATCCACAGCAGCGCGTAGCCAAACTGCGAGCCGGCGGCCATATTGGAGGCCCAATTGCCCGGGTCGATAAAGCCGACGGTCACGAGTAACCCGGGGCCGATATGCCGCGCAATGTCTAGGCCTCCGTGGCCACCGGTGCGCGGGGAGCCAAAGTGTTGCTTGAGATGGTTGATCATGGTGTGCTCCTGCGTGCCGTTTGTTTGACGCCGCAAAGGATACCCGTTTTAGGCTCAAGAGTTAACCAAGACTAACAAAATTGTTGTATTTGAATAGGATGGTGAAAGGGGGCTGCCGAAATGTCTTGATCTGTAACAACGAGGGATGGAAATTGGGTCTAAGTGTTACAGATCAAGACAGGAAGAAATGGTCCTATGAAAAATCTCGATCTGTAACAGCTGACCGCCAAAACCGGCCCTTCGTGTTACAGATCGAGACAAACCAAAACCGTCCTGCAGAAAATCTCAATCTGTAACAGCTAGTCGTCGAAATTGGGTCTTCCTGTTACAGATTGAGATGCTTGAAGCGGTGGGCTTACAGGCGCCCGGCACGCGGAAGGTGGCGTTGTCGATGGGCTCAATCGACACCTCGGGCGCGTGCTCAACCTGCGACACCCACTCGTAGGGCGTCCGTTACGCGATTGTTTCGAAACGGGTGGGAAACACAGCGGGCCGGCGATGCTCCTAGTATGCCTATTCAACTGACTGTCTAAACACCTAGGGGAGGATCGCGATGCAGGCAGATTCCGCTCAGCAGCAGGGCCTTTATCGCCCCGAATTCGACCACGATGCGTGTGGCATCGGCGCGCTTGCCGATATCAACGGTGAGCGCCATCACCAGATTCTGGACGATGCGCTGTCCATTCTGGTTAACTTGGAGCACCGCGGTGGCACGGGACTCGAGAAGAACACCGGCGACGGTGCCGGCATCCTGTTCCAGGTCCCGCATCACTTTTTTCGTAAAGAGGCCCAAAAGTGCGGCCAGATTCTGCCGGCAGAGGGCGACTATGGCGTGGCCATGCTGTTCTTCCCGCAGGACGACAAGGGTGTAGAGGATGCCCGCCGCGTGTTTGAGGAGGGTTGCGCCGAGGCCGGCGTGCCGCTGCTCTTTTGGCGCGAGGTGCCGGTCGACCCGCACGACCTGGGCGAGACTGCCCGCGCTTGCATGCCCACTATCCTGCAGGCCTTCCTGGGCCGTCCGGACGACACGCCGGCAGGTGACGCCTTCGAGCGTCGCCTGTACGTGTGCCGCCGCACCATCGAGAAGAAGGCCGACGCCGAGTTTGCCCTGCGCGACAAGATCTTCTATGTGTGCTCCATGAGCTCGCGCACCATTGTGTACAAGGGCATGCTCGTGGCCACGCAGATGCGCCGCTTCTTCATCGATCTCAACGACGCTGCCGTCAAGACGGCCGTGGCGCTCGTCCACTCGCGCTACTCCACCAACACCACGCCCAGCTGGGAGCGTGCACACCCCAACCGTTTTATCATCCACAACGGCGAGATCAACACCCTCAAGGGCAACGTCAACTGGATCCGCGCCCGCGAACCCAACCTGTACAGCCCCGTACTACAGCACGATCTTGAGCGCGTGATGCCCATCATCAACCGCGAGGGCTCCGACTCCGCGATTCTGGACAACGTGCTTGAGTTTCTGGTCATGAACGGTCGCCCGCTCACGCGTGCCGCGTCCATGTTGTTGCCCGAGCCGTGGGACCACAACGACAGCCTGAGTGAGGAGCGCCGCGCCTACGACGCTTACCAGTCCATGCTCATGGAGCCGTGGGATGGCCCGGCGGCCATCGCCTTTACCGACGGTCGCACGCTGGGTGCCGCCCTCGACCGTAACGGCCTGCGTCCCGCCCGCTACTATGTGACGCGCGACGGTCGCTTTATGCTGGCAAGCGAGGTGGGCACCATCGAGGTGAGCCCCGAGAACATCCTGACGAGCGGCTGTCTGGGACCGGGCCAGATGCTCGAGGTCGATTTTGCCCGCGGCCGCGTCATCTACAACGACGAGCTGCGCGCCCGTTACGCCAAGGAAAAGCCCTATCGCGACTGGATCGCCGAGGAGACGCTGACCGTCGACGCGCTCGACAAGCCCGTCGCGCCCACGCCCGCCGAGGATACCGAGGTGCCCGCCGCCGTGCGCATGGCCAAGCTCGGGTATCACTGGGATGATGTTGACGAAGTCGTGCGTCCCATGGCCCAGCAGGGCAAGGCCCCGCTCGCCTCGATGGGCATCGATGCGCCGCTGGCCTGCCTGTCCAAGAAGACGCGCTCGTTCTTCGACTACTTCTATCAGCTGTTCGCCCAGGTCACGAACCCGCCGATCGATGCCCTGCGCGAGCATATGGTCACCTCGACCACGCTCTACCTGGGCAACCACGGCAACCTGCTCGAGGATTCCCGCACGGCCTGCCAGCTGGTGCGCTTGGAGCGTCCGCTGCTGAGCGAGGAGGAGTTCGAGCGTATCTGCGCCATCGACCGCGTGGGCTTTAAGACCCGCCGTTTCCGTGCCGTGTACCGCCGCGACGCCGGCGAGGGCGCGCTGCAGGCTGCGCTCAAGCAGCTTGCAGAGGATGTTGAGGCTGCGGTCCGCGACGGCGTGAACATCGTGGTGTTGAGCGATCGCGCCGCTGCGGGTGAGGTGCCCGTGCCGTCGCTGCTCGCCGTGGGCTGCGTGCACAACCACCTGATCCGCGCCGGCGTGCGTACCTTTGCCGACATCGTGGTGGAGTGCGGCGACGCCGTGTCTCCGCACGACTTTGCGGCACTGGTGGGCTACTCCGCGAGTGGCATCTATCCGTACAACGCACATGCGTGCATCCGCGATCTGGCGGCACGCGGCGACCTGGACGTGACGGCCGAGCAGGGCATCGCCAACTACAACAAGGCTGCGACCGCCGGCATCGTTTCCATCATGTCCAAGATGGGCATCTCCACGGTGCAGAGCTACCATTCGGCGCAGATCTTCGAGGCCGTGGGCTTCACTCCGGAGTTCGTCAACGTGTACTTCGCCGGCACGGTGAGCCGTGTGGGCGGTATGGGTGTCGAGGACGTCGAGCGCGAGCAGAATGAGCGCTACGACGCCGCGCTCGCTATCCTTAAGAGCCCGGCTCCCGATCAGCTGCCCACGTTGGGTCTGACCAAGTGGCGCCCGCTCGGCGGCGAGGATCACCTCATCGATCCGCAGACTGTCTACTTGCTGCGGACCGCCTGCCGTGAGGACAGCTACGACACCTTTAAGGAGTACAGCGCCCGCCTGCACCGCACCGGCCGTGCCGTGCGCCTGCGCGACCTGCTGGACTTTGATGCCGGCGGCCGCACCCCGGTGGCACTCGACGAGGTCGAGCCCGCGCTCAACATCGTTCGCCGCTTTAACACCGGCGCCATGTCGTACGGTTCCATCAGCAAGGAAGCACACGAGTGCATGGCCATCGCCATGAACCGCCTGCACGGCCGTTCCAACTCGGGCGAGGGCGGCGAGGATCCGCGCCGCGAGACCCCGCTGGCTAACGGTGACTCCAAGAATTCCGCCATCAAGCAGGTGGCAAGCGCGCGCTTTGGCGTGACGAGCCGCTACCTGTGCAGCGCCTTTGAGATTCAGATCAAGATGGCCCAGGGCGCCAAGCCCGGCGAGGGCGGCCACCTGCCCGGCAAGAAGGTCTACCCCTGGATCGCCGAGGTCCGTCAGTCCACGCCCGGCATCGGCCTGATCTCGCCTCCGCCGCACCACGACATCTACTCCATCGAGGACCTGGCGGAGCTTATCTTCGATCTTAAGAACGCCAACCCCGGCGCACGCGTGTCGGTCAAGCTGGTCAGCGAGGCCGGCGTCGGCACCATCGCCACCGGTGTGGCCAAGGGTGCCGCCGACAAGATCTTGATCAGCGGCCACAACGGCGGCTCCGGTGCTGCGGCGCGCGATTCGATCTGGCACGCCGGTCTGCCGCTGGAGCTTGGCCTTGCCGAGGCCCAGCAGACGCTGCTGCAAAACGGCCTGCGCTCACGCGTGGTGCTCGAAGCCGACGGCAAGCTCATGGACGGCACCGATGTCGCCGTCGCCTGCCTGCTGGGTGCCGAGGAGTTTGGCTTTGCGACCATGCCGCTCATCTCCATGGGCTGCCTTATGCAGCGCGACTGCCAGCAGGATACCTGCCCGGCCGGCATCGCCACGCAAAACTGTCGCCTGCGTCGCGGCTTCCGCGGCAAGCCCGAGCACGTCGAGCACTTTATGCTCTTTGTTGCCGAGCAGCTGCGCGAGGTCATGGCGAGCCTGGGCTTCCGCACCGTCGACGAGATGGTCGGCCATCCCGAGTGCTTGCGCCAGATTGAGGTCCCGGGCAACCGCAAGGCCAACCTGCTCGATCTGTCGCCCGTGCTGGCGAGCGCGACCTGCGAGTTCGGTGCCCACATCCCGGGTGCCGACGGTCGTCACTTCCTGCCGCAGATGGCTGCGGACAGCGAGCTCGAAAAGACGCTCGACTCCACGTTGTTTGTGCCCTATACGGCCGATGCCCGTGCGCACCTGCGTCCGATTCGCTTCCGCGCCGATATCGCCAACGTCAACCGCTGCGTGGGCACCATCTTGGGCAACGCGGTGACCAAGGCGCATCCCGAGGGCCTGCCCGCCGGCTCCATCACCATCGATTGCGATGGTTCGGCCGGTCAGAGCTTTGGCGCCTTCCTGCCGCGCGGCATTACGCTCAACGTGTGCGGCGACGCCAACGACTACTTTGGCAAGGGCCTTTCGGGCGGCGAGGTGTCGGTGCGCCCCAACCCGCATGCGACCTACAAGTTCGACGAGAACATCATCGTGGGCAACGTTGCGTTCTTTGGCGCTACGAGTGGCCGCGGCTTCATTAACGGCCTGGCCGGCCAGCGCTTTGGCGTACGCAACTCCGGTGCCACGGTGGTGGTCGAGGGCTGCGGCAACCATGGCTGCGAGTACATGACGGGAGGTCTGGCGCTCATCCTGGGCGAGGTCGGGCAGAACTTCGCCGCCGGCATGACGGGCGGCGTGGCTTACGTCTTTGACCAGTACGGCACGCTCGATGCCCGTGTGAACCACGAGAGCGTTGAGCTTAAAGCCCCGACGGCCGGTGAGCTGGCGCAGATTCGTGCGCTCGTCCAGGAGCACGTGGACGCGACGCAGAGCCCGCGCGGCATTAAGTTGCTCTACAGCTTTGAGACGATGAGCAAGCACTTTGTGAAGGTCATTCCGACCGAGTACGAGCGCGTGCTGGCGATTGTCGCCGCCGCCGAGGCCGTCGGCAAGACGCATGAGCAGGCCGAGGAGCTGGCGTTTGACATTGTGACCGGTCGCGCCGACGCCGCCGATGTCGCTCGCTTTGATGTGGCGGGTGGTGTCGCTGGCGCTGTGCCCGCCGCCGCCAGCTCTGTTGCTTCGACCAAGAAGGAGGCGTAAGTGCCATGGGTAAGCCCGGTGCTTTTCTTGATATCGATCGCGTGACCCACGAGCTGCGCCCCGTGGAGGAGCGCAGCCGCGATTTCGATCTGCTGTACGTGGAGCTCGACGACGATGCGCGCCGTGCCCAGGCGAGCCGCTGCATGATGTGCGGTGTGGCGTTTTGTCAGATGGGCGCGAGCTTTGGCAAGGCGCGTCCGAGTGGCTGCCCACTGCACAATCTGATTCCCGAGTGGAACGAGCTAGTGTATCGCGGCCGCTGGAACGAGGCTGCCGAGCGTCTGTCACTCACCTCGCCCATGCCCGAGTTCACGAGCCGCGTGTGCCCGGCGCTGTGCGAGGCCGCGTGCAACCTGGGCTCGGTCGACGGCCAGCCCACGACGATTCACGACAACGAGCGTGCGATCAGCGACCATGAGTGGGCCAACGGCGGCCCGCGCCGCTTTGAGCCGGCAGGGGAGGATGCGCCCACGGTCGCTGTGATTGGCTCTGGCCCGGCTGGCCTGGTGGCTGCATGGGAACTTGCGCGTCGCGGCGCGCGCGTGACGGTGTTTGAGCGTGACGACCGCCCGGGCGGCCTGCTCATGTACGGCATTCCCAACATGAAGCTCGAGAAGTCCGTGGTCGAGCGTCGCGTGACACTTATGCGCGAGCTGGGCATTGTGTTCGAGCTGGGTGCTGACGTTACGAACCCTGCGGTGGCGGCCAAGCTCAATGGCTTTGACGCCGTCGTGGTGGCTGCCGGCGCTCGTGCTCCGCGTGGGCTTTCGGCTGCGAACATTGATGCCCCGGGCGTGGTGTACGCCGTGGACTACCTGACGGCTTCGACCGTCTCGGTGCTCGATGGCGGAGAGCCCGTGGTGAACGCGTGCGGCCTGGACGTCGTGGTCATTGGCGGCGGCGATACCGGCAACGACTGCGTGGGTACCGCGGTGCGCCAGGGTGCGCGCAGCGTGCGTCAGTTTGAGTTCTTGCCGGCGGCGCCCGATAAGCGCGCGGCGAGCAACCCCTGGCCGCAGTGGCCCAATGTGAAGAAGACCGACTACGGCCAGCAGGAGGCTATCGCTGCCATGGGTGGCGAGATGCGCGCCTGGGGCGTGGATACCCTCGAGGTGCTGCTGGACAAGAAAGGCGCGGCCGCGGGTCTGCGTGTGGTCAATCTGGACTGGTCGGCCGGTAAGCCGGAGCGCATCGCGGGTTCCGAGCACGAGGTGCCGGCGCAGTTGGTGCTCATCGCCTGCGGCTTTACGGGCCCGGAGCACGGTGTGTTCGACGCCGTTGGCGTGCCCGTTGCCGCTGCTGGTCGTCCGCTGCCTGTGATGGCTGCCGAGGGCTCGCATCTTGCGGCGCGTGTCGACGGCGTCGCCGCGGACGCCACACCGGTATACGTGGCCGGCGATGCTCGCAATGGCAGTTCGCTCGTGGTAAGCGCCATGGTCGACGCCCTGGCCTGCGCTGCCGAAGTCGCCGAGGCGCTGGAGCTGTAAGGCGGCTGTTCACAATTGAATCGTCAAGGGCTGTCCCCAACTGCCGGCACATAAGGAACGTCCCCAAGTGCCGGCATGCTGGGGACGTTCCTTTTGGGTCGGCATTCGGGGACACTTCTTGCGGGTTTGCGACCGATTTGTTCGTTTGTCGACGCGCGAGTGTCCATTCGGCGTCTTTTTGAGCTGTGGTCACCTGTTGTTTCTGTGGTGGCTGTGGGCATATGGCTCAAAAGGGCGGGTTGGCCGTCTATGTTTACCTGCGGTTTTATTGCGGTTCGCATTTTCGGTCAAGCATCCCGTCAAGTGTTTGGTCAGCAGTTGGTTTGCAGCCGGAGGCCTATTTTGTCCGTGCTGACAGTGGCTGCCCACCCTCCTCGTAAGCTCAAATTGAGGTTCATCAGTTTGAGGAGGATGCCGTGACTGACCACGTTTTAGACCGAGCGCATCTGGCCGAAGCCGTTGGCAACGATATTGCCGACATGGCCCATTTTTGGATGCTGCGGAAGTTTCAGTTTTTGGAGCCGGCGCGCGAGCAGTTCGAGATCATTGTCGACCCGTGGCTCGGCTATTGCACCGAGCCTTCCCAAAACGAAATCATGGCCTACAACATGGCATTTACCGATTGGCTGCTCTTCGAGCGCCCCTATCGCCATGGCAAGACGCTGCTCGAGCTGTATGTTGATGAGCCGCCAGCATCGCTTTCGCCTGCCTCGCTCAAGCGGCTCGAGCAGGTATGCGACACGCAGTATTTCTCGCGCTTTGGCATTTTGGACAAGGATCCTGCGACTGGTATGGTCGCGCTGAAGGACACACGCACCGACCGTCGCTTTGACGTCTACGATCCGCATATCGTGCAAAAGGAGCATTGGAGCGACGGAGCGATTGCGGTGCGCCTCGCCTGCGTCGACGATGTCTGGCTGACGGCGGGACAACTCTATCTGTATGACATCGCACGCCTGAGTGACACGGCGGTCGATGGGCCTGGTGCGGTGCATCCGGAGGACCTGCAGGATGGCTTTGACACTTCGTGCATCAGTTTCTTCTTGCGTCTGGTCCGCGACATCATGGGCGCCCAGGGGCGGTACGTAAAGTCGCTCAACATCTACGAGCAGGAGTGGGAGTAGGGGATGTGACTGGTGCCGCCCTACAGCCCTGACTTTGTCTCAATCTGTAACGTTTGGCGGCTGTTTGGGCCCGTAACTGTTACAGATTGAGACGGAAGGTTGGCGGCTGCCGAAAGATCTTGTTCTGTAACAACTAGAGGCTTAAAGACTGTCTTCCTGTTACAGATCAAGACATTTGCCAGCGGAGGCAACGGTGACGATGGTCCATTTGTCTGACGTGGTGGTGATGAAAGTGTCTAATACCGTTCTCAAACACAAACATGCGACTCGCAACACGTTGGCGCGGAATAGGATGCTCGCGCGGCTCACGGAGACGGCCAAGCAAGGTGCGCTGCTCGCAACGCATGACAATACCGAGCTCATGTGGCTGCGACGCCATGTTGGAACCGACGATATCGCGGAGCCCGAGCCGTACCTGTTCTGTTTTCAGCATGATTGGGATGCATTGACGCCGGCGGAGCGAGCGCTGAGGACTATCAAAGGGCTTGCGGAATTTCATCCCGATTGGGCGTTTTGGGGTTATGACGCGGCACTCTTGTGGGGCCTGGAGGTGCCGAATGATCTGCTCGGGCCGCGTTTTCTTGTTAAGACGGGTTGTTCGGTGACGTTGAGCAGCGGGTGCAGGTTGTTGCGTCCTCAGATGGCGGGAGCGCTTGAGCGCGTCGACGGCGTGCGGGTGACGTCGTTTTGGCGCACGGTGGAGGATTGTCTGCTGCGTGCGCCGTTTTCGTATGGTCTGGCGATCGCCGATTCTGCATTGCGGGCGAAGGGCGTATCACGTGGGGATTTGTGCGAGCGCCTCCGCGCCGATTGCGAGGGCAGGCGAGGGTATCGCAGGGCACAGGCGATTGCGTCGTATGCGGACGGGCTGTCCGAAAACGGCGGCGAGTCTCGGTTCCGAGCGTTCTTTATTGCGTACGGCTTTCCGGTTCCGGAGCTGCAGGCGGAGTTTCGCAACCCGCTCGATCCGAGCCAGGTGTTTCGCGTCGACTATTTTTGGCGGCTCGAGGACGGGACGTGTGTCATCGGCGAGCTCGACGGAAAGGGGAAGTACACCTTGCAGAACGGTGAGGGCCGGGAGTCGGTCGACCCATTCGTGGCAGAGCGTCAGCGGGAATCTCATCTGACAATGCTCGGGCATAAGGTGCTTCGGTTTACGTTTAACGAACTCAAAGACCCGGGGAAGCTGGTCGAGAAAATGAGGTTGGCGGGTATTCCTCGGCAGGCTGAATTGGCTGAGGAGTGGAGACGCCAGTGGTATGGGCGCTGAGAGGTTTTGTCTCGATCTGTAACGTTTAGAAGTTGTTTGAGTTCGTAATTGTTACAGATCGAGACAAACCGGTGAAACGTCGACCGAATGTCTCGATCTGTAACATCAAGGGGCCCAATAACCCTGTACCTGTTACAGATCGAGACATTCCCCTGATGTTGCTGGGGTGGGGCTGCAACGTATTCCGTCCCCCACATCCCCTCTTCCCTCCGTTAACCGATATGCTCGACTTTAGGTCGCTGCATTAGGTGATAATGGACAAATGTTCATGTTAATCGTGAGGGAGGAGCTCGATATGGCGTCTGCCGATCGTCCCACGTTGTTTATCAATGCGACCGTCTTGGATGGCTCGGAGCATATGGAGCCGCAGCCCGATATGGCCGTGGCCGTTGAGCGCGGTGTCATCACATGGATGGGGCCGAGTGCTGTGGCGCAGGCGCCGGCGGGCGCCGAGGTCATCGACCTGGCAGGGGCGTATCTCATGCCGGGCCTCATCAATATGCATGTGCATCTGTGCGGTTCGGGCAAACCGGTTTCGGCGGGCGATGCGGGCGCGCTGATGAAGAAGCTCGATAATCCCGTGGGGCGCGCCATCGTGCGCCATATCCTCAAGGGCAGCGCTCAGCAGCAGCTGGCAAGCGGCGTGACCACGGTGCGCGGCGCGGGCGACCCGCTGTTTGCCGATCTGGCCGTGCGCGATGCTATCGATGCCGGCAAGTATCAAGGTCCTCGCCTGGTGGCGCCGGGAACGGGCGTCACGGTGCCGGGCGGCCATGGTGCGGGCTTGTTCGCCCAGGTGGCAAACAGTCCCGCCGAGGCAGCCGAACAGGTGCGCGACCTGTATGCGCGCGGTGCCGACGTCATTAAGCTGTTCGTAACGGGCGGTGTGTTCGATGCGACCGAGGTGGGCGAGCCGGGCGTGCTGCGTATGCCGGTGGAGGTTGCCGCGGAGGCGTGCAAGGCGGCGCACGATATGGGCCTTCCGGTCATGGCCCATGTCGAGAGCACCGAGGGCGTGAAGGCCGCGCTTGAGGCCGGCGTTGACACGATTGAGCACGGCGCTCCGTTGACACCCGAAATCTTGGAGCTGTATCGTGGCGCCGCGGGCACACAGCTCGAGGGGCGTGCGCCGAGTGTGACCTGCACTATCAGCCCGGCGCTGCCGTTTGTATTGCTCGACCCGAAAAAGACCCATTCTACCGATACGCAAAAGAAGAACGGCGACATCGTGTGCTCGGGCATCATCGAGAGCGCCCGTGCCGCACTGGAAGCTGGCGTTAAGGTGGGCCTTGGCACGGACTCGAGCTGCCCGTTCGTGACGCAGTACGACATGTGGCGTGAGGTGGCCTATTTTGCCAAGTATGTCGGCGTGGGCAACGCCTTCGCGCTGCATACGGCCACGCAGGTCAATGCCGAGCTACTGGGGTTGGGCGGCGAGACCGGCACAATCGAGTGCGGCAAGGCCGCCGATATCCTGGTGACGCGCAAGAATCCGCTCGATGACCTGTGCGCACTGTGTGAGCCGACGCACGTGATGTGTCGCGGTGATCTGGTGCGCAAGCTCAAGGTGAAGCGTATTCCCGAGGTGGACGCCGAGCTCGACGCGATTATGGCCATGCCTGCCGAGGCGTTGGCCGAGGAGCTTGCCCGCGATGGCGTGGCGTAAGCGCGCGATATGGCGATGCGACAAAGGGACAATCCTTTTGTCATAATCAGAAAAAGCCGAGGTCCCAGTGCGAGGCCTCGGCTTTTATTTGTCCCATGGTATGGCGGCTATGAGCGCGTCTCCATCTTGGCATGGCACTTGGGGCAGGTGACGCGGATCTTGCCTTTGCCCTTGGGAACGGAGAGCATCTGGCCGCAGTTGGGGCACTTGAGATAGGCCGTGGTCTTGCGGCCCTTCCACATCTTCTTGGCTGTGCGCTTGGCACGTTCAAAGTCTTCCTTGCTAGTACCGGCTGCGCGCGAGGCGTTGGCCGCTGCAGCTCCGCCGCCCAAGCTAGCTACAAACTTGCCCAAGCCGGGTACGTTTGCAGTCGCGGCGACAAAGGCCTCGTTCTCCTTGTGACGTGCGTCGATATTTTTGGACAGGCCGCGCAGCACGCCAATCACGATTACGGCGATGGCAATCCAGCTGAGCCACTGGATGCGGGCTATCGATCCGATCATCGCGATGACGATGCCGGCAAAACCCATCACGATGGTGAGTTCATCGGCACCATTGCGACCCTTCATAAAGTCATTCATGCAAATTGCCTTTCGTTCGATATGCTGCACGCCTTTATACCCGATTTAGAGCAAGGGGGACAGGTTAATCTGCACCAATGTGGTGCAAACATACCTGTCCCCGGAATACCAAGACGGTGCAAAGAAGTCTGTCCCCAATGCCCCAATTACTTGGAGAGCTTGTCGACGACGCGTTCGATCTCGGCGAGCTTGGCGGCTTTGAGGTCTTCGTCGCCCGATTCGATTGCCGAAGTCACGCAGCCCTCGATATGCGCCTGGAGCACGTCGGCGTTAATGCGCGCGAGGAGCGCCTGTGTTGCCATGAGCTGCGTGGAGATGTCGACGCAGTAACGGTCCTCCTCGACCATTCGCAGGATGCCGTCGATCTGTCCGCGTGCCGTCTTGAGCATACGGGTCACCGATTTATGGTCTGCCATCATGGCGGGTCCTCGTTTCTGGTCGGGGGAGGGGTGCGTTCAGGTCGCTACGCGGCGGTCACAGACAGGGCGTGGAATTTCTCGCCCGCGGCCTCGACAGCGGCGGCGAGTTGCTCGGCGGTTACGGTGTCGGCGCACTCAACCTGGACGGTCTGGGTCTCGTGATCGGCGTCGGCGTCGGTCACGCCGGCCACGTTGAGCAGCGCCGTCTCGACGGTGGCATCGCAGTGGCCGCACATAAGGCCGGAAGTCTTGATCGTGTAACGCATGGGTATTCCTCTCTGTTGTGTCGGCTTTCCCGGGCACCCGATCTTGACCTTCAAGTCGTCGCTCGCGTACCAAAGTACGCGTCGCTCCTCTTTCAGGTCAATCTCGGGCACCTGGAAAACCCGTTATAAATGGACTTAATGGTGAGCCTATTTTGCCACTTTAGGCTTAAAGGATTTTAGGCGCAGCGCATTGCTTACGACGCAGACACTCGACAGGCTCATGGCCGCGGCGCCAAACATCGGCGAGAGTTGCCAACCGGTGAGGGGGAAGAACACGCCCGCGGCGAGCGGAATGCCGATGCCGTTGTAGAACAGCGCCCAGAACAGGTCCTGCTTGATGTTGCGAATCGTGGCGCGCGAAAGCTCGATGGCGCGGGCGACGTCCATGAGGTCGCTGCGCATGAGCACGACATCCGCCCCCTCCTTGGCGATGTCGGCGCCGGTGCCGATCGCAAGGCCCACGTCGGCGCGCGCCAGGGCGGGGGAGTCGTTGATGCCGTCGCCCACCATGGCGACCTTGCCGCCCGCATCCTGCAGCTCGCGGACGTGGCACTCCTTGTCGGCAGGGAGGACGTCGGCGATGACCTGCTTGCTGCTCAGTCCCACGCGGCGGGCGATTGCTTCGGCCGTCACACGGTTGTCGCCGGTGAGCATGCGCACGTCGACGTCGAGCTTGTGGAGCGCGGCGATGGCCTCGGCGCTCGTCTCTTTGACCTCGTCGGCCACGGCGATGGTACCGACAAGCTCGCTGTTCTTGGCAAAGAACAGCGGTGTTTTGCCCTCGGCGGCGAACTGTTCGGCAAGGCCGGCGGGAACCTTCGCGCCCAGCTCGTCCATCAGGCGTACGTTGCCGGCTGCGATGACATTTTGTCCCTCGCGCGCCGTAACGCCACGACCGGGCACGGCGGCAAAGTCCTCGACCATGCGCGCGACAATTCCGCGCGCCTCGCACTCGGCCATAATCGCCTCGGCCAGCGGGTGCTCGCTTGGGCGCTCCAACGCGGCGGCCAGCTTGAGCAGCGCCTTTTCGCTCATGGCGGGCGAGCCGTCGGCGCGCGTCGCTACTACGATATCGGTCACGGCGGGCTTGCCGCGGGTGACCGTGCCCGTCTTATCGAGCACCACGGTGCCCACGCTGCGCAGGTTCTCCAGCGCCTCGGCGCTCTTAAACAGAATGCCCATCTCGGCGCCCTTGCCGGTACCTACCATAATGGCGACGGGCGTGGCTAGGCCGAGTGCGCACGGACAGCTGATCACCAACACCGCCACGCCGGAGGTGAGTGCCTCGTTTATGCTGCCGGTCAGCGCCATCCACACCGCAAAGGTCACGGCCGAGATCACGAACACCACGGGCACGAACACACCGGCGACCTTGTCGGCCATGCGGGCGATGGGCGCCTTGGTTGCGTTGGCGTCCTCGACGAGTTGGATAATCTTGGCGAGCGATGTCTCGGCGCCCACACGCGTGGCACGGAAGGTAAACGAACCGGTGCGATTGACCGTGGCAGCGTTGACGGTATCGCCGACGGTTTTCTCCACGGGGATGGACTCGCCGGTGAGCGCGCTCTCGTCCACGGCGGAGGCGCCCTCGAGCACCACGCCGTCGACGGGGATGGACTCGCCGGGGCGCACGCGCAGCACCTGGCCGGGAAGGATGCTGTCGACGTCGACGGTGGTCTCGCTGCCGTCGTCGGCAACGACGGTCGCGGTCTTGGGCGCCAGGTCGATGAGCGCCTCGATGGCGCCGCCGGTTTTGGACTTGCTGCGCGTCTCGAGGTATTTGCCCACGGTAACGAGCGACAGGATCGTGCCTGCGCTCTCAAAATACAGATTGTCCATGCTCGTCATCATGGCCTCGTGGACCTGACCCGCGGCTAATTGGTCGGCCATGATGAACATGGCGTAGAGCGACCAGGCGATGGAAGCGGTGGCGCCCACGGCAATAAGGGCGTCCATGGTGGGCGCGCCGTGCGCGAGCGATTTAAACCCGTTGATAAAGTACGCGTCGTTGACATAGACGATGGGGATGAGCAGGACGAGCTCGGTGAGGGCGAGCGTCATGCTGTGGGTATGGTCGGTGAAGATGCCGGGCAGCGGCCAGCCGAGCATGTGCCCCATGCCTATGTAGAACAGTGGGATGAGGAATACGATCGAGACGATGAGGCGGGTGCGCATGGCAGAGGCGGCGGCCTCCAACTTTTTGGTCGGTGACTCCATATGGGCGGCGCCGGACCTGGCTTGCGCACTTCCGCTTTGGACAGCGTCGGTGCCCGTGCTGATGGGTGAGGCCGAGTAGCCCGCGCGGTCGACAGCGGTGCAGATGTCGTCGGGGGAGACCTGCGCAGGGTCGTAGTCCACCAGCATAGAGCCGGCGAGCAGATTGACCGCGACGCTTTGGACGCCGTCGAGTTTGCTCACGGCGCGATCCACATGCGCCTGGCAGGCGGCGCATGTCATGCCGCCCACGTCGAACTTATCTTGAGCCATGGCTTCTCCTTTCTGTGACGTAGTGTCGGAAATGTTAACCTGCCGATACTATACACCCATACCCCCTGGGGGTGTCCAGTACAGAAAGAAATGTATGACATTTCGCTACAGATGAGGGTGGCTGCCGGGTTGGTGCACCATCCCCGCCCTTCGTCTCAATCTGTAACATCTAGCCCAGTTTTTGCCGAGCTGCTGTTACAGAATGAGACAAACTCTCCGGCGGCAAATCAATATCTCGATCTGTAACATCTAGCGGGGAAAATGACCTCTAACTGTTACAGATTGAGATTTTGTTTTGAGAGGTTTGAGTTTGTCTCCATCTGTAACAGTTAGACCGGTTTTTGGATTCCAGATGTTACAGATCGAGACGAACCTTCAGCAATAAACTCAATGTCTCAATCTGTAACATCTGGCGGGAAATATGACCCCTTACTGTTACAGATCGAGACAGACCGTCCGCGGCCAACTCAAATGTCTTGATCTGTAACATCTAGAGAGGTTTTTGACCCCTTACTGTTACAGATTGAGATGTTGTCTCGCGGGATTGGGGTTTGTCTCGTTCTGTAGCATCTAGACCTGTATCTGCCGAGCTAGTGTTACAAATCGAGACAACTGCCGGGGAGGGGTCCCGTCACGGCAAGACGCCCGCCGCCTAGATACAGAACCCGGGAATCACACAGGTTAGCTTGTTTGGCTTTTCCGCAGGCGTTGCGTACGTAAAGACGTCGCCGTCGTGGCCCACACGGTTTATGTAGAGCGTGCCTTCGGTCTCCGATGAGTCGGGGCTCACCGTGCGCTCCCACCAGCAGGTGTCCTTGCCCTTCCACTGGCGGACCATCGTCTCGTTCGTGGAATACGGGCTCACCTTGAGCTCGCGGAAGAGCTGATACTCCTTGCCCTCGCCGTTGTAGATTTCTGCCAGGTAGTGATAGTCCTTGGCAAACGAATCGGGCGGTTGCGTACCGCACAGCTCGACCATGGCGGGCAGCCAAAGGGTTGCGGGCAACTCGCTCAGACACGATGCACTGTTGGCGGCGCCAGCGTTATTCGAGACCTTTTTGACAGATTTGATGAGCGCGCGCAACTTGTTGGGCAGCAGCTTAAGGCCGTCGCCGTCGAGCCATTCCCGCAGCTCGCAAACTGCCCAGCCGGCGCTCGGCGGTTCAGCCGCAGCGTTGCGCTCGGCAATACCCGCGTCGAACATAAACGTCAGTCCGGCCTTGCCCGTCCCGTCCAGAAGCTCATCGTGACGGATGCCCACAAGCTGCGCGCCGACCTCCAGCCCGTTGGTGAGTTTCACGCGCTTGGTACACGGATAGGGGATATGCCCATCGGCATCGAGCAGGTGATAGCGCTTGGCAATCTCGCGTGCCTCGCTACGGGTCTCGGCGGCCTTAATCTTGAGCGAAATCTCCTGCAGCTGATCCCAGGTGTAGTCGTCAAGTGAACCGCGGATGCCGTCGAGGTAGTCGGGGATGCCAAAGCCATGGGTTGCCGCCCCGATAACGCTGAGCCCCGCAACGGCTGCGATAGCGCCGCCGATAATAAAGCGGCGGCGGGTCATGGCATCGTGGCGGGCCTGATTCAGGATCTCTCGTGCGCGCTCGCCGGCGACGTCGACCTTAAGGTGCGTGCCAGAATCGATATCAATTGCGGCCTCGTCTCCTGCACCTTCGCGGCCTTCGGATTCGGCGTCGGTGAGGTATGCCGAGAGCACCTCGAGCATCTGCTGCTCGGTGGGACGATCGCACTGCTCGACTGAGAGACCCTTCATGATGATCTGGACGAGCGCCTCATCGCCCTCGCAGCGCGGCTCGAGCGGTGCCGGCTTGGTCTTGGTCTTTACGAGATAGAACGAGCCGGTTGCAGCGGCGTCCGTCGACTCAAAGTCAAACGGTTTGCGACCGCTGTAGAGCTGGTACAGAATGCTCGAAAGCGCATAGACGTCGATTGCCGGCGAACGGCGAAGGGCCGCGATGCCTTCGATATCCTGCGTGAGCATCTCGGGCGCGGCGTATGCGGGCGTGGCAAAACGCCAGATGTCGGCGCGCCGGGTGATCGTGTCGTCGCCGAGAGCCATGGTCGCGGAGCCCATGTCGATGAGGCAGGGGTCAAAGGAACAATCAGCAATCTGCTGCTCGAGCGTTCGGCTGGTGGTGCGGAACATGATATTGGCAGGCGACAGGTCGCGATGGATGACCGGATTCACGAGGCCTTGGGTCATCAAGAGCGCACGAAGCACGGCGTTTCCGACGGCGGCGACCATCTGGGTGGTCAGCCCGCCCGAGGCGTCGTGCGGAAGCAGGGGCAGCGCCTGCTTGAGCGAGGTGCCCTCGACCCACTCCATGAGGATGAGAGGGTCATCCTCGCACGATCCGTAGCCATAGACGCGCGGAAATCCGCGCAGGTGCGAGACGGTACACAGATGACGGTACTCCTCGAACAGCGCGGCGGTGCTGGCCAGGTGCGCTGCCGATTGCTCGGCGGAGCGGTCGGGGGCTTGGCCGGAAAGGATAGCGTTGTCCTTGAGCAGCTTGACGGCAAAGACCTCGCCGCTCGTGTTGGTCGCGCGCAGCACGTGCCCGATGTTGCCGTTGTTGCGGTGGGCCGTCTGGAGAATAAGCGTCATAAACCGACGTTTGGCGTCGTCCTCGGCGCTGGGGTCGACCGCCACGGCGGTGTCGAACGTGTCAAGACGGATGAGTTTGTCGCCATAGGCGCTATCGGTAGTATCCATGGCGTTCCTTTGTCTGGCATGGGTTGCCGCGCGTATACGTGAGCAGTGCGGATATCGGTAAAGTACCATGATAGCCGCACTGCCCACGCATACCGCTGAGTATTGTCGTTTACGACGCAGAAGGTAGAAGACGAAAGACGGACGGCGACCGTCTTCCGATCGCCGTCCGCGCTAGTCCACAATGACAAGGAATGTCGTATAGAGACCCAAATGAAGTCTGTCGCTGTTGGCGATTTCCACGGGGGGATAGATCTTGCCGGGCTCGCGTTGGTCGCGCGGCGGCTCAATCACAATATCGCCGTCGCGCGCGCCCGATTCGAGCACCGTGCCGTTGGTCGATCCAAGGCCCTGGGCGTACCAGTGCTCACCCTCGAGCCAAATACGAAGATGCTCGCGCGATGCGTCGGCGCCCACATCGGTGATGCTGGGCGAGGTTTTGGGCAGAGAACCAATCACGGTGCCGTGCGGATCGCGTGTGAGGGGATGGATTTGCATGTCGGCGCAGTTGTCGGCATGGGTTCTGAGCAGACCGAGGTTGGGGGCGACGGTGCGCGGCTGCTCCAGGCTGCTCATAAAGCCACGTCCGACGGTAGTTTCGGTGGTGCCAAAGTGCTCGCCCGTCTTGCTGTCGCAAAAGCGCTCGACGGTGGCCACGCCCTGAACGGGATCGGCGAGCGCCCCCGTTGCCACAAAGAGCATAAGGTAAAGCGTGCTTTTCTCGCGCACGGCATTGCCGTCAAAGTTGTCGATGCGATTGAGGGCATTTGCATATAGGCGGCTGTCCAGCTTGTAGCTGGTGAGAGCCGACATCATTTCGTTGGCGGCCGGACCGCGATAGTGCTCGGCGATTGCCCGATAGGCGGACTCGCCGCCGCCGAGCTTGCTGCAGATTGCCGAGGAAAGGTTGAGCGTGGTGACGGTAAAGTCGCTGTAGATGGAGGGCGCGCACTGGTCAGGCTTGCGATGGACGATGTAACGGGTGAGATACGAGCGGTTGGAAGAGCATTTCTCGAGCAGGGTACTGCCGAGATAAGAGTTTCCATTGATGAGCATTCGGGCGATCTCGAGATGTTTAAGACCGCCGAACGAGCGAATATCGTTATAGAGGACCGAGCAAGGCGTCTCTGCTGCCACGGATACCTCCTTTGATTGCTTCCTAGCCAATATGGCGATAGGAATTAATGGCCCCCGGTGGGCGACGTATTAAATGGCTGCGCAATATATAGCGTAACCAAAGCAACATTATAGGCCACATGTTCGAAATTGCAGGAAGACCGAGAGATTTGGTTTGGACTGGACGGAAATCCCCCTCTGTCTTGATCTATAACAATTAGGACCGATTTTACTCGGTAATTGTTACAGATTGAGACGCTTGTGAACCGTGTCGACCGTTTGTCTCGATCTGTAACACGTAGAGGAAGATTCGCCCTGTAGATGTTACAGATTGAGACAATCAGCCGGGCCCACCTCGTCCGCCTCGTCATCTGTGGTTTACGTGGGGGCATGCGAAGCACGGGTATACTAACCGGCGGCGAATCTGCTCCATCGCTTAGAGCTGCTGCGTCTGGACGGCGCGTGATAGGGCTGCCAAAGCGATCGCCAGCGTGCTGAGCAACGTCCTCTCTGTGCGCACCTGTTTTTGTATGTATTAGCGCACTACCAAGCACGCCCGCGCGGCCGCATGCCGTGCCCATTGCGCGTGCAGATAAGGAACAACAACATATGCGTAATTCTGTATCCGACGTCACGGACGCCGAGATTCTGGACGAGACCCGCGAGGCCATGACCCAGGCTGCCTTCGATGCCGCCGATGAGGCCAATGCCGCCCAGGCCGTCGAGTCCGCTACCGAGAGCCTGCCCGCCTTTGACGAGCTGGGCCTCTCCGACGAGATGCTTCGTGCTATCGAGAACCTGGGCTACACGGCGCCCACGCCCGTGCAGGCCGGCTCGATCCCCGTAGTGCTCGAGGGCCGTGACCTGCTTGCCGCCGCTCAGACCGGCACCGGCAAGACGGCTGCCTTTTTGCTGCCGACCATGAACAATCTGGAGCACATCGCTCCTCCCAAACCCGTGCGCGAGCGCGGCGGCCGCAACCGCCGTCGCGGTGTTAAAAAGCCCGAGGGCAACGGCCGCGGCCCCGTGATGCTCGTCATCACCCCCACGCGCGAGCTTGCCCAGCAGATCGACGAGGTCGCGAGCAAGATCGCCGACGTCACGGGCCACGTTGCCGTGACCGTCGTGGGCGGCGTGAGCTACAAGCCGCAAACCGCTGCCCTCAAGTACGGCTGCGACATCCTGGTCGCAACGCCGGGCCGTCTGGTCGATCTGATCGAGCAGGGTGCCTGCCATCTGGACGAGGTCAAGGTGCTGGTGCTCGACGAGGCCGACCGTATGCTCGACATGGGCTTTTTGCCTGCCGTCCGCCGCATTGTGCGCGAGACGCCGGCCGAGCGCCAGACGCTGCTGTTCTCGGCGACGCTCGACGAGGAGGCCGTGGGCGAGATCACCGACCTGGTGAGCGACCCGGCACGCGTGGAGATCGCGCCCGCCACGTCGACCGCCGACACCGTCGACCAGTTTGTGTTCCCGGTGTCCATCGAGGCCAAGAACAACCTGCTGCCCGAGTTCCTCAAAAAGGAGGGCCCGGAGCGCACCATCGTCTTTATGCGCACCAAGCACCGCGCCGACAGCTGCTGCCGTCGTCTGGAGCGCAAGGGCATCAAGGCCGCCGCGATTCACGGCAACCGCAGCCAGGCTCAGCGCGAGCGTGCCCTTTCGGCCTTCCGCGACGGTACCGTTGACGTGTTGGTGGCAACCGACGTGCTCGCCCGCGGCATCGACATCAGCGACGTGCGCTACGTCGTGAACTTTGACGTGCCGGCCGAGCCGACCGACTACATCCACCGTATTGGCCGTACGGGCCGCGCCGGCGAGCTGGGCTGGGCCATCACGTTTGTGACCGAGCAGGATGTCGATGAGTTCTACGAGATCGAGAAGCTCATGGACAAGACCGCCGACATCTACGAGGCCGGCGACCTGCATGTGGGCCCCAATCCGCCCGCGGTTGACCCCGAGCGCGATCCTGCGGCCTTTAAGGTGAAGAAGAAGACCAAGCGCGGCAAGTCCAAGAGCAAGAAGAAGCTTGAGCAGGCGCGTCGCGACGGCAAACGCAACGGCGACGATTACGGTGATGTGGCCGGTCGTTCCAACCGCGGTCGAGACGAGCGTCGCGGCGACGGTGAGCGTCCGAGCCGTCCCAAGCGCGGCGGCAAGACCCGCGTGCGCGAGGGCGTTCAGGCTCGCGTGGACGAGGCTGTGGAGAGCGTGGCCCGCGAGGTGGCTGCCGAGGAGCGCGGCGGTGCTGGTGTCGTTGAGCAGGCCCCGCGCGGCAACCGTGCCGAGCGCCGTGCCAAGCAGTTCCAGGGCGAGGCGCATCGCCGTCGCCGCGAGGACGAGGACCGCGGCGGTCGTCGCCGTGTTGAGCGCGAGGACGAGGGCCGTGGCTCGCGTGGCGGCAAGCGTGGTTCGGGCGATCGTCGTCGTTCCGGTCGCGATGGCGAGCGCGGCGGCCGTGATGAGCGCCGTGGCGGCGAGGGCCGCGGTTCGCGTGGCGAGCGTGGTACTCGCGGCGGCGAGTCCCGTGGCGGCAAGCGCTTTGATGAGCGCGGTGGCCGTGGCGGCGAGCATCGCGAGGGCACTCGTGGCAATGGCAGCCGCAGCGGTGCTGGCCGCTCTAACGAGTCGCGCGATCGCCGCGATCCGCGTGCCAGCCGCGATCGTCGCGATGACTGGCGCAACTACGACGATACCCGCGAGGAGCGTCGTGGCGGCTATCGTGGCGGGCGTGGCGGCAACCAGGCCGGCTCCCGCGGCGGCCGTGCCGGCGGTCGCGATAATCGTGGTAGCTATGGCAATAGTCGTGGCGGCAAGCGCGGCGGCAGCTCCCGTCGCCCCGGTGACGGCGGCGGCAAGCGCAAGTAACATACGCATCGCCCGCTAGAGTGAGGTGAACCAAGGGCCCCGAGCAACTACGCTCGGGGCCCTTTTTGTTTGCCGTATCCGATCGCTAGTTCAAATGTGATTTCCTCGGGAATGCATCTAGAGGATGCCGTGGGCCTGTTTCCTACCATGCGGCAATGGGTCCCATGGGGTGCGCCGTGCATTTTTTGGAGTATTCTGCAGTTCGAGTTGTCTGCATATGATTTGACGTCGCCAACGGTGGCTTTCGGATATCCCTAGCGAGCGTTCTGAGTCAGATTTCGTCGTTTTCCGGAGCAGGGGCGCGTCATTCTCGCCATGTCGGAACCCAAAATGACGCAGCGCCCTAAAGGTTTGCCCGCTCGGGGTATTGCTGGCGCGGTCACGTTGCAGAATACTCCGTTTTTTGCACGGGCCAGGATGGGGTACCTCGGGAGAACACGGCGGTATCCCGTAAATATATACAATCTGTACCGTAATTTATACAAAACGAAGAGGCAGACAGCGTAGGGTTGGTGCATTGGGGTGCTTGATGCACCAAAATGGGGATCCCACGTGCCGTATACTCTGGCTGGATGTGAAAACGGCTTGACGCGTTGCCAGACGTAGGGGGAGGGTGTCTCGATGAGCGTATTCGAAATTGTGTTTAGTCCGACGGGTGGAACGCAGAAGGTGTCTGGCCTTGTGGCCGGGGCACTGGACAAGAATACCGTTACCGTCGATCTGACCGTTAGCGGGCTAGATTTCAGCGCTGTCTCGATGACCGAGGACGACGTGGCCGTAATCTCTGTGCCGGCGTATGCCGGTAGAATCCCGGCTGTGGTGGCTGACCGGTTGGGCATGGTGCGCGGCAACGGGGCTCGGGCTGTTTTGGTTTGCGTATACGGAAACCGCGCGTTTGAGGACACGCTCGTAGAGCTGGAGGACGTTGCGAAGCATGCGGGATTCCGGGTGATCGCGGCAGTTGCAGCCATTGCAGAACATTCCATTGCACGACAGTTTGCTGCCGGTCGTCCGGATGCGCAGGATGCGGCGCAGCTCGCAGAGTTTGCGCAGCAAATTCAGCAAAAGCTGTTGGCTGAGGATGCGTCCGAGCCCTCTATCCCCGGCAATCGTCCTTATAAACAAGCCAGAGGTCACCGCATGGCACCCGAGGCAACAGGGGATTGTGTCTCCTGCGGTGCATGCGCCGCGGCGTGCCCCGTTTGTGCTATCGACAAGGGTGACCCCAAACGAGCAGCTGGCGAGGCGTGCATCTCCTGCATGCGCTGCATCGCCGTATGTCCGCGAGGTGCTCGCAAGCTTGATTCCAGCAAACTATCCGCTGTTTCCCAGATGCTGAGCAAGGTTTGCGTCGTGCGGAAGGAATGCGAGCTCTTCATCTAGCGCAAGTGAGATTGGTGCAAACAAACCTGGCCCTTTTGCACCAAAAACGATCCGTTTTCCTCCGTTCCCAAGGGATCATGTGATCCGAAGGGGACGGAGGAAAACGGATCAAAAAGGAAAAATAGTAAGGCGCTCTTTTTCACATTGAATATTGCAATTTGGTAACGCGTTTTATCAAATATGGCATTTATCTGCGGTAATGTTCTATTTCACCGCCGAGGGTGACATTTCATACCGCCTGCCGAACTGCGTGGAGACCTAACAACTTTTTAGGTCAGTGTTGTGCGTGTAGCAACTTCGCCCGGCCTCGCCTCCGGGCTGCCGCATGAGAGGGGATCTTATGGCACGACTGCACGTAATGGAACGCAGCCACGCTCAGGCCGTCATGGACGACCTGCACGATGCGCTTGGACGCCGTCTGGCGGTGAGCTCGCTCGCCCCGTGCCCCGTCGAGTTTACGGCGGCGCTCGTCAACCTGTGCTCCACCCAGAGCTGCGGCAAATGCACGCCCTGCCGCGTGGGCCTGAGCGCGCTGAGCGATCTGCTCGCCGATGTGCTCGAGGGCCGCGCCGACGAGTCCACGCTCAACTTGATTGAGCGCACTGCCCGCACCATCTATCTTTCGAGCGACTGCGCCATCGGTTACGAGGCCGGTGCCATGGCGCTTACGGCTATCCGCGGTTTTCGCGACGATTTTGAACACCACATCCGCGAGCACTCCTGTGGCTTTGACCGCGAGGCCCGCGTCCCGTGCGTCTCGGGCTGCCCGGCGCACGTCGACATTCCCGGTTACATTTCGCTCGTCGAGGCCGGCTGCTATGCCGATGCCGTCAAGGTCATCCGCAAGAACAACCCGCTGCCGCTCGTCTGCGGTTTGGTGTGCGAGCATCCCTGCGAGATGCACTGCCGTCGCGGCATGGTCGACGATCCCATGAACATCCTCGCCCTCAAGCGTTTTGCCGTTGAGCACAGCGACCTCAACGATTACAAACCCAGCGTGGCCGACAACACCGGTAAGCGCATCGCCGTGATCGGCGGCGGCCCGGCTGGCCTTTCCTGCGCCTACTACCTGGCCGTGATGGGCCACAAGGTGACCATTTTTGAGCAGCGTCACCACTTGGGCGGCATGCTGCGCTACGGCATTCCCAGCTACCGTCTGCCGCGCGAGCGCCTGCAGGCCGAGATTGACTGGATCTTGAGCGCCGGCATCGACGTGGAGCTCGACCACTCCGTCAATGGCGAGGAACTTGCCCGCCTGCGCGACGAGTTCGATGCCGTCTACCTGGCCATTGGTGCCCACAGCGATAAGAAGCTCGGCCTTCCGGGCGAAGAGGCGCTCGGCGTGGAGTCGGCCGTCAAGATGCTGCGCGCCATCGGCGACGACGAACTGCCCGACCTGAGCGGCCAGCGCGTGTGCGTCATCGGCGGCGGCAATGTGGCCATGGACGTGGCACGCTCTGCCGTGCGCTGCGGCGCCGAAAAGGTAAGCATCGTCTACCGCCGTCGCATCTGCGACATGACGGCCCAGGATGCCGAGATTGCCGGCGCTCAGGCCGAGGGCTGCGAGGTTCTGGAGCTCACCGCGCCGCTCGCTATCGAGACGGGTGAGGAGGGTCGCGTGAGCGGCCTGCGCGTGCAGCCGCAGATTATCGGCGAGCCCCGTCGTGGGCGTCCGGCCCCGCGTGCCGCCGCCACGCCCGAGCGCGTCATTCCCTGCGAGCGCGTGTTTGTGGCCATTGGCCAGGACATCGATTCCAAGCCGTTTGAGGACATGGGCATCGCCTGCAAGTGGGGCTGCGTGGTCACCGATTCGGATGGCGCCGTGCCTAGCTTCGATGGCCTCTTTAGCGGCGGTGACTGCCAGACCGGTCCCGCCACCGTCATCCGTGCCATCAACGCCGGCCGCGTTGCTTCGGCAAACATCGACCGCTACCTGGGCTTTGACCACAAGATCAAGCTCGACGTTGAGCTGCCGACCGTGCAGTTTAAGGGCAAGCACGAGTGCGGCCGCTGCGAGCTGGGCGAGCGCGAGGCCGGCGAGCGCATCCACGATTGGAATCTGGTCGAGCAAGGCCTTACCGAGGAGGAGGCACGGCAGGAGGCAAGCCGCTGCCTGCGTTGCGACCACTTTGGCTTTGGCGCGTTCCGCGGAGGGAGGAACCTGGAATGGTAGAGCTCAACAAAACCACCGTCGGCGACAACAGCGAAAACGGAGCGCACAACATGGTCAAGCTCACTATCGATAATTGCGAGGTCGTGGTGCCCGAGCGCACCACGATCCTGGACGCGGCCAAGTCCGCCGGCATCCAGATTCCCACCCTGTGCTACCTGCGCGATCTAAACGAGATCGGCGGTTGCCGCGTGTGCGTGGTTGAGGTTGAGGGCTGCGACCAGCTGGTCGCCGCCTGCAACAACTACGTGCTCGACGGCATGGTGGTCCACACCAACAGCCCCAAGGCCCGTGAGGCGCGTCGCACCAACGTGCAGCTGCTGCTGTCCCAGCACGATTCGCGCTGTACGAGCTGCGTGCGCAGTGGTAACTGCAACCTGCAGACCATCGCCAACGACCTGGGCATCTTCTATCTGCCGTACGAGCAGCACCTGGCGCGCGAGGGCTGGGACTTCGATTTCCCCATCATCCGCGATAACGACAAGTGCATCAAATGTATGCGCTGCATCAAGGTGTGCGAGAGCGTGCAGGGCTTAGGAATTTGGGACCTGACCAACCGCGCCACGCATGCCGCCGTGGGCACCCGCGGGCGTGCGCCGATCGGCAAGACCGATTGCGTCGCGTGCGGTCAGTGCATTACGCATTGCCCGACGGGCGCCCTGCGCGAGCGTGACGATACTGAGACCGTGTTCGATGCTCTCGCCGATCCCGACAAAATCGTGCTGGTGCAGATTGCGCCGGCCGTGCGTAGCGCCTGGGGCGAGGAGCTCGGCATTCCGCGCGAGGAGGCTACCGTCGAGCGCCTGGCTTGCGCGCTGCGCCGCGTGGGCTTTGAGTACGTGTTCGACACCGACTTCTCGGCCGATCTAACCATTATGGAGGAGGGTTCCGAGCTGTTCGAGCGCCTGAGCAAGACCGCCAAGGGCGAGGGCGACAGCCGCGGCTGGCCCATGTTCACGAGCTGCTGCCCGGGCTGGGTGCGCTTTGTGAAGGCACGCTATCCGGAGTTTGTCGACAGCCTGTCCACGTCCAAGTCGCCGCAGCAGATGTTCGGTGCTATCGCCAAGACATATTACGCCAAGGTGCTGGGCGTGGAGCCCGAGCGTCTGTTTGTGGTGTCCGTGATGCCGTGCACGGCCAAGAAGGCCGAGTGCGCGCTGCCCAGCATGGTGGGCGAGAGCGGTGCGCCCGACGTTGACGTTGCGCTGACGGTGCGCGAGATGGTGCGCATGATCCGCGCGAACCACGTGAGCGTGGATACGCTGGTTGAGGAGCCGCTCGATACGCCGCTGGGCTTTGGCACGGGCGCGGGTGTGATCTTTGGCGCCACGGGCGGCGTGATGGAGGCCGCCGTGCGCTCGGCATATTACCTGGTGACGGGCAAGAACCCCGATGCGGACTTCTTTACCGACGTGCGCGGCCTGGACGGCTGGAAGGAAGCTGCGGCCGATATCGAGGGCACCAAGGTGCGCGTCGCCGTGGTGCACGGGCTGGGCAACGCTGAACGTCTGCTCGACGCGATTCGCGACGGCCGCGTGAGCTATGACTTCGTCGAGGTCATGGCGTGCCCAGGCGGCTGCGTCGGTGGCGGCGGTCAGCCGATCCACGACGGCTGCGAGCTGGCAGCCGAGCGCGGTCAGGTGCTGTGGGGCCTGGACGCCGCTGCGGACATTCGCTTCTCGCACGAGAACCCCGATGTCCAGGCATGCTATCGCGAGTTCTTGGGTGCGCCGCTCTCGCCGCTGGCCGAGGAGTTGCTGCATACCGACCATCATGCGTGGACGATGCCCAACGAGGGGGCGTGCTAGCGATGCGTGCGTTTGATGCCGAGATGACGCGCCGAGGATTTGCCTCGGTGCTCGCCGCGGGCGCCCTGTCGCTTGCGCTCGCGGGCTGTGGCGGCGGGGCTGCCGGTGCCGGGTCTGCCGCGGGCTCGGCTGCCGGTGGTGCGGCGACCGCCGCGGAGCCCGTCGAGGTGCACGTCGCCTCGCTCAAGGGGCCGACCTCGATTGGCCTGGTGCAGTTTATGGACCAGGCTGCCGATGGCGAGACGGACAATAAGTTCGACTTTGCGATCAACACTGCCGCCGACGAGATTGTGCCCAAGGTGATTCAGGGCGATATCGATATCGCCCTGGTGCCGGCCAACGTGGCGAGCGTGCTCTACAACAAGACCGAGGGCGCGGTGCAGGTCATAGACATCAACACGCTGGGCGTGCTGAACGTTGTGACGGGCGACGCGAGTGTGGCCTCGTTTGGCGATCTGGCGGGCCATACCGTCTATATGACGGGCAAGGGCACCACGCCGGAGTACGTCATGAACTACCTGCTGGAGCGCGCGGGCCTGACCGGCCAGGTGGCGCTTGAGTTTAAGAGCGAGCCCACCGAGGTACTGTCGGCGTTGCTTGTCGACCCGTCCGCCGTGGGCGTGCTGCCCGAGCCGTTCAAGACCGCTGCCATCGCAAAGAGCGAAGGCAGGCTGTCGGCTCCGGTAAGTCTGACCGATGTGTGGGATGAGCTGGCAGGTGACACGGGTTCGCGCCTGCTGACGGGCGTGACCGTGGTGCGCCGTGCCTTTGCCGAGGAACATCCCGAGGCCGTGGCGGAATTCTTGAGCTGCCATGCGGCGAGCGTTGAGGCCGTGAACGCGGCGCCGGCAGACTGGGCGCAGGCCGTGGTCGATGCGGGTATCGTCGATAACGCCGCGATTGCCGAAAAGGCGATTCCCGGGTGCATGCTCGTGTGCCAGACGGGGAAGGATATGAAGGCGGCGCTCGGTGGGTACCTGCAGGTGCTGGCCGATGCGGACGCGAGCGCCGTGGGCGGCAAGCTCCCGGCTGGCGATTTCTACTACATGGAGTAGCCCGTGCGTGCGTTTGCTCGACAAATGACAGAGCGTATGAAGGCGGTGGCGGCAGGTTGTGCCGTCGCCGCCTTTTGGCTTGCCGTGTGGGTGCTGGTGGCGGGTCTCGTGGCGCAGCCGTTGATTTTGCCGGGGCCGGGCACTGTTGCGGTGGCGTTGCTACGGCTGGTGTGCGATGCCGCCACGTGGGCGATTCTGGTGGGCTCAGGCGCGCGAATTCTAGGCGGTTTGGCGCTTGCCGCGGTGTGCGGCGGTGTGCTGGCGGGGGCCTCGGTGCGGTCGCGAACGTTTGCCCGCTTGGTGGCGCCGGCGCTTTCGTTTGTTAAGGCGACGCCGGTTGCCTGCGTGGTGGTCCTGCTGCTCATTTGGCTGGGGTCGGCGCGCGTGAGCGTTGCAGCGGTCTTTTTGATGGCGCTGCCGGGCGTGTATTTTTCGCTGGTCGAGGGTTTGACGCAAGCGGATAGGCCGCTGGAGCAGATGTTCCGCCTGCATGGCGTGCGGGGCTGGCGACTGTTTTGCGCCCACACCTGGCGCGAGGTCCTGCCGTTTGTGCTTTCGTGCGCCCGCGCCGTGATCGGCATGAGCTGGAAGGCCGGCGTGGCGGCGGAGCTGATCGGCATGGCGGCGGGCACCGTGGGCGAACGCATCTATCAGGCGAAGCTGCTCATCGAGACGGCTGACCTGCTGGCGTGGACCGTGTTGGTCGTGGCGGCATCGTGGGCATGCGAGCGCGTGTTGGTGTGGTTTCTGCGGGCTTCGGGGCCCGCGGCGTGGCGTGCTGCCGTGTGGGCACATGGGCGTGGTACTCGCGGGCGTTCGGGCGGCTCTGCTGGCGCCGGCGCTGCGGCGGAGCTTGCGCTTGCCGTGGGCGATCGGGCGCCCTTGGCGCCGGCGCTCGACGGGCTGGTGCTTCGTGTGCCCGCCGGTGGGCGCGCCTGCGTGATGGGCGCCTCGGGCGTGGGCAAGTCGACGCTGCTTGCGCTGGCGGCGGGGGAGTGCGCGCCGTGCTCCATGGTGTTTCAGGATATGCGCCTGGTAGAGGGCGCCTCGGCTTTGGATAACGTGCTGGTGTGCGCCGACGCGCGTGTGGACGCCTCGAGTGCCGCAGCCCTGTTGCGTCTGCTGGTGCCGGGGATCGATGTGCATGCCCGCGTGGCCGAGCTTTCGGGTGGGCAGCGCCGTCGTGTCGAGATTGCCCGAGCCCTGCTGCGCCCAGGCGACGCGGTGATTCTGGACGAGCCCTTTACCGGTCTAGATACCGCTGCGCGCGACGCATGCGCCGAGGTCGTGCTCGACTTTCTCGACGGCCGCATGCTGCTGCTTGCCACGCACGATGCCGTCGACGCTCAGGCCCTCAATATCTCGGACATCATCACGCTCTAAATACTTACTCAGCAACAAAATGATCCGTTTTTCTCCGTCCCCATGGGGTCGGGTATGGTATTCTATCTGCGGGGTAATACTTAAGAATACCAAGTAATACCAACGCCGTAGAAACAAATTCCAGATGCGGGCCAATCGGGTTGCCTTCACAGCCTGTCGCCCAGCCGCGTGGCCCGCATCCATCCGCACCACCGTCGTTTCAAAAAGGAAGCGCCATGGCAGAACACATGACCCCGGTTGTCGCGAAGGTCTTGCCCGAGGAAAAGGCGGCCTTCGCGGCGGCAACCCAACTCGTAGGTACCACGCCGTCCAACGCCATCCGCATGTTCATCGCCGCCTTCAATCGCTGCGGCACCTTTCCGTTCGACATTTCGCCCAACGGGGCCTTTGGCGCTGCGCCTGATTCTCATCAACAATGACTGTCCCAAACTGCCGGCACTTGGGGACGTTCCTTTTCAGCCGGCAGTTAAGGAACGTCCCTAAGTGCCGGGTTTTGAGGAGGTTGGCATGCTCAATGCGATGGCGTGGGCGCTTGCCTGTTTTGGCGTTGTCGCTGCCGATATAGCCCTGAGCGTGGTTCTGTTTTCAGTTCTCGATGCCGTGTCGGTGCTGACGGGTTTCCCGATCGACAACCTCGATATTCAATGGTTCCAGGCTGCCGCTCAGACGGCGTCATTTTTGATGGCGCTGCTGTGGTGGCGTTATCTGTGGCCCCGCTCCTTCATGGCGCGCCGGCAAGGCGAGCGCCCGCTCGGTGGGGGAGCAAGCGCGGCATGGAAGCGCATTGTCTGCGTTGTCGTGATCGGCCTATCCATGCAGGTGGTCATTAGCTACCTATGCGACGGCGTGCTGTCGCTGCTGCCCGAGGTCGCGGCAGACTATAGCGAGCTCGTCGAGGAAACGGGCATGGGCGATACCAGCCTTCTTGCCGTCCTGACCACGGTGCTCGGCGCGCCGTTTTGCGAGGAACTGCTGGTGCGCGGCATCATCTTTGAGTTTTCGCTGCGTGCGTTTAATCCACAGTGCCGTTCGCTCTGGAAGCGCCGGCGCCGCGCGAACGCGCAGGACGGCGCCATAGTGCCCTGGGCGGCCCCGAGTACCTGGGGCGTCGCCGCGGCAATCGTGCTGCAGGCGGCGGTCTTCGGCTTTATGCACATGAACTGGGTGCAGGGCTGCTATGCGGGCGCCGCCGCCCTCATTTTTGGTTGGGTGCTCGTGACCACCGGAAAGCTCCGCTACACGATCCTGCTGCACTTTGCCTTTAATGCCGGGTCGTATCTCATGACGATGCTCTGGCTTGTGAACACGCCGCTCGACGTGGCGGTCACGGTTGCCATCGCCGGCATCATCCTCGTGGAGGCGATGCGCTCACTGCGCCACGCATGCGAGACGGACATAGCGACGGCACCGCTGCCTTAGTTGCGCCTGCCGCCGCCGTTGGCACCCTGACGCCCCTGGGCCGCGCGGTTGCGGCCGGCAGTGTTCTGCGCGCGCGACATGCCGCCGTGACCCTTGCTGCCCTTAGGCCCCTTGCCGGCGCCGCCAGCGCCACCGTGGGCCTTGCCGCCCTTATTGCCGGTGCCATGTCCGCCGCCAGCAGACGTCTCGCCCGGTCGCGGCGGCACGGGACGGATCAGGCAATGCTTGGTGTAGCCGATCAGATCGCGGCGGCCGGCCTTCTCCAGCGCCTCACGTACCAGCTTGTAGTTCTCGGGCTTGCGATACTGGATGAGCGCGCGTTGCATGGCCTTCTCGTGCGGGTCGCGCGCCACGTAGATCGGCTCCATGGTGCGCGGGTCCACGCCGGTGTAGTACATGCAGGTCGACATGGTGGACGGCGTAGGGTAGAAGTCCTGCACCTGCTCGGGCATGTAGCCCATGTCGCGCACGGCCTCGGCAAGGTCCACGGCTTCCTTCATCGTCGAGCCGGGGTGGCTCGAGATCAGATACGGCACCACGTACTGCTTGAGTCCGTACTCGCGGTTCAGGCGCTCAAATTTGCGACAGAACGCATCGTAGACGGCGCGGCTCGGCTTGCCCATCACGGAGAGCACCGCGTCGCTCACATGCTCGGGCGCCACGCGTAGCTGGCCCGAGACATGGTGCTCCAGCAGCTCGCGCAAAAACTCGTCCGAGGCATCGGCCATAGTGTAGTCAAAACGGATGCCGCTGCGGACGAAGACCTTCTTGACGCCCGGCAGCTGGCGTAGGTCGCGCAGCAGCTGCGTGTAGCCGCTCTCGTCGACCACCATGTTCTTGCACACGCTCGGCCACAGGCAGCGCTTGTTCTTGCACACGCCGTGCTTGAGCTGCTTGTCGCAGGCGGGGCGGCTAAAGTTGGCCGTCGGTCCGCCCACGTCGTTGATATAGCCCTTAAACTCGGGATCGCGCGTGAGCAGCTCGGCCTCGCGCATGATCGAGTCGTGGCTGCGCATCTGCAACACGCGGCCCTGGTGGAAGGTGAGGGCGCAAAACGAGCACTCACCAAAACAGCCGCGGTTGGAGCTTATGGAAAACTTGATCTCAGCAAAGGCCGGCACGCCGCCCGCCGCGTCGTAATCGGGATGCCAGTCGCGTGCGTAGGGGAGTTCGGCCACCTCGTCCATCTCATCGGTAGTGAGCGTCGCCGACGGCGGGTTTTGCACCACATAGACGCTGTTGGGGTAGGGCTCTACCAGGCGATGCCCGGTGATGGGGTCCATATTCTGTTGCTGCACGTTAAAGCTGCGCGCGTAGTTGAGCTTGTCGGCGGTAAGGTCGTCCCAGCTGGGCAGCAGATCGTAGTCGTAGACCTCGTCGAGCGAGCCTGTGCGGTAGACGGTGCCGTTGATATAGGTGATCTGATCGACGGGCAGTCCCGCGTCGAGCGCGTCGGCGATCTCGACGATCGCGTGCTCGCCCATGCCGTAGATGAGGATGTCGGCGCCCGAGTCGAGCAGTACCGAGCGCTTGAGCTTGTCCTGCCAGTAGTCGTAGTGGGCCAGGCGGCGCAGGCTCGCCTCGATGCCGCCGATGATGATGGGGGCGTCCTTGAACGTCTGGCGGATGAGGTTGCCGTAGACCGTGACAGCTCGGTTGGGACGGTGCCCCTCCTCGCCACCGGGAGTGTAGGCGTCGGTGTGGCGGCGGTGCTTGGTCACCGAATAGTGGTTGACCATGGAGTCCATGTTGCCGGCACTGACGAGAAAGCCCAGGCGCGGCTCGCCGAGCACGGTGATGCTGGCGGGGTCGGTCCAATCGGGCTGGCAGATGATGCCCACCTTGTAGCCGTGTGCGTCGAGTACGCGGCTGACGATGGCCATACCAAAGCTGGGATGGTCCACGTAGGCGTCGCCGCAGATGTAGACAAAGTCGCACTGGTCCCAGCCGCGCGCATCCATGTCGGCGCGGCTGACGGGGAGGAACTTATCGCGGCCCGGTCGCCAGGGGCGGGCGGGCGTCGCTTGGGAATGCTTGGTGCGGGCGACCGTGGCCTGCGCCTTACCGCCACGCTTTTGCTGCTGGCCCTGTTTGCCCTGTTGACTGCGCTGGTTGTTCTGAGCGTGCTGAGGCTTTTTTGCCACGATCCCTCCCGGTGTCTGTATGCTGCACGTAATTGTAACCAGTCTTTTTGGGACGGCGCTAAAAAGACTGGTGGAGTACACGAGGCATCGGGTGTCGGCGCCGCGCCCGCTGTTTGTTTCCAGACTGTGTATCTGCGCGTTGGAGAACCCGTCTCGCGCGCACGCCATGTTGTCAATGGGTTACAGTATGAACGGCGGCTATGTTTCCGCCAACGCACGAGAGAGTCGTCAACAAGGAGGATGCACGACGATGCAGCGTGCCAAACAGATATCGGAGTCCATCGAGCTGGGCATTATCTTGGCGCTCGCCGGTGGCTTTATGGACGTCTATTCGTACATTGGGCGCGATCATGTTTTCGCCAACGCGCAGACAGGCAACATCCTGCTCGTGGGCGTGAGCATCTCGGAGGGCAACTGGGCACTTGCGGGACGCTATTTCTTCCCCGTGGTGTCGTTTGCCGTGGGCATTATGCTTGCCGATCTGGTACACGAGCGGTTTGGCAGCGTGATTCACTGGCGCCAAGTGACGGTGTTCTTTGAAGCCGTTATCTTGCTGGGCGTGAGCTTTATCCCCGGCGGCAATTTCAACCTGCTCGCCAACTGCCTCACCTCGTTTGCCTGCGGTATGCAAGTTGAGAGCTTCCGCAAGATCCACGGTCACGGCATCGCTACGACCATGTGCATCGGCAACTTGCGCAACGCGCTGCAAAACGTGGACGATTACATCATCACCCACAGGCGCGGCTTTTTGGAAAACGGCCTGCTGTACTTTGGCGTGATCTTTACCTTTGTGTTTGGCGCCGTGTTGGGCAACTGGTGTATTGAGCGCATGGGCCTGCACGCCATCGTCGTGGCGAGCTTGCTGCTGTTTGTCGCGTTTGCCATCATGTTCATCGACCGCGAGCGCGATTTGCGCTTACGCTGGAAGGTTGCGGCCGAGGCTTGGAAAGAGGGCTGCCGAAAGTAACCGAATGCGGCAAAGGGGCTGTCCCTTTGCCGCAATATTTTTCATCATCTGTTGAAACGCTTTAACACTTTTGATGTTCTCACGCGTTTTTTGTTTCAAAAGCGTTAGGATGGGACTCATAGCGTGGGGCGTAATGGATGCCCCGCACACGATGGGAGGCTATCAATGGCTAATCGTTTCGTTCTCAATACCATCTCTTATCATGGCTCCGGCGCCATCAAGGAGATCCCCGGCGAGCTCCAGCGTCGCGGCTACAAGAAGATCTTCGTCTGCTCCGACCCCGATTTGGTTAAGTTTGGCGTTACCGCTAAGGTGACCGACGAGCTCGACGCCGCCGGCATCGCTTGGAGCCTCTACTCCGAGATTAAGCCCAACCCCACTATCCAGAACGTCAAGGACGGCGTCGAGGCCTTCAAGGCCGCCGAGGCTGACGCTATCGTGACCATCGGTGGTGGCTCCTCCATGGACACCGCCAAGGCCATCGGCATCATCATCAACAACCCCGAGTTCGCCGATGTCCGCAGCCTCGAGGGCGTTGCTCCCACCAAGAACCATGCCGTGTTCACCATCGCCGTGCCGACGACCGCCGGTACCGCTGCCGAGGTGACCATCAACTACGTCATCACAGACCCCGAGAAGGTCCGCAAGTTCGTGTGCGTCGACACCAACGACGCCCCCGAGGTCGCCGTCGTCGACCCCGATATGATGGCTTCCATGCCCGCCGGCCTGACCGCTTCCACCGGCATGGACGCTCTGACCCACGCCATCGAGGGCTATACCACCAAGGGCGCTTGGGAGCTCTCCGACATGTTCCACTTTGAGGCTATTAAGCTGATCAGCGAGAACCTGCGCGACTCCGTCGCCGAGGCCAAGTCCGGTCAGCCCGGCTCCGGCCGCGAGGGCATGGCCCTTGGCCAGTATGTCGCCGGCATGGGCTTCTCCAACGTTGGCCTGGGCATCGACCACGCCATGGCTCACACCCTGTCCGCTCACTACGACACCCCGCACGGCGTCGCTTGCGCCATGCTGCTGCCGATCGCCATGGAGTTCAACAAGCCGGTTTGCGCTGAGCGCCTGGCCAAGGTTGCCGTCGCCATGGGCGTTGACACCACGGGCATGAGCACCGCCGAGGCCGCCGATGCCGCCATCGCCGCCGTCAAGCAGCTTTCCGCCGACGTGAACATCCCGCACGTCTGTGAGGCCATGAAGGCTGACGAGATCGAGGTCCTGGCCAAGGACGCCATGGCCGACGCCTGCTTCCCGGGTAACCCGCGCGAGGCAACGCTCGACGACGTCATCGAGCTCTTCAAGAAGATCTGCCCGGCTGAGTAAATCACTCCCGTCGGCGGCCCCGGGTTCCCCTCCGGGCGCGTCCTCGGACATGCAAAAGGCCCCGCTGCGCGCGTTGCGCGGCGGGGCCTTTTACGTCCTGCGGAATGCGCCCGGAGGGGAACCCGGGGTCGCCTGCGTTCTTTTCTCAGATGCCGGGGTGCCGGAAAGGCGGGATGTGAGGGGCGCATTGTTGGATGGCGCCTTATGTCTGCTTATCGTGGCGGGCGCAGTTCTGGGGAGCTCGATGCGTCATCTCGCTAGGTAAAAAGATGGTTCGCGGTGGTATTGTTGCTGTGGGTTTAATTCGATATGAAAGGGTGACTTTGGTGTCCAAGATGGATTCTACGCTCTCCTATATTACTGACCAGTTGAAGGCGCTGACTTCTATTGCTTCGCCTACCGGCTATACCCGTGCGGCGACTGATTATCTGATGGAGACCCTGCGCGATATGGGGTTTGGGCCTGAGCGTTCTAATAAGGGTAACGTGCTCGTTGAGCTTGGCGGCGAGGGCGAGCCGCTCGTACTGGCGAGCCATGTCGATACCCTAGGCGCCATGGTGCGTTCCATTAAGGACAATGGCCGCCTGCGCCCCACGACGCTCGGTGGGCATCAGTGGTCTACGGCCGATGGCGAGAACTGCACCGTCTACACGCGCGACGGCAATGTCTACACGGGCGTGGTTCTTAACACCGAGCCTTCGGCGCACGTGGCCGACGAGCCGGTCAAGACCATCGAGAAGAACATGGAGATCTTGCTCGACGAGAACGTCGACAGCAAGGACGATGTGCTCGAGCTGGGTATTCAGACCGGCGACATCATCGCTATGGATCCTCGCACGACGGTGACGGAGAGCGGCTACATTAAGAGCCGCTTCCTGGATGACAAGCTATCGGCCGCCATTTTGTTGGGCTTGGCGCGTGCCGTCGCCGCTGGCGAGGTGACGCTTTCGCGTAAGGTTTCGCTGCTCTTTACCGTGTACGAGGAGGTGGGCCACGGCGGCGCCTTCGTGCCGGCCGACACGCGCGAGATGATCAGCGTTGACATGGGCTGCGTGGGCGACGACCTAGGCTGCACCGAGCACATGGTGTCGATCTGCGCCAAGGATTCGGGCGGTCCGTACAACTACGACCTGGTGACGGCGCTGTCCAATATCGCGCGCGAGCTTGAGCTCGATTACGCTATCGACGTGTATCCGCATTACGGTTCGGACGTCGAAGCCACGCTCTCTGCCGGCTACGACATTCGCCATGGTCTGATCGGCCCCGGCGTGTATGCGAGCCACAACTACGAGCGTAGCCACATGGACGGCGTGCGCAACACCTTCGAGCTCGTCCGCGCCTACGTACAGCGCTAGCGATGCAGCGGCCTCGGCTGATACGGCAGTACCGACCGAGGCCGTCCTCTCTAAGTTGCGGTGAAATAGGGACTGTTTGGCGGTTTTAAACGCTTAAACAGTCCCTATTTCACCGCAATTTATGAAGGGGATGGGGCTACTTAAGTGCGCCGGTCACCGTGCCCCCGCCGAAGACGATGTCGCCGCGGTAGACCACAACGGCCTGTCCGGGGGCGATGGCTCGTTGCGGCTCGTCAAAAGTTAGCAGCATTTGCCCGTCTTCGTCACGCGTAAGGGTCGCTGCCTGGTCTTTCTGACGGTAGCGGTATTTGGCGCCTACGCGAATGCCGCCGGCATCCAGCTCGGCCTCCATGCGCTCTGCCGGCGCGCTCCAGATCCAGTCGTCGGCCGTGAGTGCTGTGGCCGTTAGGTCCTCGGCCTCGCCCAGATGCACGGTGTTGTTGGCGGCATCGACGCCCGTCACATACACGGGATGCGCCATCGCGACGCCCAAGCCCTTGCGCTGGCCGATGGTATAGCGCAACGCGCCGTTATGGCGTCCGACCACGCTGCCGTCGCGCCACACAATGTCGCCCGGTGCAGCGGGATGTCCGCAGCGGCGCTCGATATAGCCCGCGTAGTCACCGTCTGGAATAAAGCAGATGTCCTCGCTTTCGGCCTTCTGGGCGTTGGTAAAGCCTTGCTCGGCGGCTATGCGGCGCACGTCGCGCTCTTTGTCTAGGCCTGCCAGCGGAAAGATCGCGTGCGCCAGGCGCTCCTGCGTAAGCGAATATAAAAAGTAGCTCTGGTCCTTTTTGGGATCTTCGCCGCGATGCAGCTGCCAGGTGCCGTCTACTGTCTGGCTTGTTTTGGCGTAATGACCCGTTGCGATGTAGTCGCAGCCCATATCCAGCGCCGCATCCAGCAATGCGCCAAACTTAATGTGGCGGTTGCAGATGATGCATGGGTTGGGCGTCAGCCCCTCCTGATAGGCGGTCACGAAGCGCTCGATAACGTTGCGGTCGAAGGCCTGCTGCAGGTCGAGCACATGGTGGGGCATCCCCAGGCACTCGGCGACAGCCTTTGCATCGGCGATGTCGCGGTCGACCTTACTCATGCCCGTGACGGGATCGGGCGCGGGGCAGGTGAGGCGCATGGTGGCGCCGACGCATTCGTAGCCCTGGCTTTTGAGCAGGTACGCGGTCACGCTAGAATCGACGCCGCCGCTCATGGCGACGAGCACGCGCTTGTTGTGCATGGGGAGGTTCTCCTTGGTGGCATGTGGCCAAAAAAGAAAAGCGGCGCGGGAGGCTGGTTCCGCGCCGCAGACATTGTAGCAAGTTCGGACGTCTCGTGGGACACCCTAACGAGATGGGCTCGGGCAGCCAGAAGAGAGGATAGGCCGGCATGCCATGGGCCTATCGACAAGTGACGGGCCCTTAGTCCTGGAACAGTGCCGTGGACAGGTAGCGCTCGCCGGTGTCGGCAAGCAGGGCCACGATGGTCTTGCCCTCGTTTTCGGGGCGCTTGGCCAGCTGCAGCGCGGCCCACACGGCGGCACCGGACGAAATGCCCACGAGCACACCCTCCTTGTGGCCCACGGCGCGGCCGGTGGCAAAGGCGTCGTCGTTCTCGACGGGGATGATCTCGTCGTAGACCCGGGTGTCGAGGACGTCGGGCACAAAGCCGGCGCCGATGCCCTGGATCTTGTGCGGGCCGGCCTGGCCCTTGGAGAGCACCGGGGAGGTGGCGGGCTCGACGGCGACGACCTTAATCTCGGGGTTCTGCTCCTTGAGGAACTCGCCCACGCCGGTCACGGTACCACCGGTGCCGACGCCGGCGACGAAGATGTCGACCTTGCCGTCGGTGTCGTCCCAGATCTCGGGGCCGGTCGTGGCCTTGTGGATGGCGGGGTTGGCGGGGTTCACAAACTGGCCGGCGATGATGCTGTTGGGAGTCTCCTTCTGCAGTTCCTCTGCCTTGGCGATAGCGCCCTTCATGCCCTTGGAGCCGTCGGTGAGCACGAGCTGCGCACCGTATGCCTGCATCAGCTTGCGGCGCTCGACGGACATGGTCTCGGGCATGGTGATGATCACCTTGTAGCCGCGGGCGGCCGCCACCGAGGCGATGCCGACGCCGGTGTTGCCGCTCGTGGGCTCGATGATGGTGTAGTCGCCGCCACGCACGAGCTTGCCTGCCTTCTCGGCCTCGTCAATCATGTTCTTGGCGACGCGGTCTTTAACTGACCCGGCGGGGTTGAAGTATTCGAGTTTGACGAGCACACGAGCCTTGAGGTCCTCGTCGGCCTCAAAGTGAGTGAGCTCCAGGAGCGGGGTGTGGCCGATAAGCTGATCGATGGACGTGTAAACCTTGCTCATGGTGAACCTCCAAAGTGTTCAAGTTGCTGGTTGCCGTGTGGTTTCACGGTGCGTGTAGCAGCTAAACCCATAAACCTTATAGGTTGTTCGTTTAGCTGTTGGGAAGCATACTAGACACTAAAGCCTAGTAATGCAATAGGAAATAGAAGATTATTACGAGCTGATTAACCATCTTGACCGGAACGGGTATTTTCAAAACCAATTTTTCGGCTAGAATTTCTACGGACTAAATGACCGAAAGGCAGCACTATACATGTTGGTTTCTACAAAGGGCAGATATGCCCTGCGCGTTATGGTCGATCTGGCCGAGCACCAGGCGGCCGGTCGCATCCCGCTCAAAGAGATCGCGGCGCGACAGGGGATTTCCGAGAAATATCTCGAGAACATCTTGGCTACGCTCGTGCGCGCCAACATGCTTTCGGGCATGCGCGGCAAGGGCGGCGGCTACGTGCTCACGCGCCCGCCCGAGCAGTACACGGTGGGCGAGATCCTGCGCCTGACCGAGGGCAGTCTGGCACCGGTTGCATGCCTGGATGGCGACTGCAAGGGCTGCTCACGCTCGGATGAGTGCCCCACGCTCGACGTGTGGAAGAACCTGGACAAGCTCATCAACGACTACCTCGACGGTGTGACACTCGATCAACTTGTCGCTCCCAACCATGGCTACGACTACGTCATCTAACCCACACCTGCCATTTGGGGACGGGGTAGAAATGGTAGATTCTCTCGCCCTTTGAGACTTGACAAATAAGAGGGCCGCCCATTTTTGCGATGGGCGGCCTTCGTTTTGGGCTGTTGAGACGGGCACGGCCGGAATGGCCGTTTTAGTCCTCGGCGATGCTGTCGAGGATGCTGCGCGTGATGGATACCAGGATACTGCCCATAAAGGCCGATCCAAAGCTGGCGATGGAGATGCCCGCGCCCAGCAGATTGACCGACAGGTAGCTGGCCAGCTCGAGCATAAAGCTGTTGACTACGAGCTGAAAAACACCAAGCGTAATAATAGTGAGCGGCAGTGAGATGACGGTCAGGAACGGTTTGACGAACGAATCGACAATGTTCAGGAACAGTCCCACAAAGGCAAAGCAGACCCAGGTCTCGGCAAAGCCGAAGGGTTGGATACCGGGGACGAGGAACGTGGCGATCGCGATGGCGATCGAGGTGAAGAGCCAGTTAAGCATAAAGCGCATGGCGTGAATCCTTTCTTGCGCCGGGATTGCTGGCGTCGCGTGAAGCGGCTTACGGCGGCGACCTGGATGGTTGCGCGGGCGCGCCGCGGTGTTTGGGCGCCCATTGTCTCAAATATTCGTGGAGCTTACGTGCGCATATGGTTTCTAAACGGCGTTCGTCCTGAAAAACGCGCCGCTGGCAGAGAGTCTTGTCGCTTTAGTTTGGTGGTGTGCTACACTGCTACGGGCAAAAGCCACAGGCGTTGCCCTATTGCATAGAACGGGTGAACGATGCCCGATGTCAGTATCAACTTCGATGCCTTTTGGCGGGTTTGGCGGTGATCGATGAATATCGAGAACATGTTTGACAAGCCTGATGTCAAGCAGCTGGTCCACGCATTTAGCCTTTTGGACGACGAGAAGGATATCCAAGCGTTTTTGACCGATATCTGCACGCCGCGCGAGATTTGCGACCTTTCTCAGCGTTTGCAGGTTGCGCGCTATTTGGACGAGGGCGAGCCTTATGTTGAGGTTCAGGCCCGTACCGGCGCTTCGTCCACCACGGTGAGCCGCGTTTCAAAGGCGCTGAACGGCGAGTACGGTGGCTACCGCAAGATCCTCATTAAGTTGGAGGATGGCGAGTAGGCCAGCGACAACATTGAATTACGAAGAACCGTCCCTCCGGGGGCGGTTTTTTGATCCCTTGGGGACGGAGGAAAACGAATCACCGGGTTAGACTGACCCCCTCTGTGATCCATTTTCCTCCGTCCTCAAGGGATCAAATCTGTTGGCGTGGGGCAAATCTGTCCGCTTGGGCGGGTAGGATGGATGCATTGATTATTGCGAACAGTTTGAGCGGAGGACCATGCCTGTTCGAATCTATACCACCAATGCCGGCACGGATTTGAGCGATGCCGAGGCGGCGCTACTGGCCGACCTGGTTGCCCGCCACGGGCGCGCTGTTCTGTTGGCGCCAACATTTGCCGAGCTCGACCTGTGCCGCCATGATGCGGCGGAAGCCGGGGTTTCACTGGGTGTCGACTACAAGACGCCCACATCGTGGCTCAGCTCGCTGTGGGAGCTTATGGGCGATGGCCGCAGCTTTGTGGACAACCTTCAGCGCCAGATGCTGTTCTCGGACATGATCGACCGCCGCGACGACGCCGCTCTGCAGCCGCTTTCGCGCAGCCAGGGCACAGTGCGCATGCTCGCGCGCATGGCCCGCGACGTGTTGCCGGGCGTTGCGGGGACGGGTGCCGAACGATGCCGTGGCGACAACTGCCGGCCTGAGCCAAAAAGCGATGCCGAGGCTCGTGTGTTCGAGCTTTTGCGCGCCTACGCGGGCGGTTTGGACCGTCGAGATATGGTTGAGCCCTGCGAGGCAGCTGACATTATGACCAGTGTCCTGGCCGATAGCCTGCCGGCGTGCACTCGCGCCGTATGCGTGCGCGGTATCACGTCGTTTACGCACGGTCTGCTCGAGCTGCTGTCTGCCGTGGCGAACAATGGGGGAGAGGTCGTCGTGCTGCTTGCCCGCGAGCAGGCGGCGATGCGCGAGGAGCTTGCCGCGGCATTTGATGCCCGCGATGTGTTGTTTGAGATCGCGCCGCTAGGGGAGGGTGTCGGCGCGTCTGATGCCGCTTGCGGGACCGCCGCTCAGCCTGCCTTTATTGAGGTCGCTGGCCCCCATGCCCGTGCTCATGCTTATGCGGACGCAATTGATGATCTGGTAAAAACGTGCCGGGGTTCCGAGGTCGACGGCGTCGCGACGCCTGCCGACCCTGTGCGCGTGCTCGTTGTTTCTGCCCGGGCACCCCAGCTGTTCGTTGAGCTCGCCTCTCGTCTGGCGGCGCGTCACATTGCGGCCGAGACGACTGAGTTCACGGCGTTTTCCCAGTCCATCGCGGGCAGGCAGTTTACGGCGCTCGCCGACCTGATCGAGCGTATGAAAGCCGCCGACGAGGGCACCGCTTCCAAGACTGAGTGGTGGCCCGCGCCGGAGCTTACCGACTGGATCTACAGTCCGCTTTCGGGCGCTGATGCCGTCAATGCCCGTACCTTCGATAAGAATATGCGTCTCTCGCGCAGCAAGACTACCGCGGGCGTCAAGAGCCTGCTGCAGAGCGTTCAGGGCCAGGTGAGGGGCGCGCGCAAGGCGACGAGCGACGATAACTGGTTTAAGAACGTACCGTGTGTGGTCTCGGACGTGTTCCAGGCGCTGTGGCGTGACAAGCCCGTGACGGCGCTTAAGGCCATGCTTGCCGTTGCCGAGGCGTTGCCCGATCGCGCTCTAGGCGGCCTTGACGGCCAGGCCCGTCGCCAGGCAGAGACGGCTTTGCTGCGCCATGCCATCGACATCCTTATGAACGATGCTCGCGCGCTCGACGTGTCGCAGGCCGCGACCGTGCCGGTTCTCGACGGCGTTCGAACCAAGGTGGACAAGCGCAGTACCGCCTACGATTACGAGACCTATGAGGTCGATCGCACACCACGAGCACAAGTGCGCTTCGCGTCGCTTGCCGATGCGTCGGTTCTTCGCCCTGGCAGCTACGATGCCGTGCTGTTTGCCGATGTCGACCTGGGCAGCTATCCGCTTTCGCACGAAGAGGGCCCGCTTGCCACGTTGACAGCCGAGCTGCGCCGCGACGGCGTGTCTTTGGAGCCCGCTGCCCTGCTGCGCGTGCGCTTTGGCCGTGCGATGCAGGCGGCGAGCGGTCCGGTCGCGCTCGCCCGTGTGACGCACGATCGCCAGGCACGCGAGTGCTACCCGGCAGCCGTATGGACCGAGCTGTGGGCACATGCCGAGGCCGCTGGCGCTGCCAAGCCCATGCGCGTGGGCGAGGGCGATATCATCGCCGACTTTGATCCCGCGGCAGGTGAAGGCCTCAAGCGCGAGCGCGTGACCTGTGAAGCCCCTCAGCATCTGAGTGCCGAGGCCGTGCCGTATTTGGTCCTGCGCCGTCGCGATGGCGAGGGTGAGGACGCGCCGCTCGTGCCGCGTCTGACGTCCGCCTCGCAGATCGAGGCCTATTCGACCTGCCCGCTATGCTGGTTCGTCTCGTACCGCGTGAAGCCCCAGTCGATCGACGCGGGCTTTGGCAACATGGAAAAGGGCAACTTTGTCCACGACGTGCTGGAGCATCTGCATGCCCGTCTGCCCCAAGAGGGCATGGAGCGCGTGACGCCCGAGAATCTGCCGCGCGCACAGGAGCTGCTGCACGAGGTCTTTGACGAGACGTTGGCCGAGCACGCCGGCAAGCGCGGCACGGAGGGCCCGCTGGTGCCGCTCTCTGCGGTGGAGGAACGCCAGGTGGCCGAGATCTTGCCGCAGCTGGAGGGTGTGCTTGCCTACGAGTCCGAGGCACTTGCCCCCTTTGCCCCGCGCTACCTGGAGTTCGCCTTCAACGAGCTCAAGGTCGAGTATGCCGGTTGGCCGCTTGGCGGGCGCATCGACCGCGTGGACGTGGACGCCGAGAATCGTGCCGTGGTGATCGACTACAAGCATCGCACGGGCGTTGAGGAGTTTAAGCTCGCCGACCCCACGGTGCGCGACGAGGAATCGGGCACGGCGCCCATCGACGATCCGCGCTGGTTGCCACCACATACCCAAACGCTCATCTACGCCCAGGCCATGCGCCGGGCGCTGGATTTGGACACCCGCGCGGCGCTCTACTTTTCGACCAAGGGCGGCAAGCCGGCGTTGCGCGGTGCCGCGAGCGCCGAGCTGCTCGAGGAAGAGCGCGGCGACGGTCGCATCCCGGGCCTTAAGAAAGGTTTCCCCGGCGAGGGTGGCAGCATGGACTTCGATGCCCTGCTCGATCGCGTGGAGGCCGGCATCGCCGAGCGCCTGCGCGAGCTCGAGGCGGGCAACGTTGCCGCCGTCGACCCGGCGTCGGCTCAGGCCGCGCATGCGCGCTGCTCGTATAACCACGAAGGAACGTTTGTAAGGAGGGACGTGTAGACCATGGATCTTTCGACTTTGATGCCGCAACAGCTGCAGATTGTCAAAACGCTCGACCGCCCGCTGTTTGTCTCGGCGGGCGCCGGTTCGGGTAAGACCTTTACCCTCACGCGCCGCATCGTCTATGCGCTCTCGCCCGAATCCGGTCCGTTCGTTGAGCATCTGGACCAGGTGCTCGCCATTACCTTTACCAAAGATGCCGCGGCCGAGATTCGCGACCGCGTGCGCCGTGCGCTTATCGACGAGGGCATGGACGAGGAAGCACTGACCGTCGACGACGCGTGGATCTCGACCATTCACGGCATGTGCTCGCGTATCCTGCGCGCGCACGCGCTGGAGCTGGGCATCGACCCCGAGTTCACGGTGCTCACCGATACCGACGAGCTCATGGACCAGGCTGTTGAGCATGTGCTGGGTCGCGCGACGGCACCCGATGCCGCCCCCGAGCTCGCGGCATCGCTCAAGGCCCTCTATGCCTGGTATCCCATGGCGGGCGAGGGCGGTTCCTTTGGCGGCGGTACGACCATCAAGGGTCTGGTGCGCGACCTGCTGGAGCTGTCGAGCCAGTTGCCGGGCGGTATGGACGACGCGCGCGTGGCGCGCGGCCAGGCCGATACCTCGGCACTCGCCGATGCCTATCGCGCGGCGCTAGGCGCAAGCAAGGCCGCGACCGAGAAGGCGCAGACGGCGCTCGATGCCATCGACGCGTTTGAGGCGAGTGGCAAAACCATGGAGGATGCGGCGCGACTCATGATGTCGTGCACCATGCCGCGCGCGAGCAAGGCATTCCCCAAGGAGCAGGTCGAGCTGCTCAAGGCCGAGGCCGCCGATGCGTTTATCAATATCGTGCTTGCCTGCGGTGGCTCGGCGCTCGATGCGCTGGTGGGCCTGGCCCGTTCCGTCGAGGCCGAGTATCGCGCATTGAAGGCTGCCCAGTCCGCCCTCGATAATAACGACCTGCTGCGTATGGCCTACGAGGCCCTGCGCGATTACCCAGCCATCCGTGCTGCGTACGAGGGCCGCTTTAAGATGGTCATGATCGATGAGTTCCAGGATACCGATCAGATGCAGGTCGATTTGATTCGCTATCTGACGGGCGCGGGGGAGCGCGCGCTGTGCACCGTGGGCGATGCGCAGCAGTCGATCTACCGCTTCCGTGGCGCCGAGGTCGAGGTGTTTCGCCGCCAGGAGCGCAAGGTGGGCTCGTCTGCCGCGTCCGAGGCGACTGCCGTGGCCGATGCCCCTGCCGGCGAACTCGTTAAACTCGTGCGCAACTTCCGCAGCCATGACGAGGTGCTGCGTTACGTGGCACGCGTCTTCGACGGCGATGACGGCGGCCTGATGCAGGGCTTTTTGGATCTTGAGGCGAGCGACGGCCGCAAGGACACGCTGGTGGCGGACGCCTCGCGCCGCCAGGCCCTCTTTGTTGCCGGCGGTAGTATGCAGGAGCGCACACAGGCCAAGGCCCGTGCGATCGCCGAGCGCTTCCGCGCGCTTGCCGATGCCGGCCAGCCCCAGGGCGGCATGGTGCTGCTGCTGGGCCGCATGACCAACGCCGACGTCTACGCCCAGGCCTTCCGCGACCAGGGGCTCGACTGCGTCATCGCGGGTGGTTCGGTCTTTGCCCAGGCAGCCGAGGTGCAGACGGTGCGCGCCCTGGTATGTGCGCTCGCCAATCCGGCCGATACGGCGCAGGGCCTTATGCCGCTGCTCGCCTCGCCGATGTTTGCGCTCGGCGCTCAGGAGTTCCTGGCGCTGGCGACCAAGCTCGATAGCGAGACGGGGGAGACCTCGCGCCGGAATATCGACGCGGGCATCATGAGTGATTTCGACGTGCCGGGTCTGCAAGATCTGCCGCTCGTGACGCGCGCCCGCGAGGTGCTGCGGTATGCGCTTCGTCGCGTGGGCCGCGATTCGTTCGCCGCCATCGCGCGCGACGTGGTCAACGCCTCCGGCTGGTTTGTGCGTCTGGCACAGCGCGGTCCCGAGGGCAAGGCCATTGCCGCCAACGTGCTCAAGGCGCTCGACGCCGTGGCTGAGGCTGAGGCCGAGTTCGGCAACTCGCCGCGTTCCATCGCGCTGGCCTTCGACCGCTTCTTGGCGGGCAAGGAGGCCCCGGGCGCGCTCAACGAGGAGGGTGACGGCGCGGTACGCATCATGACGGTGCATGCCTCCAAGGGTCTGGAATATCCGGTCGTGGCGGTCGCCGAGTGCTTTGGCGTGCGTAAGTCCTCGGGTGCGGCACAGATGGGTCGCGTCGAGGGCGGAGCGCAAGTCGTGGCGCTGCCGGCTTGTTTTGATGGCGTTAAGCTTGCCGATGGGGCCTTCGTGAAGGGCGATGACGTCAAAAAGCAGTTTGAGCATGCGTTTAAGGGCAAGGGCACGTCGCTGTGGCTGCCGCCGGAGCTCATGGAGGACGTCTGTGCGACGGGCTCTCCCGCCGAGGCATTTGCCCGCCTGCGCAACGACGACCTGCAGCTTTCGCTCGAGGAGCGGGCTCGTCTGCTCTATGTCGCCATGACGCGAGCGCGTGAGCTGGTCATTCTGGCGATGGATGCTGGCGTGAGCCGTGGCAAGGTGACGGCGCCGACCTTCGACGTCGAGACCGATCTGACCTACGACGTGCTCCGCCGTATTTTGCCGACCGACGCTCTGGACATGCCGCAGCTCGATGCCGACCGCCTGGTGTTCGACAACTCCCAGCCGGGCGACTACGAGCTTATTTCGCTCGCGGGCTTTACCTTTGGCGAGCAGGCGTTTGAGGCCAACGCTTCGCTGGATGCCGAGGGCAGGCTTGTTCGTGGCGATGCCGATACAGATGCTGCCGACGATTCGGCCAGTACAATCGTCCCCGGTCCTGCCGACCCCAAGCCCGATTCGTTTGAGCTTGTGTATCCCCAGGCAGTGGGCGTGCGCATGGGCATCTGTCCGTATCCGATGCGTGACTCGTATAGCTACTCGTCAATCGCCGCGGCACTCCATGCCGAGACGGAAGACCGTGCCGCCGTGGCTCGTGTTCCCATGGACGAGTCCGGCGATGATGCAGAGTCGGATGGCTCGGAGATGACGGATGCAGACGTGGCCGCTGTCGAGCCCGCCGGCAATCCCATGGCGCTGGGCTCGGCCTTCCACGCCGCCTGCCAGTGGCTCATCGAGATGGGTGCCGATGCGTTGCCCGCCGCGCGTGCCGATGCGCTGGCACGCTTGTGGCGCCTGACGCCGGAGCAGCGCGAACGCTTCGACGTTGCTCTGGACCGCTGGCTCAAGTCGGCTGTTCGTGCCGACCTGCTCGCGTGGCCGTGCGTTCGCGCCGAGGTGCCGTTCTTTTCGCTGGGCTGCGAGGACGAGGACATCGCTCGCTACGGTGCCTATGCCGAGGGCGCCATCGATGCACTGGCCACCGACCCGGCCGATCCGTCACGCGCCCTGGTCATTGATTACAAGACGGGTGGCACGCAGGATGAGACGCCGGAACAGCTGCTCGAGAAGCACGCCCTGCAGGCGCGCGTCTACGCCGACGTGTTGCACAAGGCGGGCGTTGAGGCGGTGACGGTCAAGTTCGTTCGCGTGGAGCAGGCGAATCCAGCCATCTTCGTCGAACCCGCCGAGCCCCAAGTAGTCACCTACAATCTCTAGCCCTCAGATAACTTGCGGTGGAATAGTTCCTGTATTGCGGTCCAGGTGGCCCAAGCGGGAACTATTCCACCGCAACTGCAAGAGGAGCCGTGTGGGTTTGGCTAGGTTCGGGTGCCGTCCGCGCCGTGCGGTAAAATCGTTCAGTCAGAACACGAACCCGCATCGGAGCTCATCACATGGCATTCGTCCATCTGCACAATCACACTGTTTTCTCCATGCTCGACGGCGCAACCCGTATCCAGGATATGGTCAACCGCGCCGTAGAGCTGGGCATGCCCGCCGTGGCCATTACCGACCACGGCTACATGTATGGCGTGCCCGACCTGGCACTGGCCTGCGACGCCGTCAATCACAACACGCCCGAGTACAAAACCTGGAGCCACGACAAGGCCTTCTTGGAAAAGGACCGCCGCGACGAGCTGGTGGAGCCCGACCCCGAGGCAAACCCGCGCGAGCATGCCCAGTACGTCAAAGACATGGCCATGTGGGACGAGAAGGGCAACATCGACGAGCTCAAGCCGCCCCTGGTCATCAAACCCATCTTTGGCTGCGAGGTCTACTTTACGCCGGACGAGACCCTTGCCCGCGACCACAAGCCCGAGCTCTACCACATGATCCTTCTGGCCAAGGATCAGGAGGGCTACGTCAACCTGATGCAGACGGTCTCCGAGGCCGCCGTGCAGGGCTTTTACTACAAGCCGCGCGTGACGCTCGACAACCTGCGCCGCCACGCCAAGGGCATGATCTGCACCAGCGCCTGCATCGCGGGCATCATCCCTAAATACATCGACCGCGGTGACATGGAGGGCGCCATCAAGTGGGCCGAGACCTTCCGCGACACCTTCGACCCCGGCGACTTTTACATCGAGATCCAGGAACACGGCATCACCACCGACAACGGCCTGACCGACGAGCAGATGGACCGCACGCTCATCGACATTGCAAAACAGGTGGGCGTCAAGGTCATCGCTACCAACGACTTCCACTACCTGCGCCGCGAGGATGCGCCCGTGCAGGACGTCATCATGTGCATTGGCATGAATGCCAAGGTCGACGACCCCAACCGCATGCGCATGACCGGCTCGGAGTTTTACATGAAGACCGAGGAGGAGATGCGGGCGATGTTCCCGTATTGCCCCGAGGCCTGCGACAACACGCTCGAGATCGCCGACAAGTGCTACGTCGAGCTCGACTGGGACTCTATCATCCTGCCGCGCTTCCCGCTGCTCGATCCCGGCGAGACGCACGAGAGCCAGTTCCGCCGCGAGTGCGAGAAGGGCCTGCGCCAGCACTATGGCGACGACTGGGCCACACGCGAGATCGGCGGCGTCAACATCAAAGAGCGCTTTGAGTACGAATACAAGGTCATCTGCGACAAGGGCTTCGCTGCCTACTTTTTCATCGTTGCCGAGTACGTGCAATGGGCCAAGGACAACGGCATCGGCGTCGGCCCCGGCCGTGGTTCTGCCGCCGGCGCTATCGTCGCCTACGCCATGAACATCACCGCGTTCGACCCGCTCGAGAACGGCCTGATGTTCGAGAGGTTCCTGTCCCCGCAGCGTACCGAGATGCCCGATATCGATATGGACTTCGACGATGAGCGGCGCCTCGAGGTCGTGGAGCACGTTCGCCAGCTCTACGGTCCCGAGAAGGTCACCCACGTCATCACCTACTCGACCATCAAGGCCAAGCAGGCCATCAACGACGCCGCGCGCGTCCTGGACTACCCGGTCTACATGGGCCAGCGTCTGTCCAAGATGGTCTCGAGCGACCCCAAGGTCAAGCTCAAGCAGGTACTCGAAAAACAACCCGGCAAAGAGGATCTGTTTAACCCCGACTTTGCCGAGGCCTATAAAAAGGACGACGACGCCCGCCGCATCATCGACACGGCGCTCTCGATCGAGGGCCTTACCCGTGGCGAGGGCGTGCACGCGTGCGCCGTTCTGATTTGCCGCGACCCCGTCAACGAGCACGTGCCCACCAAGCTCGATACCAAGGGCGGCGTCGAGATTACCCAGTACGAGGGCCATACCGTTGCCGACATGGGCCTGCTCAAGATGGACTTCCTGGGCCTGCGTACGCTGACGGTTATCTCCAAGGCCAAGGCCAACATCAAAAAGAACTTCGGCATCGACATCAAAGAGGAAGAGATTCCCTTTGACGACCCCGAGATCTTTAAGCTCATGGGCTCCGGCCACACCGCCGGCGTCTTCCAGGTCGAGTCCGCCGGCATGACGGCCACGATCAAGAACATGAAGCCCACCGAGTACAAGCACGTCGTGGCATTGATTGCCCTGTACCGCCCGGGCCCTCTGGGCGCCGGCATGGTTTCGTCCTATATCAACCGTATGAACGGCAAAGAGCCGGCCGTCTCCTATGACGACCGTCTGGACGACATCCTGGGCGAAACCTACGGCACCATGGTCTACCAGGAGCAGGTTATGCTCATCTCCGTCGAGATGTGCGGCTTCTCCAAGGGCGAATCGGACTCGCGTATCCGTAAGCCCGTGGCTAAGAAAAAGATCAAGCTGCTCACCTCGACGGTGCTCCACTGGGAGGATGGCTCGGACGAGACCACCTACGACCACTGGATGAACGGCGCTATCAAGAACAACTACACGCGCGAGGTCGCCCAGAAGATTTGGGACGATGTTCTCGAGTTCGCATCTTACGCCTTTAACAAGTCGCACTCCGCCGGCTACGCCATCCTGGTTATGCAGACGGCATGGCTTAAGGCGCACTATCCGCACGAGTACATGGCGGCCGTTCTGACGTCCTACACGGGCAAGACCGACAAGATCGTTCACTACGTCTCGGCGTGCCGTCACGACGGCATCCCCGTGCTGTCGCCAGATGTTAACGAGTCCGGTACCGAGTTCACGGCTACCAAGGAAGGCGTGCGCTTTGGTTTGGCCGGCATTCGCGGCGTGGGCACCGGCGTGGCGCAGGCGATTATCGCCGAGCGCGAGGCGGGCGGCCCGTTTAAGACACTGCACGACTTTGTCGAGCGCGTGGACTCGAGCCAGGCCAACCGTCGCGTGATCGAATCGCTCATCAAGGCAGGTGCTTTCGACTCCACGGGGTATCCGCGTCGCCAGATGATGCACTTCGTGGACAAGAACAACCCCGAGAACATCATCGATGCAGCGGTAAAGCGCCAGAAAGATCGCGCGAGCGGCCAGACGTCGTTCTTCGATATGTTTGGCGACGTTGAGGGCTCGGGCTTTGAGGTGAGCGTGCCCGATCCGGATGGCCAGGAGTGGGACCGCCACCTTAAGTTGAGCCAGGAGAAGGAGGTTCTGGGCATCTATGTCTCGGACCACCCGCTGCGCCCGTTTGAGTATGCGCTAGCCAAGGCGCGCGACTTCTCGTTCTCGCAGATCGACACCGGCTACGAGGTGCAAAACCCCACGGGCGGTACCATCAACCAGGAGATTCCCGAGGGCAAGGCACTGTGGTGGGCCGGCATGGTCTCGAGCGTGTCCAAGCGCGTGACCAAAAACGGCGACCCCATGGGCATTGTGCAGCTCGAGGACATGGAAGGCGAGGCCACGGTCGTGGTGTTCCCCAAGACCTACAAGGAGGCCGAGGGGTACCTGTACGGCGAGGTCGATCCCGAGACCGGCGCGCAGCTGTCCGATGCGTTTGTGCGCATTAAGGGCAAGCTCGAGCGCTCGGACCGCGGCGATCAGATCATCGCGCAGGAGATCGTGCCGCTGGAGCTCAACGAGGAGAACAACAAGCCCAAGGTGTTTGAGGTCATGGTGCCCAACAGCCGCTTTAGTCAGGGCAATATGGCGCGTCTTGCCACGGTGCTTACCGCCAACCCGGGCGGCGACCGCGTGGAGATCTTTATCGAGCAGGTGGACGGGCGCGTGCTGCGTGCCGAGGTGCCGGCCAAGGTCAACGCACGCTCGATTCCGCTGTTGGCAGAGGCCAAGGCCATTGTGGGTAACCAAGGCAGAGTGACGGTAATTTAAGGACGGCGTTGGCGGGGTAGCTAATTTGGGACGGGGCTATTTTAGCTACCCTTTGACTGACGGCGAATGAGTCGGGGTCGGAATGCATCTCAACCGACATATGGGGGTAGCTAAAATAGCCCCGTCCCAAATTAGCTACCCCGGGTGAGATTGGAGGAAGTGATGGCGCAGGGGACGTTTGTGCAGGCGCTTCGTAAGGAGGCGGCGCTTAGCAGCACCTTTATGAAGGGGCGCTCGCTCATGCTCAACGGTGCCGTGCTGTCGTTTGAGGACTCCGGCTCGCGCTTCTCCAAAAACGTGAACATCGAGGGCACGGTGCGTGGCTCGCGCGGCGACCTGTACAAGACGCACGTGGCGCTCGATATGGACGAGCACGAGGTTATTGACTACGACTGCGATTGCCCCGCTGCCTTCCGCTATTCCGGCATGTGCAAGCACGCCATCGCCACGGCGTTGGCGTATCTGGATGCCAGTGGCGCCGAGCCTGTCGAGGGCCTGCGTACGCCGGTCCGCACGTTTACGGCACCGCCCGCACAATCCAAACAGTCCGCACGCCCCGCGCCTAGCGCATCTTCGGTCAACCCCAACTTTCCCTTCCCTGCGCCCGTCCCCACGAGCCCGAGCCTTGTGGCGGCGCTTTCCGATCTTTCGGACGCGCGCATGGACGAGCTCGCGGCCATGCGTCGCAAGCTCGCCGGCACCATTGACCCCGATGCGCCCAAAGCGGTGCTGGAGCCCTCGCTGGTGCCGTACTACAATCCGCTGTTTGCCGATCGCTTTAACTGGGCGCTCGAGTTTCGCATTCGCTGCGGTTCGGTGTCCTACGTGGTTAAGGATATCGACGGCATGGCCGATGCCTATGTGCGTGGTGGTACGTTCTCCTATGGCAAGAAGCTTACGTTTGCCCATGTACCCGAGGCTTTCGATGACGTGTCGACAAAGCTGCTCGACTTTGTCGCAATGACGGTCGCCTACCTGAGCGACATCACGAGTTCGCGCTCGGCATCGTATGACTTTGCTCGCAGCGGCTTTGTTGCCGAGCGTCAGTTGCCGGTATCCGAGTATTCCATCGTGTCCGTGCTGGACCTGCTGCGCGGCAGGACCATGTCCTTTGAGCCTGCTTGGTCGCGGGGGACGACGACGCATCGCTCCTACGAGGTGGCGGTCGAGCCGTCGCCGCAGGGGGAGGGCGAAGTCCCGGCTAAGCGCCCGCCGCTCCTTGCCGCCAAGATTGCACCGGCGGCGGGAGGCAGCTACGACTTGCGCCTGCCGGCCGATACGTACTGCTTTGTCGCAGGTGACGCAGCCTATCTGGTCGATACGCGCCGCGCGCGCCGTACCGACGCGGCGTTTGCCCAACATGCGGCGCCGTTCCTATCGCACTTGTTGCCCTGCCGCACGCCGGTCCATATCGCTGCCGACCAGGTGGGTGAGTTCTGCCGCATGGCGCTGCCCATCTTGCGCGACTACACCGACCTGACCGCTCCCGCCGTACTTGACGCCGTGGCGCCCGAGCCGAGTTTTGCCATGGCGATTGGCGTCGACGATGGTCTTGTGACCTGCAAGATTACGGTGGCCTACGGCGATTGGTCGGCAGATCTCTTTAGTCTTGGTGCTCCGGGCAGTCCTTTCGAAGAGCAACGCCCCGGCGTTCCGCCCCGCGATACGGTGGCGGAGTTTCGCGTTATGGACACGGCTGCCCTGTATTTCGACTTTTACGAGGGCGGCCTGGCATTTGAGGAGCGCGATGACGAGAGCCTGTTCCACTTGTTGACCGAGGGCCTGTCTGCTCTGTCCGAGCTGGGCGAGGTCATGCTCAGCGACCGCCTGCGCCAGATCTCGGTGCGCCCTGCGCCTAAGCTCTCGGTGCGCGCCACCGTCAAGAGCAACTTGCTCGACGTCGAGCTGGGTGCGAGCGGGCTTTCGGCGGCCGACCTTGCCATCTATCTCGATTCGTATAAGCGCCACCAGACGTTCGCGCGCCTTACGTCCGGCGACATCGTTCGCCTGGACGAGGGAGCGCGCGCCGCGTTTGGACTTGCCGAGGACCTGGGCGTCGATGCCGTCGACCTGCTCGACGGCATGTCGCTTCCCGCGTCGAGCACCCTGTTTGTCGATAGCATGCTCGCGCGCACGCCAGCGCTTGAGGCCGATCGCGACGCTGCGTTCCTCCGTACCGTCGAGCGCCTGGACACGCTCGGCAAGATGGACTTTACGGTGCCCGCCTCGCTCAAGGCCACACTGCGTGGCTACCAGGTCGACGGCTACCAGTGGCTCGGCTCGCTTGAGCACCTGGGCCTAGGCGGCATCTTGGCCGACGATATGGGCCTGGGCAAAACGCTGCAGATGATCGCGCACATTCTGGCGCGCGTGGAGGCGGGGGATACCAAGCCCACGCTCGTGGTATGCCCCGCGTCGCTCGTGTACAACTGGGCTGCCGAGCTGGAGCGCTTTGCCCCCTCGCTTGATGTGTGTGCCATCGTGGGCGCCAAGGCCCAGCGTCGCGTGCAAATTGCCGGTGCCGCCGAGCACAACGTGGTCGTGACGTCGTATGATCTCATGCGCCGCGATATCGACGAATACGTCGAGCAGGACTTTGCCCGCGTGGTACTCGACGAGGCCCAGTACATTAAAAACCCGCTCACCCAGGTGGCCCGCGCCGCCAAGCGCCTGCCGGCCGGCGTGCACTTTGCCCTGACGGGCACGCCCATCGAAAACCGCCTGTCCGAGCTCTGGAGCATCTTCGACTTTTTGATGCCGGGCCTTTTGGGTACGCGCGACTCATTTGCCAAGCGCTTTGAGAGTCCCGTCGAGCATGCCGAGGGCGACAGCGCCGCCCGTCTGCAGGCGCTTGTGTCGCCGTTTGTGCTGCGTCGCGTTAAGGAAGACGTGGTGACCGACCTGCCCGAGAAGATCGAAGACACGGTGATGGCGCAGCTTACCGGAGAGCAGCGCAAGCTCTACCTGGCCAACCAGGACCGCATCGCTCAGCAGGTGCAGCACCGCGAGGCATCCGAGTTTAAGAAAGACAAGCTCAAGGTGCTTGCCGAGCTCACCAAGCTGCGTCAGATCTGCTGCGACCCGCATCTGCACTATGCGGACTACAAGGCGGGAAGCGCCAAGCTCGATACGTGCATGGAGCTCGTGCACGGCGCGCTCGACGGCGGTCATCGCATCTTGCTGTTCAGCCAGTTTACGGGCATGCTCGATATCATCGGCAAGCGCCTGGCAAAGGAGGATATCGCCTTCCTTAAGCTTACGGGCGCATCGTCTAAGGAGAGCCGCGCCAAGATGGTTGCGCAGTTCCAGGCGGGCGAGGTGCCGGTGTTCTTGATTTCGCTCAAGGCGGGCGGCGTGGGTCTCAATTTGACGGCCGCCGACGTGGTCATCCACTACGACCCGTGGTGGAACGTGGCGGCACAGGACCAGGCGACCGACCGCGCCCACCGCATTGGCCAGCAGCACACCGTGACCGTGTACAAACTCATCGCCAAGGATACGATCGAGGAGCGCATTATGCAGATGCAGGAGTCCAAGCGCGATCTGGTCAACAGCGTGCTCGGCGGCGATGGTATCTCGTCGGCACTGTTTACGCGCGAGGATGTTCTGGCGCTGCTCGGTGGCGACGGTCGCTAGCCGCGCGCGGGGTGGGACTGCTGGAGCGGACAGGACGGTCGACGCATTTTGGCCCGACCGCTTGCCTGATCCGTTATGTGTTCATTTGCAATGCCGTGGATGGTTTGTCTGCCTTTGGGCATAAGAACCATCAAGAACATTGGCACATCAGCAAAGGAGAACATCATGGCGAAATTCTTTAAGGACCCCGACGGTAAGCTCATCGCTGCCCTTGGCGACGGCGTTGCGACCCCTGCCGGTTGCACGGAGCTGACCGCAAATACTGAGGACGCGGCGCACGAGAAGCACGTGCCCGTCGTCGAGACCGAGCGCGACGGTCACGTGATTCGCGCACGCGTTGGCTCGGTCGAGCACCCCAGCCTGCCCGAGCACTACATTGAGTGGATCGCCCTTGAGGCCGAGGGCCGTCTGGAGGTCCATTACCTCCAGCCCGGCATGAAGCCCGCGACGTTTTTCGCGGGCGGCTCCAAGACCGGTACCGTCTATGCCTACTGCAACCTGCACGGGCTGTGGTCCGCGACATTCTAGGAGCGCGTCCCCGCTCGGGGTATCATAGCTAGCATATGCACATGCAAGCGCCGACTGCATTATGCGGCCGGCGCTTTTACTACGATTTCGATGGTTTACGACGGAAAGGGCTGGGCCATGAAGCTCGCGCTTGCACAGATCGATATGCGCCTGGGTGATATTGAGGGCATTTGCGGCCGCATCGAGGACCAGGCTCGTCTGGCCCACGAGCGCGGAGCGCGCGTGCTGTGCGTTCCAGCTCCGCTCTTTATGGGCGCCATGCCCGGTGGCCTGGTGGGCGCTGCCGACTTTGAGCACGACATGCTTGCCGGCTTGACTGGTGTCGCCGAGCGTATCCAGGAGCTTGACATGATCTGCATCGTGCCCGCGGCGGTTTCGTTTGAAGGCCAGCCGCTGCTCGACTACATGATGCTCAAGGACGGTCATGTGGTGCCGGCGCGTTCGAGCATTGCCTTGCAGCGTGGCGAGAACAACGACACGCGTTGGGCGCCGCCGGTGTTCGACGTGGACGGCGTGCGCATCGCCGTGATTTTTGACTTGGACCGCGAGCTCGAGATGTTGCCGACCGGCGTCGACCTCATCGCGTATTTCCAATTCAACGCGTTTGACATGACCGACCGCGAGACTGCCGCCATTGCCGCCGTTCGCAGCGGCGCCTACCGCAAGATCGCATCCAAGCGCAGCGTGTGGTTTGCCTGCATGGCGCCGGTCGGTGCCTATGACGAGTCGGTGTATACCGGCGGTTCGTTTGTGCTCGACGACTGCGGTCGCGTGGTGGCCCAGGCGCCGTGTTTTGAGGAGAGCCTGCTGGTTCAGGAGATTCAGCGCGGCGTGATGCTCGATGCCCTGGAAGATCACGAACTGCCCGAGTTCCGTTCCGAGGAGTGGTTGTGGCAGGCGCTGGTGCTCGCCGTGCGCGACAACGCTCGGGCCCACGGTGCGTCGCGTGCTGTGGTGGCACTCGAGGGTGACCTGCCGTCATCCCTGCTGGCGGCGCTGGCCGTTGACGCTCTGGGTTCGCGCAATGTGATTGGCCTGGTGCTGGGGCGCAACCGTATCTTTACGCCGGCGCAGGAGGAGGCCGAGGCTGCCCGCTGTGCCGCCGTCCGTGCCATCGCCGAGCGTTTGCACATTCGCACCGTCGAGCGCGATGCACCGGATGCGGCGCGTGTGCTCGATCGCGACGTGTCGGCGGGCGATGCCGAGCGTCTGCGCTCGCGCACGCTGGGCCTCATGCTGGAGGACACGGCGCTCGAGCTGGGTGCGATGGCGCTGAGCCCGCTGTCCAAAACCGAGTATGCGCTGGCGGCGCCGGCGCTTTGCGGCGGCTACCAGGGCGACTTTGCGCCCTTTGGCGATGTGTACCTGTCGACGCTTGAGTTTGTGGCACGTGTGCGCAACCGCACGTCTGCCGTGGTGCCCCAAGAGCTCGTGACGCTCAACGCGGTGGAGGATTGCATGGAGCGCGTGCTGGCGCAAGCGCTCTCGACGATCGACGGTCCGGTCGATATGCTCGACCGCGCGGCACAGCTGCTCGGCGGGCTTGAGCCGGGTGAGGTCGATGGCGCGCTCGAGGCGCACGTGGACCGCAATCGAGCTTTCGACGATATCCCGATGGCCGCTGGCAAGCCTGAGGCTTGCTCGCTGCTGCTGATGCTCGTTCGACAGGGTGAGGCTGCCCGCCGCATGTTGCCGATGGCGCCGATCGTCTCGGCCCGTTCGTTTGCCGAGCGTGCCTGGCCGTATATGCTCGCGTGGTCCGACCTGGGGCTTAACGGCAAGGAGCGTATGACGGTCGATTCGCTGGCGCGCGCCGAGGTGCGCCGTTTTGCTGACGAGGATACGAGCGAGCGCGTGCGAAACGAGATGATGGGCGTGCTGGGCGAGCTACTGGGTATTTCGCCCGAGCAAATGGAGGAGCTGCGCTCCGAGGACGGTCAGCGTCGTTTGCACGAGGGAATGAAAAAGTTCGAGGGCGAGGTTCAGGACGCCATCGATAAGATGATGGGCGGTCAGGGCGGCCCGCAAGGTGGGCCCCAGGGCGGACCGATGCCGCACCCGCCGGTGGATCCAAGGCAGTTCCCCTTTTTCTCTCAAAACTAACTCTGGGATAGGGCCAAGGTTACGCGGTTTTACCAAACCGCGTAACGAGTCGACGCTGCGCGAGCCCCTGCCGGGCAATCTGCCGCTCAAACCGTCGCTTGCGTACAGAAGTACGCGGCGCTCCTCTTTCGTGACACCTTGCCACGGCAGGGACTCGCTCGCTGACTTATGCTCAACCTATGGTTCAACCTTGCTTGCTAGATACGGTCGCTGTTGTGTTATTCTAGAACAGACGTTCGTGAATAGTGCGCGGGGCCTTGCCTTGTGCTTTGAAAAAGACGAGGGGAGGTTGGCTTGGTTATCTTGGGCATTGACCCCGGTTTGGCTCATACGGGTTGGGGGATTATCGAGGAGCGTCGTGGCGAGGTTCGCTGCCGTGCCTATGGCTGCATCGAGACCAGTGCCGGAAGTCCGCTCGCGGTGCGCCTGTCGCATATCGCCCGCGACCTCAAGGGTGTCGTGGAGCGCTACCGCCCCGATACCGCTGCTATCGAGAGCATTTACTTTGGCGCCAACGTTCGCTCGGCCATCCCTACGGCTCATGCCCGCGGTGCTGCACTCGTGGCGCTTTCGGAATGCGCGCTCGAGATTGGCGAGTACACGCCCATGCAGATCAAACAGGCTGTTGTGGGCACCGGCGCCGCGGACAAACGGCAGGTCGCCTACATGGTGCGCACGCTCACGCAGCTCGACCACGACCCGCATCCCGACCATGCCGCCGATGCCCTGGCCTGCGCCATCTGCCACGTAAACCTCAGCCGCACCCGCGCCCTCACCGGTGGCGAGTTCTATCAACAGAGAGGAACCGGATACTGATGATTTCCCAGCTCCATGGAACGCTTGTCGAGGCCACGATGAGCTCTGCTGTCGTCGATGTGTCGGGCGTTGGCTTTGAGCTCGGCATCTCGGGCAGCACTGCGGCCACGTTGCCGACGCCCGGCGGCGAGGTCCGCCTCTATACGCGTATGCAGGTGCGCGAGGACGCCATGACACTTTTCGGTTTTTCCTCCAAGGATGAGCGCACGATGTTCGATCGGCTCGTGTCCGTCTCGGGCGTTGGCCCGCGCTTGGCGCTCGCCGTGCTTTCCACCTATACCGTGGGGCAGCTGTATTCGCTGGTGATGGCCGAGGACGACAAGGGCATGGCCAAGGTACCCGGTGTGGGCAAAAAGACAGCTCAGCGCCTGATCCTGGAACTCAAGAGCACCTTTGCCAAGGATAAGGGCTTTGTGCCGGTCGACGTGATTCCCGGCCAGGTTGCGATGCCCGTGCCCACTGCTGCTCCCTCGGCCATCGATGATGCCCGTGCGGCGCTCCTTTCCATGGGCTTTAGCCCGCAGGAGACCGATGTTGCCCTGAGCGGGTATGATGGGCAGAATATGCGTGTCGAGGATCTGCTCGGCGCGGCGCTTAAGCGACTCGGAATGGATGCGTGATGTGGGAAGCCGATGACTCTCAGGACCTGTGGGCGACGCCCGGTAACTCGCCGGCGGCATCCATGGCGCACGGCGAGCGCATGGTGGGCTCGGAGCTGACGGCCGAGGACCTCGATGTCGACCGCACTTTGCGCCCCCAGCGCCTGGACGACTACTGCGGCCAGGAGCACATCAAGCAGAGCCTGCGCGTGTTGATCGAAGCGGCGCAGAACCGTGGCGAGACGCTCGACCACGTGATTTTCTCGGGTCCTCCGGGCCTGGGCAAGACCACGCTGGCCACCGTTATCGCCAACGAGCTGGGCGCTCAGATCAAGACCACGAGTGGCCCCGCCATCGCGCGCACGGGCGACCTGGCGGCCATCCTTACTAACTTGCAGCCGGGTGATGTGCTGTTTATCGACGAGATCCACCGCCTCAACCGTTCGGTCGAGGAGGTCCTGTACCCCGCGATGGAGGACTTTGCCCTCGATATCGTGATTGGCAAGGGTCCGGCGGCGCGCTCGATTCGCCTGGATATCCCCAAGTTTACGCTGGTAGCGGCAACGACTCGCTCGGGCATGTTGACCGGCCCACTACGCGACCGTTTTGGCATTTCGTATCGCCTGGATTACTACACCGTCGAGGAGCTCGCGCAGATTGTGACACGCTCGGCGACCATTCTGGGTGTGACGATCGACCATGCCAGTGCACTCGAGATCGGCTCGCGTTCCCGCGGTACGCCGCGTCTTGCCAACCGTCTGCTCAAGCGCGTGCGCGACTACGCGCAGGTGCGCGGCAACGGTCCTATTGAGCTTGACATTTGCCGTCAGGCGCTCGAGTTCTTTGAGATCGACGAGCTTGGTCTGGACTGGATGGACATTCGCATCTTGGAGACGCTTGCCAAGACGTTCTCCGGCCGTGCCGTGGGCCTGACGACGCTTGCTAGCGCGGTGGGCGAGGACCCGGGTACGCTTGAGGATGTCTACGAGCCCTATCTGCTGCAGTGCGGCTTGATGATTCGCACGCCCCAGGGCCGCCAGGCAACGCTTCGCACCTTTGAGCATTTGGGTATTGAACCGACCCTGTAGGAATGGGCTTGTTTTAGCGCATCTGTAGGCTATCGCTGGGCATCGGGTAAACATATCGCCGTTCATCGGTTATGGGCGTTTTACTATTGCGCGCCCGTGCTATGCTGAATTGGTCTTTTTCTCATTCGGTAACGAAAGGACCGCCCATGCCTACTGACATCGAAATCGCACGTTCTGTCACGCCGCTGCCTATTACCGAGGTGGCCAAGAACGCCGGCGTCGACGTTAAGCACCTTATTCCGTACGGCTTCGACAAGGCTAAGGTCGACTATTCACTGCTCAACGAGCCGACTGATCACCAGGCCAAGCTCGTTCTCGTGACCGCTATCAACCCAACGCCTGCGGGCGAGGGCAAGACCACCACGACCATCGGTCTGGCCGATGGCCTGCGTCGCCGCGGCGTCAAGAGTGCCGTGGCCCTGCGCGAGCCTTCGCTCGGCCCTGTCTTTGGCGTTAAGGGCGGTGCTGCCGGTGGCGGCTGGGCTCAGGTGATCCCCATGGAGGATATCAACCTGCACTTTACCGGCGACTTCCACGCTATCGGTGCTGCCAACAACCTGCTGGCCGCCATGCTTGATAACCACATCCAGCAGGGCAATCAGCTCGGTATTGACGTTAAGCGCATCACCTGGAAGCGCGTCGTCGACATGAACGACCGTCAGCTGCGCCATGTTATCGATGGCATTGGTGGTAAGGCCCAAGGTGTGCCGCGCGAGGACGGCTTCGACATCACCGTTGCCTCCGAGGTCATGGCAATCCTGTGCCTGTCCACGAGCATCAACGATCTTAAGGAGCGCTTGGGCGAGATCGTTGTCGGCTACAGCTATGCCGGCGAGCCCGTCCGTGCCCGCGACCTCAAGGCCCAGGGTGCCATGGCCGCGTTGCTTAAGGACGCGCTCAAGCCCAATCTGGTGCAAACGCTCGAGGGCACGCCCGCGTTTGTCCACGGCGGTCCCTTCGCCAACATTGCCCACGGCTGCAACTCTATCATGGCCACGCGTATGGCGATGCGCTTTGGCGATGTTGCCATTACCGAGGCCGGCTTTGGCGCCGACCTGGGCGCCGAGAAGTTCCTCGATATCAAGTGCCGCATGACGGGCGTTCGCCCCAGCGCCGTCGTGATCGTCGCGACCGCTCGTGCGCTGAAGTACAACGGTGGCGTCGCCAAAGCCGACCTCAACGAGGAGAACCTCGAGGCACTCAAGGCTGGCATGCCCAACCTGCTGCGTCACGTCGACAACATCCAGAACGTTTATGGTCTGCCCTGCGTGGTCGCCATCAACCGCTTTCCGACGGACACCGAGGCCGAGCTTGCGCTCATCGAGTCCGAGTGCCAGAAGCTCGGCGTCAACGTTAAGCTTTCCGAGGTCTGGGCCAAGGGCGGCGAGGGCGCGCTCGAGCTGGCCGATGAGGTCATGCGTCTGATTGAGCAGCCGAGTGAGTTTAAGTTTGCCTATGAGGACGGTGCCGATGTGGCCGACGCTCTCGAGGCCATTGCCACCAAGGTCTACCGCGCCGACGGCGTCGACTTTACGCCGGCCGCCAAGCGCCAGCTCGCCGAGCTGCGCGAGAACGGCTTTGGCAACCTGCCGGTGTGCGTCGCCAAGACGCAGTACAGCTTTAGCGACAACGCCAAGGCCCTGGGCGCTCCCGAGAACTTCCGCATCACGGTGCGTGAGCTCAAGGTTTCTGCCGGCGCCCACTTTGTGGTCGCACTGACTGGCAGCGTTCTGACCATGCCGGGCCTGCCCAAGATCCCCGCGGCCGAAAACATCGACGTCGACAACGACGGCAACATCACCGGCCTGTTCTAAGCTCGCTGCTCATAGCCGCTTGCACGCCCCGTCGCGCCTACCAAGGCCCGGCGGGGCCTTTTGATCCTTAGGCCCGCGCATGTCTTGTAGATACCGACGGACTCTGCCCATCATAGGCTTTTGCGCGGGTAGAATGCATGGATAACTTGAGGCTCACGCGCGACGGAAAGGAATCGTTGCATGGATCAGGACAAGACAACCGTGATGGGCGGCTACGGTTCCGCACAGGCTGGCGGTAGCGCCGATGCGACCCACGTTGTTCCCAACCCCGGTTATGCCGACCCCGCCGCGACGCAGCCTTCTGCCGAGCCCACGCGAGTTATGGGCTATGGCGACTCGGCGCAGGATTCTTACGCTGCATCTTCGCAAGGCCCCTATGGCAACGCAGCTCCGGACCCGTTTGATTACGCGCCGCAAGATTCTTATGCTGCCTCGACGCCGAATTCCTATGATGACCTGCCGCAAAATCCCATTCCGCAGCCTCAGCAGACGACGTATATGCCTCGCACGGCGCAGCCTCGCTACGAGTCGCGCGAGCCGTATCGCGAGTACCCCAAGTCGATTCCGCAATATGGCGAGGACGAGGAGAAGAAGCCATCGCGTTCGTCGAGCGTGATCAAGAAGATCATCATCGTGCTGGCGATCTTCTTTGCGCTGTCGGTTGTGTTTGCCATCGTGTCGGGCATGCTCAACAAGCGGGGCGCCACGACCGATGCCACGACCGAGCAGGCCGAGACCACCCAGTCTGCTGCCGTCGACCTGAGCGATATCCCGGGACAGTACTGGTCCAACGCCAAGAAGCTCCTCAAGTCGCGCGGAGCCGACCTTTCGAACGCCGTGATCCTGACCGACGATGGCTCAACGCCCGTCATCGATTCCAACTGGGTTGTTACGAATGCCTACTATAACGACAACGGCAACCTGGAGATTCAGCTCACGCACAAGAACAGCTATGGCAACTCGTCCGGCGGCCAAAGCGGTACCGACAGCTCGAGCTCCAATACGCTGGAGGACTTGAGCAACAAGGCGCAGGAGTTGGGAGATAAGGCGCTAGAGCTGGGCGATACGGCACAAAACCTGGGTGATACTGCTCAGAATCTGGGCGATATGGCTACCAATGCCTGGGACGCGCTGCAAAACGGCATCTCGGGCGCGCAGGGAAACTAGCTGTTAAGCAGACTACAGCTGCTCGGCCGGACGGTCGGGCGAGCTAAAGCCCGAGTCAAACGTAACGACGCATGAGGCATCGGGCCGGCGCTCGTGCACGATGCGCGTGACGAGCTCCAGCAGCTCTTCGTCGGATATGTCAAAGCCGTCGGGACGCACCAGGTCAAACGAAACGAACCCGTTGTGCTCGTGCAGATCGTGGATGGAGAGCGCGGGATCGATCTGCATGACGCCGCGCTTGACCCAGCCGCGCAAGTCATCGCCGGTTGTCGCGATGGGGTCGCAGTGCAGCGTGATACCAATGCCCATCTGGCGCTTGATGTCGTGCTCGATGGTGTCCAGAATCTCGTGGTGCTCAAACGCGTCGCCCTCGCCGGGCATCTCCACGTGGGCGCTGGCAAACTGACGACCGGGGCCGTAGTCGTGCACCATGAGGTCGTGTGTGCCCAAGACCTGCGGATAGGACATGATCTTGTCGCGGATTGCCTGGACGAGCTTGGGGTCGGGCGCTTGCCCCAGCAACGGGCTGATGGCGTCGCGCACCAGGCCCAGACCGCTGATGCAGATGAAGATGCCCACACCCAGGCCTGCCCAGCCATCGAGATCAAAGCCGGTCGTCTGCGAAATAAGCGCCGCCACCAAGACCGAGCCCGAGGTGATGACGTCGTTTTTGGAGTCCTGCGCCGTGGCGATGAGCGTCTCCGAGTCGATGCGATCGCCCAGCGTGCGGTTGAACGCTGCCATCCAGAGCTTAACGAGCATGGACGTAGCCAGTGCCGCAAGGGAAATAAACGTGTAAGCGGTGGGCAAGGGCTTGATGATCTTGGTGACCGACTCGAGAATCAGGTTGATGCCGACGGCGCAAACCAGGACGGCGACGAACAGGCCGGCTAGGTACTCGTAGCGGCCGTGACCATAGGGGTGGCCTTCGTCTGCCGGGCGGCTGGCAAGGCGGAAACCGAGCAGGCTCACAATGTTGCTCGAGGCATCGGAGAGGTTGTTGAAAGCGTCGGCGATGAGGGAGACGGAGCCGGCGAGCAGGCCCGCGATGCCCTTGGCCAGGCACAGGGTGATGTTGAGGCCAATGCAGACGAGGCTTGCGGAAAAGCCCGCGTTGGTGCGGCAAGATGCATCGACCGGCTCGCTCTCGCTGCCGGGAACAAGCGTATGTACCAGCCGATTTACAAATAGCATAGCGGTCGTCCTCACAATCATGTTTAAGGGGATAGTGTAGCTCGCGCGGGGGCGCCGTGCACCGATGCTCAGAAAATGCAGCAATAGTCTGCCGGTGCTAACGAGCGAGCCTTCTCGTCTGCCTGGGTGGTCCATTTTGGGCCACATGGGTATGGGCATGTGCCTGCTTGCTCGACATACTTAATGTCGACAGCCCCTGTGCAAAGGAGGACGTTTCCATGGACGAGATGTTTGCCATTAAATGTCAAAACTGCGGCGGCCCTATGTACTCGCACCAGGCTAAGCGCAGCTTTGAGTGCGCCTATTGCGGCACGGTCGTTCCGTGGCAGGCTGATGCGGGGGAGCCCAAGAGCGCCCTGGGCATTCGCCATACGCCGCTAACGGTGGTGGATGGACTGCTCAAGCTCACGCATGTGTCGCAACTCGAGCGCCCGGAGGACCCGGACTGGTATTTCTTCAATTCGCACTGGCGCAATCAGTCAGTTCTGGAACATCTGCTGTGGGAGGATCGCGGCACGGCGCAGGAGTTCCAAGAGGCCACGCATGTGAGCATTCCTTGCCCCTTCTGTGGTGCGTCCTTTGAGGGCGAGTCGACCCAGCGCGTGTTTGAGTGCCCGTCCTGCGGCAACAAGATCGGCATTGCCGAACTGCTCAAGCCGGGGACGTTTAGCAAGCGCCTGACCATGGGCGTAGGTGCGGAGTATGTACCTGGGCAGGGTATTCCCTGCGAAATCTCGCCGCAGCAGGCACGTGCCAGCGCACTGCAGCTGGTGCGCCAGTATGCGGAAGCCTTTGCCGGGCACGACGTGGAAGATGCGATCCAAAACGACATGATGCTCTTCTATTTCCCCATGGCGCTGGCGGACCTGCGCATGATGGCGTCCTTCCCAGGCAAGGGCCTGAGCAAGGAGACCTTGGTGTACTACGAGGTGCTCGACTGGGCATACCCCAAGGCAAACTACCTGGACGTTCGCCTCATGGGCATTTTGGAGCCGTGGGACTTTGCCAAGGTTGGGCCGTTTGACCCGGCCATGCAGGAAGGTGACTTTCGCGTTGTCTCCGTCGATGCGTCTACCAAGGACCAGGTGGTTATTGATAAGTTGGCGCTCGACGTTGCGGGCAACGACGCCGAGGCTGTACTGGGGCTCAATAAAAAGAGCATCCGCACGTGGGCATGCAAGGCCCGCAAGCACAAGGACGGCCTAGTTATGGTGCCAGTGTACTTTGTCGACCGTCCGGCAACGGACAGCCGCGACGGCGAGCAGGTGCGCATCGCCGTAAACGGCCAGACGGGTCGTGCGGCCGCGGTGGTGTTTAGCGACAAGCGCGAAACGCATATCGTGGCGCCGCTCAGCTCGAGCCTGCATCTGTCCGGTGAGAGCACCGTGCACGCCACGCCCGTCGAGATCAAATATGTTAAATCACCCTTCCTGTACCAGATCGTGCGCCGTGGAGGCGGCGAGCAACCGCGCCAGGTTGCAGCGGTTGCCGAGGGTTCCTACCGAGAGGAGAAGCCCAAACGCCGCGGTCTGCTGGGTGCGCTATTTGGGAAGTAGGGGAGCGGTGCTGGTTAGTCTTATGACGCGATAGCCAGGGATATGGGGCGGCTCTCAGGAGTGCGGGCTGCCGTCTGATTGTTTGAGGGTGCCAGATATAAATAAACGGTGGAACGGCCGCAAAAGAGCCGCCCCACCGGGTAAAATCAGGTTGTGCCGCGGAACCCGCTCCTCAGCTAGTCACACTTCGGAAGCGCGGGCAACGCAGGTATTATCGTCTAAAGGGCCGGCTGCAACCGGCCCTTTTCTGTGGCAGCCAATGGACCCACATCAGACGAAGGCCGCGTCTTTGCCTGTCAGGTCACGCTCGCCAGCCACGGCTAGAATGTCGTTGCCGGCGTCCATGACCGGTATTGTTTCGTAGCGTGCGTCGCAACCGCGAGTGCGCCTGCGACGGCTGCGGTGGCTTCGGTCGCAACGTGCTGCTACCCTTGCGTTTCGCCATTAGTCGCTTCGTTGATGGCGCGGTACTCGGCGCTCAGTTCGCGCGCCAGCTCTTCCTTGCTTGGAAGATACGGCAGGTATTTGGCGGCAAACACTTGGTCGTTGTCTTCGGGCAGCGTGTACTCGACAATCGAATCGCTTTTGTCCGCGCAGAGCACGATGCCTATGGGCGGATTGTCGCCTTCGTTCATGAGCTCGCGCGTGTAGTAGTTCACATACATTTGCATCTGGCCCAGGTCCTGATGCGTAAGGTCGTCCGTCTTAAGGTCGATGAGCACGAAGCAGCGCATCAGATAGTTGTAAAAAACAAGGTCAATATAGAAATGGCGCCCATCAAAGGTGATGCGCTTTTGGCGCGCCTCGAAAGCGAAACCACGGCCAAGCTCCAGCAGGAACTTCTGAAGATGCGTGATGAGCGCCTGCTCTAGATCGCTCTCGCGAAACGCAGTATCGTCCGAGAAACCTAAAAACTCCAGTACATATGGGTCGCGGATGATATCCTCGGGGCGACGAGCCGGGGCGCTCTTTTGGATTTCCTGGGTGACGGCCTCCTTGTCCTTGCTGGCAAGTAGGCGCTCGCGGAACATGGTGTTGATCTGGCGTTCGAGCTGACGCGTGCTCCAACGAGAATCGGCGCATTCGTTCATGTACCATGTTCGAGCATCAGGGTCGGTTATACGCGATAACCTGCGGTAATGTGTCCAATTCAATTCGGAACGCAGCGCGTTCCGGATTGGGAACGCAAGATAAAACTGACGCATGTATCTTAAGCTTCTGGCGTTGAAGCCTCTGCCGAAATCCTTAGTCAATCTAACGGCAAGTTCGTCGATCGGTGCATCGCCATACTTGGCGCGCTCCTCTCCGCCCTGTTCATCAACAATACTCTTGCCGATCTCCCAATATGCCTCAACCATCGCAAAGTTAACAGCGGTATAGGCCTTGTCGCGAGCGGCGTTGAGAATCGAGGAGACCTGCTTGTAAAAACCTTCGGGCACGATTGCCGATTCTCCACGGTTTACCAGTTCGCCCATCACTGTCGCCCCGCTTTCCTCTTGTGGAATGCATCTTTATCGAATTTAGTTTAAAGCCTCGCGCGGACACGAATTGCTGTGCTGTCTGACATCATCGCATGGGGCCTTGCGGTGACTAAAATGTGGCCATAGGGACAGTTTTAACGAACCCCACGGGAGTGACGTGTATGGACAGCAACACGCTGCTATTCCAGGACAAAGGTTCGGGTAGGTATAAAGACGTCAAGATCTACCCTAACCGCATTGAGGTACTCAAGAAGGGCACTTTTGGCGGCAAGCACACCGAGATTGTCTACCTTAAGGACATTACGGGCGTCAATAGAATCAAAGGCCGCGATGTTTTTCTGCGCAATCGTCTGTTGACCGCTTGCGTCTTTAGCCTGAACAGCCGTGCGAAGGCCCAGGAGTTTGTTAACGCGCTGAACATGGTGATGTAGCCGATAGCGGCGTTCGGGCCAAGGTAAAAATCGGGGGCACAGAACGGTGTTCTGCGCCCCCGATTGAGTCGATGTGTCTAAAAGGCCGGCTTGCCTATTCGCTACCGTCCCCAGCGTTTTTGCGGTCACTGGCAAGCATTGCTGCGCCGGCGACCGTCGTCGCCATGGCGGCAGCGGCGAGCCCGGCGGCAATGCCGGAGCCGTCGCCCGTGTCGGCGAGTTTTCCGCCCGAGCCCTTGCCCTTGTTGCCCTTACCATTCTTATCAGCGCTGCCTGCGTTGGAGCCCGTGCTGCTGCCGGTGCCGGCGCCGCCTGCACTGCCCGAGGCCGCTACGGTAAAGCTTGCGGCTCCGTCGCTGGCGAGCGTGTAGTTCTGCGCCGCGTCGCCCAAGAGACCGTTCACGCGCACCCAGTACGTTCCTGCGGCAAATGTTTCGCCCTCGGCCATTGCTGTGCCCGGAGCGCCGTTCGCGCCGTGCATAAACTCGAGCTGGGCCGTGCAGGCATCGGTTTCGAGCTTGCCCTCGAGTGATGCCGCAATCTTGGCGCGCACGTCTTCGCCGGCCTTAAGGCCTTCGAGTCCCTCAAAATGGGGCGTCAGCGCGCGTGGATCGATATCGATGGGCACAGAGCCCTGCAGCCCCGTAACGGTCTCGTTGCCCAGGGCGTCGACATCCACGTATTCAATGGCAAACGCATGGCCCGAAGCTGTCGCGTTGAGCGCGTTGCTGCTGTCGGCAAGGCGGAAATGACCCTCGCCAACGGTCTTGCCATCCTGGAATGAGGCATCGCTCAGCGAGTCGCCGTACGTCATGCGCATGCGGGTCGGGAGATAGTACGGGAGATAGTACGAAGCCGTCTGCTTGTGTTCCGTATCGTAATTGCGCTGATAGATGCTCCGGGCCAGCGCCGCATCAACAAAGTCGGATGCGATGATGCCAATGTGCTTGAGGTAATCTGACTTTGTATCCTCGAGGCCGCTGGGATTGATGTACGGGCTCTTATACAGATGCTCGTTGACTACTCGTGCCGAGGTAAAAGGATTGCCTCCGTGCGACAAGCCCGTGCAGCTGGTGTAGTTGATAGACCAGCAACGCTCCAGGACTTTCTCCTTGGCCCCGTTATCGTCCTCGACATCTACCTCGTTGCGCGTGCGCCCGGACGTTTCCTTCAGCGCATTATCGACCCAGCTGAGCTTGTCGGTTCCCGTGAGTTTGTACTTGTCCTGGGCGTATACCTTGGTGCAATAGGGCTCTTTGTCGCCTGTTTCCCCCGCGGCTTCAAAGCCCCGCGCGTCTTGGACGAGACACATAGTGGCGCTGTCGGAGTGAGCCTTGATCTTGTCATCCCATTCGGTAAGGTCGAGGCCCCACGTGTGGCCGCTTACACTGTTGCCCGCGAGCCTAAATCGACGCAGCAGAACGATCTTTCCGCGAACCTCGCCCAGCGTGGGGACATGGCTCGACGTGTAGAACAGATCGGGATTATCGCCCATAACCTTGGCGAAAGCCGTCGTAACACTGTCATCGGTAGCCTCGTCGTTGCCTCGTGATACAAGCATGATGAGCGCTTCTGTCGGGTTTTCGTTCAAAAACGTTTTGAAGTAGCCTATGACATCGGAAAGATGCATAAAGTACGCGTCTTTTTTGAGCAGGTAGTAATCCCCGTGGTCGATACCGGGGTTGTCGCCCTTTCCGAGCCGGATATCAAAATAGCGAATGCCTTCGAGCAACTGCGTGGGAATGTAATCCTGCTGGCATTTTACTTGCGAGGATTGGGGCTCGGTGTCGTTGTCCACGCTACAGGTGCCCGAATCGTGCGTACCCGGGATGCTCAGCTCGTCGAGGAACTTGTTGTCGTCGACGTATTTCATCCAACATGGCCCATCGACGTAGCTGCTGTACGTGATCCAGTCGAGGCTGCTAACCGTGGCATCGTTCTTTTTCATGTCGTAACCGATAAGTTCGAGCTCCCACGGAATGCTCTTACTCTTATGGCAGATCTTATTGTTGTCCTGGTCTTCGCCGTTCGATTCTATTGCCAGGTACTTAATGTCTTTTTTCTCGGTTTCTTTCTCGACCGTGCGGTCTCGGATGATATAGGTTCCGTTTGATTGACGCTCGAACGCAAAAGAGCGGCTGGGCTTGCCGTCATGCTCGCCACTCCATACGTGGATGACCTTTCCGTCTTTGTCCGAGTCGCCATCGACCGACCAAATGCTGTAGCCCGTCTTTTTATGCTCTTCGAAATTGAGCAAGGTGCGGATAGCATACCAGTTTGTATCGTCATTCTTGGTCGTTACGTTCTCAAGGATGAGCTTGCTGGACGTGCCGTCATTAAACAGATGGCAGACGTTGCCGATGACGTTGCCGTCTTCGTTAACGCTTGCGGTACGAAAATAGCCCGCGGGGCGAAGGCGAATGACGAAATTGTCGAGGCTGACCGACGCTGTGGCAGCGTCGTCTGCAAATGCCGCTCGTGGGCCAATGCCCAATGCCGCGGTTTCGGGCAGGCTTGCAAGTGGCGACAACGCCGCGAGTCCAAGGCCCAACGTAAATGCTCGGCGGCTGATGGCGTGGTGTTCGGTCATAACTTCTCCATTCGTAGGGTTCGGTTATGCGATAGTTTTGGTCACTATACTGCTCAGATGTTTAAAGATGCTGGTTTAATTGTCTGCGCGGCACAATAAATCGGCGGGCGGACGTGTTGGGGCGTTTGTCGTTTTCGTACTGTTGCCACATTTGGGGCGGTTCCGACGTCCGGCATCCTCGCGTTCGTCGGCTACCGGCATAAGAAAGGGAGGGTCGGTTTACCGGCCCTCCCTGGGTACGAAGCGCTGGGGTACCGTCGCTTGTTTGCACTGCGACCGTGTTTCCCGTTGCGCTTGCCAGTCGCTTAGCGCTTGATCTCGATATCGTCGAGCTTGACGTTCATGGCCTCGGTCTTGGCCTCGGCGATGTCGTCGGCAAATTCCAGAGACTTCATCATGGTCTCGACGGCGTCCTTGTGTTCCTCGACGTTGTCGATACGCACGTACACACTGCCGCCGTCAACGTCGGTGAAGTATTCGGTCGTTACGCCGCCCGAGTGCGTAAAGTAGGCGCTGCGCCAGGTCTTGCCGTTGTACTTAACGG
>JAYBVN010000041.1:0-18284 GCA_037320555.1 Collinsella sp. | reverse complement strand
GCCGGCACCGTGAGCTGCGAGCCCGGCCCGCGCATGGCAAACACCGACTGGTTCCGCATCGACGTCCGCGGTACCTCGTGCCATGGCGCCATGCCCCAGCGCGGCCACGACGCCGTTATGGTTGCCGCCGAGATCGTCAACGCCCTGCAAACCATCGTCTCGCGCGAGATTAGCCCCTACGAACCCGCCGTCATCACCGTCGGTGAGCTGCACGGCGGCACCGCGCGCAACGTTATCGCCGGCACGGCGTACCTCGCCGGCACGGTGCGCACCTATGGCGACAAGACGCATGAAGAGATGCCCGAGCTTATGCGCCGCATCGTGGAGCACACCGCAGCAGCACTAGGCGCCGAGGCCGAACTCACCGACTACACCATTGCCAACTACAAGGTCGAAAACGATGCCGCCTCGAGCGAGCGCTGCCGCCAAGCTGTGCTCAAGTGCTTGGGCCCCGCGGGCGAGGGCCATTACCGCGGCACGCTTTCGGGCGAGGACTTCTCGGAGTACCTGCGTCGCGTGCCAGGTGTGCTCGCCTTTGTTGGCACGCGCAACCCCCAGATTGGCGCCACGTACGCCCAACATTCTTGCTTCTACAAGATTGACGAGTCGGTGCTCGCCAAGGGTTCCATGGTAGCCGCCCAGTATGCCATCGACTTTTTGGCCGAGCCCACGCAAGAAGAGCTCGACGGCCCCACGATCGCCGCGGTTGCCGAGACCAATCCCGACCTGGCAGCCAAGCTGCGCTCTGCCAAGGCAACGGCCGCCGAGGCCCGCGACGCCATGCACGACGCCCGCACCGCCCGCCATGCCGCAATCAAAGGCATCCACGATGCGCGGGCTGCCGCTCGCCACGAGGAGAAGCATGGCGAGTAGACTGCAAGATTCTTCAAACACCCATTCAAAATAAAGAGAGGGCGGATGTTGGAACGAACATCCGCCCTCTCTTTATTTGTCAAGCGCTATTTCTACCATTTCAACCCCGTCCCCAAATGGCAGGCGGCAGGGCTACTCGTCCTGAGGGTCCTCGTCAGAGCTTGACTCGGGCGCCGGCTCGGGCGCAGGCTTGGACTCAGATGCGGACTCAGGCGCAGGCGTTGGCGAAGTATCCGGAGCACTGTAACCCGAAGCGGCGGACTTCTTCTCGAAGGGCAATACAAAAGTCAGGACATCGTCCTTGTTCTCATCGGCCCACTCGCTTGCATAACGTGCGGCCCAGTAGCCAACGGCACGGTGCTTGAGCATCTTGCCAAAGACCGTAAGAAATACGGTGACAAAAGCGACCAACACTAGGAACAGCACGAGCGTGATGCCGCCGCCGGTAACAATTGCCTCAATACCCGTAGGACGATAGTAGTAGCTATACATACCGACAGAGGCAATGGCGCCAAAGACGGCTGTCAAGATCCATGTAACAACGTTGGCGACCAAGCCCGTCAAAAACTCGGGAAGGAACGAAGCGCAGAACAGCTTGGTCTTATTGTTCTTAAAGGCTGCCCAAACCTTATCGAGCGAAAACGCGCTCTCGACGCGACCGGTCACCGCAAAGTGCATCACGGCAATGTCGGCGAACATCTTAAAGAAGACCCCCAGGACCGCCGTGGCAATCATAGCCAGGACAAGCAGGCCAAGCGAGCCAAACAGCGCAGCCTCGAGCGCATAAGAGCCGTAATAAGAATACGAGCCCGCGGCGCCAATTACCACGCCCTCCACCAGCGAAAGCACTACACCGATAACGGGAATGGCAGCGATGACCTCGAGCACGACCGAGATAACGCTCGAAAAGACTCCGAGGCCAAACGAGGTAGAGCGCATCAACGGACGATCCATGCCGTCATCGATCTTAAGCGACAGATCGCGACCCCACTCGATGCCAAAGCCCGAACCGCACACGCTCGCCACGTAGGCGGCCAAAAAGCCGATGGCAGCTGCAATACCGCCGATAACGGGAATGAACAGCACGAGCACCGACACAACGCAAATCAGCGCCGGCAAAAACGCGATTTGGCATACACGCTGAAGCACGCCCGGAGTCTTGGTCATGTCTTGGAACGCCTGAGCCACACAGCCCTTTGGCGCATTCGCCACGGGCGGTTGCGGAACAAACTGCTGGGGCTGAGACCGTCCCTGGGGGGCGGGGCCGGCGGCCTTGACCTCGGTATTAGGGGCACCGCACACGCCGCAGAACTTGTCGTTATCGCCCATGGGGGCGCCACACTGCGAACAGAACATCGAAATCATCCCTTCGTATCTAGAGCGAATCACCTGGATCGCAAACGATGTCTTTGGCATCATTATCGCCCAATGTGAGGACAAATACCCCAAGATGAGCGATTTGCAACGTGGGTAGCTTTATTCAATGATTCGAAGCGCGCACCAGGGCTAGTTCGTGCCGCGGAAGCCCTTGCCGACGATTTCGGAGCTATCGACGATGGTGATGAAGGCGCCAGGGTCAATCTCGCGGGTATAGCGGCGCAGTTGCACTGCCTCGCGACGGCTCAGCACGCTCATAATCACCGTGACGCACTTGCCCGAGAAGGCGCCATAGCCACGGCTGATCGTTGCCGTGCGGTTGAGATGCTTGACGATAAACTCCTCGACCTTAAGGGGCTCGGAGCAAATGATCGTGCAGACCTTACGAAGGTGAATGCTCTCGATAGCCTTGTCGACCACAAGCGTCTTGGCAAACAGACCGAGCACGCAGTACAGACCGACGCGCGGGCCATACAGGAAAGCCGCGATGGTCACGATGCCGATATCGACCAGCAACAGGGCGCGGCCAATCTCAAGTGTCGTGCGGCGTTTGAGAATCATGGCAAGGATGTCGGTGCCGCCCGTCGAGGCGCCAATGTCAAAGACAATGGCACTGCCCAGCGCCGGCAAGATGACGGCAAAACACAGGTCGAGCCACATATCGCCCGTCATCGAAACATCCGACGGAATGAAGAGCTCAAACAGCGAGACGTAGGCCGAAAGCGCAAACGAGGCAAAGACGCTCCAAAGGATTGCCTTGCGCTCCAAAAAGATAAAACCCAGGATGACCAGGACCGCGTTGATAATCCACATAAAGACGCCGACGGGCAGAGTCGGGAACAGCGTGGAAAGAATGACCGACACGCCCGAGGTGCCGCCGAAGGCAAAGTGATTGGGAGTTTTAAAGGCCACGATGGCGAACGCCGTGAGGATCAGGCCCAGATTGAGCTCGGCAAAAAAGCGCGGAAAGCCTGGCTCCTGGCTGCGCTTGCGGCCGGCGCGCTCGCCACGTTCGATATCCTCGCGACCGACAACGCGCTCCATCGGCACCACCGGAGGACGATGCATCTCCTCGGCGGCACGCGACGCCGCCTCTGCCGCAGCGGCTTCAATCGCCCATGCCTTGCTTTCGGTCTCGTGTTCGTCGGCCATTACGGCAACCCCTCGTTAACAATTTAGAAACAATGCGCCCATTAGGGTAACGCGGAACGCGAAGATTGCAACCCTTAGTTAAACGAGCGGTATGCCTGCATCGGGGGCATATAGAAAACGGTCGACCGCACTTTTGCTTGCGCGGTCGACCGTTTAGCGTTTTCGCAGGTAAAACCCATCGAAACAAACCTGTCCCTATTTGGTAGGTTACTCGTGCTGGCTGGTGCGGTGCTCGTACTCCTCGGGGGTGATGACATCCTCGATGCGCAGGTTGACGCCTGCCACCTCAAGGCCGGTCATCGCGGCCAGACGCTCGGTGACGCGCGCCTTAACGTCGTCAAAGATCGCAGGCGCATAGGCGCCGTACTCGATGATGACCGAGATGTTGACGACCACGCGGTTGTCATCGGTGACCTCGACCGTCACGCCCTTGGTCAGGTTCTCGGCACCAAACTGCTCCTGCACAAAGTGCATAAGGTTACCCTTCATGCCCAGAACGTGCGGCACCTCGCGGGTGGCCATGGCGACGATCTTCTCGATCACGCCGTTGGAATAGGTCAGCGAGTCCTCGGACTCGTCCGCCTCCTCGTCCATCTCCTCGTTGTCCTCGTCCGCATCGGACTCGGCCTCGACGAGTGCCTCGTCCTCGAGCGTTACGTCCTCCGCCTCGGCGGCGACGGCCTCATTCGCCTCGAGCTCGGTATCGGCTACATCGACCTTCGTGTTAAAAGCCATGGTTCCTCCTCATGCCTGCCGCGGATGCGACAGTCGAATTCATATTAGCGGCCGCTAAACAGACGGCCGAAGAAGTTGACGATACCGTTCTCGCCGTCGCGAATCTGGCCGATCACGGCGCCGATCAGCACAAAGAATGCGATGACGAGCGTGTCCCACAGGCCCAACGTAAGTACCAGCACAGCGAGGATAAAGCCTGCCACGGCGCCGAGCGTAGTGTTGGGATGGCGCACGGCATAGCTCCAGACAGCAGCGCCCGTACCTTTAATGAGTCCCATGGCCTCGTCAAAGTCGTTAGCGGCAACGTCATGCTGCTCGCCGGCCTCGAGCTTGGTGTCGGTGGTCTCGCCTGCCGGCGTAGCGTTCTGGTCGATCGTCAGGCGCGGCGTGCGGGCGGTCTTGTCTTGGTTGGTATCACTCACCGGAAACCTCCACGGTCTGGACGGTAGTCTTGGACGGCAAAAAACGGACGCGCGCGGTCGTGCCCGGCGTGCCGAGCATGGTGTCGCAGGCCTTCTCGATACGTTGCTGCATCGCGATAGCTTGAGAGGCCACGTCCCGGTCGTCGAGCGCGATGGCCTCGACCTTAAAACGAACGCGCGACTCGTCGGAACCTTGAACGCGCGCCTCGATATGCTCAACCATCACGCGATCATCGCACTCTGCCGCGGCACGGGCGCACGAGGAAAGCGCTGCGAGTGTGACCTCGATATTGCGCTCCCCCGCCGGATGCACGCAGGACGGCTCGCGACGCGCGAACATCAGGCGGAAAAAACCGATGAGCACGCCAAGCGCCACGATAGCGGCGCACACCGTAACGACGACGCGAGGCATGGTGTCACGCAACAGCAGCATAAAGCGATACGTATACGGTCCCCAGAACTGGCAGACAAGCGTACCCAGCGCCACGATGGCGGCGGCAAGATACACGATCGCTAGGGCTCGTTTGAGTACGCGCACGCGCGCTCCCTTCAGGTTTCGGTCCACAGAATGCAAAACGGTTCGCATCATTATAAAAGAGCCGGGTCCGGTGCTCTACGCACGCGGATCCGGCTCATCTATTCCACGAGGCTTGCATGCTCGCTTCATTATGCCCAGATATGCACGGCTTAACCCGTGTGGGCGCTACTCCTCCTCGAGGGCAGCGATGACCTCGTCGGTCATGTCCATGGTGCTGTAGACGTCCTGGACGTCGTCGAGCTCCTCAAGACGGTCGATGAGGCGCTGGACCTTCTTGGCGTCGGTACCGGAGACCTCGGTCGGGGTGGTCGGGACCATGGTGGTCTCGGAGCCCTTGACCTGGACGCCCTGCTCCTCGAGCGCCTTGGAGACAGCCATGACGTCGTTAGCAGCGGTCCAGACGATCCACTCCTCGCCGGCGTCCTCGTAGTCCTCGCCACCGGCCTCGGCGATGGCCATCATGAACTCATCCTCGTCACCGGCAGGACCGTTGGCGATCATGGTCTCCTTCTTGGCGTTCTCGTCCAGAATCTCCTTGGCGACGACGATCTGGCCCTTGCGCTCAAACTGGAAGGCGACGGAGCCCGAGGTGCCCAGGTTACCACCAGCGTGGGAGAAGGCGGAACGGACATCGGCGGCGGTGCGGTTGCGGTTGTCGGTCAGGCAGTCAACGTAGACGGCGACACCGGCGGGACCGTAGCCCTCGTACACGATGTTCTCGTAGACGGCGGCATCGGCACCCGAACCGAAGGCCTTGTCGATAGCGGACTTGATCTTGTCCTTGGGCATGGACTGAGCCTTGGCCTTAGCAACGGCAGCGGCGAGGCTGGCGTTGTTCTCGGGCAGCGGGTCGCCGCCGAGACGGGCAGCAACGGTGATGTTGCGGCTCAGCTTGGAGAAGAGGGCGGAACGCTTGGCGTCCTGCGCGCCCTTACGATGCTTGGTTGTGGCCCACTTAGAGTGTCCGGACATACGTGTCTCCTATCGGTTTCGACCTAAAGCCCAGCGCAGATGCTCGGGCAATATAAACAAACGTCGTTATGATATACCTACTGGCCTGCGAGATAAACCCCAAAATGAAGGCGTCGTGATGATGGCCCCTTTGGTGCAAAGAAACCTGACCTCAATGCACCAAGTTAGGACCAGAGGAAGTCGCTGCGGGTGACGGTGGCGCCGATGGCGAAGGGCATGCAGGCGATGACCGGATACAGGTAGCGCATGTAGGTCGAGCCGTTGCAGGGACCGATCAGGCACACGGCGAGCACGCCCAACAGCGGCACCCAAATGGCCAGCCCGCGCCACGAATGACGACGTAGCAGATAGACCACCACGGCGATCATGATCCACACATAGGTGGCCGAGCTCATGGTGAGCGAGATAAACGGGATGCGCTGCACTGCCACGCGATACAGGTTGATCAGGTGGTCGCACCAGCGCACAACCTTGCTATCGACCGGATGGAAGTCAAAGTACTTGAGGTTATCGGGCTTCGCCATGATCTCGGCACTGCGCGCCGTGCTGTAGACCCATGCGTCGCGAGCGCTCGGATAAAAATACCCATAGTAGTTATTGATGAGCGCCGAGATATAGCACCCGGGGTCCTTTTTGAACATCTGGGCCCACACCTCAAAATAGGCCTTGATGTCCTCCTGCGAGGCATACTCGTTAAAGCAATTTTTGACGGCGTCCGACTTATCCGGGTTGTAACGGCGGCCCAGGTTCTCGTACTTGAGCACACGGTCGATCACGGCACGCTCTTCGTCGGTCACCAAGCCGTCGCAAGGAGCCTCCACGATGGTGCCGTCCTCCTTAACCGTGGGGTTGACGCCCGAGTTAAGGCCATCGTGCTTTTGGACGAAACGAGCCGTCTGCTGGAACGGAATCGAGAGGATTTCGCGCTTGGAACCAGGCGTGATATCGTGCGCCGGCATAAAGACCTTGGTGAAGTACATATTAGAAGCAAGACAGAGCGCGAGCACCGCGAGGACGCCGACCCAGCGGAAGCGCGGCGTGGCGCCCGAAGTCGCAGCACCAGTCTGCCTGGCTGCACGATGAGCCACATGCGCGTCCCATGCGCAAAACGCCGCCGCGATTACGCATGCCGCCAGGGGAAACACCAGGCCGCCGTTGCGCAGAAACGTGGAACCCATGGCGCCCAGAGCGAGCAGCAGCCAATCATGGCGCGCAAAGAGCACGGGCCCCTGTTCGCCCGCACGCTCGGCATTGGCATCGCGACGGGGCAGGCCGCAGGCCACGAGCTTCACGGTCTGCACCAACAGCACCAAAAACGCGTCGGCAAACAGCACATCTTTGGTAAGCAGGGCCGCGTAGTTGGAGAACATGGGCATAAACACAAAGAACAGCAGGATCACGCCGCGGACCGGCAGGCTCACGCCCAGCTTGCGCAGCGACGAGATGGAATAGGCCATGCAGGCGGCCGTAATGACGAACTGGGCGCAGGTGTAGATGGCAAGACCTGCGTTGGCGCTATTGAACAGCGAAAGCCCCAGCTGGACGCACGAACCGATGATAGCCGTGTGCGCCACGGGGTGATGTCCGTTGAGCAACACATTGGGATTGAGCAGACGCAAGTAGTCACTCGTGCCGTTGGGGTAGTTGAACCACTGGCGAATCTGCGCACCCGTATCTCCCATAAAAAGGCCAGGCAGCGAAGCGATGAGCGTGGGCGCCCAGGCGATCATAAGCACCAGGAAGGGCCCGGCAAAGGGATGGACCGAGAGCACGGCGTGAGCCACACGCCATACGCGGCCAAAGTGCGCTTCGGAAAACGGAATGCGCCGAGAGCTCAGCCAATCTAGACACTCAAAGGCGAGGTAGAAGGCAACGACCGCCAAAAGCATCCAGCCCACGCCGCCTATCCAGGCGCAGATGATGCGGGCCTTGTCGCCGAGCACGATCTCGGCCGAATCGGTGAGGTCGTAGCTGCGGCCAAACACCATGCAGATGGCGAAGAACAGCGACGGCAGAATGATCGATGGACGCCAGGTGTCGCCACGGCCAAAGAACACGTAGCGAAACGGCAAGGTGAGCAGGCAGGCAAGTGCAAGCAGCATGACCGCGTCGGTATGGCCGGCAAACGAGAGGAGCACCTCGTAGCACACGTACAGCATGCCCGAGGCTTTGGGGTCAATCGCCAAGACTGCGTTGCTCGACACCGGGGCGGGATCGATGGAAAACGCCGTGGTCGCCAACAGCGCGAGCAAAAATGCGATGAGCGTCTGCTTGGCGGGGTAGCGCTTAAACCAGACGATGCGGGCAGCGTCGCGCGCAGCCGTTGTGGAGAGGTCGGGATCCTTCACAGTCCGAAAGCCTTTCTAGAAACCTATCAAACTCGGCAAGACCACCACAAAGGTGCCTGTCCCCTTTGTGGTGGTCTTGGTGGTTAGACGTCCAGGTAGACGCGCTGGGGCTGGTTGCGGCGACGGGCGAAGATGATGAGCGCCAGACCCGCGATTACGAGCGGCAGGCTCAGCAGCTGACCCATGGTGATGACGCCGCCCAGCAGATAGCCCAGCTGCGCATCGGGCACGCGCACAAACTCAATCAAAAAGCGAACGATGCCGTAGCCCATCACAAAGACGCCCATAAACGTACCCTGGGGCAGCAGTGGTTTTTTGCGACTGAGCGCCTGCAGGATGCAAAAGAGCACGATGCCCTCAAGAAACGCCTCGTAGAGCTGGGAGGGATGGCGTGGCATATCGCCCGCGGTGCCGCCAAAGACCACACCCCAGGGCAGATCGGTCGGCTTGCCCCACAGCTCACCGTTCACGAAGTTGGCGCAACGTCCCAGGCACAGCGCCAGCGGAGCGCCGATCACGGCAAGGTCGGCGATGGTCCAGGCGTCGAGCTTATACATGCGGCACACGATGATGCCGCCCAAGATGCCGCCGACCAAGCCACCGTGGAAGCTCATGCCGCCCTCGTTGGTGGCAAAGATCTCGAGCGGGTGGGCCCAATAGTAGCCATCGCCGTAAAAGACGACGTAGAACAGGCGCGCGCCGATTATAAGGCCAAAGACCGCGCCGACCACGACGCTCGTCAGGTCATCAATCGTGATGTTGAAGCCCCAGCGGCGCTGCGTGCGATACATGACGATCGCCGTGAGCAGAGCGCCGACCACATAGGCCAGACCGTACCAGTAGATCGTGATGAGGCCCGCCGAGATCGCGACGGGGTCAAGCATATGGTAGAGGTCGTTGAGCATATCGATCTCCCTGCTCCCTACATACAAATGCGGCCGCGGGCCTTGTGCTCGCAGCCGCATATCTGGGCGTAACGTCTATGCGGAGCATGTCGTCCGCAGCTTTCGCATCTTAGAACGGCGCGTACTCGTCGTACAGGTCGTCGGTCTCGCCGGAAGCATTGATCTGCTCGACGCGGGTAACGCCGGGCACGTGCTCCTTCAGGATGCGCTCGATGCCCATGGACAGGGTCAGTGCGCTCATAGGGCAGCCGGCGCAGGCACCCTGCAGTTCCAGCTGGACGACGCCCTCGTCGTCGACGCCCACATACTCCATATCGCCGCCGTCAGCCTGCAGGTTGGGGCGAATCTCCTCAAGAACCTTCTTAAGCAGCTCTTCGTTAACAGCCACAGGGGCTCCTTTCTCACAATAACGCGGGCACGCCCGCGGACAGAAGCTATGTTACTACAGCCATGTACCCGCTCACGAGCCGTCCATGCGCGCAGACGCGACTTTCACGAGTAGTCAATTTGGGATGGGGCTCTTTGAGCTGCGTTCGTCGTCAGATAGCGACAAGGCATATTACTGCTGAGCCTGTCCCCCGGTACCAATCTGGACATCGACGATGACCTGGCGGTAGCTGATGCCGCAGGAGTCGAGAATGCGGCGGCTGATACGGCCGTCATCGGTGTCGGCGTACTTGTTGTCCAGGTAGACGACCTCGCCCACACCTACCTGCGCCAGGATTTTGGCGCAGTCGTGGCACGGGAACAGCGTGACGTAGACCGTGGAACCCTCAAGGTCCTTGAGCGAGCCGCGGTAGTTGAGCACGGCGTTGGCCTCGGCATGCACCACGTAGTTGTGCTTATCCTGCAACGGGTCGTCGCTCGTGCCCCACGGGAAAAAGTCGTCGTTGAGCGCTGAGGGCGTACCGTTGTAGCCCACCGAAAGGATGCGGTGGTTGGTGTTGGCGATGCACGCGCCCACCTGCGTGTTGGGGTCCTTACTGCGGCGCTGCGCGGCGATGGCCACGCTCATAAAGAACTCATCCCAGCTAATGACGTCGCGGCGCTTGCCCGACGCGGTTTGATGAAGATCGTCCGACATGGCAGACACCTCCGAAATCGCAATAGTTTGACCCATTGTAGCAGGTGGAAGGTGGAGACGTTTTTGTCTCACCGCCCCCATCGCTACGCGCGGCGGGGCTTTTGGTTGATGTGGTAGAGCTCGGCGAGACCCCGCAGCGTCAACGCGTCATCGACCGTCAGGCTATGACCGACAAGGGCCGCAAGTGCCTCGGCATCGTCGCCGGTAATGACGATGGGCACATCGCCCTCCCCCGCAGCCTTGGTCGCGCGCATCTCGGCAAGCACCATGTCGAGCATGCCGTCGATGCGTGCCACCTCGCCCAGAACCACACCCGAGCGCATGGCCTCGCGCGTGTTGCGGCCGATGACGTGTGTCGGCGCCGAGGGCTCAACCTGGGGTAGGCGCGCTGCTGCCGCCGAAAGCGAGCGGGCGCCGAGCGCCAGCCCCGGCGCGATAACGCCGCCGACAAAGGTACCGCGCGCGTCGATGACCTCGATATTGGTCGTCGTGCCCAGGTCGATCACAATGCACGGCGAGCCGTAGACGGCGCGGGCCGCCACGGCATCGGCGATGCGGTCGGGGCCGATCTCGGCCGGGTCATCGTAGTGTACGGGCATGCCGGTCTTAAGTCCCGGCCCCACCGTGAGCACGCGCCCCGTGCAGGTGCGGGAAAGCGCCGCCTTCCACGGGCGCTCGAGCGCCGGGACCACGCAGCTCAGCACAGCCGCGGCGGGTACGAGCACCCCGGGCACACCCGCATCGGCGGCGAGCGCGCCCATGACCTGCACGAGACGCATGCGCGCCTCGTCTGCTGTGATGCTCGACGGCGTGGTGATCTCGCACGTCGCAAGCGGACATTCCTGCGCCGCGGCCGAATCCTCTGCAAACAGGCCAAAGCGAATGAACGTGTTGCCCACGTCGACCGTCAATATATATGCGCACCCATTAAGCATCGTCGGCGCTCCTTTCGTCTGCCCAGCAGTATATCGCCTACCCGAACCAGCCATCCCAGGTAGTCATTTTGGGACGGGGCTATTTTAGCTACCCCAATATGTCGGTTGATATTTGCCCCAATCCCAGATAATTCGTCGACTGTCAAAGGGTAGCTAAAATAGCCCCGTCCCAAAATGACTACCTTGCCGCTATACTGGTGCGCGGTCGTTTGCGAGCTCACGCGGCGGCCCTTGGTAACCCGACTTCCCGCGCCGTATCCGTAGCGGCGCTCCCGGGGGAAGCGGATATACGCAAAGGAGTTCTATATGAGCAATCCCTCGAACCGCACCTCGATGCGCGGTCAACTCACGCTGCGCGGCGTCGTCATCGGCGTCCTTGGCTGCGTGATCATCACGGCGAGCTCGGCCTACACGGCCCTCAAGATGGGCGCACTCCCCTGGCCGATCATTTTCGCTGCCGTCATTTCGCTGTTCTTCCTGAAGCTCATGGGCAACGCCAGCCTCAACGAGGCCAACGTTACCCACACCATCATGTCCGCGGGCGCCATGGTCGCCGGCGGCCTGGCGTTTACCATCCCGGGCGCCTGGATGCTGGGCTATGCCGACCAGATCAGCTGGCTCGACATGTTTATCGTCGCACTCGCCGGCACTATCCTGGGCCTGCTGGCCACGGCACTCATCCACCGTCACTTTATCGTGGACGCCGCGCTGGAGTTCCCCACCGGCAACGCTGCAGCTCAGACCCTGCGCGCGACCGAGGCCGGCGGCAAGACCGGCAAGCAGCTCTTTGGCTCCATGGCCATCGCAGGCATCTACAGCGTGCTTCGCGACGCTCTGGGCGTGGTGCCCAGCATGCTGTGCACGCTCAATATCCCCGGTGTGACCTTTGCCATCTACAACTCGCCCATGTTGCTGTCCATCGGCTTTTTGGTGGGCTTCGCCCCCGTCGCGTTCTGGTTTGCCGGCGCGCTTCTGGGCAACTTTGGCATCATCGTCGGCGGCACCGCTGCCGGTCTGTTCGATGTCGTAACCGCGCAGGGCATCGTCAAGTCCCTGGGCATGGGTCTTATGATGGGCTTTGGCGTCGCCGTCGTCCTTAAGGACATCCTGCCGCAGGTCGCCGGCATCGTCCGTGGCCTCGCCGCCGACAGCTCCACCGACACCGACGAGCAGTCGCTCATCTCGGGCTCCCTTAAGCTCGACGCCGGTATCATCGGCCTGGGCGCTGCCGCCATCGCCGTGATCATCGCCATCGTGCTCGACCTTGGCCCCGTTCCGGCCGTCATCGTCACGCTGTTCACCTTTGTCACCACCATCATGAGCGCGCAGAGCTGCGGCCAGACGGGCATCGACCCCATGGAGATCTTTGGCCTCATCGTCATGCTCATCGTGGCTGCCTTCGCACAGATCGCTCAGGTCAAGCTGTTCTTTATCGCCGGCATCGTAGCCGTGGCGTGCGGCCTTGCGGGCGACGTCATGAACGACTTTAAGGCCGGCGCCGTGCTGGGCACCAACCCGCGCGCGCAGTGGGTCGGCCAGGCCATTGGCGGCATCGTGGGCGCCCTGGTCGCCGCCGCCGTCATGGTCGCGCTCGTCACCGCCTATGGTCCGGACGCCTTTGGCCCCGACAAGAGCTTTGTGGCCGCACAGGCAAGCGTGGTCGCCACCATGATCTCGGGCATCCCGAGCGTACCGTGGTTCGCAGGCGGCTTTATCGCCGGCATCATCATGTACTGGCTCGGCATTCCGGCCATGATGATCGGTCTGGGCGTGTACCTGCCGTTCTATATGTCGCTCACGGCCTTCCTGGGCTCCTGCGTCAAACTCGCCTACGACAAGTGGGCCGCTCACCGCGACGCCGCCGCCGGTCTTTCGGACGAGGAGAAGGCCGCCAAGGATGCTGCCTTCCAGGAGCAGGGCCTGGTCGTCGCCAGCGGCCTGCTGGGCGGCGAGTCTATCGTCGGCGTTATCCTGGCGTTTATCTCTGTTGGCCTGAGCCTGCTGGGCTAAACCCAATAACAACGCACCCGTGCAGAGCGCGGGGTCGGAGACCATCCGGCCCCGCGCTTTTTGTCTATTTGACTCTTATGATCCTCACGGCGTTTTTAGTCATGCCGATTGGCCTGACTTCCAGGTCAACAAACCCTGTCTGACACCTTGCTCAACGCGGTGTAGAGTAAAGACGACGGGCAGGATACGCGGCACGTGCCAGAACGAGGTGGACATGGAACTCGATAAACAACAGCTCAAGCGACTGCGCGAGCGCCATCATCGGCGCCATGGCATCCGCCCCGCCCACAGCGAGGCCATGGAGAATGCAAGCCGCTTTCTAAAGCGGGCATTCAACATTCGCGAGGGGCGCGCGCCCTATCACGTGATTCGCAAGCGCTTTGTAAACGGGGCGCGCCTGACTGGCTCGCACTTATGCATCCTGATTATTGCCATGTTGATCGCGAGCATCGGCCTCGATATCGACTCGGATATCGCCATTGTAGGCGCCATGCTCATCTGCCCGCTCATGGGCTCGGTCCTTGCCATGGCATACGGCATCGCCACGCTCGACCGCGAGATCACCCTTGAGGCCGTCGCGAGCTTGGCTCTACAGATGGCCTTTTGCCTGGTCACATCCACGTTGTACTTTAAGCTCTCGCCCCTTGGCACCACTACGGCCGCCATCATCGACAATTCGACACCGACTGTTTGGGACCTTGCCGTCGCGCTTGCGGGCGGCTTTGCGGGTGGCCTGGGCAACTCGCGCGACCAGGAACCCGCCACGCTCATCGCCGGCGTGGCCGTGGCGACCGCGCTGATGCCGCCCCTGTGCGCGGCGGGCTATGGCATCGCCATCGCAAGTGGGTCGCTGTTTCTCTCGGCGCTTTATGAGTTTGGCATCAACGTGGTCTTTATCGCGCTGGCTGCCGAAGCCGTGCTGCTTCTATTGCGCGTGCCGCTCAAGCGCGACCTCAACGGCGACGGTATTGTGACTGCCGAGGAAGATGCCGAGGTCGACGAGCTATCGCGCAAGGTGCGCCTCCGCATCATCGTGGGCACGGTGATCTTTGCCATCCCCTGCATCGTTATGACGGCGGGGTCCATTGGCTCGGCGCAGGCCGGTGTACAGGACGGCTACGGCGTCACCGAAACCACGCGCGAGCTTGCCGCGGTGCTGCCGGGCTTTAAGGACTACACCGTCGCCGTCGAGACCTCGGCCACCGAAGGCGAGGAAGAGGGTATTGTCGAGCGCGAGATAGTCGCCCACGTGACGACAAGCGAGGCGCTCGGGGCACACGACCGTCACGTCGCCCGCAAGCTCATCGACCTCAACGTGCCCGAACTCGATCGCGTGGAGTTCGATGTGAAGTGATGCCGGCGCGGGACGAATGCTCGCACGGACGCAAGTTACGACGAGGCGCAGACGCGATACGGACACGAGCAAATAGCGGGGTGCAGTTCACACCCGCACCCCGCTCGCTGTTTTATTGCCGTGAATCAACTGTCCAGATCGACATCGCCAGACTCCACCGTAAACGCAGGTTTGGTGCTCACCAGATAAAATCGGGTCACTTCGCTATCTCTAAATAGATAGAGCTGGCCCTGCTCGCGTCGGCGTGACATATACGCGACGTGGACCGTACCGAATTCTTCGCCGTTTTCCTTCTTTAATATCAGGATGTTGGGGTCATCCGTACGCTTAAACCGCCCGTCAACGCTGCTTCCGTCTTTGTTGACCAGTTGCCATCGACAGCCATCCTCCTCAAGAAAGGCCAGGATTTCCAGACTCGTTTTGTCATCCCGATAGTAACCATCAATGGCAAACCCTTCGGAAGCGCATTCCTGCATATAGGACGTTTCTCGGCTTATAGCAAACAGCCCTGTAGCGCCCAGGAGCACAGTCAGACAGACCACTGCAAGGGTTATCGAAATAGCACGGCGGTCCATGTTAGCCCAATCGATAGTTGTTTAACGGAGCGCGAAACATACCTAGAGCCTCTGATATCAGGGGGAACGTCGCCAGCAGGCTGGCGACAACTATATGTTTCTGATATCAAACCATATGGCTGCCACTCGCGGAGGGGGCATCGGCGAACGGCGTGTTTTCATACTCCATTGGTCAAACCTAAGCGCGGCCCTACAGCTCGTACTTATACACACGATAGATGAACTTTTCGGCTTCCATCTCGTAGGTGGCGATGGGCAGTCCGTAGCGATCGTACTCGGTAAAGGTCTTGGCCTGGCCCGATGCCACGAGCATGCTATTTGAATCGCCGACGCGCTGCGCACTGCTGACGTTGCCCGAGAACGGCACCGCGATCTGGTCTTCGAGCTCGTAGGTGCGGGCCGCCTCGTCCACTGTAAAGATGCGCCCAAACGAATGCGTGCCCTTGTTGTAGTCGGTCACCACCGCGGCGCCCAGCTGGCCCCAGTCGAACTTGGGATAGCTTTCGGCCGCACCAAAGTTGTTGTCGTACAGCAGCACCTGGTAGCGACCGGTCGTTGCCGTGTCAGAACTCGACAGATACGTCACGCTGTGCTGGCCCGCGTTGAGCGAAAAATCGCCCTGGGCCTGCAGTAACTTGTCCTCAAAGCCCGAGCCGGCCCATTGCCACTCCTTTCTATTTCTGGGTCCATCTTCTCACTGCTGGCGACCAAAAATGATCCGTTTTCCTCCGTCCCCGACGTATCATTTTTTAGTACTTGAAGAAGCCCTCGCCCGAGCTTTCGCCCAGCTTGCCTTCGTCGAGCATTTTCTTGAGGACGGAGGCCATGGCCTTAAAGTTGTAGGGCATCATCATCTTTTTGAGCAGTGGGCTCACCAGGCCCGGGACCTTCTGATACTGCATAACGATGTTGTAGGCCGTCTGGATGCCCACCGTGTCGAACACGCGGAACGGGCCCTTAGGCGCGCCGGTGCCGCGCGTCCATGCGAGGTCGATGCTCTTGGGGTCGCTGACGCCCGAGACGTACAGGTCCAGGCCCGAAAGCAGCCACGGCACCAACATGGAGTTGAGCAGGTAGCCGTTCTTTTCCTTGTTGACGGGAAGCGCCAGCATGCGGATGTCGTTGGCAAAGTCGACGAGCTCGTCGAAGTAGCGCTTGTCGGTCTGGTCCTGGGCCATGACCTCGGTCATGTTGTTCTTCCAGATGGAGTTGGCAAAGTGCAGCGACAGGTACTTCTCGGGGCGGCCGGTGTACTTGGCAAAGGTGCTTGGCAGCAGCGTGGAGGAGTTGGTGACGATGACGGTCTTTTGCGGGAGAACCGGAGCAAGCTTCTTGTAGAAGTCGATCTTTGCCTGGGTGTCCTCGGCCATAGATTCGATAACCAGGTCGGCGTCGGCCACGGCCTCGGCGAGGTCGAGCTCCAGCTTGAGCGTGGAGTAGGCACGCTCGACGGCGGCGAGTGCCGCCTCCTTGTCGAAGGGTTGGCCGCTATCGGCGATACCGGCGCACCACTCACCCGTACCGTCCGCCATGCCCTCGATAGCCGCGATGTACTCCTTGCGCACGTGATCAATCTTGGGTTGGGTGCGGCCGATGCTGCCCTCGCTGCGCAGCCAGATCGTCACATCAAAGCCGCAGTAGGCAGTCTGAAAGGCAATCTGGCTTCCCAACACGCCGCCGCCAGCAACGCAAACGGTCTTGTAGCTCATGGAAACGGTCCTCTCTTACGTAATTCCATAGATGTGTATTTATTCAACCGTAAGGGGACTGCACGCTGGGGATGGGTTCTATAAACGGACGGTAATTTGCGGCGAACGGCTACACTTGTTCATTATTTCAAGGCGCCGAGGGCGATTTTTTGTGCCACCGAGACGTCGTTTACGGAAGTATGCGGCAAATTCCGGAACCCTTGAGCACACCCCGGTTTTCCGCCAATAAAACCGCAGGTACAGAGCTTGGGCATACCTAGTGTGCTCAGCCTATTCAGATTTTGCCGCATACTTCCGAAATCTAAGTTCGCAAAGGGTGATAGTTGGGGCGTTTGCGCAACATATGTCCAGCAAAAACGGGTGGTAGCCGGCACGGCTGCCACCCGTTTGTCTTATATCCGGCTCGAAGCAGGCCAACTACTTCTTAATGCCGCGTCCCAGGCGCTCAGCGACCGACGCCACGGCGCTCTCGTCGACCGAGCCGCAGCTCACGCAGCCGTCATGGGCACGCATCTGGCCAGTGACCTCATCCATCGCGAGCGGCGCCACCTTCTCGAGCTTAAAGCCCTTACCGGCGCGCATGTTTTCCTTGGCCACGCTGATCATGAGCTTAATACGGTTGAGCTGGTTGACCTCGGACGCGCCGGGGTCGTAGTCCACCGCGACGATATTGCTCTCGGGGTGCTGACGGCGCAGTTCCTTAATCACGGCCTTGCCCACCACGTGGTTGGGCAGGCACGCGAAGGGCTGCGTGCAGATGATGTTGGGCGCGCCGTGGTCGATCAGGTCGAGCATCTCGGCCGTGAGTAACCAGCCCTCGCCCATGTTGTTGCACACCGAGAGCACCGTGCGAGCCTTGTCCGCCATGGTGCCGATGCGCTCGGGTGCCTCAAAGCGGCGGGACTTTTCGAGCATCTCCTCCACCGGCGTGCGCATCCAGTCCACGAGCTTAATGAGCGCCTGCATGCTAGCGCGCGCCGTGGCAGAGCTTCCCAGCTCGTCCTTCTGCAGCTCGGCGTTACTCATGGAGTACAGGAAGAAGTCGAGCAGGCCCGGCACCACAGCCTCGCAGCCCTCGCGCTCGATCACATCGACCACGTGGTTGTTGGCCGTGGGATGGAACTTGACCAGAATCTCGCCGACCACGCCCACGCGTGGCTTGGTGCCCTCGCCCACGAGCGGCATGGTGTCGAACGCACGGATGGCCTCGCGGCACAGCTTGGTGTAGTTGTGGCGGTTAAACTTGGGCGCCAGCTTGCGGGCGCGCGCCATGTACTCCTCGTAGAGCGCGTTGG
>JAYBVN010000040.1:0-7983 GCA_037320555.1 Collinsella sp. | reverse complement strand
AGGCTGACGCCAAGAGCGTTGCCGCCGGCGCTGCTGCCGAGGCCGTGAAGGCCGATGCCCCCGCCGCTTCTGCAGCATCCGCTGCCGAGGCAACGACCGCCAGCGACCTTAACGGCAAGCGCGTGCTCGTGCTCTGCCAGGGTGGCGGTACCTCGGGCCTGCTCGCCAACGCGCTGGCCAAGGCTGCCAAGGAGCGCGGCATCAATCTTGAGACCGCTGCCGAGGCCTATGGCAACCACGTGGACATGCTCCCCGACTTCGATCTGGTCGTCCTGGCCCCGCAGGCCGCCAGCTACCTGGCCGACCTGCAGAAGGACTGCGAGCGCGTGGGCAACAAGTGCGTCGCCTGCCGCGGTAAGCAGTACATCGAGCTTTCCCAGAACGGCGATAAGTCTCTCGCCTTCGTAAGCGAGCAACTCTCGAAGTAAGTAACGCTCAGGGCCAGCCGACCATCCAAGACCGGCTGGCCCTTCGATTTAGACGATTGGATTATCATGTCCGTTAACCCTGCTAGCGTCACCAACCCGCCTGCGCAGTTTCCCGAGGACTTTGTCTTTGGCGGCGCTACCGCTGCCTACCAGGTAGAGGGCGAGACCCGCACCCACGGTAAAGGCAAAGTCGCCTGGGACGACTTCCTGGAGGCCCAGGGGCGCTTCTCCCCCGATCCCGCTTCGGACTTCTACAACCAGTACCCCGTCGATTTGGAGCTGTGCGAGGAGTTCGGCATCAACGGCATTCGCCTCTCCATCGCCTGGAGCCGCATCTTCCCCAGCGGTACCGGCGAAATCAACCCCGAGGGCGTGCAGTTCTATCACGATCTTTTCGCCGAGTGCCATAAGCACCATGTTGAGCCGTTTGTCACGCTGCATCACTTTGACACGCCGCTGCCCCTCTTTGAGAAGGGCGACTTCCTCAACCGCGAAACCATCGACGCCTTTGTGGACTTTGCCACCTTCTGCTTTAAGGAGTACGCCGACCAGGTGACCTACTGGTTCACCTTTAACGAAATCTGGGCCGACGCCTCCAACACCTACATCGAGGGCACCTTCCCCGGTGGCGTCAAGGCGCATCTGGCCGAGGCTTTCCAGTGCGAGCACAACATGATGCTCGCCCACGCCAAGGCAGTACTGGCCTTCCACAACGGCGGTTTTAAGGGCAAGATCGGCGTCATTCAGTCGTTGGAGTTTAAGTATCCGCTCAACGAGAACGACCCCGCCGACATCAAAGCCGCCAACAACGAGCACGTGCTGCAGAACCAGTTTCTGCTCGACGCCACCTTCCGCGGCGACTATGCCCCCGACACCCTCGAGTGCGCCAACCGCCTGGCTGCCGTCTCGGGCGGCACCATCGAGATCCTGGACGAGGATCTGGAAATCATGCGCGAGGCCACGCTCTACAACGACTACCTGGGCGTTAACAACTACCAGTGCCGTTTTTTGAAGGCTTACGATGGCGAGAACGACCTGCACCACAACGGTACGGGCGAGAAGGGCACCGGCCGCTGGCGCGTTAAGGGTATTGGCGAGCATGTGAACAAGCCTGGTATCCCCACCACCGACTGGGACTGGATCATCTATCCCGAGGGCCTGTTCGATCTGCTCGTCTACATTAAGCAGCGCTACCCCAACTACAAGCAGATCTTCATCACCGAAAACGGCATGGGCTACAAGGACCCCTACAAGGACGGTTTTGTGGACGACCAGCCGCGCATCGACTACATCGAGCAGCACCTGCGCTGGCTGCTCAAGGCCATGGAGGTGGGTGTCAACGTGGGCGGCTACTTCCTGTGGAGCCTGCAGGATCAGTTCTCCTGGACCAATGGCTACAACAAGCGTTATGGCTTCTTCTACGTTGACTTTGAAACCCAGAAGCGCACGCCCAAGGCAAGCGCATACTGGTATAAGCACGTGGCGCAGACCCGTCGTCTGGACTAGCGGCTGGCGGGGTCGCCTGCCCACATAACCTGTCCCCATTTCTCAGCCGGGGGCGGCACGTCACACGGCGCGCCGCCCCCGGCCTTTTTGGGCGGACCGTGTCGCACGTTTGTCTCGATCTGTAACATCTAGCCGAGTTTTTGGGTCCTAGCTGTTACAGATTGAGACAAACGGAATAGGCCGGGCCAAAATCTCAATCTGTAACATCTAGCTGAGATTTTCGGCCCTACCTGTTACAGATTTAGACGAACAGGCCGAGCACGTCTACGCCCGCAGGTCCTTTACACTGGAACGCTCGACCAACACGCCCGAGACGAGCGTACGGCTTCTGGAGCTCGGGGCTTCCAGACCTGCGACGACCTCGTTAAGCGCACGGATGCCCAGCTCGCGGTGGCGAAACTTCACCGACGTCAGAATCGAGTTGGGAATCGTCTTGTAGAGCTCATCGTCGAAGCCGATCACGGACACGTCGTCGGGCACACTGAGCCCTTTGTCACGTAGAGCCATCATCACGCCGTTTGCCATGTAGTCGTTAGCAGCGAGGACCGCCGTGCAATCGGGCTTATCGGCAAGCACAAGGCCCGCGGCATAGCCACTATCCGCATTCCAATCGCCTTGCAGAGGCTCGGGCGGCTCAATGCCACGCGCCTCGAGTGCCGCACGCCAACCTTTCATACGGCACTGGCTCGACAGCGACTCTTTCTTACCCGAAACGAAATACACGTTCTTGTGACCATGATCCAAGAAGTACTCGCACGCCATGCGCGCGCCGCCCTCTTGGTCGTCACTGACGGTGGAGCAGGTAGGATGTTCCATCGGTGTGATAATCACCGTCTTGAGGTCCTTCGGTGCCTCAAAGGTATCAAAGTCATCGACCATCTGACGCAGGTTGAAGATCATGCCATCAACAGGCAGCTGCGACATCCTGCGCGCCGCATCGGCAAGGGTCATCTTCTCCCCTGCGCGCTTCTTAATCATCGTGAGCGCAAAGCCGCGTTCTTCGGCGGCATCGGCGATACCGTCAATCATGTCCACGGCACCGCCCGACAAGTGGAACAGCACGACGCCGATGCACCCGTAACGGCCCAACTTGAGCGAACGCGCGGCAAAGTTGGCTCGAAACCCGAGCGCCTCCATGGCCGAATGAACCTTATCGCGTGTCGACTCTCGCACGCTATCGGGCTCGTTGATCACACGCGAAACCGTCTTGAGAGAAACACCCGCGGCAATCGCCACATCGTTCATCGAGACGTTTTTCTTGTCCATCGTTGCCACTGCTTCTCCAGTCGGTTTTGCATCGCTTGCTTTTTGCGTTCTAGCATACACTACCTGCCTGACTGATAAATCAACCGTTTACCGGACAATATCGACCACTCACCCCTAAATCCTTGTTGCTCTTCCAAAAATGTCTTACGTTGTCATTAACGAAATGACAACGTTGTCATTTCGCAATGCCTTCCTTAAACAGGAAGGTTTCCGGGCAGTCCTGACCATCCATCGACGACCAGTTCCATCCACGTGCATCGCGCATCAAGCAGCAAAGGAGCTCTATGGACGCCATCGTAAAGATGCTCGAAAAGCATCAACCGTTCTTCGAGAAGATCTCAAGGAACATCTACCTCCAGGCCATCAAGGACGGATTCCTTGGGTGCATGCCCATCGTCCTTACCTCTTCGATCTTTCTGCTGATCGCCACCCTTCCCGGCGTAGTTGGCATCACGCTGCCCCAGCCGCTCATCGACTGGTGCAACAAGTTGTACAACTTCACCATGGGCGTCATGGGCATCATGGTCGCCGGTACCACTGCCAAGAACTTCACGGCATCCATGAACCGTCGCATGCCCGCCGGCAAGGTGCTCAACGACGGCTCCACCATGGTGGCTGCCCAGTGCAGCATGCTGCTGCTCGCTGTTACGCAGTTCACCACCAAGTTCAACGGCTCCGAGCTTTCGGTCTTCGATTGCACCAGCATGGGTACGCGCGGTCTGTTCTCGGCCTATATCGCCGCGTTCATTACCGTGTGGGTCTACAAATTCTGCGTCTCGCGCGATCTGACCATTAAGCTGCCCAAGGAGGTCCCGGGCGCCATCGCTCAGAACTTCCGCGACATCATCCCCTTTGGCGGTGCTGTCATCATCTGCGGCATCATCGATGTCGTCGTGCGCAACCTCATGGGCGTTCCGTTCTCCGAGCTGCTTATCAAACTGCTCTCCCCGCTCTTCACCGCTGCAGAAACCTATCCTGGCCTTATCCTTATCCAGGCAGCCACCGCGTTCTTCTGGTTTATCGGCGTCCACGGCCCCTCGATCGTCCAGCCGGGCATCGACCCCATCCGTCTTGCCAACCAGGCCGAGAACCTGCAGGTTCTGCTGGCAGGCGGCCACCCCGCCCACTCCCTCACCTTTAACATGTCGCTCGTGGGTGAGTTCGGCGGCACCGGCGCCACGTTCATCGTGCCGCTTCTGCTGATTCTCTTTATGAAGTCCAAGCAGCTCAAAGCCGTCGGCAAGGCCTCGATCGTTCCTGTTGCCTTCGCCGTCAACGAACCGCTGCTCTTTGGCGCGCCGATGATCCTTAACCCCTACATGCTCATCCCCTTTGTTGCCGCCGGCTGCGTCAACGTGAGTGTTGCCAAGTTCTTTATCGATAACGTGGGCATGAACGGCTTCTCCTTCGTGGTGCCTTGGGCCACCCCCGCCCCCATCGGCATTTTCATCACCACGAACTTCCAGCTTATCGCCCTGGTATTTGTCGCGATCATCATCTTGCTGGACGCCATCATCTACCTGCCGTTCTTGAAGGCATACGATAAGCTGCTCTGCGACCAGGAGGCCGAGCGCGCCGCCGAGCTGGGTCTTGAGTCCGATGGTGCCGCTTCCATCGCCGCCAACGCCCCTGCGCCCGCTGTCGAGCAGACCGCCGCTTCCGTCGAGACGACCGCTGCCGCCGCCGGCAGCGAGCCTGTCGCCGATCAGCCCGAGCCCGCTGCCGATGCATCCGCCAAGAAGGATGTCGACGGCCTGAAGGTCCTCGTCCTGTGCGCCGGCGCCGGCACCTCTGCCATGCTTGCCAACGCCATCAAGGAAGGTGCTGCGCAGACCGGAGAGAACATCGCTTCCTCCGCAGGCGCTTATGGTCAGCACACTGCCATCATGGATCAGTACGACGTCATCGTGCTCGCCCCGCAGGTTCGTAGCTACTACAACGACATGAAGGCCGACACCGATCGTCTGGGCATTAAGCTGCTCGCTCCCCGCGGCAAGGAATATATCGACCTTACTCGCGACCCCGCTGGCGCCATCAAGTGGCTCCGCGAGAACCTCGACTAGTTCCTCCCTCTGTTGGCGCCCGGATCCCCAGTTCGGGCACCTCTCCCTATTCGTATCCCACAGAAAGGATGACTCATGACCAACCCCATGCAGTTCCCCGACGGCTTTGTGTTTGGCGGCGCCACCGCCGCTTACCAGGTTGAGGGCGAGACCCGCACGCACGGCAAGGGCAAAGTGCCCTGGGACGATTTCCTGGCTGCTCAGGGTCGCTTCTCCCCCGACCCCGCAAGCGATTTCTACAACAAGTACCCGGTCGATATCGACCTGTGCCAGCGCTTCGGCATCAACGGTATCCGTGTCTCCATCGCTTGGAGCCGTATCTTCCCCAACGGCACTGGCGAGATCAACCCCGAGGGTGTCGCCTTCTATCACGAGCTTTTCGCCACCTGCAATAAAGCCGGCGTTACCCCCTATGTCACGCTCGATCACTTCGATACGCCCGAGGCCTTTTACCAGAACGGCGGCGAGGGCTTCCTGACGCGCACGACGATCGACGCCTTTGTCGAGTACGCCAAGTTCTGTTTTGCCGAGTTCACCGAGGTCAAGCACTGGTTCACCTTTAACGAGATTCCCGCGACCGCCGAGGGCAGCTTTATCGTCGGCAACTGGCCGCACGGCGAGAAGTATCGCCTGGACAAGGCCTTCCAGCTCATGCACAACATGATGGTGGCCCACGCCAAGGCTGTCGTCGCCTTCCATGAGGGCGGCTTTGAGGGCGAGATCGGCATTGTCCAGAACCTGGAGCCCAAGTATCCCCTCGATCCCAACAGCGCTGCCGACTGCGAGGCCGCCCGCATGGCCGACGTCATCAACAACCGCTGGGTGCTCGACGCCACTTTCCGCGGCCACTATGCAGCCGACACCATGGAGGCTGCGACCAAGCTGGCCCATATCGCCGGCGGCGAGCTCGACGTCCGCGACGAGGACATCGCCGCGCTGACCGCCGCGCTCCCCTACAACGATTGCCTGGGCGTCAACACCTACAAGTGCCAGTTCCTGCGTGCCGCCGAGGGCGAAAACGACATCAACCACAATGGCACCGGCGACAAGGGCTCCTCGCGCTGGTTCCTCAAGGGCGTGGGCGAGTCATGCGTGCGTGAAGGCGTACCCACCACCGATTGGGACTGGATCATCTATCCCGAGGGCCTCTACGACCTGCTGCTCCGCATTAAGAACGATTACCCCAACTACAAGAAGATCTACATCACCGAGAACGGCATGGGCTATAAGGACGACTTCGAGGACGGCTTTATCGACGACGCCCCTCGCATCGACTACATGCGTCAGCATCTCGCATGGATCCTCAAGGCAATCGACGGCGGCGTAAACGTCGACGGTTACTTTGTGTGGTCGCTGCAGGACCAGTTCTCCTGGACCAACGGCTACAACAAGCGCTACGGCCTGTTCTACATCGACTTTGAGACCCAGAAGCGCTATCCCAAGGCGAGCGCGTACTGGTACAAGAACGTCTCGGAGACCGGCCTGCTCATGGCCTAACTTCAGCCGCGTATCCCCTGTCGGCCGCATGCGAATCCCCCACGGGTTCGCATGCGGCCTTTTTTGTTTTGGTGGGCCCGAGCAGGCCGTTTGTCTCAATCTGTAACATCTAGCAGGGATTTTCGGCCCCAATTGTTACAGATTGAGATGAACGGGGGCACCCGGTTCGAAATATCTAGATCTGTAACATCTGACTCGCTTTTGGCCGTCTAATTGTTACAGATCAAGACAAAGATAACAGCTGGGTAGACAAAATCTCGATCTGTAACACCTAGTCGAGTTTTTGGGTCCTAGCTGTTACAGATTGAGACAAATGCACAGGGCAATCCTCTCAATCTCAATCTGTAACATCTGGTTGGTGATTTCGCCCCTACCTGTTACAGATTGAGACAATTTGATAGTGGAGTCCTCATTTGCGCGTCATATCGCGTAGCGCTGACGCGCTGATTCCCCACAATGACAGGAGACAAAAGTCCTCCCGCAGCGCTTGTGGGCATCCCATAGCGTTAGCTAGCAGATGACCCGCGTATGTTCCTCGATGGCGGCGCGGTCCTCAGCGGCGATGCTCGGCTCGCACACCACGGCGTCCAGGCTGTCCAAGCGGCAGAAGGTGTAGAAGTCGCGCTTGCCGATCTTGCTGGAGTCGGCGATCAGATAGCGCGAGTCGGCCTTGCTAAAGGCGAGCTGCTGGATACGACCCTCATCCATATTAGACGTAGACACGTCGCCATCCAGAATGCCGTTGGCGCCGATAAACGCCGCATCGATACCCAACGCACGCAGAGTATCCTCGGCCGTTGGCCCCACAAAAGCGGCGGTGCGGCGACGGTACATACCGCCCACGAGGCACAGGTCGCAGTCTTCGCGCGCCTCGAGCAGGTTAAACACCGAAAGCGAATTTGTCACAATGCGCAGGCGAAACGCCGGCAGCATCGAGGCCATCTGCTCCACCGTAGTGCCCGTGCCCAAAAAAATGGTCGAGCCCTCCTCGATGAGCTCCACAGCGCGGCGCGCGATCTGCAGCTTTTCCTCGGCATGCTTGGTGCGCTTTTCGCTGTGCGAGTACTCATGGCGCAGCATAGCGTGGGGACGGCCTTGCGCACTACGGGCTCCGCCGTGCACGCGCTCGATCTCGCCTAGGCTCGCAAGCTCCTCAAGATCACGGCGGATCGTCATATCCGAGACACCTAACGCATCCGAAATCTCCTTGACCGAGACCGTTC
>JAYBVN010000039.1:0-75504 GCA_037320555.1 Collinsella sp. | reverse complement strand
GCCACATGGTCTGCAGCGCGCGATAGAGCGTGACGAGCTCGTCGCGCTCGGGCGCATAGCAGTCGAGCAGGCGCTCGTTAATGCGGGCGTCGCGCGACGAATAGAGCAGGTGGATCACGGCGGGCTGGCCATCGCGGCCGGCACGTCCGCTCATCTGGTTGAACTCGATGGCGCCAAACGGCATGTGGTAGAGCACGACATGGCGGATATCGGGAAGGTTGACGCCCTCGCCAAAGGCAGATGTCGAGACGATGCAGCTGAGGCTTCCGTCTCGGAATGCTTCCTCCACGCGACGGCGATCGGAACGCGCAAGCCCCGCGTTATAGAACGCGATATGGGTTGCGCAATCGGGCACACGCTTGCGCAACGTCTTGGCGAGCGCCATGGACTGGTCGCGCGAATTGACGTAGATGACGGTCTTTTCCCCCGTCGCCACAATCGACACCAGACGGTTCTCGCGACTTGCAAGATCACGGTCGTCCTCGAGCCGCAGGTTCTCGCGCACCGTCTCGTCGACCACCGTGCGAGTGATCGGCAGCATGCGGGCAAGCTCGGCCACGACCGGAGCCGTCGCGGTGGCCGTCGCAGCCATAACGACCGGGTCGCCCAGGGCTTTGAGGATATCGGGCATGTCGAGATAGGCGCTGCGGTCGCCGCCCTTGGCAAGGCCGGCGTGGTGTGCCTCGTCGATAACGACAAAGCCGATGCGGCCCGAACGTGCGAAGCGGTCACGGTGGATAGATAGGAACTCGGGCGTCGTGAGCACGATACCGGTGCGGCCCGAAGCTAGGCCGGCGAACACATCATCGCGTGCGGCCTCCACGGTCTCGCCGGTCAGCACGCCAACACCAATACCGAGCGCTGCCATCGTCGACGAGAGGTGATAGGCCTGGTCGGCAACGAGCGCACGCAGCGGATAGACAAAGATGCTCGAACGTCCGCGAAGCACCGCCTCACGCGCGGCATGCACATGGAAGATGAGCGACTTGCCGCGCCCCGTTCCCATAACGGCCAGAACACTTTGGTGATCGGCCAGGGCATCGAGCGCCTCGACCTGCGCGCGATGTGGCTGGTTCGAGCCGATAAAGCTATGGATAAGCGAGCGCGTGAGCTCGGTATAGGAAAGCTGGGCGAGCGTCTCGCGCTTGCGCGACTCCAAGCGCAGGCCGGAATCCGCCGGCTGCACGCCACGACGAAGCTCGCATGCCGGATCGTCGACGCTGGGCAGCGTGGTATCGCGGACCAGAACATCCTTGACCATGAGCTTGGGCTTCACACGACCCTGCCAATGCTCGGCAACGGCCTCGAACACCAAGTCGACAGCGCTATCGCAGTTGATGAGCTTATCGATTTGCGGCACGCGGAACATAATAGCCGGCACACTCGCGGCGCCATCGGTCGCCACAAAGCGCATGTGCTCGCCGGTCTTACCCACCACGGCGCGATCACACATCGTCACGCCCTCGGCAGCCAGCAGCGGCACCTTATTACCCTGGCCAAACGGCTCAAGGCGGGAAATCTGCTCGATGGTCTCGATATTCAATTCGGAAAGGTCGACCGTGGCGGCAACCTCGTCGGTGTCCTCAAAGTCCTCGGCGGGAAGCTCGGACAACACGGCGGAAAGGCGACGGCGGAACTCATCGAGCTTGGATGCCTCGATGGTCACACCCACCGCACCGGCATGTCCGCCGCGACGAATCATCAGGTCGGAACAGCGTTCGATGGCGTCAAACAGGTTAACTTTGCCCACCGAGCGACCAGAGCCGCGCGCGATACCGTCCTCGATCGAGAACAGCAGCGCCGGCACGTGGTAGCGGTTGGTCAGACGGCTCGCCACGATGCCCTTGACGCCCTCGTGCCAGCCTTCGCCGCCCACGACGATCGCGCGTCCGCCGTCATAGGTCTCCTCGACCTTTGCCATGGCATCGCGCGTGAGCTCCGCCTCGATCTCACGGCGCTGGCGGTTGATTTCCTCGAGCTCAGCCGCCAGTGCGCTTGCTTCGATGGGATCGCGGGCAAGCAGCAGGTCGAGCGCCAGCTTGGGATCAGCCATGCGACCGGCAGCGTTTAAGCGGGGAATGAGCGAGAATGACAGGCCATCCGCCGTAATGCTCGAAAGGTCCGCCTTGGCGAGCGCGGCAAGCGCGATATAGCCGGGGCGAGCGGTTACGCGCATCTGCTGGATGCCCTCGGCAACCAGCGCGCGGTTCTCGGGCGTGAGCGGCATCATGTCGGACACGGTGCCCAGCGCCGCGACCTCGATTAGCGAACGCCAATACGACGGCTTGCCCAGGCGCTCACCCAGGACTTGCACCAGCTTGAGCGCCACACCAGCACCGGCAAGCTCACGCGAGGGGCCCTCGTCTTCGAGCTTGGGGTCGGTCAGGGGCACACCCTGCGGCACCTGGTCGGAGGGCTCGTGATGGTCCGTGACCACCAAATCGATCCCCAGGCTCTCCAGATAGGAAACCTCTTCCTTGGCGGCAATACCGTTATCGACGGTCACGATCAGCTGGGGGCGAGCGAGCTCGTTAACGCGGTCGAGCGCCGCACGCGAAAGACCGTAGCCCTCGTCAAAGCGATGAGGAATAAACGGCGTGACATCGGCGCCAAACGTGCGCAGCGCCTCGGTCAACAGGCAGGTCGACGTAATACCGTCAACGTCAAAATCGCCAAAGACCGCGATGTGCTCGTGGTTGCGAATAGCACGCTCGACGCGGTCGGCAACGACCGACATGCCCGGGATAATGAGTGGGTCGGCCCAGTCGCGATCGAGCGAAGGCGTCAAAAACAATTGGCCCTCTTTGATGGAGCCAATGCCGTGCGCGACCATAATGCGCGCCACCAGCCCGGGAATGCCCAGACCAGCCGAAAGCTCCTTTTCGAGCTCGGGGTTTTGCTGAGCGACCGCCCAGCGATGCGTCGTCTTAAGCGATGACATAGGCACCCACCCCCGATAGGGGCAGGTCGCCGCGATACCTCTCACGGTTCATAGCGATGAGTCCTCTGTGTATGCCCGCTTCGGCAGGCAGATCTGTTGAACGGATTTATTATACCGTGCGGCGCGGACGCAAATCGCCGCAGCACGCCGCGGTTTCGGTAAACGATGCCGGTAATACCCTCGAAATAATCGAGCATTTCTGACGCACGGACACATGTGAGCGTCTAGCATATCCAGTCAAAACGGATTCACGAGCAAAGGGAGTCACAAGAGCATATGAAGCAATGAGTTGGACTGGGCAAGTTTCTCGCGGGGCACATGCAAATCATCGTTCCGATTTGCGTGGCGCTCGGCGTGCTCTTTCCTCAACAGATCGGCGCTCTCAAGCCCATCGTTCCCACCTTGTTTGCCTTTATGACGTTCCAAGGTGCGCTCAGCAACACCTTTCACCAGGTAGCCGAGGTGTTCCACCATCCGCTGCACCTGATTCTGGCGTTGTTGGTCTCGGCGGCGCTTATTCCCATCGCGGCCTATACCATGGGATCGTTGTTCTTTGGTTCCAACCCCAACCTTGTCTGCGGAATCGTGCTCGAATACAGTGTGCCCGTGGCAGTCACCGCTTTTATGTGGATCAGCATGTTCGGCGGCAACGGCCCGCTCGCGCTCACCATCATCCTGACGTCCTCGGTCATCTCCCCTGTGACGATTCCGCTTACGCTCAAGCTCCTGCTGGGCGCCACCGTCTCGATCGACGTGCCGAGCATGATGCAGAACATGGCCTTTATGATCGCCATCCCCGCTGTGCTCGGCATCGTGATCAACGAGCTCACGCGCGGCTGGGGGCACGAGAAACTCTCCCCCGCGCTCTCGCCCGCCTGCAAGTTCATGATGATGGGCGTTATCGCCTCCAACTCCACCGCCATGAGCGAGTACGTGCTGCACATGAACGCGGTGCGCTTGGAAGTCGCCCTCTTTATTTTGGTCTTCGCTATCAGCGGCTTTGTCGTCGGCATTCTGGTCGCCCGCGCGCTGCATCTGCCATATAGCGAAACGACCACCATGTGCTTTACCTGCGGCATGCGCAATATCTCTTCGGGCGCCGTCATCGCCACGCAATACTTTCCGGGCGAAGTTGTGTTTCCCGTCATGTGTGGAACGTTGTTTCAGCAGGTGCTCGCCTCGCTTATCGGGCACTTCTTTGAGCGTCTGACCGGCGAGGAGCGCGCCGCCCAGCGCAAGCGCGTCGAGGCCGGCCGCGATGCAATGGCGCGCTAAATCGTCCGCAGTGTGCGGGCGCTCACTTTACGATGTGAGCGCCTCCAGATGTGCGCGGAGTCGCTCCGCATCGACATAGAGCGTGGTCTCAGCATTGACCTGAGCCAGCCGATACCCGACAAAGTAGGGTGAAACCACCCAACGTGGAAGCGCCTTGGCAATGGTCCGGCCGCTCATGTGATAGAAGAACAGGTTGTACGACTCTGCACGACCGCCATGGTGCTCGTGCAAGATATAGCGCAGAGCTACCTGGATTGCGTCGGCGAAGAGATCCGCCTCGGCTTGGTCTCTCGTGTCATCGCTGGCGGCGATTCCCTGCGGGGCCGAAACGTTGATCTCAAAGAACCCCATGATCGGTTCGGTTGAGATGTCGACCGAGATTCTCCCCTGTTGCCAGACACTGATGCCTTCAAAGTTGGCTGAGGTCAGCGCCGCATAGCCGTCCTCCTGTTCCAAGCCCACAATCTGCATATGTGGATGGACGAGGCTGCCGCCCGAAAGCGGGCCTTTGTTCTTGTACATGAGCACACTGCAGTACTGTTGGGAATCGATCATCTGCTGCCAGCAGCCCAGGGCAAACCGCATCACATGATGCAGCTCATCCGGTTCATAGGTCACCAGGTCGGCGTCGTGATTGGCAGACTCGATCAGCACGGTTTGACGGGTGGCGCGCAGGGTCTTGAACTTATTCTCGAGCCAAATGCAATCGCCATCACGGCGAATGATGTCGGTGAGCCCTTCTGTATCGCAAAAGGGGCACGCGGTGCCGGGACGACGGTTGTCGTCGGGCTTACCGTTCGCCTGCTGAACGTCAAATACCAGCGCCACGGGTTATACCTCCAGCGGCACAATCTTGGTGCCATGGAGCTCGGAGACGCCCAGTGCCGCCGCGACCGCGTCGCGATTTGCCGTAGTGATGCCGCCGCCGGGAAGGATGGTCAAACGATCGCCCGCATACTCGATTAAACGAGCCAGGTAATCGAAATTATCCTCGATCGACGTACCGGCAGCGCCGCCATGCGTGAGGATGCGCGTAACGCCGCAGTCGGCAAGTGTATCAATCGCATCGAGCTGAGCCTCGGGCGAGAGCTGGTCAAATGACATGTGGAAGGTGATGTCGATGGGATCACGCTTACATTCCTCGGTCGCGCAGCCCGCAGCCATCACGAGGGCGCCAAGCGTAAGTTCGTCGAGCGCCCATCCGCCAGCGCAGGGTTTGCAGCAGCCAAAGACCAAGCCGTCAACGCCCGCACTCACGGCAAGGCCCAAGTCCATCTCCATCATGCGCAGCTCATCCTGGTTGTAGTGAAAGTCGCCGCCACGCGGACGGATCATGCACATCACCCGTGCATCGTGTTCGTGGGCATAGTTGGTCGTAGCGCTGATAACGCCGGCCGAGGGCGTGGTACCACCGACGGCAAGGTTATCGCACAGCTCGATGCGCCTTGCACCGGCCTCGATAGCCGCCGGCACCCGCTCAAAGTTCTCGGCACAAAACTCGTACAGCATAGATGGACCCCCAGATGACATTTCTATTTCCACACGGCATTGTCGCACTTTAAAAACCAACCCGCATGACAGAGCAAAATGATTTGGTGGGGACGAAGGAAAACGTCCCCAACGACTACCTCCAACGCCGCAGGCAGACGACGGACAGCGAGCGGGCACCAGAGCGAACAAATTGGCATGAAAAGAGGACGGCATAGACCTTCTGGTCATGCCGCCCTCTTTGAATGACAAGTTGTCGCTCTGGTGCCCGCGCAGCGTCGACTGGTCCGCCGTTCGGTAGAACGGCGGAACCTCCTAGCCACCCAGATAGGCCTTGCGGACGTTATCGTCGTGCAGCAGCTCTTGACCGGTGCCGGTCATGGTGATCTTGCCAGTCTCGAGCACGTAACCGCGCGTGGCGATGGAAAGCGCCATCTGCGCGTTTTGCTCGACCAGAAGCACCGTGGTACCGGCCTTGTGCAGGTCCTCGACAATCTGGAAGATCTGTTCGATCAGAATCGGTGCCAGACCCATGGAAGGTTCGTCGAGCATAAGCAGTTTGGGGTTACTCATAAGGGCGCGCCCCATAACGAGCATCTGCTGCTCGCCGCCCGAAAGGGTGCCGGCGACCTGGCGACGACGTTCCTTCAGGCGCGGGAACTGCTCGTAGACGCGCTCCAGGCCCGGAGCAATTGTGGACTTGGGCTGTGTATAGGCACCCATCTCCAGGTTCTCCTCGACCGTCATCTGCAAAAAGGCGCGACGACCCTCGGGAACCTGAGCCAGGCCCTTACCAACCAGCTTATCAGCGGGCGTATGAGTAATGTCCTCGCCCATAAACTTGATGGAACCGGTCTTGGAACGCAGCAGGCCCGAGACGGTCTTGAGCGTTGTGGACTTGCCGGCACCGTTGGCGCCAATCAAGGCCACGATCTCGCCCTCGTTAACGTTAAAGGAGATGTCCTTAATGGCGTGGATGGCGCCGTACCAGACGTTGATGTTGTAGACGGAAAGCATCGGCTCTGCCATTTAGTTCTCCCCCTTATCCTGCTTGCCCAGATACGCCTCAATAACAGCGTCGTTGTTCTGGATTTCCTCTGCCGTGCCCTTGGCGATGACCTTACCAAAGTTGAGCACGCAGATGCCCTCGCAGATGTTCATAACGAGCGACATATCATGCTCGATAAGCATGATAGCAATGCCAAAGGTGTCGCGAATCTTGACGATGTTCTCCATGAGCTCCGCGGTCTCGGACGGGTTCATGCCGGCAGCAGGCTCGTCGAGCAGCAGTAGCTTGGGGTTGGTGGCAAGCGCGCGGACGATCTCCAGACGACGCTGAGCGCCGTAAGGCAGCGATCCGGCCTGCTCGTTTGCCAGATGCTCCATATCAAAGATGGACAGCAGCTCCATGGCGCGCTCGTGAGCAGCCTTCTCGTGCTTCCAATACGTCGGCAGGCGCAGCACGCCCTCAAAGCCGGAGTAACGCTCCTGGTTATGCAGGCCGACCTTGACGTTATCCTCCACCGTCATGGTGTTGAATAGGCGAATGTTCTGGAAGGTACGGGCAATACCCATGCGGTTGACCTGGTAGACCGACTTGCCCGAGGTGTCCTCGCCGTCGAGCAGGATGGTGCCATGCGTGGGCTGGTACACCTTGGTGAGCAGGTTGAAGACCGTGGTCTTGCCGGCGCCGTTGGGACCGATCAGACCGGCGATCTCGGTCTTGCCGATAGTCAGGCTAAAGTCGTCGACTGCCTTAAGGCCACCGAACTCAATGCCCAGGTGGATGCACTCGAGTGCAGGGCGCTCGCCCAGGTCACGATCGGGAACGATGGCGCCAGAAGGATACGGGACCATCTTGCCCTTCTTGAACTCAAATTTACTGGGCATCGGCTGCCACCTCCTTCTTGGAAGCAAAGCGGTCCTTGACGCGACCGAAGAACGCCTTGAGCTGCGGGTTGTTGGTAAAAATCATGACCAGGATCAGCACGATGGCGTAGATGAGCATGCGGTAGTCCGAGAACTGACGAAGCAGCTCGGGAAGCACCGTGAGCAACGCCGCCGCGATAACGGAGCCGCGCATGTTGCCCAGGCCGCCCAGGACCACGAACACCAGAATGAGGATCGACGTGTTGAAGTCGAACTTGGTGGCGGAGAGCTGCGAGAAGTTACCGCCGAAGAGAGCTCCGGCAGCACCGGCGAGGGCAGCGGAAACCACGAAGGCGATCATGCGGTACTCCGTGACGGAGATGCCTACGGACTCGGCTGCAATCTTGTTATCGCGCACGGCCATAATGGCACGGCCGGTACGGCTGCGGACCAGGTTGAGCACGATCACGAGTGCGACCATGACCAGGATAGCACCGGCGAGGAAGGTCGAGTACGTCGACACGCCCGAGGCGCCCTGGGCGCCCTTGATGATGGCGGTGCCGTCCTCGAGCAGGTGCAGGTCGTCGATCGTAGAGTTGCCCGTGATGTTAAAAATCACGTGCAGGCCGCGGGAGTCGACGCCCACAATGAGGCAGGTGACGATCTCTTTGATGATCTCGCCAAAAGCCAGGGTCACGATGGCCAGATAGTCGCCGCTCAGGCGCAGGACCGGGATACCAATCAAGAAGCCCAAGATGGCAGCGGCGATAGCGCCGACCACAATGCTGATGATCAGACGCATCGGATCGGACGGAACGGCGCTCTCCAGCGCGACGGCGGTGACGATGCCCGTGTAGGCACCGACGCTCATAAAGCCCGCGTGGCCCAGCGACAAGTCGCCCGCGATGCCGACGACGAGGTTGAGGGAAATGGCCATGACGATATAGGCCGTGATGGGAACCAGCTGACCGGCGATCATGCGCGGAATCATGTGGTTAGACTGCATAAAGAACACGATGGCGAAGGCCACGATGCACATGGCGTACGTGACAAAGTCGTGACGCGTCTGCTTGTCTTTAAGAAACTTCATAACGCTCACCTACACCTTCTCGGGGACGTACTTGCCCAAGAGGCCGGCAGGCTTGACGAGCAGGACGATGATCAAAACACCAAAGACGATGGAGTTGGCAAGGCTCGTGGAAATGTAAGCCTGCGCCATCGCCTCGATGATGCCGATGAGAATGCCGCCGACAAAGGCGCCGGGGATGGAGCCGATGCCACCGAAGACGGCGGCGTCGAAGGCCTTGATGCCAGGCATGGCACCCGTCGTGGGCTGCAGCACCGGCGAGTAGGAGCACAGGAGCACGCCGGCGATGGCGGCAAGGGCAGAGCCGATGGCAAACGTCATCGAGATGGTGCGGTTGACGTTGATGCCCATGAGCTGAGCGGCGGCCTTGTCCTCGGACACGGCACGCATGGCCTTACCCATCTTGGTCTTACCTGTAAAGAACATCAGGCCGGCCATGATAACCAGGCAGGCGACGATGGTGACGAGCGAGACGGCGCTTACGTTGAACTTGGCCAAGAACTCCGGCACCTGGAAGGTGACGAGCGAAGTGAAGTTCTTGGGCGTGGCGCCCCACAGAAGCTGCGCGGCGTTCTGCAGGAAGTAAGACACGCCGATAGCCGTGATCAGAACGGCCAGCGGGCCCGCCTGACGCAGCGGCTTGTATGCCAGACCCTCGATGAGAACACCGAGAACGGTACAGACCACACAAGAGAGAACTACAGATGCCCAGCCCGGGAGGCCGAGATACGACGTGGCGCAGAACGAGACATAGGCACCGACCATGATAACGTCGCCGTGAGCGAAGTTCAGCATCTTGGCGATACCGTAGACCATGGTGTAGCCCAACGCGATGATGGCGTAGACGCTGCCCATGGACAGGCCGTTGACCAGGTATTGGATAAAGACCGTCATGTTCCACATCCCCCTTTCGAATAGGTTTCCAGTTGATGTATGAAACAGGGACGTTACATCGTCCCTAGATACCAAGCAAGCAGGGAAGGCCAAAACCTCCCCTGCTTGGGATCAAAACCGCTCTATGTAAGGCGGCCAATTAGGCCTGTACGTACTTGCCGTCGGTGATGACGTACGCCGTGGGCTCCTTCTGGACCTGGCCCTTATCGTTCCAGGTGAGCTTGCCGGTCAGACCGTCAACGGTAATCTTGAGCATAGCCTTGGACAGCTTCTCGGCGGCCTCGGTCGGATCGGCGTCGACACCAAGACCGGCCTCCTTGAGGGCCTCGGCCACCGCGTGCACGCCGTCGTAGGCGTCGGCGGCAAACTGGTCGGGGGTATCGCCGTACTTGTCCTTGTAAGCGTTGACGAAGTCGGCGTTCTTCTCGTCGTCGGCAGAGAACGGGGTCATGAGCAGCAGACCCTCGGCAAGAGAGGTATCGAAGCCCTCAACGCCCAGGATGCCGTCCATGCCGTCGCAGCCCATCATCTTGACGTCGTAGCCCATGTCCTTGGCGTTCTTGAGCAGGACGGACGCCGGCGTGTAGTAGATCGGCGCAAAGATCATGGTGGCGCCGGCCTGCTTGGCCTTGGTCAGCTGGTTGGTAAAGCTCGTGGCGGAGTCGTCCTTAAAGGTCTCCTCGTCAACAATCTCGAGCTTGGACTCAGCGGCCTGGGCCTTAAAGGAATCTGCGATGCCCGAAGAATATGCGTCGCCGGAGTTATAGAACAGCACGAACTTCTCGTCCGCATACTTCTGCGCCAGGAACTTGGCAGCGTTGACACCCTGGTTGGGGTCGGTGAAGCAAACCTGGAAGACGCAATCCTTGCCGTCGGTGACGTCCTCGGAGGACGCGGACGGGGTGATCATGAACGTCTTGGGGTCGTTACCGCACTCGGCGGCAACGGCAACCGACGCACCCGTGGTGGTCGGGCCGACGAGGGCCTGCATGCCCCAGTCGAGCAGGGTGTTGAAGGCGTTGACGGCCTTCTCGCCGTCGGCCTGGTCATCCTCGGCCTTGCTGGCAAGCGGCAGCTCCTTGGTCGAGAAATCCTTGCAGCCAAGCTCGACACCCTGGGTAACGGACTTGCCGTAGGACGCGTTGGCACCGGTCAGCGGGCCGATGGTGCCGATCTTAAACGAAGCGTCGCTCGAAGCGGAACCGCTATCGCCGCCGTTGGAGGAGCAGCCAGCTAGAATGGACATCGCCCCCAGACCTGCTGCGCTCGCGATAACGCTCCTGCGATTCATAACAGGGTTCAATGACTTACCGGTGAGGCTCGACATGCGGCTCTCCTCTCAAATCTCGTCGGGTTTCGGTTACCCGACAGGCCATCCTTCGCCGTGTTCGGCGTTCGCAAAATACTAGACGCTTTAGTTAAGGAAAGTGGCGATTATTTCAACTTTTCTTTGGATTTGTTCATTTATCCATAATTCTGCGTATTTCTATTACTTTATGCAGTAAGGCCACTTTATTGTGTGAAAGTAATGTTTCCGTTCTGTTACAGGCGTCCCTTCCCTGAATAAAACGGCCTCACCGGTCGCGCTTTATGCGCACTTAGGCGGCGATGTACTTGCCGTCCTGGATCACATAGGCCGTAGCGGGCTTTTCGACCTGGCCCTCGTCATTCCACGTCAGCTCGCCTGTCGGGCCCTCGATCTTGATCTTGCGCATGGCCTTGGCAAGGTCGCCGGCAATGTCGGCACCGTCGGCCGTAATGTCAATCCCCGCCTTGTCGATGGCCTCGACAATGGCGTGGACGCAATCGTAGGCGTCGGCGGCAAACTGGTTGGGTGTCTCGTCGTAGGCATCCTTATAGGCTTTGACGAAGTCGGCATTCTTCTCATCGTCAGCCGAAAACGGGGTCATGAGCAGTACGCCCTCGGCAAGAGAGGTATCGAAGCCTTCCACAGAGAGTAGGCCGTCCATGCCGTCGGTACCCATGAGCGTCATGTCGTAGCCCATGTCCTTGGCGTTCTTGAGCAAAACGGACGCCGGCGTGTAGTAGATCGGCGCAAAGATGAGCGTGGCGCCGGCCTCCTTGGCCTTGGTGAGCTGGTTGGTAAAGCTCGTGGAGGAATCGTCCTTAAAGGTCTCGGTATCGACGATATCAAGTTTGGACTCCTTGGCCTGCTCGGCAAAGGCATCGGCAACACCCGAGCTGTACGTATCGCCGGAGTTGTAGAACAGGGCGATCTTGGCATCCGCGTACTTCTCGGCCAAGAACTTTGCGGCGCTGGCGCCCATGGTGGGATCGGTGAAGCAAACCTGGAAAACCGTGGTCTTATCCTTGGTAACGTCGAGCGACGAGGCCGAAGGCGTGACCATGAGCATATCGTCGGCGATCTCGCCCGAGACAGCGACGGCGGCACCGGTGGTGACGGGGCCGACGAGCGCCTGCATGCCCCAGTCGCACAAGGTATTGAAGGCGTTGATGGCCTTCTCGCCGTCAGCGACGTCGTCCTCAGACTTAAGCGAGAGTTTGAGGTCCTTGGTCGAAAAATCCTTGGCAGCGAGCTTGGCACCCTTCTCGGCCGAAACGCCATAGGTTGCCGCGGCGCCGGTCAGAGGGCCGATGACACCGATCTTGAAGGTCTTGCCGTCATCGGCGGAGCCGCCGTCCGAGCCACCCGACGAGCAACCAGCGAGTGCCGCGGTGCTACCGAACGCCGCGGCGCCAGCCAAGAAACTCCTGCGGTTAAGTACGTTGTTGATGCTAAACATGGTGTCCCCCTTTTCGCTGGCCGCGGTGCGGCCGTCTTGCGGTACAGGGCAAACCTTATGGTGCAAACGTTGACAGTTTGTTACGGAGTTCCGTTTGTAGCGAGCATGTTTCCAATGTTTCCGCAGCGTTTCGGGGGTGCCGTTTTGTGCGACTCCTGTTGCCTGGCGAGCACGCGCCCTCGGTTCACGCTAGAATGCACTCAACCTTTAAGCGGTTAATCCATCCATAAGATGCACGAAGGAGCTATCTATGAGCGAACCCCTGCGCACCGTGAACGTCGGCCTCATCGGTCTGGGAACCGTCGGCGGCGGCGTGGCCCGTCTGATCAAGAGCCACCACGATGAGTACCTGGCAGCCTACGGCATCGACCTTAAGCTGACCCGCGCCTGCGCGCTTGCTTGGGAGCAGGCCGAGGCAGCCGGTATTGAGCGTGAGGCCTTTACGAGCGACTGGCACGATGTCGTCACCGACCCCGCCGTCGACATCGTCGTCGAGCTCATCGGCGGCGAGCACCCCGCAACCGAGATCTTCACCACTGCCTTCGAGAACGGCAAGCATGTCGTCTCTGCCAACAAGGCCCTGCTGGGCCGTCATGTCGAGACGCTCGCCGAGAAGGCGCGCGCGTGCGGCGTGCAGATTAAGTGCGAGGCCAGCTGCGGCGGTGGCATCCCCATCGTGAGCACGCTCGAGCACGACCTGGTGGGCAACACGATCCTGACCATCGCTGGCATTCTCAACGGCACCACCAACTACATCCTGTCGCGCATGGACGCCGAGGGCGCCGATTACGCTGACGTGCTCGCCGACGCCCAGGCAAAGGGCTATGCCGAGGCCGACCCGTCCGCCGACGTCGACGGCTTCGACGCCGCCAGCAAGACGGCAATCCTCGCTTCCATCGGCTTTGGCACCCGCGTGACCACCGACGATGTCTACCAGCAGGGTATCCGTACCATCGGCGCCGAGGACATTGCCCAGGCCCGCGAGCTCGGCTACACCATCAAGCTGCTGGGGATCGCACGCAACACCGACGCCGGCGTCGACGTCCGCGTGCATCCCACGCTCATCCCGGCAGACCATATGCTCGCCAAGGTCAACGGCGCCATGAACGCCGTCTACGTGGTGGGTGACGCCGTGGGCGAAACCATGTTCTACGGTGCCGGCGCAGGCTCCTTCCCCACCGCGAGCGCCGTCGTGGGCGATATCCTGTCGCTCTCCGAGCAGATCAGCCGCGGCGTGGCTCCGCTGCCCGAGATTGAGCCCTATGGTCACAACCTCGCCTTTAAGCCCATGGACGAGCTCCAGACTAAGTACTATGTGCGCCTGAAGGTCGCCGACCGCGTGGGTGCCCTGTCCGAGACGGTCGACATCTTTGCCAAGCACAACATCTCGATCTCGCTCATCAACCAGGTCGAGGACGGCAAGTCGGGCGCCAGCGATACTTGCTCGGTCATCTTCCTGACGCACCGCGCGCTCGAGAAGGACGTCCAGGCTGCCACCGCCGAGCTTGCCAGCGTCGACTGCGTAGCCGAGGTCGCCAACGTCCTGCGCATCGAGGACGTTGAGGCTTGGACCGAAGGCGTCATGGCGAACTAGTTCGGTTTACACCCCACAACGCATTTGCTCGAAGGGCTCCCGTCCGATGTGGGATGGGAGCCTTTTTGTCTCCTGCCCTAAGCACAACGACAGGGCACATTTGCGCGAGCCGCTCATCGGTAACGCGGGCTACCGTTCACCGATATGCAAACACGGCCGATTCCGGTTACGGCTACGCTGTGCTGCGAATGTCCGCCCGCGATGAGAGGAAATACCATGTTGCTCGAGGGCAAGAAAGCAATCATCACCGGAGGCACGCGCGGTATCGGCTATGCCATCGCCTGCCGTTTTATCGAGGAGGGCGCCTCCGTCACTGTCTTTGGCTCGCGTCAAGAGACCGCCGATGCGGCCGTTGAGAAGCTGACAGCCGCCTATCCCGACGCCAAGGTCTGGGGCCGCTCCTGCGACCTCACCTCACTCGAAGCCGTGACCGAGGCCTTTACCCAGGCTGCATCCGACATGGGCGGCTTGGACACGGTCGTCAACAATGCCGGTATCTCCCAGCGTTCACCCCTCTTGGACTACACGGCCGAGGAGTTCGCAAAGGTCATGGACCTTAACGTCGTCGCCGTCTTTAATGGCCACCAGGCTGCCGCCAAGATCATGACCGAGGCCGGCCACGGCGGCACCATCACTACCACAAGCTCGATGGTCGCCAAGTACGGCCAGCCCTCCGGCGTCGGTTACCCCACGTCCAAGTTTGCCGTCAACGGTATGGTCCAGTCACTCTCGCGCGAGCTCGCCCCTATGGGCATTCGCGTCAACGCCGTTGCCCCTGGCGTGACTAAGACTGACATGGTCGCCAACCTGCCCGAAGAGGTCATCAAACCCATCATCGCCACTATCCCTCTCGGCCGCATGGGTGAGCCCGAGGACGTCGCCAACGCCTTCGTTTTCCTAGCGAGCGACATGTCCTCCTATGTCACGGGCGCCGTGCTCCCCGTCGACGGAGCCGCCCGCTCTTAAGGGACCACAAGCCTCAGCTCCCAGCCTCAACATAGTCCAACAAAGAAGGCGCGCCGTCTGCATCAACTGCAGGCAGCGCGCCTTCTTCTGTTTGAAAGGGAAGCTGTGTCCCGGAATTCCGACTCAGACCGGGACGCAGCTTCCCTCAGGGCCATGTTTCGGAAAGAGCGCCCCGTTTTGAACGCCGATTCTGGGATACCGTTTCCGCAACGGGTCTCTCGCGGAAACTGCATCCCACTCTGAGCGCCCATTCCGGGACACAGCTTCCCAACGGCCCCCGTTTCGGAAACCGCATCCCGTTCCGAGCCTTCAAAGCAGGACGCGCCTTCCCCTAGGGAAGCATCTCGTTATTTGCCGTCGTCGTCCTGGGCTTCATCGCGCGCATAGAGCTCCAACATGCGGCGGCGGTATTCGCGCACGGCGAGCTTGGCGCGCTCCAGGCGGCGACGCTCGCGCGGAGTCAGCTCGGACGGGTCGACCTCGTCTCCATAGGTCTTATCGGCAAGCAGGTGCGCAGCGTCCACGATGCGGGCATCGATGTGGCCGCTCGCCGCCTCGGCGGAAAGACGCTCGGCAATCGTATCGAGCGTAGGCAGGCCCTCGAATACGCGACCGTGACCATGCGAGGTCAGCAGCTCGTGCTCGCGTGCGAGCAGGCTCGCCAAATCGTGATGGGCACGCAGGATGTCGAACGCATCGGATGGATGCTCGGCAACCTCTGTCACGGCGGCGACCGGCGCGGCGTCGACCACGCGGTAAAAGAGCTGCGCGAGCAATGGCATCAAGAACACCGTAATGGCACCGGCGGCAACCATGACCGACGCAATATCTTGTGACAGCGCGCCCGCGTTGACGGCAACGCTCGTCACGGCAACGATGATCGGCAGGGCCGTGGTGCAGTACAGAGCCACGGTAATGCGACCATACGCCGACACATCGCGCGTCGCGGGACAAATGCCCATAGAGATGAGAATGGGCACGGCACGAATAATCAGCAACGCCACGATAAAACCCGCGAGCAAGCCCGGGCGCGACGCCACGGCCGTCAGATCGATCTTTGCACCCGATACGGTAAAGAACACCGGAATCAAAAAGCCGTAGGCCAGGCCGTCGAGCTTGGTCTCGAGCGTATGGTTGCCCTCGGGGATGATATAGCGCAGGACAAAGCCGGCGGCAAAAGAACCCAACACGATGTCGAGATCAAAGACAGCCGAGAATGCCACGAGCGTGACCAGGATGAGCACCGTCAGGCGCACGAAGGTCTGCGACGTGGTATCGGCGCGCTCCTCAACAAACGCAAAGAAGCGGCTGCCGACGCGCTTGGAGCGGCTCGGGACCACGGCCAGCAACACGCAAACCACCGCAAACAAGCCAAGGATAACGAGCGTTTGGATGCCAGTGCGGGCAGACAACAGCACCGACATGGCGAGCACGGGACCGAGCTCGCCCCAAGTGCCATACGCGAGAATCGAGTCGCCCACGCGCGTGCCGGTGAGCGAGCGCTCACGCATAATGGGCACGAGCGTACCGAGCGCCGTCGAAGTGAGGGCAAGCGTCACGGCGATACCGTCGAAATGACTGACTGAGAACCACGGGGTAAAGCGCACGGCAAGCCAGGCGATACCAAACGTGACGACCCACGTCGCCAAGCCGTAGCGCCCCTCGACGCCCGTGATGCTCTTGGGGTCGATCTCAAAGCCGGCAAGCAGGAACAAAAAGGCCAGGCCCAGCTCGGACACAAGCGAGACCTCAGCATCTACATGGATGACGCCGAGCATATGGGGTCCCAGCACCGCGCCGAGCACGAGCAAAAAGACCGTCTCGGGAACGGGTTTTCCGGGAATCGCCGAGGCGATAAAAGGACTCGCAAAGGCCACGAGTGCGATGATGGCGAGCGAAACGAATGCCATGTGATGCCTTTCTCTTGTTTGCGCTTCACTGTAGCACCCTCGCCGTCCTCAACGCGCCGCGAGCTGTCGTATCATAGTGAGGTTTACAAACATGTGGCTCAAGGCGACCGCAGGGCAGACCCCGCAAACCGACCGCTGCCGCATACCGTACCGTACGCCCAACCGATCAGGAAGGCAGGAACCAATGGTCTCTCGTATCTACGTGGAGAAGAAACCCGGGTTCGACGTCGAGGCTCAGCAGCTCAAGGGCGAGCTGACCGAAATTCTCGGCATCAAGGGCATCGAGGCCCTGAGGATCATCAACCGCTACGACGTCGAGGGCATCGACGAGGAGCTTTTCCGCTCCTGCGTGCCGACCGTCTTTAGCGAGCCCCAGGTCGATGTGACCTACGACGAACTCCCCGCAAGCGATGGCGCAGTCTTTGCCGTCGAGTTCCTGCCTGGCCAGTTTGACCAGCGCGCCGACTCCGCCAGCGAGTGCGTGCAGCTCATCAGCCAGGGTGAGCGCCCCGCCGTGCGCTCCGCCAAGGTCTATATGATCTCGGGCGCTCTGGACGAGGCCGCCATCGATGCCATCAAGCACTACGTGGTGAACCCCGTCGAGGCTCGCATCGCCTCGCTCGACCTGCCCGAGACGCTGTACATGGAGACCCCCGAGCCCCAGCCCGTCGAGGTGCTCGACGGCTTCCGCGAGCTCGACGAGGCCGGCCTTGCCGCCTTTATCGCCGATCGCGGCCTTGCCATGGACGAGGCAGACATCGCCTTCTGCCAGCAGTACTTCCGCGATGAGGACCGCGACCCCACCATCACCGAGATCCGCGTGATCGACACCTACTGGTCCGACCACTGCCGCCACACCACCTTCGGCACCGTCCTGGACGACGTGACGATCGACGACGCCGTGGTGCAGCAAGCCTTCGACCGCTACATGGAGATGCGCCACGAACTCGGCCGCGACGCCAAGCCCGTCTGCCTCATGGACATGGGCACCATCGGCGCCAAGTACCTTAAGAAGACCGGCGTCATGACCGATGTCGACGAGTCCGAGGAGATCAACGCCTGCACCGTCAAGGTGAAGGTCGATGTCGACGGCGAGGACCAGGACTGGCTGTTCCTGTTTAAGAACGAGACCCACAACCACCCGACCGAGATCGAGCCCTTCGGCGGTGCCGCCACCTGCGTGGGCGGCGCCATCCGCGACCCGCTCTCGGGCCGCAGCTACGTGTACCAGGCCATGCGTGTCACCGGCGCCGGTGACCCCACCGTCCCGGTTTCCGAGACGCTCGAGGGCAAGCTGCCGCAGCGCAAGCTCGTGACCACTGCCGCCGCCGGCTACTCCAGCTACGGCAACCAGATCGGCCTTGCCACCGGTCAGGTCAACGAACTCTATCACCCCGGCTACGTCGCCAAGCGCATGGAGGTCGGCGCCGTCGTGGGCGCTACCCCGGCAAACCACGTGCGTCGCGAGTGCCCCGCCCCCACCGACAAGATCATCCTGTTGGGCGGCCGCACCGGCCGTGACGGCATCGGTGGCGCCACCGGCTCCTCCAAGACCCAGAACACCGAGTCCATCGAGACATCGGGCGCCGAGGTCCAGAAGGGCAACGCCCCGGTCGAGCGCAAGCTGCAGCGTCTGTTCCGCCGCGGCGATGCCTGCCGTCTGATCAAGCGCTGCAACGACTTTGGCGCAGGCGGCGTCTCGGTCGCCGTAGGCGAGCTTGCCGACGGCCTGTATGTCGACCTTGATACCGTGACCAAGAAGTACGACGGTCTTGACGGCACCGAGCTCGCCATCTCTGAATCCCAGGAGCGCATGGCCTGCGCCGTCGCCGACGGTGACGTCGAGGAGTTCATGGGCTACGCCGCCGAGGAGAACCTGGAGGCGACCGTTATCGCCGAGGTTACCGCCGAGCCGCGCATGCGCATGGCCTGGAACGGCGTCGCCATCGTCGATCTGTCCCGCGAGTTCCTCAACTCCAACGGTGCGCCCAAGCACCAGGTCGCCCACGTCTGCGCCCGCAGTGTGTGGCAGCCCAGCTGGGCCGGTGCCACGCTCGCCGAGCGCATGACCTCGCTCGTCACCGACCTCAACGTCGCTTCCAACAAGGGCCTTTCCGAGCGCTTCGACTCCACCATCGGCGCCGCGACCGTGCTCATGCCCTTTGGCGGCAAGACGCAGCTCACCCCAAGCTCGGCCATGGTCGCCAAGTTCCCCGTAGACGGCGAGACCACCACGGCGAGTGCCATGGCATGGGGCTTCAACCCCTATCTGATGGAGGCCGACCAGTTTGCGGGCGCTTACCTGTCCGTGGTCGAGTCCATCGCCAAGCTCGTTGCCGCCGGCTTTGAGCACAAGCGCGCCTACCTCTCCTTCCAGGAGTACTTCGAGCGCCTGCGCACCGAGGCCGAGCGCTGGGGCAAGCCCATGGCTGCCGTCCTGGGTGCCCTTATGGCCCAGGTCGACCTGGGTGCCGGCGCCATCGGCGGCAAGGACTCCATGAGCGGTTCGTTTGAGGACGAGGCCGGCGAGCTCAACGTTCCGCCGACCCTGATCAGCTTCGCCGTCGCCGTGGGCAAGGCCGCCCGCGCCGTCTCGCCCGAGTTCAAGGGCCTCACGCACCGCGTCGTCCGCATCGCCCCCGCCACCTATGGCGAGGACTACCGCCCCGATGCTCAGCAGCTGCTCGCCGCGTTTGACGCCGTCGAGGCGCTCACTGCTACCGGCAACGCCCTGGCCATCTCCACGCCCGGCTACGGCTGCGGCGCCGAGAGCCTCTTTAAGATGTGCGTCGGTAACCAGATCGGTATCGAGCTTGCCGAGGATGTGGACGTGGAGAGCCTCTTCACCCCGCTCTACGGCAGCTTTATCGTCGAGCTCGCCGAGGATGCCGAGCTGCCCGAGGTCGCCGACGGCGTTGTCGTCGAGCCCCTGGGCACCACCGTCGAGGGCTATGTCATCGACACCGGCTCCGAAGTCATCGAGCTCTCCGAGCTCCAGGAGGCCTGGGAGAGCGGCATCGAGGGCGTCTTTGCCTACCGCAGCGCCGACGAGACCCCCGAGGTCGAGACCATCGACTTCCGCGCCAAGGACATCCACGTGTACGGCGGCGCCAAGATTGCCCGCCCGCGCGTGGTTATCCCCGTGTTCCCCGGCAACAACTGCGAGTACGATAGCGCCCGCGCCTTCCGCGCCGCCGGCGCCCAAGCCGACACCTTCGTGATCAACAACCTCACGCCCGAGGCCGTCGCCGAGAGCACCCACGAGCTTGCCCGCCGCATCCGCGCAAGCCAGATCGTCATGATCCCCGGCGGCTTCTCGGGCGGCGACGAGCCTGACGGCTCCGCCAAGTTCATCACGGCGTTCTTCCGCGCTCCCGAGGTCACCGAGGCAGTCCGCGACCTGCTCAAGGCCCGCGATGGCCTGATGCTGGGCATCTGCAACGGCTTCCAGGCCCTGATCAAGCTCGGTTTGGTGCCCTACGGCGACATCGTCGACGCCACGCCCGATGCGCCCACGTTGACGTTCAACACCATCGGTCGCCACCAGAGCCGTCTGGTGCGCACCCGCATCTCGTCCAACTTGTCCCCGTGGCTGTCGCAGTGTAGCCTGGACGACCCCTACACCGTCGCCATCAGCCACGGCGAGGGCCGCTTTGTCGCCAACGACGAGGTACTCGCCCAGCTGATCGCCGACGGCCAGGTCGCCACGCAGTACGTGGGCGAGGACGCCAAGCCCAGCATGGATCTTTCCGTCAACCCCAACGGCTCCGCACTCGCCATCGAGGGCATCACGAGCCCCGACGGCCGTGTCCTGGGCAAGATGGGCCATGCCGAGCGCCGCGGCGACAACCTGTACCGCAACGTGCCCGAGCATGTCCCCGGCGACAAGTTCATGCCGATCTTTGAGAGCGGCGTAGCCTACTTCGCTTAAAGCTTTCCCATCGGGTACAATCCCCTCGGGTAACAACACCCGCCACCGGCACACCCGGTGGCGGGTTCTTTTTTGCTTCGCACATATAGGAAGGACATCATGGAAAGCCGCAAGCCGTATCTCGCCACCCTGCCCGGACTTATCCTGGGCTGTCTTGTTTGCTGTGCACTCTGGGGATCGGCCTTTCCCTGCATCAAAATCGGCTACGCACTCTTTGGTATCCCGGCGCACGATAGCGCCTCGCAACTGCTCTTTGCAGGTTTGCGCTTCACGCTTGCCGGTATCCTGGTTATCGCCGGTATGAGTGCGGCCCAGCGCCGCCCGCTCGTCCCACAGGCACGCGATATCAAGCCCATCTTTATCTTGTCGCTCTTTCAGACCATCGGTCAGTACTTCTTTTTCTATCTGGGCCTCTCGCGCGCCAGCGCCATGTCGAGCTCCGTCATCGAGGCCAGCGCCAACTTCCTAGCCATCCTCTTTGCCGCCCTGGCGTTTCGCACCGAAAAGCTCGATGCGGCCAAAGTGCTCGGCTGCGTACTGGGCTTTGCCGGCGTCGCGCTCGTCAACCTTTCGGGCGCAGATGGCACCTTTGGCTTCAGGCTCGATGGCGAGGGCTTTATCCTAGCCTCCACTGTCGCGGGTGCTCTTTCGACCTGCCTGATCGGTATCTTCTCGCGCGAGCACGACGGTGTCTTGCTTGCCGGGTGGCAGTTCTTGGTCGGCGGCCTGATCCTCACCGCCATCGGCTTTTTGATGGGTGGCGCGCTCTCCCCCACAGCGATTGTCCCCGCCATCGCGCTCATCATCTACATGGCGCTTATCTCCGCGGTCGCCTACTCGCTGTGGTCGCGCCTGCTTGCCGTCAACCCCGTCAGCCGCGTCTCGGTCTTTGGGTTTATGAACCCGGTCTTTGGCGTTTTGCTGAGCGCGCTGCTGCTCGGCGAGGGCGCCGGCACGAGCCCCGCTACTGTCATCGTTGCCCTGCTGTTGGTTTGCGGCGGCATCATCATCGTAAATAAGCCCAAAAAGGCCTAGCGAACTGCCTCGTTCCGAGAAAAAGACGAGGCACATCTTCGACAGCCGCTACTAATCCCGCCAACGCAAAAGGGGCGCACGACCATCAATACGGTCGTGCGCCCCTATTTTTCTAGCGTACCTGAACGCCGGCTTTCTTCTTCTCGCCCTTGACGCGATAGAGCTCCGCATCGGCAGCGCGAAGTAAGTCTTGCCAAGTATCGACACTATCGCCGACCCGCGCGTAACCGATAGACATCCGCAATGCATACGGCACCTCGGCACGAGCGAGCTCGTCGTCAATCGCCGAACACAGGTCTATGATGTCCTGTTCCGCCGCTGCCTTTTGGAGCACCACGAACTCATCGCCACCATAGCGTGCGATAAAGCCACCAGACGCCGAGCAGACTTCTTTGAGCGCAGCGGATATGACCTGAAGAGCGTGGTCGCCCTCCACATGCCCATAGCGATCGTTAATCTGCTTAAAGCCGTCGGCGTCCATCATGAGCAGATACACATCTTCGGCCTGATCCACATTTGAGAAGAGCGACAGCATATAGGTCTCAAAACGGTTGCGATTGTTGAGGCCAGTCAACGGGTCAGTAGAGATCAGTTGCTCCTGATAGACGATATAGAGCAGCAGGATGCTCAGCGTTATACCGACGCAAAGGCCCGGTACCGAAAACAAAACCTGGAAGGTACCGCCCACCAGAGCGGGAACCGCAAAAAAGGCGAGGGTGCGATAAATGGCCTTCTTTTGCAGGCTTTCGACTTTTTGAGCCTGAATAAAGGCATGCAAGGACGTATATATGACGTAGCAGTAGCTAACGATAGGCTGAATCATATAAAGCGCTCCGCGACGATATACGCCCTGTGCATCGATATAGAACATAGCGTGCGTCCAGTAGCTGGTAAATGCCAGCACGACCACCAATGCTGTTGGCAACGCTAAAAGCACCACCCTGTAGGGCGTGGTCAGGAGCCGTGAGCCCTGCATCGTCTCGGAATAGAAAAACCAAATGAGGCACGCGATGGCGAACAGCGAAAACGAAACCGCGTTGGAAATCCAGTTGGCCGTGATGCCTACAGGAGTGCTCACGCCGTCCGAGAGCGTCCAGATCATATCGAAGAAAATGTAGGCAGCAGACGTGTAGCCCAGCATGCTAAACAAAAGCTGCTGGGTGCTCGAGAACAGGGAGCGACGGCTTCGTACGGCAAGTCCGATAAGAATAATCATGCACAGCAGGAATATCTCGATCTTGAGTGCCTTTACCACTAGACGCCCTCCCTTCAATATCCAAGTGGCCAGAATCGCCCAATTCGAATCTGGGCAACAAACACCCCCTACTCCGCAGGGGTAAGGGGAATAATAGCAGAGCGACCGAACGTCACTGCAAGACAGCTCTCGTTCGGGCGCTCAAACGGCGCGAGTTGCACGCCGGAATCATTGATGGGTATCGATTGCTACTCGCCATCGATGTCGGTCGCGACAGCCTCTTCGATGGCCTCGACACCGGCAGGCGGCAGGTCTTCCTTGCTCTGGCAGAACTTCTTATCGACCCAGCCGGTCAGAATCGGGGCCATGATTGCCGTGATGATGACGGCAGTGGCGATCTGCGCATACGCGGTGGGCGCAAGCTCGGCATAGCGCGGAGCGACCTCGGCGAGGGCGACCGGCGTGGTCATGGCCGTGCCGGCAATGGTGGAACATGCCACAGCCGCCTTACCATTGCCGCCACACAGGCGCTCGAAGGCAAAGGTAATGGGACCGACGATAAAGAGCGTGATGAGGCCCAGCAGGATGCCCGAAATGCCACCGGCGATGAAGCTCGAAAGGCTCATGGACGCACCGAGCTGAAAACCAATTACAGCGATCGCGGGATTGGCGCCGGGAACCAGCAGGTTCTTGATAAACGGGAACAAGTTGCCCAGGACCATGCCGATAACAAGCGGCAGGATGGATCCGATGATGGTGCCGACGGGGATGTTGGCGAGACCCGAAACACCAAGGATGATCATCGTGACGGCGGGGCCGGCCGTAAAGAACAGGATACCGACAGCGCCCTGCTCGGACTCATCGCCGAACTCGCCCATGATGCCCGTATAGAGCGCCATGTTGCAAAACGTAATGCCGCCGATGATGGAAACCGAGCTCAGGCCTAAAAAGTTATCGTTAAAGAAGTACGCGACGTCCAGACCCAGCGCGGCTGCCACTACAAGCTTAGGAATCAGCACGACGATGCCGGTCTTGATGGCGCCCGGCGTGGACTTAAAGCTGATGCCGGCGCCCACGAACAGCAAGATCGCGGCAACGATGGTGTTGGAGCCGCCGCGGCAGGCAGCCGTAAAGAAGCCGCCGACCTCAAAGACCTGCGGGCAGAAGGTATTGAGCAAAAGGCCGACGATCATCGGATAGATCATGATGTCGCCCGGGATGCGCGGGACCTTGAATTTCTTTTGCTCGCTGGCGGTCGCTTCCTGTGCCATGAAACCCCCATTTCCGCTGACGCAGAACAAAAGCCCACGTCACGCTTTGCTACAGTAAAGTTTGACCATGGTACCAGAAGAAGCAGACCGCCTCGGTGAGAAATTCGATTCGTTAGGCCGGGACGATAACGCGTCCTGCTCCTATACGAGGCTCAAAACGATATAGAACACGATGCCCGAAACGCAGCACCACAACATCGACTTTGTCTTGATTGCCACCGCCACGACGCCGGTGGCCGCAATCCAGGGAACCAAGGCAGGCCAGAGTCCCGCGTCGAACGCGCCGGGGTTCACCAAGTCGTTGGCGACCAGCGCGGCAAAGGCAGCGGGCGGGATATAGCCCAGGGCCTCGGTAATGCGGGGCGACAGGGTCCGCCCGCGCAAGGCGAACGCCGGCGCGATGCGAAAGAACGCGATAGCAGCCCACGACGACAGCCACAGAACCAAGAACTCGTTAGCGGGCATCGCGGGCACCTCTTCCGTCAAATACAGCATCGCACGCCAGCGCAATGGCAATGCCGACCACGACGCTTGCCGGCACGGCAATATTCGCGAGGCCCAAGAACTTGCATACGGCGACGGACACCGCGCCCGAAACCGCCGCGACAACGTTACCGCGCGACAGCCGCTGCGAAAAGAGCAGGCAGATAAAGAGCGAGGTGCAGACAAAGGCTGCAATGGCGGTGGGAACATCGACAACGGCGCCGACGATGGCGCCCATCGTACACGAAACGCCCCATGTTGCGATGAGGATTACGTTGAGCACAAAGGACTCGCGCGGGCCCCAATCCTCCCCTTCAACCAACTTGGCAAGCGAGATGCCATATGCCTCCTCGGTAAGTGTCGCGGCAACAGCCAGCGTCTGACGCTTCGAGGCACCCCTCAGATGCGGTGCGATCGATGCCGAGTAAAGCGCAAAGCGCGAGGAGATTGCGGCGACGCTCGCGACGATCGATGCTGCAGGCACACCCGCCAGCCACAGGTTGCAGATCATAAACTGGCCGCTGCCCGTCACAAACGTACTGCTTAGAGCAAAGACCATCCAGGGCTCCATTCCCGTCTGCCCCATGATCATTCCGCACGGCGCGCCTATTGCAACATAGGTAAGCATCACTGGCCAGACGGTTCTAACGATTTTGAGCACCATACGCTTCTCATCCTGACAAGGTCTCCGAGCCGCATGTAGCGACACGGCAGAATCATCATCCGGCAGCAACCGAGTTCACCTACAATTGCCACCGGATCGAAAGACACAACTTTTTAGGAAGTCATTATGACAGCTATCGATCGAGACCGGGCGCGCGCGGCCTTCAAAAGCTACACCGATGCCTACGACGCCACCAACCCACGCATCGCGCTCAAAATCGAGCATACGTACCACGTGGCCGAGGCATGCGATGCCGTAGCGCGCGAGCAGGGCTGGTCGTCAGAAGATATTGACCTGGCATGGCTTTGCGGCCTGCTACACGATATGGGCCGCTTTGAGCAGCTGCGACGCTGGGACACCTTTAAGGACGCCGAGAGCATGAGCCATGCGGCGCTGGGCATCGAGGTCCTCTTTGGCGAGAATCCCGCCGATGCACCCGCCGTAACGAGCATCCGCGACTTTATCGATGACCCGGCAGAAGATGAGCTCATCCGAGCGAGCATTGCCTATCACAGCGATTTCCGTCTACCCGCGCAGCTCGACGAGCGCACGCGGAGCTTCTGCGATATCGTGCGCGATGGCGACAAGATCGACATTATGCGCACCATCGCCGACAGCACTGTCGACACTATCCTCAAGGTGGACGAGAAGACGTTTCTCGGCAGCCGTTTCTCGTCGCCGACACTTGCCGCCTTTGACGAGCACCGCTGCGTCGCACGCGATGAGCGCGATGAGCCCGCCGACTTCTTGGTGGGGCTTATCTGCTTTATGTTTGAGCTCGTCTATCCAGCAAGCCGCGCGCTGGCGCGCGAACAGGGCGATATCCACCGCCTGCTCGACGCGCCCTTTGGCATTACGCGGCCCTTTACCGACCCCGCCACGCAGGCGACTTGGAGCCGCCTAAAGGACGAGATGCGCGACTGGCTGGCGCGCGCCTAGCGCTCAAGCTGGGCCAGCAGCTCCTCGACGACCTCGACGGCGTCCCCAACAACCTTGTACTGGGCAGCACCAAAGATGGGGGCATCCGGGTCCTCGTTGATGGCGATGATGCACTCCGCCCCACCGATGCCGGCAAGATGTTGGATGGCGCCCGAAACACCGATACTCACGAGAAGCCTGGGCGAAACCGATACGCCCGTCTGGCCAATCTGGTGGCGATACTCCAGCCAACCCGCCTCCACGACGGGACGCGTGCAACCAAGCTCGGCACCCAGAGCCTCGGCGAGCCTTCGCATCAACGGCAGGTTTTTCTTGGAACCAATGCCGCGACCCACCACGACCAGGCGCTCGGCATTGGCGATCGAGGGCTGCTGTCCCCACTCCTCGGCGGGAATCGAGATCTCGACACGAGCCTTAGCATCATCCGCAAGCGATATCTGGGTGATCGTGCCAGAGCGGCCGTAGTCGAAGTCGGGAGCCTTAAAGATACCGGGGCGCACCGTTGCCATCTGCGGACGGTGGTTGGGGCAAATGATGGTGGCCATCAGGTTGCCGCCAAACGTCGGACGCGTCTGTTGCAGCAGTCCCGTCTCTGCATCCATCGAAAGTACGGTGCAGTCAGCCGTAAGGCCCGTCTGCAAACGCACGGCAACGCCGGGTGCCAGTTCGCGACCAAAAGCGGTCGCACCGTATAGGATGGCCTCGGGTTTGCGTTCGGCTACCAAATCGCAGATCAAGCGGGCGTAGACCTCCGCATCGTTTTGGCGCAGGCGCTCGTCGCGACAGGCCAGGACTTCGTCGGCGCCCGCGCAAACCAGATGCTCCAGGTCCCCGAGCGAGCCCTCGGGGCTCATGCCGACCAGTGCCACCAGACGGCAGCCGCGAGCATCGGCAAGCTCGCGCCCCTTGCCCATAAGCTCATAGGCAACGGGAGTCACCGTATCGCGCTCGTCGGTCTGCGCGAATACCCAAATGTCTCGATATGCATCAAGGTCCACCGCACCAGCAGCCTCGTCACGCTCGATCGAGATAGCGTTGACAGGGCAGGCGTCGACACACCCACCGCATAGGATGCAGCCGTCGGTTACATGGGCGCATCGGTTGGGTCGCTCGCCTTCCACTACGATGCCGCCCGAGGCACAGGCACGAACGCAGCGACCGCAGCCGATACAGGCTTCGCTATCGATAATCAGTCCGCTCATCTATGCCATCCCCTCGATAATCTTGGCAAGTTTTACCGCCTGCTCGGACGCCGTTCCCTCAACGGCCTCGCACGTTTGGTCACGGTCGGGCACAAACGAGCGCACGACCTGTGTCGGCGACCCGGCAAGACCGCAACGCGCGGGGTCGGCGTTCACGTCGGCGGCGCTGACCACGCGCACGTCCGCCTCCTCCGCCGCGCGAATACCGGCAATACTCGGCATACGCAACTGGCCAATCTCCTTGGCAGTCGTCATCGCGCACGGCATCTCAAGGTACACCGTCTCCTCGCCGGCATCGCATCCGTGAACGAGCGCCAGCGAGCCACAGGTCGTAAAGCCCGCGCTCTGCACGCAGCTCACGTCGGTCACGCAGGGAATATCAAAGGCACCGGCAAGCTCGGGACCAATCTGGGCCGTATCGCCATCCACCGCCATCTTGCCGCAGATGAGCAGGTCGAAGTCCTCGTCGAGCGCCTCGATGCCGCACTTGAGGGCATAGGTGGTTGCCAGGGTATCGGCACCTGCAAAGGCGCGATCGGTCAGCAGCAGCGCATCGTCGGCGCCTCGAGCGATGCAGTCGCGCAGCAGCGACTCGGTCGCGGGGATGCCCATCGACACCACCGTCACGCGCACATCCATGCCAAAGCCGATAAAGTCGTCCTTCAGCGCCAGCGCGCATTCCAAAGCGCTCGCATCAAAGGGATTAATGACCGCCTGCTTGCCATCGCGCACGATGGTATTGGTCTTGGGGTCCATCTTGACCTCGGTGCTGCCCGGCACGGCCTTGACGCACACCACCATATGGAAATCGCTCATCTTCACGCGCCCCCTTTCTGGACGAGCTCATCCAAGAGCTTCTCCGAAAACAGGTTGCCACGACCCAGCTGCCCGTCGGGATCGAGCTGGAGTTTAAGCCGCGCCGACTCGACCATGGCCTCGTGACCGTACATCGTCTCTAAGAAGCCCGCCTTGATCTTGCCGACGCCGTGCTCGGCAGAAACGGCACCGCCCATAGCCGTTACCTCCGCAGCCCACTGGGCAAACAGCTCGCCACCGCGACGGTAGTCCTGCGCATCGCGCGGCAGGATGTTCACATGCAGATGGTTGTTACCGATGTGTCCCCAGGCAGCAGACTCAAGTCCGCTTTCCGCCAGCGTGCGGCGATAGAGGGCCACGACATCGGCAAGACGTGCATTGGGCACCGACATGTCCGAGCCCAACTTGGTGATGGTGGGATCCGTGCGGCGGCGCTCGTCGATAAGCATGTTGACGCTCTCGGGCACCGCATGGCGGAAGAATCGCTGACACTCGCGATCGACCTCGGTGCGCGCGACCCATGTCGCATCGTCGCTGCCGCCCGCAAGCTCTAGTACCCACCCCAAGTGATACAGTTCCTCGGTCGCCTGGGCCTCGTCATCGCAGTCGAGCTCCACGTAGACACAGACCTTGGCCTCTTTGTCGAGCGCCGGCAGCGAAGCAAACGCCGTCGACTGCTCGCGCTGGCGACGCAGGATATCCAGAGCACCAGCATCGAAGTACTCGATGGCGGCCGCATGGGACAGGACGGGGCGCACGGAATCGGTAAAGGACACGGCCTTGTCTTCGCTATCGAAAAAGCAGCTCACACCCCAAACGACCGCAGGTGCCGCTTGCAGGGCAATCTCGAGCTCGGTGATAACACCGAGCGTGCCACAAGCGCCGATAAAGAGGTCGATGGCGTCCATTTCGTCCGCAACGAAATAGCCTGAGGCATTTTTTGTCTTGGGCATGGTATAGCTGGGAAGATCGAGCTCGAGTGCACGGCCCGCTGCCGTCACGAGCGACAGGTGGCGGCCCTGGGCAAAAGCCTCGCCGCGCTGAAGCTCAAGCAAATCGCCATCAGCCAGCGCGACGTGGAGTCCCGTGATATGTGGGCGCATGGGACCGTAGGCGTAGCTGCGGGCACCGGAGGCGTTACATGCCGCCATGCCGCCCAGACAGGCAGACGCCTCGGTGGGATCGGTGGGAAAGAACTGCTCGGGGGCCTCTTGGAACTCCTCGTAGGCCTCAAGCGATGCCTGGTCCCAACCAGCAGTCGGCAGCACCTTCTTGCTCAGCTGCTTGCGCAGCTCCGAGAGCACAACGCCCGGCTCCACGCGCAGCAGAAATTGGCCTTGTTCATCGCGGCGAAGGCCCAAGTAGCGATTCATACGGGAAGTATTGAGGATATGCCCGCCGTGGGGCACGGCACCGGCGGCAAGGCCGGTTCGGGCGCCCTGAACCGTTACCGGGACACGCTCGGCATGGAGCTTTTCCAAAATGGCACGGACCTCGTTTTCCGTTCCCGGAAACGAGATGCTCGATGCTTCGCCCGATGCGCGAGACTCATCGCGACCATACTCTTCGAACTCGTCGGTGAAGGGTTTGATGCTTGCAGACACGCGAACTCCCCCTTTAGCTAACTACAGTGTTTGCAGGGAGATGTTACCGCATCGTTTCGTCGACGTGTTCGAGACCGTCTCCATAATTGGCGATTTTTACGTTCGTGCAATTCGGCGAGTGGCTAGATTTCCTCGGCAGACGATGCTTTTGACACATATGGCCCCGCCGTCGCCGATCGCGTAAATGTCGCTCGAAAAAAGTTGGAGTATTTTTTGCCGCCTTTTACCTGCGGAGACGCCAATCCGTCAAGCATTTGGTCAGAAATTGGTCAAGTAGCGGCTGATACGGTCGGCGTCGACAGCCAAAACCGATAGAAGTTTTGGCCCAGAAGCAGGGAGGTTCCCATGGCATATTACTGGCCCCAGTACGGCATCGCCATCGAAGTCGACGACGATCCCCATCTCCTGCCTTTCGACGAAGAGGCATTCCCCGATACGGCGGTCTACCACGTTACTACCGATGTGATCTGCGACCCCGAGTCGTTCTCGGCGCTCGCCCACCACATCGCGCATACCCACGACATCGAGCTCCCTCCCGACTTCGAAGAGCTCGTCTACTCGCGCCGCCTGATGCTTCACATGCTCTTTGGAGCGGACCCGTCCACCTTTGCGCGCGTCTATACCGCCAAGGATGCCGCATGAGCGCGAAGAGGCCACCCCACTTTGCAGGCCTGGGGCATCGCAAGAAGCTCATCGTTGCCTGCTTGGCCATCATCTGCGCCCTTGTCGCCGTAGGACTATACGCTTGGCAGTCGCAGCCCGTACCCGAGGCGGGCGCCTCAGTCACGACGGCCGAGGGCAAAACGCGTCAGGAAATCCAAGATGAGCTCGACGCCATCGTCCGCGACAACATGATGACGATTTCGGTCGCGCCGGTCGCTCAGCTGCAGGAGGACGGCAAGCTGCGCGTCAACGTGCAAAACGTCCAAGACAATAAATTTCCCCAGCGATTCCGCGTCATCCAAAACGACGAGACCATGTACGAATCCGGCGTGGTCGAGACCGGCAAGACAATCGAGACGTGCCCCGCCGGCGACATCAAAGAAGGCGAGGCGTACATCGAGATCCAGGCACTCGATGCCAAGACCCTCGACAGCCACGGCAATCCGACACGTGTCAAGGTACGGGTTGAGCAAGCCGAGAACTAGCCTTCCGACCGACGCGGCACCGCATGCAATTCACCAGCATTCGTCCAATCATCGCGGGGACGGCCCGCGGCGAATAGAAAGGAACGACCATGGACATCACCAGGAACATGAACGGAGTCAGAGCGCTCGTCGTGGGCACAGGGCTCGCGCTCGCGCTCGCAATGAGCGCCGCCCCGACGCCAGCTATGGCAGCCGGGCGCGTTGGAACCACGAAGGTAATGGTCAGGACCGAGATCGACAACGTTGAGTTCAAAGTTCCGACGGTTATTCCCTTCGTCGCCAAGGCCGACGGCACGCTTCAGGGCCCCTCAGAAGACGCGACCACCATCGACAATCATTCGGCCTACGGCATCCATGTCACCAACATGAAGATCGACGCCATGAACACCTGGACCATTGCCGCCGACGCCAAGGCCGGAACCGCGCAGAACTCCATCGACTTTAAGGTCGGCCCCGACGGCGCGCTCCAGAACGCCAGCGCCGCAATGCAGGGGACGGGCCTCGATCTTTCCAAGAATGCAGCCTTCGACATGGGCTACCAGGGCATTGCCGGCGGCACGGACAAAATCAAGCTCAAGACAAGCGGAAACGTCGCCCGCGTCACGCGCGACATCTTCCGCGTAACCGGCGAAGGCGATCAGGTTGCGACGATCACCTGGACGGTCGAGCCCGGTGCGCACACGGCATAAGGCCGTCGCCCTGGCCGCCGCCGTCAGCATCCTAGCGTTTGGGCCAGCCATGGCCTTTGCCCAGCAAGAACAGGCGCAGGCCGCCACGCAAGTGACGGTCGACCTCTCGGAGCTCGACCGCGACGACCGCGAGGAACCGTTGGCGCAGACAGGCGACAGACGATGGCTCTTGGCAGCAGGCGCCACAGCAGCAGGCGCAGGAACCGCCGGCCTCGGTCTGCACATCAAACGCAGCCAGAAACAAAACACGGACAGGCCGCACTAAATTAGCTAAGGAGACCCCATGGCATCGAAGAACCTTTTGCCCGTCGTCGCACTCTGCGGCGCGCTCGCAACCGGAACGCCTGTCGCCGCTTGGGCGACTCCCGTCATGGCAGACTCCTTACCAGCAGTCCTAAGTTCCGCACCAAATCCGTCGAGCGCCATTGCGTGCAAGCGTTTTTCGATCGCACAGGCCGCGATCTCAACCTCGGGATGCCTTCGTCGTAATACGGACGGCTCGATAGTCGTGGATATCAATCGTTCGAACAAGGCAAACGGCTCCCAGGCGGGGTGCGCCGTCTGCACGTGGCGCTCGGTTATGCTCGATGCAGATGGCGATCCATGCAATTTAGAGCTGCGCATCGACATCGCTTCGGTCGATGACTCGGCGAACGGAGCGAAGGTCGCCTTCGACGGTACGTTTTTTGAGAAAGGAGGCGGTATATGTCTGGGCTGCGCCGCCGCGAATGCAGACGAAACGCAGCCCACCCTCTCATTCACGGCATCGTTGCGGCTGACCAAAGCCGGCACCGATGCCATCGCGGCGGGAGAAGCGTCCCTGCTGTTCTACGCCGTCAGCGCCAAAGACACAGACGCTCATTTCGAGAAGCCAGCCGGATCACTCAGCCTTACACGAGGGATAGAGACAGGCCCTATTGAAATCGATGCCCACGCGCAAAGCAGGCAACGCATTCTTGCCGACCCGGCGCTTCTCGAAATGGAGTGGAACGGATCCGGAGCCATCGGAATTCTTCCCTCCGCGCTTGACGCCAAGACGCTCCCCTCAAACGACGAACCCATCAACGCAACCATACAAGAAGAGAGCGCGGACAAAGAAGCAGGTGCGGGCGACACGCCGTCGCCGACAAACAGCATCCCAGCTTCTCTCGAAGCGCCGAATGAGCCCGCTGCCGATCCAAACGATCCCGAGCTCGCGGACAGTCTGGGGCTTGCTGATCCTCAAGAGATCGATGAAGGTAACTGCTGCGTGCTTGCCGCGCTCGACCACACAGAGGTCATCGACGCTGCGAACATCGAAGTTGCCGCCGCCAATCAGCCCGTCCGCAAGTCGGCTATCATCGCATTTCCTGAATCCATCGAAGTCGTCTTTTTGCCATCGGGCGAGGTCGTGGCCCCAACACTGCTCACCTTGTTGGGCGCCAAGAATACTCGAAACGAAATTAAAAAGGTCACAGTTGTCGACCCTGCAACCACCGCCAAGCTGCGTCTATACGCCGTTGCTCCAGACGGAGGCAAGACCTTGGAATTCGATGGCGACACACTCCTGGCCTGGCGACGTCTGGACATTATGCAAGACGTCTCGTATCAGATCGAACTCGAAGGGTTTGATCGTGCCCGCGATGCCAATATCATCGCCGCGGCTATTGAATCCCCACAGCGGCTTATGACACTGCGCTTTGAATACTATCCCTATGTCCCGACAACCACCTGAGGCTTAAATGCCGCGCATCATTCCTAATACCACTTATATAACGTATTAGACGAGTCGCGATGTACCTCGCATTTCGTTCTGCTACGATTGCCACGTTGGCATCAATACAGGAGGGCTCATGCCGGGCTTGGGAACAATCATCAACGTTGTGCTTTTAGTTGCGGGCGGTCTTTTGGGATTAGCGGGCGGCCGCTTCATTACACCGCGCATCCAAGACACGCTCATGAAAGCATCGGGGCTGTGCGTCCTGTTTATCGGCCTTGGCGGCACCATGCAAAAGATGCTCCTTATCGATGGGAAGGCGCTGGCGACCACCGGCACCACCATGCTCATCGTCTCGTTCGCCCTCGGCTCGCTCATCGGCGAGGCCATCAACTTGGAGGCCGCCATCGAGAACCTTGGCGAATGGCTCAAGCGCAAAACCGGCAGCGAGGGCGATAACGAGTTCACCAACGCTTTTGTCTCGACTTCACTCACCGTGTGTATCGGCGCCATGGCCATTGTGGGATCGATCCAGGACGGTCTGCTCGGTGACTGGTCAACGCTTGCCCTGAAAGGCGCATTGGACTGCATCATCGTCTGCACCATGACGGCGTCGCTTGGCCGCGGCTGCATTTTCTCCGCCCTGCCCGTCGCCGTGTTCCAGGGGACGATCACGCTGTTTGCCGGCGCACTCTCCCCCATCATGACTACGGCAGCCCTCGACAGCCTTTCGCTCGTAGGCTCCATGCTCATCTTCTGCGTCGGCGTCAACCTCATCCGTCCTCAGACCTTCCGCACGGCCAATATGCTCCCCTCCGTTGTCATCGCCGTCATCTACGCCCTCCTGTTCTAAATCTATCTACGTAGCGGCATCCCGAACACCTGTTTGATGCTGTGCTATGATATGAGGTCACCGAAGCTGCGTTAGGAGAGGAGAAGCGGTGGCCGACCAGGACATCAAGATGCTCATCGAGCGCATTATGGCCGAGGCCCGGACCCATCAGTCTGCTCGCTTCTCAAACGAAGTCTATGCTGACGAGCCGATTCTCAAAACCGGTCGTCAGATGCAGAATTTCCTTCCCGACCGGTACCGCAAGATGCGCGAGATATCGCGCTGGCAGGATGACCCCAAAGGCGGCGCGGGTCGCTGGCTTTCGGAAGCCGAGCTTTTCTACCGCCAAGGCCTGCTGATGGCCGACTTTGAGGACGACTGCCCCTACAACGGCACCTTTAAGTCGTACTTTCCCACCTACAATGCCATGAGCGATCGACAGTTGCGCGGCTACTTTACCTGGCGTGCCCAAGTGCGCCGCGGAACCGTCGAGGAAACGTCTACATCCTTTGCCTTTCTGTATCTCTATGAGCTGATTTGCGGCATTGGCGTAGATAATCCGCTCGAAGGTTTTAACAAGATCAAGGCCTTTTGGGATGCCTACCGCGCCTTTGAGCCCGGCATCGACCGGTTTGCGCGCGTGTGGCTGCAGGATTACGCCGTGTTCCACGCGCTCGACCCCAAGCTGCTTCGTGACTCTAAAACCGTCATGTTCGATAATGCCCTTATCGAGCTGCGGCACGCGGCACGAGACCTTGTGCCAGCGCCGGCACCGTCCGGCCAGACCCCTAAGCGTCGCAAAACCTCCGAGCCCACGCTCCCCCTTCCGCCCGATGAGGTGCGCGAGGAGCGACTCATGGCCGCCATCAACGCCCTCTCCACGTACAACCTAAGTAACTCGCGGCTCGACCGCAGCCACCACCGCGATCTGCGCCACGTGGCGTGCGCCGTGTATGTCCGTATGGCGCGCTACTATGACACGCACCGAAAGACCGGCATCGTGGCGAGCTTATTTGGGGAGGAGACGGCCATGCCCTACACCATGTTTGCCTCGGCCGTATTCTTTGCGCCCGAGCGCCACGAGGACTGCGAATACCGCCTGGATCCTATCCATATCTACCGTTGCCAAAACGGCTTTTGGGAATGCATGCGTATCCACGGTAGTAGGCAAAAGAGCAGCAAGCTCGGTGAAATGATGCGCGCCTGCGACCAACGCCTGCGCCTGGCGCTGGACCCCGCCCATCCCCTTAAGGAAGAAAAGGTCCCCAAATATCTGGCCAAGATTATCGATGACGAGATTGTGGCATGGCTTTCGTGGGACGCCGCACACCAGCCCGTCAAGATCGATATCGATCTGAGTCAGCTGGGACACATTCGGAGCGCCGCCGTGCAAACGCGCGAAGCGCTTTTGATCGACGAGGAACGCGAGGACGGCGCACCTGTGGAAGCCGAGGCGACGCTTATAGAGCAACCGAACACCGAGTCTGCACCCGGCATGACTGCCGAACCTGGCGAGATGACCATACGGCAAAACGAACCCGACGAGCCGACTGTCTCCACCGAAGAGTTTGGCGTCGTGGCGCCGCTCCTCGCGTCTGTGGGCGCACCCGTAACGCCCGCGCCCACCGAAGCTGCAAACAAACTCGCTCCCGCCGAAGATACCTTCCTTCGCGCGCTCCTCGAGCAAAACGCAGCGCAAGCGACATCGGCAGTGGCGCACTCGGGCCAAAGCGAAGATATGCTCGTCGACAGCATCAACGAGGCGCTCTTTGACCTGGTGGGAGACACCGTTATCGAATTCGGCGCGGCAGGGCCGCAGATTATCGAGGACTACGAAGCAGACGTGAGAGGATACCTAGACCATGAGTGATACCGCATCCGCAGCACCCCGCGTGCCCAAGCGCGTCGCTGCCGTCATTCTAAACTCGCTCAAGGGCGGCGTGGTCCCGCGCATCGGCCTTCCTTACATCACCGTAGGGCGCGAGGTCGAGATCCGCGCCCTGCTCACCGATCTGAGTCTCATCGCCGACGGTGGCGCGAGCTTCCGCTTTCTGGTCGGTCGCTACGGCGCCGGCAAGAGCTTTTTGCTCCAGACCATCCGCACGCACGCCATGGGCGAGGGATTCGTTGTCGCTGATGCCGACCTGTCGCCCGAGCGCCGCCTGCAGGGCGGTCAAGGACAGGGCCTTGCCACCTACCGCGAGCTCATCCGCAATATATCGACCAGGACGCGCCCCGAGGGCGGTGCGCTCAACCTTATTCTGGATCGCTGGGTCGCCTCGTGTGCCGACGTCGACGAGTCGGTCGTCAATGCCCAACTGGCCCCGCTCGAGGAAATGGTCCACGGCTTCGACTTCACCCGCATGCTCCGCCGCTATCGCATGGCCGTCTCGGAGGGTGACGAAGAAGCTATGAGTCGCGTGACCAAATGGATTCGCGGCGAATACCGCACCAAGAGTGAGGCACGCGCCGAGTTGGGCTCCTCGACCATCATCAGCGATGACGACTGGTACGACTACGTTAAGCTCATTGCGCGCTTTTTGGTCTGCAGCGGCTACAAGGGCATGCTGGTGCTCATCGACGAGCTCGTGAATCTGTACAAGATTCCCAACGCGATTACGCGCCAATATAACTACGAGAAGATCCTGACCATGTACAACGACACGCTCCAGGGCAAGGCGCAGTACCTGGGCGTAATCATGGGTGGCACGCCGACCTCTATCGAGGACCGCCGCCGAGGCGTGTTCTCCTACGAGGCCCTGCGCAGCCGACTCGCTCAGGGCCGCTTTGCGCGCGAGGACCTTAAGGACATGCTCGCGCCCATCATCCGCCTGCAGCCACTCACCTATGAGGAGTTGCTGGTGCTGATCGAAAAACTCATGCAAATTCACGCCGGCTACTTTGGCTGGACGCCCACGCTTACCGAGAAGGACTTGGTGGACTTCCTCAAGATCGAGTTCGGTCGTGTGGGAGCCGACACGCATCTGACGCCGCGTGAAGTCATTCGTGACTTTATCGAGCTGCTCGACATCCTATGCCAGAACCCCGACGCCAACGTGGCCGAGTTGCTGCAAAGCGTCGGCGGCGACGCGCCAGCAGCCGCAACAGACGACACCGGCACCGCAGGCGGCGACCGTAACTTCGCCGAATTCACCATCTAACCTGCCAAAAAGGGACAGGTTTATTTTGGCAGGTTTTATCTGGGCAAACGTCGATGTTGCAATTCGACGACCCATTGCCCGTTGCGTTTGATAACCCGTTGTTGAAAGGAGGCCCCGTGAACGCCTTTGCCCGCTACGCCCCGTTTATCCAAGACTTCATCTACTCCCACGATTGGGAGAGCCTGCGCTCCATTCAGGTTGCGGCGGCAGATGCCATCTTTAACTCGCAGGACAATGTGCTCCTGACGGCATCCACGGCTTCCGGCAAAACCGAGGCGGCCTTCTTTCCCATCCTGACCGAGTTTTGGGAGAACCCGCCCGCAAGCGTGGGCGCCCTCTATATCGGCCCCCTCAAGGCACTCATCAACGACCAATTCGTCCGCCTCAACGACCTGTGCGAAGAAGCCGACATCCCCGTCTGGCACTGGCATGGCGATGTCTCGCAGTCACACAAGGCCAAACTCATCAAAAAGCCGAGCGGCATCCTTCAGATTACGCCCGAATCGCTCGAGGCGCTCCTGATCCATAAGCACATGGCGATCCCGCGCATGTTTTGCGACCTGCGCTACGTCGTCATCGACGAGGTTCATTCGCTCATGCGCGGCGACCGCGGCGGTCAGACGCTCTGCCTTATCGAGCGCCTCTCGCGCATGGCGGGCGTGCAGCCCCGCCGCATTGGCCTTTCGGCCACCATCGGCGACCCCGAGCGCACGGGTGCCTTTCTCTCGCAGGGAACGGGACGCGACTGCGTTATCCCCCGCTTTGAGGAACCGCGCCGCGTGTGGCGCATCTCCATGGAGCACTTCTACAACTCGGGTCCCCAGGCACAGCAGCGGGGATTCGAGAGCACGGGTCCTCAAGAGGCCGAAGTGCTTGCGTGCGAGCGCATCGAGGCGGCATCCGCGGCACTGCCCGCCGGCGCCCAAGACATGCGTCACAGCGGACAGCTTACACAGGAGGAACGCCGTCAACGTCGCAAGCAGGCGCAGGGCAAGGCCGCTCCCAAAGACCGTCGCACTTCCTCGGCCCCCGAGGGCGAAGTCGACATCCCACGAGCGACCGAGCAGGCGCTTCTCAACCCCACCGACACCGCACCCGACAACGCCGACCCCGGCATGGGCTACATCTTTGAACATACGCGCGGCCGCAAGTGCCTGGTCTTTGCCAACTCGCGCGAGGAGGCAGAGGCCGTGTGTTCCATGCTGCGCAGCTACTGCGAAAGTCGACACGAGCCCGACCGCTTTCTAATCCATCACGGCAACCTTTCGGCATCGCTGCGCGAGACGGCCGAGGAGCTCATGCGCGACGAGGAGCAGGCGCAGACAACCGTCACCACCTCTACGCTGGAGCTCGGTATCGATATCGGCCGCCTGGAGCGCGCCTTCCAGATTGACGCGCCGTTTACCGTCAGCTCCTTTTTGCAGCGAATGGGGCGCACGGGACGCCGCGATCTTCCGCCCGAGATGTGGTTTGTCATGCGCGAGGAAGAACCCGAGCCGCGCACGATGATGCCCGAGACCATTCCGTGGAAGCTCCTGCAGGGCATCGCGCTCGTACAACTCTATCGCGAAGAAAAGTGGGTCGAGCCACCCGAACTCGATCGACTCCCCTACAGCTTGCTCTATCACCAGACTATGTCGACCCTCGCCAGCACCGGCGAGCTCACGCCGGCCGAACTTGCCCAGCGCGTGCTCACACTGAGCTATTTCCACCGCGTCTCGGCCGATGACTATCGCGTACTGCTGCGCCACCTCATCAAGATCGATCATATCCAGGTCACCGAGGGCGGCGGGCTCATCGTGGGTCTCGCGGGCGAGCGCATCATTAACAACTTTAAGTTCTACGCTGTGTTCCAGGAAAACGAGGAGTTCACCGTTCGCAGCGAGTCGGCCGAGTTGGGCACGATCGTCAATCCGCCACCGCCCGGTGAGCGCATCGCCATAGCCGGGCACTGCTGGATAGTCGAGGAAGTGGACTGGAAGCGACACACCGTCTTTGCCACGCAAGTCAAAGGTCGTGTGCCGGCATACTTTGGCGACTGCCCCGGTGACATCAACACGCATGTACTCGAGCGCATGCGCCAAGCGCTCAACGAGCACGCGGCATATCCGTACCTCATGGGCAACGCACGGGCACGCCTTGCACAGGCTCGTCATACCGCCGAGATTTCGGGTGCGGGGACCAAACCGCTCATCAACCTGGGTGGCGACACCTGGGTGCTCTTCCCCTGGTTGGGCAGCTACGCCTTTCTGGCGCTCGAACGTATGCTCAAGATTAAGTGTGCCGCGGAGCTGGGCCTTCGCGGGCTCGATCCGTCGCGTCCATACTTTATGCAGTTTAAGATGAAGGCCGACGAGGAGACGTTCTTTGAGGTGCTCGCAGCCGAGGCCGAAAAGGACTTCGACCCCATCGAGCTCGTCTATCCCGGCGAGGTACCTTATTTTGATCGCTACGACGAGTACGTTCCCGAGGAGCTCGTGCGCAAGGGCTTTGCCGAAGGCGTGCTCGACATAGAGGGCATGAAGCAGCGCGTCCTCAGTTGGCGCGACCACGCATAAAACTAGTCTTTTCGGCACGGGACTTGTTAACCAGTCTATTCCGCCAGCATCGATAAAACGCTGATATTCCTCGGCATTAAGGCCCACCGATTCAAAGCTAACGCGTACACCCGTAGCCATCAAGAAGGCTCGAAACTTCTGGCAGCTCGTCAATCGATACATCAATTCTTGAAGGCATGTATTCCACCAATTTTTAAAGAAACAACGGCGGTAATTGCTATCGCGATTGCGCCAATAACACCGAGCGCTATCTGAATGGGATATAACCCCAACACATATCCAAATATGGAGAAAAACATTGCAGAAAAGAGAGCCCTTACCAGAGACGCGACGGAAAGGATCGTCGCGCGGAGATCGTCCGCTATCGCGTCTTGGATTAAGTTTTCCGAAGTGATGTACACCACTTCTGGGAGAAAACAAAGCACCATGCTAAGGCCAAACAAACACAGCGGATTTGAAGCGAACCACGGAAGAATCATGAAAAGACCGGCCTCGATTAGCATCGAGCCGAGCATGGTATTTCTTTTCCCGAAACGCGATGAGAAGAAATCTGCTGCAATGTAGGCCGTCGCATTTACTGCATAGGATGCACCGAAAAAGATTCCTATTATGGAGACGGGAGCATCAAATGCGTCGAATACCAACTGATTCAAGTTGTAATAACTCCCATAGAATCCATCGAGCATGCTTGTGCCGATTAGAAGAAGCAACACCGCAAAAGCGGATTCTCCAATGCACCAGGTTTCGCGTCTGAAGACCTTGGCTACGTCAAACCTTTCCTCCCCAGAGTTTTTGGAATGGGTCGTTTCCATCCTCTCAATGGGATACAGAAGGAAAAGCTGCAGGAGATAGAAAACGGAAACGCATACGTAGAGGGCACTCCAAGATACTTGGGCAATGAATGATCCAAGTACGATTGCCACTCCCGTCGCGATTGATTGCGCGGCAAGCAGCCGAGCGTTGATGGTGAGGAAGCGCTCTCCTTGACCGGCATTCCGGGCAATTTCATATAAAAGCGCTTGTTCGGATCCCGATTGAAGGGAGTAGGCGAGTGCCTCAACAAGGGAAAGCACGACAAGAAAGGGGCCTGAGAGCAACAGCATGCCAGCCGTATGGAAGAAAAGCAGCAGCACGCCCACTTGAATCGAGAACTTCTTTCCAAAGAAATCGCCTATCAGCCCTGTTGGCAGCTCGAGGACGACCGTTGCAATGTTAAACAGGGCTTGATAAAGCGCGATTTCCGTGACAGACATTCCTTTCTCCGCAAGGAAAAGTAGAAACACTCCCCGATTTAAAACAAATCCCGAGAGAACGAAAAAGGCGGAATAGACGTGCAGTTGCGTAGTGGCTTGCTTGTTCATTTGATACTTCCGATGACAATTTTGGCCTAGCGGGCGGCGGAATCAACCGAAGACGAGGCGCGTTGGCGCCGGGCGTCCAGATGCGTCATGCTGAAAATAGATGAAGCGTATGATTGACAAAACCATAGAGCCCGTCACAAATTGACTACTCCCAATGCTGGTCGTGGAGGGCGGCACCGAGAAAGTCGGCATCGAAAGGCACAGCTTCGGCAAAAGCGTAGTCGCCGTCGCTGGCGATGAGCAGGTAGTTCTCCTCGCCGCCAAACTCCGCATCGCCACATGGGACCACCCAAGCATGGTCGAACACCTCGAGTGCCGTGGCGGCGCAATCGCGCAGGAACGTCACATCGCTCCCCTCGTTTGCGCTCACGATATTGGCCACGTAGATACCCCCGGGGTTCAGGCTGCCCCGCACCAGGCGCAGCGCCTCAACGGTCGCCAGCCCGCGCACGGGCTCTGCACCGCCAAAGCAATCGCTCACGACCACGTCGTAGCGACGATGGCCCACGCTCGTCACGCCCAAATACGAGCGAGCCTCAGCGGTTATCACCCGCAGGCGATCGCCCGCCGCGCGCTCCAGCTCGTCTAGGTAGAACCAGCGGCGTGCCAGGCGCGTAATCTCGGCATCGTACTCAATGACGTCCATGCGCAAGCTCTCGTGCGACATCAGCGCAAACTTGGGATAGGCAAACCCACCGCCGCCCAGCATAAGCATACGGTCGATACCATGCCCGTAAGCATCACGCATTGCGTCCTCAGCCTCAAACACGTCGTCAAACGCGCGATAGTACGCAAAGACGGGCTCCGCCCAGCGTTCGCCAACGTAACTCGCGCTTTGGTAGACGCAGCCTTGCACCAATACACGGACTTCGTCGCCGCCCTCATCGTGCACGCGTTTCACACGCGCCAACCCATTGCGGGTTCGCGCAACCTGCAGACAGGCAGCACGAACAGCGACAGCGGCCGCACCAAGCGCCGCGGCCCCCAGAGCAACGCCGGCAACGACGCCGGCAGAAACACTCGGCTTGTTCATCTAGAGCTCCTTTTGCAGATAAAGGCCATGGTCACAAAATCCAAGATGGCGATAGTACTCGCGTGTGCCAATCGCGCTAATCACGTTGATGCGCGCATAGCCGGCATCCCGGGCAATCTCACACGCACGCTCCACGAGCAGACGCCCCAGACCGTGATGCTGAGCCGCCTGACCTTGATCCCCCACGCGTGCCGCCATGCCATACACGTGCACCTCACGAATCATCGCCTCATCCGGCGTCGTCGGCAACTCGTCCGCATGCGCGGCAACAAACGAATGGTCGGGCAGCGACAACCGCAAAAAGCCCGCGATCTTGCCCCGCGGCGTCACCCACTGCAAAAAGCGCTCGTAAGTCACCGGCGTCTCGTACGCCACTTCCTCATCAAGAGATAGCTCATCCAAGTCGGCACCCGCCGTGCTGATCTCGCGGTAACGGATCTCGCGCACCGTCGCACCGTCACCCCGAGCAGCCAGACGGTTCTCAACGAGCTGACGCAGGTTAGGCTTCTTGTTGCCCACCATAATGTCGTCGGAGCTAAAGTCGCGGATCATGCGACTGATACGGCAGAACGCCGGCGTCACCACGATGTCGTTGGCCAACACATCGAGCAGCTCGTCCTCGGTATAGGGGCACCACTCGCCACGCTCATAGCGGCCCACCAGACGCGAGCCCTCGATGAGCGCGCACGGGTAGACCTTGACCTCGTCGGGCATAAAGGCGCCCTCGGTCATAAAGCGCTCGTAGTCGCGTTTGTCCCCCTCGGGCGTAGCGCCCAGCAAGTTGAGCATAAAATGCGCGTGGATCTTAAAGCCAAACAGGCGCGCAAGCGAGAACGCCCGCTCGATCTTCGCCACCGAAATGCGACGCTCGTTGATATCGAGCAGGTGCTGGTCAAGGCTTTGGATGCCCATCTGAATCTTGGTGCAGCCCAGGCGACGAATGAGCGTGAGCGCCTGTGGCGTCACGGCATCGGGCCGGATCTCGATAACGAGCCCCACTACGCGATGCTTCGCCGTCTCGTTGATGCGCTGCTGACGCTCGAGCTCCTCCATCGTGGCCGTCTGCCACTCGGCGACCTCGTCCCACGGCGTGCCGGGGCCGTACAGACGACGCACCGCACGGTTATAGCCGCCCACGGCAGCATCTACGCGCTCCTGTTCGCCGGCAACACCACTCGCAAGCTCGGCCTCGTCGGTCGCAATACCGGCAGCCCGATAGCGCTCGCGACGCTCCGCCACCACCGGCGGCAGCGCATCGGCGGGCGCGTCATCGAGCAGGCGCCCTGCCTCGGCACGGCTGATGCCCGGACGCGCCAACATGGGGTTGGCAGCCACGCCGGCGACGGCATCGTCATTGAGCGCACGGAAAAGCTCCGACATAAACCATGCCTGATACCCTTGCGGATAGTCGCTCCAGGTACCGCCAAGAACGATAAGCTCGATCTTGTCGGTTGCATGCCCCATTTGCGAAAGCGCGGTCAAACGAGCACTCACCTGCAGATACGGGTCGAAGCAGTTTTGCTCTGCACGGGCACACGCCGGCTCAGCGTGCAGATAACTCTTGGGCATGCGCAGGTCGTTGGGACAAAACAGGCAATCGCCCGAGCACGGCCAGGGCTTGGTGATGACGGTAATGGTCGCCACGCCCGAAGCCGTGCGGCGCGGCTTCATGCGCAACACCTGCAGCAGTTGACGTTCCAGCTCGGAATTGACATTCCACGCAGCCCACCGAGCCGGCTCCTCACGTTTAACCCGCTGGTAGAACGGCAGCAGACGGCGCTTGGCCAAATCGCGCTTGTCGGCACCCTCGCGGCGCGCCTCGGCATGTATCAGTTTGACGAGTGCCTTGTCGTCCACGGTCTCGCCGCGACGCAGAGCCTCGAGTATGTTCAAGATAATCTGTTCCATGACCCCATTGTAAAGGCAAAGGCGCCGGAGCCAATCTCAGCTTCGGCGCCTTCATCAAACAGCGCGTCTATGGTTTATAAGTCTTCGATAACCACCCGTCACTCTGAATCAAACGACATGTCACCCGAATCGACTTCAAAACGATACGTGGCAGACTTGTCACCGTTATCGAATTCAAGATTCAAAATGGTCTCGCCGTCGTAGCCAAGCGGAAGGAAATCGCTCTCGAAGTCGCCGCTGCCCAAGGTGAGGCTCGCCTTAAAGCCCGTCGAGTTCGGAACCGTCATCTCCACATCGCCCGAGCCCACACTCACGTCCATCGACTTCGTGGGGGCCTGGTAAAACTCGAACGTCACATCGCCCGAACCGACCTCAGCGCTGAGCGCATCAGTCACGCTGCCCGTAAACTCTACATCTCCCGCACCCAGGAAAAGGTCGAAACCATCACAGATGACACCGGCAATCTGCAGATCACCCGAGCCCACGTGCGCGTTGACTCCCTTCAGATGTTCGGCAACACGGCGCGGCAGCTCGACCGTAACTGAGCGATCGATTGCCTTACCGTCGTCACTTCCAAACTGGGAAACCTTGAGCGTCGAGTCCTCGACGGATGCGATGTTTTGCGTCGCGGCCTTGGAGGCATCCATACCCTCGGCAACGCGCCCCCGCTCGATAACGCGAGCCTTGTTGCCATCAACAACCTTGACGTCCACCGAAGCCGCATTGATATCGAAATCGAGGTAGCGGAACTCATCGGCATCAAAAGTCGTGCTCGAAAGCTGCTGAGGCCGAGCGGAATAGTTACCGCTATCCAAGAGATCATCGTCGTCAAACATATCGTCAAAATCAGACAAATTGCCAGATAGAATACCGGTCGTACGCACCATATCGGAGTGAGCCAATAGCCGCGAAACGCCAAAGACAAGCCCAACAATGAGCACAAACGCTCCGATGCCGACGCCCAGGCGTAGCTTGGATTCATGCGAAAGCTTCATCATTCGTCACCCTCTTTGGCACATGGCTCAGCGGTGGCCGCGGTAGCCACGTCAGCATCAGGTTCCGCAGAAGCATCCTTCCCCTGGGCCTTGACCGCCACCGACGCCGAACCAACCTGAATATCACCGCGTGCCCAATCGCCATCAAGCGCACGTGCCACCCAGTGATAGATAGGAATCGTAAAGAAGATCAGTGCGGGAAAGGGGCTGGCACCAACCAGGAACATCAGTAAAAAGAACAGTAGCCAACACACGGCCCAATACGGGAACGACTGGAACGGGCCCTTCACCGGAGTCGAGCCAACCGCAGTGCCACTCGTCGCCTGCGCCGTAGCGGCATTGGCGGCCTGCGCACTCCAGCTTGCCGCTTGCGCCGCCTTGGCCGCAGCATCACTCGCCTGCGTTGCCGCCTCGGTAGCGCGTGCCGCCGCCTCATGGGTGCGAGCACGCTCTGCCGCCTCGGCCTCGCGCTGACGGGCGCGGTCCTCGTTCTCAAACTCGATATCGTCCTCGATCTCGTCGCTCGGATTGAGCAGCTCGTCCAGACTCACGCCATAAAGCTTGGCGAGCGAGATCAGGTTCTCGGTATCGGGCGAGCTCTCCGCGCGCTCCCATTTGCTGACCGCCTGGCGCGACAGCCCCAGCTTTCGCGCCAGCCCTTCTTGGCTAAAGCCTTTGCTGCGGCGAAGGTCGGCGAGCCGCTGCGCAGTTTCTACATTCATGGTTCCTCCTATGCTTTTGCCAGCCGTGCCGCCGGACCGCTTTTGTTCTTAAGGCGCCTTGCACAGTTAAAATCTATCCGCCACCGCCAAAAACATGCCACCTATTCTAGTGAGATTTTTGACAACCGGCGGTTGCGGGCGCGCATGAGCTGCGAAAATGTGTCCAAACCAAGCAATGACCCGCAGCCCGGTTGTCCCCGTTGCGGCGTTAACGGTAGTATGGTCGTACCGTTTATTCCGCACCGCCAACGGAGGGAGTCCCGCGCCGTGAACCGCGATTTCGCCTCATCGCTCATCCAGCTCAACAACACGTTCTATCGCGAGCACTCCGCCTCCTTCTCCGATACGCGCCAGGCCCCGTGGCCGGGCTGGGTCCGCACCATGGACATCGCACTCGAACAGCTCGACGTCGCCACCATCGAGCATCCCGTCCGCGTCTTCGATCTTGCCTGCGGCAATATGCGATTCGAGAACTTTGCCGCCGGCGGCGCACTTGCCGCCAAGGGCGTCGATGGCGCAAACCCCTCGGCAGACGCCAGCTGCCCGTTTGAGTTCTATGGCGTCGACTCGTGCCAAGACCTGGCCATCGATGCGCGTGGTCACGCCCTGCGCATTCCCAACCTGCACTTCCAGGAACTCGACGTGCTCGATGCCCTCATGAAGCTCAACCCCGCCGAGACGCCCGACGTACTTTTCGACGCACCGCTCGCCGACATCTCGGTCTGCTTTGGCTTTATGCACCACGTGCCGTCGTGTGAATACCGCGTGCGCGTGCTCGACGCCCTGGTGCGCCAGACGCGCCCGGGCGGCATCATCGCCATTAGCTTTTGGGAGTTTATGAACGACGAGCGCATGGCGCGCAAGGCCGTTCGTGCCGAGGCCCGTGCCGAGCTCACCCCGCCGTTTGAAGGTTACGATTCCGCGCAGTTTGAAGCCGGCGACCACCTCATTGGCTGGCAAAACGACCGCCACGCCTACCGCTATTGCCATCACTTTGACGATCAGCAGATCACCGACCTGGTGCGCGGCGTCCGTACGTTCTACAAGAGCGGCGAGGTCCCCGTGCGCGAGCTTGAGCGCTTCCATGCCGACGGTCGCAGCGGCGAGCTCAACCGTTATGTGATTCTCAAGCGCCTGTAGGCACCGACGACTCGCCGTCGAGCTGCACCGCATCTTTCGGGCAAACTATGCCCGCCCTTTTTTCAACCCATTGACGGAACGCGCAGCCATGCGTTCCACACTTATGACCAAGGAGCCTCATGGGAGCCGTCCACGTTCGCACGCCTAAGAACTTTGTGCTCGAGGAGCGCCTGGAGCGCTACGCCGATGCGATTGAGACGAACCCCGAGGCCTATGCCGGAGATTGGCGCAAGGCCTGTGCGCCAGTTGGCAGCAAGCCCTTTGAACACCTTCACCTGGACCTTGGCTGCGGCAAGGGAACGTACCTTGTAGAGCGCGCAGCCCACGAGCCAAACACCCTCTTTATCGGTATGGACCAGGAGCCCATCTGCATTGCCTATGCCGCGCAGAAAATCTGCGAGCAGGAGTTGCCCAACGCACTTGTCCTGCCCCGAGGCGCCGCATCGCTGCCGCAGCTATTCGCCGCAGGCGAGCTGGATGCCATCACCATCAACTTTCCCACGCCGCAGCCCAAGGCCAAGTACGCCAAAAAACGACTCGTCCATGTCGACCATTTGATGCTCTACCGTCCGCTCCTTGCAGCCGGCGCCACCGTCACGCTGCGAACCGACAGCAAGCCATTGCGCGACTACGCCCTGGGGCAGTTTGCCGCGGCAGGCTACGACACGCTTTGGGTAAGTGACGACGTACGCCGCGACCATCCCGAGCATCCCGAGACCGAATATGAGCGCCGCACGCGCGAGATGGGCGCCGCCGTCTATGGCATTTGCGCCACACCCGGCGCAAAGCCAACCGACGAACAGCTCACAGCGGGCCGCGTGCAGGAGCAGAGCCTTGCCTGCTACCTGCCCGATAACCTCGATGAGCTCACCTATGTACCTCTGGGCATGGAAGAGGCCGTCGAGAACTCTAGAAACCGTGCCCGCAAAGGCAAGAAGCGCCTGCCTCAGGAACGCTAGCACCGCGCGCCCATTTCCTGCATTTTCTCGCGCGCTGGCGCCCCGCGCCGCCGCTACGCCATAATAGTTGGCGGACAATCGCGAGAGAAAGCAACCACATGGCACAGACCACGACAGATACTTCCGCCAGCACCGTTTCCGGTGCCGGCGCCGCCAGCTCGTTCTCGGGCGGCACGGGAACCGAAGCCGAATTCGGCTCACTCGGTGCACTCTCCCCCACCTGGTGGGAGCCCGAGGACGGCAGCGAGCCCGAACCATGGCTCACGCCCGATCAGGCCTTCGAACGCTTCTTTGAATGGACGAGCAGCCGCGGCATTGAGCTGTGGGATCACCAAGAAGAAGCCCTCATGGACCTGGCTGCCGGCGATCACGTCATCTTAGGCACACCGACCGGATCGGGCAAGTCGCTTGTCGCGCTGGGCATGCTCTTTATGGGCATGGCACAGGGCAAGCGCTGCTACTACACGGCTCCTATCAAGGCTCTGGTCAGCGAGAAGTTTTTCGACCTGGTGCAGGTGCTCGGCCGCGATAACGTCGGTATGATCACCGGCGACACGCATATCAACACCAAGGCGCCCGTCATCTGCTGCACGGCAGAGATCCTTGCCAACGACGCACTGCGCGAGGGCGAAGATGCCGACGTGGGCTGCGTGGCCATGGACGAGTTCCACTACTTTGCCGACCCCGACCGCGGTTGGGCCTGGCAGGTGCCGCTGCTCACCCTGCCCCACACGCAATTCATGCTCATGAGCGCTACGCTCGGCGATGTCACTGCCATCGCCGCCTCACTCGAGGAACACACCGGCGCTACCTGCGACTTGGTCGTCGATGCCCCGCGCCCCGTGCCGCTGAGCTACGACTATGTGACGACCTCGCTCGAAGGCACGGTCGAGCTCGCCATGCGCCGCGGCGAGGCCCCGCTCTATATCGTGCACTTTAGCCAGGATGCCGCCCTTGCGACGGCACAGTCGCTCGCCAATTTTGGCATCGCCAGCAAAGAGCAGCGCGAAGCCATCAAAGAAGCGGCAAAGGGGACAAGCTTCTCGACGGCCTTCGGCAAGATCCTCAAGCGCTTGCTCGGCTGCGGCGTCGGCGTGCACCATGCTGGCATGTTGCCGCGCTATCGCCTGTTGGTCGAGCGCTTGGCGCAGCAGGGCCTGCTGCCCGTCATCTGCGGCACCGATACGCTCGGCGTCGGCATCAACGTACCCATCCACACCGTGGTGCTCACCGCGCTCACCAAGTTCGATGGCTACAAGATGCGTCGTCTGCGCGCCCGCGAGTTCCATCAGATTGCCGGTCGCGCCGGCCGCTCGGGCTTTGACACCGAGGGTATGGTAATTGCCGAGGCGCCGGAGCACGAGATCGAAAATGCCAAGCTTATGGCCAAAGCGGGCGACGACCCCAAAAAACTCCGTAAGATTAAAAAGAAAAAGGCCCCCGAGGGCTTTGTCACCTGGAACAAGCAGACCTTTGAGCGCCTGATCGAGACGCAGCCCGAGACGCTCAAGCCGCGCCTGCGCATCACGCACTCCATGGTGATTAGCGTGGTCGAGCAGGGCGGCGATGCCCGCGCCCGCGTACACGACCTCATCGAGACGAGCCTGCAGACCCCCGAAGAAAAGGCCAAGCTCGAGGTTCGCGCCGACGAAATCTTCGCCACGCTCATCGATTCCGGCGTCGTCGTTCGCACCGAGGTGCCGCCCGCACCCGACGCCCCGGCTGACGCCGCACCGGACATCGACTATGCGCTGACGGTCGATCTGCCCGAGGACTTCGCGCTCGATCAGCCGCTCTCGCCGTTCTTGCTTGCCGCGTTGGAGCTGCTCGATCCCGAGAGCGAGACCTATACCATGGATCTGATCTCGATGGTCGAGGCAACGCTCGAGGACCCCAAGCAGGTGCTGCGCGCACAGGAGCGCGCCGCGCGCGACCGCGCGATGGCCGAAATGAAGGCTGACGGCGTCGAATATGAGGAGCGCTTGGAGCGCATTCAAGACGTCACGTACGAAAAGCCGCTCGAGGATTTGCTCGACGCCGCTTTTGACAAGTACTGCCAGGAAGTGCCCTGGGCCAACGACTATCAGCTCTCTCCCAAGAGCGTTCTGCGCGATATGCTGGAAAGCACGAGCGATTTTAAGGGCTACATTCAAAAGCTCGGCATCGCCCGCTCCGAGGGCATTTTGCTTCGCTACCTGGCAGAGGCCTACCGTTCGCTCGACCGCACCGTGCCCATCGAGAAGCGCGACGAGCGCCTGCGCGACATCATCTCGTGGCTGGGCTTTGTGGTGCGTTCGGTGGACTCGAGCCTGGTGGACGAGTGGGAGAACGCCGGCAACCCCGCTGCACTCGACGCCGCACCGCCGCAGGGCATCGACGAAGTCGTTGCGGACCGCCGCGGCTGCACGCTGCTGGTGCGCAACGCACTCTTCCGCCGCGTGGCCCTTGCCGCCCGCGAGCACGTTCGCGACCTGGGCGAGCTCGACGACGACTGGGGCATGAGCGAGATCCGCTGGCAAAAAGCACTCGACGCTTACCACGAGCAGCACGAAGAAATCCTCACCGACGGAGATGCCCGCAGCGCCGCGATGTTTTCCATTGACGAGTCCGACGAGAAGACCGCGCACGTATGGCACGTGCACCAGATCTTTGCCGACGAGGACGGCGACCACGACTTTGGCATCATGGGCGATGTCGATCTGGACGCCACGCAAGACGGTGGCGAGGTCATCTTTAAAAACTATCGCGTCGGCTTTATCGAGGACCTGCTCGAGGACTAGCCGTACATACTGGAACGGAACAAGCGGGGCCGTTGGCAATATCGCCAGCGGCCCCGCTTTTGCACTATACGCTATGCCTTACTCGGCGTCCTCGACCTCATACGAATCCGCCTCGGCGGGCTCATCGTTTGTCTCTGGCGCAGCCCCGCGCGCCTCGCCAAACGCCGCCTTCATGGTCTTGTTGCCCCACGTGAGCTTGCGAATGGTAAGCTCATCGGCCTTGTTGTGGGCCAGACGCAGATTCTCGGTACTGCGACGCAGGTCGTCCTTGGTTTTCTCGAGCTGCTTAATGGCGGCATCGATCTCCTTGATCGCCGACTCGAACTGCTTGCTCGCCAGGTTGTAGTTGCGCGAGAAGCCGTCCTTGAACTTCTCCATCTTGGCCTCGAAGTTCGTGACGTCGATGTTCTGCTGCTTGTACTCCGCCAGCTCCTGCTTATAGCGCAGCGAACCCATGGCGGCGTTGCGCAGCAGCGTGATCATGGGAATGAAGAACTGCGGGCGGATCACGTACATCTTCTCATAGCGGTAACTCACGTCGACTATCCCTGCGTTATAGAGCTCGCTTTCGGGCTCGAGCAGTGTGCAGAGCACCGCGTACTCACAGCCTTTCTGGCGACGATCGTGATCGAGTTTCTTAAAGAAGTCCTCGTTTTTGTGCTTGGTCGCGGTCTCGTCGTTCTCGTTTTTCATCTCGAACATAATCGAAATGACCTCGTTACCGCTTGCGTCGCACTCGCGGAAGATAAAGTCGCCCTTGGTACCCTCGGACGCATCGTTATCTTTCTCGAAGTACGCATTAGGAAACGCCGTCATGCGCAGACGGTTAAACTCGGTCTCGCAGTGCTGCTCGAGCGACTCGCCCACCATCTTGGTGGACAGGCGGACCTTCATGTCCTTAAGGCGCTCAATCTCTTCATCCTTGTAGCGGATCAGGTCATCGCTCGCGCGCTTGGCCTGCGCAAGCTCGAGCTCGTGTGCCGCCTTGGCTTGCTCCTCGCGAGAATCGCGCACCGCCAGTTCGCTCGTCAGCTTGGCACGTGCCTCATCGCGCTCTCGCTCCGCCGCGGCGACCGCCTCTGACAGGTTCATTTTTGCCATCAGTTCCTGCTCGCGCAGCTGGGCACGCAGGCCCTCGGCCTCTTGCTCGGACTGAGCCTTTGCGGCGGAAAACTTCTCTTGCACCTTCGCGCGATAGTCAGTAAGCGCGCGCTCGGCCTCGCTGCGAGCGGCATCGAGCTCACGCTGCGACTCTGCCGCGGCAGCGGCAAGCGCCATCTCCTGGGCCTTGTCTGCCGCGGCAAGCCTGGCCTGCAGCTCGGCAATCTGAGCGTCGCGTGCAGCTAAATCGTTTTGAGCAGCGTTGCGCGCCGCCGACTCGGCAAGCTTTGCTTCGTCATCTTTGCGCCCAAGCTGCGCACGCAGGCTATCAATCTCACGCTGGAGTTCGGCATTCTCTTTTTGAGCATTGGCTCGTGCCTCAACCGCCGCGCGCTGGCTTGCACTCTCGCGCTCTGCGGCAGCGCCCTCGAGCTTAGCGCGCAGCTCGGCAAGCTCAGCATCGCGCTTGGCAACCTCTTGCGCCAGTTTCTGATCCGCAGTGTTCTTCTGCTCGACAAGCTGGGCATTGCGCTGAGACTCTGCCTGTTGCAAGGCAGCCGTCGAACGCGAGCGCTCAAGCTCCAGCGCCTGCTCACCCTCACGCTGGACTGCCTTCACACGCTCATCCAGGTCGCGCGAGAACTCGGCATCGCGCACCTGCTTAACGATATCCGCATAGCCGGATGCATCGACCTTAAAAACTTCGCCGCAATGCGGGCACTTGATCTCGTTCATAGCAGCTCCTCGATGGACGCAAATATCAACCGGCTACACTCTACCGCGCCGCGCGGACAAAAAAGGCGCCGCCGCCATAATGGCAACGGCGCCAGAACCACCACAAAGGTGCCTGTCCCCTTTGTGGTGGCTCTGGCGCCCTATAACCCAAAGAAGCTAAGAATCTGATCGCGGCTTACGGGCTTGTAATCGTTGGCATCGAGACCGACATCGTAGCGAAAGATAGGGCGCTCGCGATCGCGGTTGCGTGCGTTGGCGCGGTCACCCCTGCTGTGGATATGCCCATGCAGCATAATGGCGCCACGTGCCTTGCCGTTCCAGCTGAGCATGGGGTAGTGGCTCATAACCAGACGATGGCCCTTGGCATAGCCGGGAGCAATCTCCAGGTAATCGCGCACGTCTTCCCAAATCTGCGGGGCGTCTGGATCTTCCCAGTCGCCGTCATGGTTACCGCGGATGAGCGTCACGTTCTGGCATTCGATACGCTCGCGCAGGTGCACGGCATCCGCTAGGGGCAAACGATAGGTAAAATCTCCCAGGATGTAGAGACGGTCGTCCGCAGCCACGCACTCATTGATGGCATCGATGACCTTGCGGTTCATCTCCTCGACCGAATCAAACGGCCGATCCATATCGTGCAAGATATTCGTATCGCCCAGGTGCAGGTCGGCGGTAAACCACATCATCGTCTATGCCCTCATTTCGCAACGTGTTCAACTCGTGCTAAGTATACAGACGTAGCGATGCGGCGGTTATCCAAAGAGCCCGCCGAACAGTCCGCGGCGGCGCTTGTCTTGCTTTTTCGAAGCGTCACCCTGAGTTTTCTTGTCCTGCCGCATCTTACGGTCCTGTTCCAGCTCATCGTCATCGAGTAGCACATCCCACTCAAACGGATCATCTGCCAGATCAAACAGGTCATCGTCATCAAACATGGCAGCCTCCATTTCCGACTAGCGAGCATCCACCACGTAGAGCCCAACGCGCACCTGATGCCACGGACTGCGCTCGGGGGCAACCTGTTGCACACGGGCCTCAAATACGTCCTCGTGGCCGTAATACATCATCAAGGACAGTGGGCCGACCTCGTTTCCCGGAACGTAGCCAAGTTTGGTCTTGCCATAGTAGATCGCAACTGCCTCGGGGTCATGGGGATTATCGCGCTCGGCACACAGCGTCAGTTTATCGCCCGCTTTAAGATCGCCCAAGACCAAGGCGCCATCGGTATACTGAAATCCTGCAATGTGAAATGACAGAAGAACACGCGAAGGCTCGTACATAGCAGCTCCTCTAACGGCCGGATAAACCGGTGTGTAACCTTATTGAGAAGTCTACGGTCCCGTGCGGACACAAATACATCCTGTCTGCGTCCTTCAATCGTTTGCCTCAACGCTTGCGCGACAGAACGCTTGCAGATAAGATAGGAACACGGATGGCACCCGTTGCCGCGGGTCTTGCCAACTCCGATACACGTTTTCATCGTGAGAAGTGGCCGTCTTCGCTTACGCGGGGGCGGCTATTTCATTCGGCCGATAAACAGACCGAGTTCGATAGCCGCAATCAACAACGCCAATAACGAAATAACATCGCTTACGTTCATACCAAATCCCTTCTAAAGGGAGTTGGCCCATCCGTGCTCCATAACAGTAGTCTAACGCAAAATGCAGGTAATAGGAACACTTGTTCGTATTACCTGCGCCCTTTTCTAATGCACAAACATGCGCACGAACTTGTGCTTCCAGCTTGCGTAAGGAGCATAGCGGAATGGCACGTCCAGCCACGTTGCCTTGTTCACGATGCTCTTCTTGTGGCTAAACGTATCGAAGCTCTCGCGTCCATGGTACTGCCCCATACCGCTCGCACCCATGCCACCAAAGCCCATATGGCTCGTAGCCAAGTGCATAATCGTGTCGTTGACGCAGCCGCCGCCAAAGGGCACGTAACGCACAAAGCGCTGCTGAACTGCGCGATCCTGGCTAAAGATATACAGAGCCAGCGGCGTCGGACGATCCGTAATAAACGTCTCGGCCTCGTCTAGGCTCTCAAACGTCAGCACCGGCAAGATGGGGCCGAAAATCTCCTCCTGCATCACGGCGTCATCGGGGGTCACGCCGTCCAAAATCGTCGGCTCAATCTTGAGCGATGACTCGCGCGCCGTGCCTCCAAGCACAACCTTATCGGGATCGATCAGCCCACGCACGCGCGCAAAATGCTTGGCGTTGACGATATGCCCATAATCCTCGTTATCGAGCGGATGCTCGCCAAACATACGGCGGGCCTCTTCCCTGATGAGGTCCAGCAGCTCGTCGTGCACGCGCGCATCGACCAGCAGGTAGTCGGGCGCCACGCAGGTCTGCCCCACGTTGAGCCATTTACCAAAGGCGATACGCCGCGCCGCAACCTTCAAGTTTGCCGTCGCATCCACGATGCAGGGGCTCTTTCCGCCCAGCTCAAGCGTCACGGGCGTAAGGTTTTTACTTGCGCGCTCCATGACGAGTTTGCCGACCGGAACGCTACCGGTAAAGAAGATCTTGTCCCAGCACTCGTCGAGCAGCGCTTCGTTTTCGGCGCGCCCGCCCTCGACAACCGTCACCAGGCGCGGATCAAATGCCTCTTCACAGATTTGCTTGAGCACCGCGCTCGATGCCGGAGCATAGGCGCTCGGCTTGATGACCACGGTATTGCCCGCGGCAAGGGCCCCGGCAAGCGGCTCGAGCGTCAGCAAAAACGGGTAGTTCCACGGCGCCATGATGAGTGTGACGCCATAGGGCACGGTTTGCGTTTTGCACACACTCACGGCGTTGGCAAGGTCACACGGATGCAGGCGCGGACGACTCCATCGCGCCACATGAGCGATCTGATGACGAATCTCGGAAAGTGATGTGCCAATCTCGCACATATAGGCCTCGTCATGCGACTTTCCCAAATCGGTCTTGAGCGCATGGGCAATATCGGCCTCGTGGGCCCGTACCGCATCGCGTAAACTCACGAGCGCACGACGTCGAGCATCGGCATCAAACGTGGCGTGCGTCTTAAAGTAGGCGCGCTGATCGCCGACGATGCGCGCAATTTCCTCGGTGTTCATGGACCCTCCTAGTTCTCGTCCTCAAACATACCACCCGCAACAACTTCGTACATATGCTCGAGCTCCAGGCGGTCCATCAAAAGCGGAACGGGGTACAGCGGATTGGCCTCGGCATCGGCATGTGCCGCCATTTCGGGAATGTCGGAGCGGCGAATGCCCGTCACGTATTTGGGAATTTCCAAGGCGGCGTTCATGCGGTCGACCCAATCGATAAATGCCTCGGCAGCCAGGCTATCCTGCGCGTTAGCCGGCGCAATGCCCGCCATGCGAGCAAGATCGGCAAGCTTGGGGGCGGCGGCGTCACCATAAGCGCGAAGCATGTGCGGCAGGATGATCGCGTTGGCCAAGCCGTGCGGAATCCCGTAACGCCCGCCCAAGCTGTGTGCGATGGCATGAACGTATCCAACATAGGAGCGGGTAAACGCAACGCCCGCCTTATACGCCGCCGAAAGCATATTGCGGCGCGCACGCATGTTGTCGCCATACTCATAGGCCTCGAGCAAATTGTCGTGGATGAGTTGCACCGCCTGTCGCGCCATCTTGCGCGTATAGGGCGTGGTGCTTCGCCCAATAAACGCCTCGACGGCATGCGTCAGGGCGTCCATGCCCGTCTGCCCCGTAATGGAGGCGGGCAGACCGCGCGTAAACTCGGGGTCGTGCACCGCAAAGCGCGGGATAAGCACAAAGTCGTTGATGGGGTACTTGTAGTGCGTCTCGTCATCGGTAATTACCGCCGCAAGCGTGACCTCACTTCCCGTGCCTGCCGTGGTGGGAACGGCGATGAGCAGCGGCAGGCGACGATGAATCCGCAGCAGGCCGCGCATCTTGATGACAGGCTTGTTTGGCCGCGCAATGCGTGCCCCTACGCCCTTGGCACAGTCCATGGCCGAGCCACCGCCAAAGCCGATAATGGCCTGGCAGGCGCTCTCTCGATACAGGGACGCCGCTTCCTCCACGTTTGAAACCGTGGGGTTCATACGCGTTTCGGCATAGACCGTAACGCCAATCCCCTGAGCCGTAAGCGCACGCTCGAGCGCTGCCGTAAGCCCCAGGCGAGCAATACCGGGGTCCGTCACGATAAGGACCTTCTGGATCGAGCGCTTTTGAAGCACCGCGGGCACATCCTCGGCATGCTCTAAAATGCGCGGCTCGGTATAGGGCAGGATCGGCAATGCAATGCGAAAAACCGTCTGATATGTTCGGCACCAGGCACGACGGGCTAGATGCATAAAGGAAACTCCTTCATTTGTTGATAGATCAACATTTGCTCGACCGATTGTACTCAGCGGCGTCCGTATATGACTTGCAAACCGTTAATCAATCAACATCTTCATATCTCAAAATTGTTTTATTAAAAATCATTCCTAATAGGCTTCACATTTGGTTGCATTTATGGATAATAGAACTCGTCAAGACGCACGTCCGGAGAGGGCCCTTACGGGACCGGACGAGCGCACAATCGCCATCGATCGAAAGGATCGAATCATGAAGTTTGTTTGCCCCGTTTGCGGTTATGTGGAAGAGTTCGACGGCGATCAGCTGCCCGAGGACTTCAAGTGCCCCCAGTGCGGCGTTCCCGGTTCTCGTTTCCTGAAGCAGGAGGAGGGCCAGCTCGAGTGGGCTGCCGAGCACGTCGTGGGCGTCGCCAAGATGGAGGGCGTCTCTGAGGACATCGTTGCCGACCTGCGCGCCAACTTTGAGGGCGAGTGCTCCGAGGTCGGTATGTACCTGGCCATGGCTCGCGTCGCTCATCGCGAGGGCTATCCCGAGATCGGCCTGTACTGGGAGAAGGCTGCCCACGAGGAGGCCGAGCATGCCGCCAAGTTCGCCGAGCTCCTGGGCGAGGTCGTGACCGACTCCACCAAGAAGAACCTCGAGATGCGCGTTGAGGCCGAGAACGGCGCCACCGCCGGCAAGACCGATCTTGCCAAGCGTGCCAAGGCCGCCGGCCTCGATGCCATCCACGACACCGTGCACGAGATGGCTCGCGACGAAGCTCGCCACGGCAAGGCTTTCGCCGGCCTGCTCAAGCGCTACTTCGGCTAAGCCAAACGCCTGAGAGATAATCTTTAGGTCGATAAGGCCCGGACCGCATGGTTCGGGCTTTTTTTGTGTCTCGAGAACTCGCAAACGCCCTGAAATAGGACCGCCTTCGACATCGGTTTCTCGTCAAAAACCAAGTGAGTAGACTTTTTGGAACTTGCCGAGCACGCCGTCCAAAATGCTTTATAAAGCCGCAGGTAAATGACTTGTTGCAAAACGGCCTGGTCGCCATCAAGCCAAAAGTCTACTCACTTAGTTCCCCAACCGTCCACGATCGAGTTGTTTTGTGTCTAACGGGCGTCTTTCCGTCAATTACTCCCAATTTTGTCCAGTCAACGAATAGTTCAGACCGGAGTAATGCCTCAGCCCTTTGCTCATCCGAGCTTTTATCACGATATTCAGCATCGAGCATCCTGCATACGGCCTTAACGATCGCGCGGAATCTATCCTCATCGGATATCTGTCTGTGTGTCAGGAGAAGTACATCATAGCCCATGGCCTGAAGGGCCGTCATGCGGTCAGCGTCACGCAAGCCATCCCCTGCGCGTCCGTGCGAGGCCTTTCCCTGACATTCAATGGCCACCTGTCGCCTGCCGTCCGGCGAAGACAGAAGTAGATCGATATACACACGGGACTTTCCCACAATCGCTCGAGCACTTGTGCTTAACGTCACTTCGACATTGAGCTCTATGCCGCAAAACCCTTCGCCTCCCAGGGATCGCGGCAGTCCAAGCAACAAATACGCCTCAACCTCAAAAGGCGACGCGGCACCCAATGGAACGAGTTGCGATACCGCCATAAATCTATTGCCGTAACGCATCCCGCAAACATCTGAACAAAAACGGTCAAGGTCTCCGCCCAAAACCAAAGCGTCTCGACGCCATAAATTTGAGGCGGTGCCGTCCTCGGACGGGCAGCGCACCCAACCGAACGTTGTCGAGATCGCGCCCGAATCAATTGCACGCGAAAGCTCCGCCTCAAGTGCCGCAGGCAGAGCGCACACCGCAAACAAGCCACACATCTCCGCCAATACCAAAAGAAGCTGAAGATCCGTCAGATGCCGCGACATGATGAATGCCGTCAGCAGAGGAGACGTAATCAAAAACCCATGCTCCGTTTCCAGTACGGATTCCCTGGGAAGCTCACCAAGAAACAGCCGCTGCCTAATGCTGGCAGGACAAGTCCGTTTGTTTCTTGTCTGAACCAATGTATACAACGGAAAACCGAGCGCGACCGCAGCCGTCGGGTTGCGGGCGAGATCATATCGCTGCCGGTCTTCTTCCGGTCGTGGAAGCGGCGGACACAGAGCGCGGACCTGAGGGGGCAAACGCCAGTACCTAAAAGCCGATATGTCACAAAGTAGATCTTTCATAGGCACAGGAAAACACGAATTTCAACCCAGTCAGTCACGCATTGGCGCGAACGCGCCAAAAATGGTGCCGAACGGACTGCCAAGTTTTCAACAGCCCTCCCCAACTGGCCAAAAGCTTGCCGAGAGCTGGACGAAGTTCTGTTGAAAACCCCATTTTTTCTCATGCAGAAGCTTTGCGCGACAAGTGAGTAGACTTTTTTGAACATCCCGAGCAGCCCGGTCATCCTGCTTTTCAAAACCGCAGGTAGATAGCTTGTTACAAAACTGCCTGGTCGCCAAAGTTCCAAAAGCCTACTCACTTAGGTTGCAGAGTGCTCCCATTAGCTGCGATTCCAAGGTATTTAGCGCTTTTGAACTCAAATCGTCATACTGAACAAGAATTTGACTTGAGTTTTCAGGGACAAATGCGCCATCGGCACACCAATAACAGTCACTGATATCGACAAAAGGGATACTCGAGCGCGTGAGGGCCCGCACAAAAGAGCTTCCGCCCGCTCCGCGCTCCGCAACCACGGTGCAGTAAAGGCCCGCGTCTGCATGTTCGATCGAGACCTCCCCTGCCGGAAACGCTTTCCGCACAAGCGACGTCAGGCCATCACGCGCCTCGCGAGCACGAACGCGCACGCGGTTCACATGTCGCTCGTAATCACCCGATTCCAGCAAACGCGCCAAAGCGACCTGGTCAACAGAGCTCACCGACGAGGCGTAGAAACCAAGGTTGCGCCTAAACCGCTCCATTAGCTCATCGGGCAACACCATATACGCCAAACGCAACGCCGATGAAAGGCTCTTCGAAAACGTGTTGGTGTAGATAACCGACTGGGCGGCATCGATCGACGCGAGCGCGGGAATCGGCTTGCCGGCAAGGCGAAACTCACAATCAAAGTCATCTTCGATGAGATACCGACCTGGTCGCTCGGCGGCCCAGCTCAGTAGCGCATAGCGACGCGCAATACTCGTCACAAGGCCGGTCGGATACTGATGAGACGGCATCAAGTGAAGGACATCGGTCCCGCTTTTCTGCAGAGTGCTCAAGTCCACGCCCTCATCATCCAACGGGATATGTCGTACTTGGCAGCCCATAGCCTGATAGATACGCGTCAGACGCAAATAGCCCGGGTCCTCAACGGCATACACCTTGTCGGCTCCAAGCAACTGAACCAACATGGTATCGAGCAGCTGGGCGCCTGCACCGATAACAATGTTGTTGGGGTCGACATTCATGCCCCTTGTCCCACGCAGATGGTGAGCAATTGCGCGTCGCAGCCGAGCGGTGCCCTGCGCCGGTGCGGGCGAAAAGATTTCGCGCTCATCTTCGGATGCCAGCGTCGCCCGTAGTGCGCTTTGCCAAAGCCGCGCCGCCTCCAAAGCGGAAGGAGAAAGTGCATCGAACAGCTCGACCTGTCCGTTGACATCATGCGCGCTGAGGCCCACAGAGACGGTATCTCGGTCGATGCCCTGCGAAGCCAAAGGCAAAACCGGTGCATCCGGAAGCTTGCAAGCGTAGTAGCCACGACGCGGCATTGAGCAAATATAGCCCTCGGCAAGTAACTGGCTATATGCATTCTCGATGGTAATGACACTGATTCCCAGATGACTGGCAAAGGCGCGCTTAGACGGAAGATGCTCCCCCGCCACAATACGTCCAGCAACAATATCATCTCGAATTTGCTGGTAAACATACTCATAAAGCGATGCTTCGCCGCGTTTTTCCAAATTGTAGTCAAGCATGAGTTTGCCACCTGACCTTATCGAGCTGTTCAATCTGGTATTAGGCTGACCTTATTATTATCTCGAAAACTGAGTATTTTGCCATACCCAGCTCCCCGATAGGATGTTCCGTCAAGCAATGCACATGCCAACCAAGGGAGCAACCATGGCAGAACAGACCAGCAAGGCCGATCGCGTCAAACTCAATCGCGAACTCGCGCAGATGCTCAAGGGCGGCGTCATCATGGACGTCACCACGCCCGAGCAGGCACGCATCGCCGAGGAGGCAGGCGCCTGCGCCGTCATGGCACTCGAGCGCATCCCGGCCGACATCCGTGCCGCAGGCGGCGTCTCGCGCATGAGCGACCCCAAGATGATCAAGGGCATCCAAGAGGCCGTCTCCATCCCTGTTATGGCCAAGTGCCGCATCGGTCACATTGTCGAGGCGCAGGTCCTGCAGGCTATCGAGATCGATTACATCGACGAGTCCGAGGTTCTCTCCCCTGCCGATGACGTCTATCACATCGACAAGACCCAGTTTGACGTGCCATTTGTCTGCGGCGCCCGCGATCTGGGCGAGGCGTTGCGCCGTGTTGCCGAGGGCGCCACTATGATTCGCACCAAGGGTGAGCCGGGTACGGGCGACGTCGTTCAGGCCGTGCGTCACATGCGCAAGATCCAAAAGCAGATCCGCGACGTTGTTGCCCTGCGCGACGACGAGCTCTTTGAGGCAGCCAAGCAACTGCAGGTTCCGGTCGAGCTGGTACGCGAGGTCCATGCCACGGGCAAGCTTCCCGTCGTGAACTTTGCCGCCGGCGGCGTAGCGACCCCGGCCGATGCCGCGCTGATGATGCAGCTGGGTGCCGAGGGCGTCTTTGTCGGCTCGGGCATCTTTAAGAGCGGCGACCCCGCCAAGCGCGCCGCTGCCATCGTCAAGGCCGTGGCAAACTTCACCGATGCCAGGCTCATCGCCGAGCTTTCGGAGGACCTGGGCGAGGCCATGGTGGGCATTAACGCCGACGAAATCGAGATTATCATGGAAGAGCGCGGGCGCTAGTCCAGCAGAAAGGATCGCACATGAGCGATTATGCAGACCAAACGGTTGCCGTGCTGGCGGTCCAAGGCGCTTTTGCCGAGCACGAGGCAAGACTATTCGAGCTTGGCGCACACTGTATTGAGCTGAGGCAGGCGGCTGATTTGAAGCAGGACTTTGACCGTCTGGTACTTCCCGGCGGCGAGTCTACCGTTCAAGGGAAGCTGCTTGATGAGTTGGGCATGCTCGAGGAGCTTCGTGCCCGTATCGCTGAAGGTATGCCCGTCCTGGGCACCTGCGCCGGCCTGATTCTACTGGCTCACGACCTTGCCGCCCATGACGATAAGGGCACGCCGCGTCTGGAAACCATGGATGTACTTGTCGAGCGCAATGCCTACGGCAGGCAGCTCGGCAGCTTTCGAACCAAGGGGCAAATAGCCGGCATCGACGGTGAAGTGCCGCTGACGTTTATCCGCGCGCCCCGCATCGTTGAGGTGCACGGCGATGCCGAGGCCCTGGCCGAAGTCGATGGCCGCATCGTCGCCGCCCGCCAAGACAACCAGCTCGGCGTAACCTTCCACCCCGAACTCGACGAAGACGCCCGCCTCCACGAACTGTTCCTACAAATGTAGGCATCGAAATCAACAAACGAAATGAGAGTGGATAATCTCCCACTTTAAGCTTGGATGCAGGCTCAAACCGGGAGATTATCCACTCTCATGCTATGTAGTCGTTGGGTGTTCTTAAACGACTAGTCAAACAAGAACGTCCCCAACGACCACCAAAATAAACCTGTCCCTTTTTGGCAGGCTTTGATCAGGACAACGCCGATGTTTTGGTACCGACAGCGAAAACCCGCCAGAGCGAGCAAGGTGCCTTGAAGCGAGGCGGCATTGACCTTCTGGTCATGCCACCGAAGCTGAAAGGCAGATTGCCGCTCTGGCGGGTTTGCAGCGTCAACTAGTTACGCGGTTCGCAGAACCGCGTAACCCCTAAAAGCGGTTACCGCGGAAGCCGCCACCGTTGCGGCCGCCACGGTCGCCACCGCGACCGCCGCGGTCGTTACCACGGTTGCCGCCGAAGCCGCCACGGTTGCCGCCGCGGTCGCCATAGCCACCACGGTTGCCGCCAAAGCCGCCGCGACCGCCACGGTCGCCGCCACGGTCACCAAAGCCGCCGCGGCCACCGCGATCGCCACCGCGACCGCCACGGTCGCCGCCACGGCCACCACGATCGCCAAAGCCGCCGCGACCGCCACGGTCGCCGCCACGGCCACCACGGTCGTCACGGCCGCCGCGAGGACCGCGATCCTCGTCCAGGCCCATGGCGACGAGCGGAGCGATAACCTTATCGAGAGCGGCCATCAGCTCGGTGGCCTCCTCGTAAGAAAGCTCGGGCAGGAGCTTCTCCTTCTTGTTGGCAAGCTCGACCAGGCCCTCAGCGGCATCCTCGGCAGCGAAGACGACGATCTTGCGCATATCGCCCTCGGCGTCGTCGATGCGGCCGACCAGATCGGCAGCCTCGGCCTCGGCCATCAGGCCATCGAGCTCACGGAGGCGCATGCCCAGCAGGTCGGACATTTCCTTCTGCTCCATCTTGGGCTTGAGGTCAAGAAGCTTGATGGCGCGCTCGATGTTCGCCATGCGCTCGGCCTTGGCCTCCTCCTCCTTAGAAATAGCAAAGCGACGGCTACGCAGCAGGCGGGCGGCCTTCTGCATCTTGTCCATCAGCTCTTCGTCATCGTAATCAACGGCGGCCTCGACAACCTCGGCCTCCTCCTCGGCGGAAACCTCGTCAGCAGCCTCAACCTCGGCAGCTTCGGTCTCCACGGTCTCGACTGCCTCGACCTCGGCAGCCACGGTCTCGTTCTCGGTCTCGTTCATGATCTCTTCGTTCTCGGACATGAGACTCCTTCTTGGCCCTCTCGGGCATCATCGCCCCATTCGCGGGGCCCGTCGCGCACTCTTTGCGCTTTAAACATTCATGCCTCTCGGCAAAACGTCCATTAGTTTATGGTGTCGCCATCCAATCTAGCTGCAGAATCTATGTGCACACATTAATGCGACATGTGCGACTCGCGACGAGCGTACACCAGCGACGTCGCGAACCCGACCACGGCAATTACAGCCGCCACACGCACGGCAGCTGCAAATCCAATCGCCTGGGCAACGTCGGACGCAGCGCCAGCGGCGCCGGCGGTCGCGGCAGAACTCGAGAGCAGGCCGATAAACAGCGACGGGCCAAACGATGCGGCAATCATGTTCCACGTGTTGAGCAATGCCGTTCCGTGAGGATGCTCAGCGGCAGGCAGCGTCTCCAATCCGGCCGTTTGCGAGGGGCTCAGCACCAAACCGACTCCGGCATACACCACAACGGTCAGCGCCACGACGACGCCGATGTTCATGCTTACCGCCGTCACCGAGATGGCAGTCTGCCCCACGGCAATCAGGGCAAAGCCGACCGGCAGCAGCGGCCATGCGCCACGGGCGTCCATCACGCGTCCGCCCACAATCGAGGTCACGGCGTTGCAGGCAATTGCTGGCAAAATGAGCAAGCCCGCAACAAGTGCGGTCATGCCGTATGCGCCCTCAAAATAGAGCGGCAACAAAACGCTCATCGAGAACGTCGTCATCATCGATACCACCACAAGCAGACACGCAGGCCAAAAACGAACACTCGCCATGGGACGCACGTTAAGCAACGGATGCTCAAGCTTGAGCTGACGGGCCGCAAACAGGCCGAGCAGCACAATGGCGGCGAAAAGCGCCACGATGCCGGCAATCGGATTGGTCGAGAACTCGCCTACGGAATACACGAATGCCGTAATGCCGGCGGCGAGCAAAACAACCGACAGAATATCAAGCGTGGTGCTCGAGCGCTCTCCGACATTCTGAACAAGCTTAACGCCCGCCGCAGCGACCACAATGCCGCCCACCAGCGGCACTACGAACACCGCCCTCCAGCCGAACAACGTGCACATAAGACCGCTGATTACGGGTCCAAACGCCGGCCCTAGCGTAATGCAGGCACCGCCCAGGCTAAGATACAGACCGAGCTTCTCGCGCGGGGCGCAAGACAGCACCACGTTCATCATGAGCGGGAACAAGATGCCCGATCCCGCAGCCTGCAAAATACGACTTGGTAGCAAAACGCTAAACGACGGAGCGATCAGACACAGGACTTCGCCGGCGACCATACATCCGCATGCGAAAAACAACAGCTTGCGCGTCGAGAAACGGCCGGACAGGAAGGCCATGATGGCCGTAAAGATCGACGTCACGATCATGTAGCCCGAAACGAGCCACTGCGCCGTGGTGGCACTCACCGAAAAGGCTGCCATAATGTCGTGCAACGCCACGTTAATGATGTTTTCGTTAAACGCGGCAACAAAGGCTGCAATATACATAACGACGAGAAGCGCCGCAGTGGCCGATGGCGTTGCTTGAACTTGTTGCTGAGATTTGCTCCCCATGCATTTCCTTCCTCTTGGAACGACAGTCGCATCGCCCCAGAGGAACAGTCCAGGGCGAAAAATGAGCCCTAGACTTACGCCAGACGCCGTACACGACGAATCTGGCAACATGGTCCAACGTCAAAAGATTGTAACGCGGACGCGCAGCTTTCCTTCCGCGCTATTATTAAAAGTCCACGAAAGCATAAGACATGAGGAGCCCGCCATGATTAAGCCCATCATGAAATCCGAGTTCTTTTTGCGCCTGCCTTCCGAAGACGCGGGGCCCGACGATGCCGCGACCGGGCAGGACCTCCTGGATACACTCCACGAGCATGAGCACGAGTGCGTGGGGCTCGCCGCCAACATGATCGGTGTGCGCAAACGCATCATCTGCGTAAAGGACGGCAACAGGGCGCTCCTGATGTACAACCCTCAAATTCTTGAACAGGTCAATGCCTATCAGACGAGCGAAGGATGCCTCTCGCTGATCGGCGAGCGCCCCTGCACCCGCTATCGCCGCATTAAGGTTGAGTATTTGGACGAGAACTTCGTTCACCGCATCAAAAACTTCTCGGGCTACACCGCCGAGATCATCCAACACGAAATCGACCACTGCAACGGCGTCGTGATCTAGTTCCGCCGTTCTACCGAACGGCGGACCACTTGACGCTGCGCGAGCCGCATTCACGCCAATCTGACGTTCAATTTCGAGGGCGCGACCAGAAGGTCAGCGCCCTCTCATTTCACGTCACCTTGGCGCAAATGCGGCTCGCTCGCTGTCGTATGTCTATCCTGCGACGCCTCGATTCTTGCGGCGGCAGATACCTAATCCCCTACGCTTGGCGGTAATGATCGAAGAAGTCGGCGAGGTCTTCGAGCGACTCTTTGAGCACTTCCATGCGCGGCAGGTACACGATGCGGAAGTGATCGGGCTCGGCCCAGTTAAAGCCGCCGCCGCGCGTGATCAGAATCTTCTTCTCGTGCAGCAGGTCGAGGGCAAACTGCTCGTCATCGGTGATGTTGAACTTCTTAACATCCATCTTGGGGAAGATGTAGAACGCCGCACGCGGCTTAACCACCGAGATGCCGTCAATCTTGCTGAGTGCCTCATACACAAAGTTGCGCTGCTCGTAGACACGGCCGCCGGGACGGATGTAGTCGTTAACGGACTGATGGCCACCGAGTGCCGTCTGAACGATCGACTGAGCCGGCACGTTGGAGCACAGGCGCATGTTGGAGAGCATGTTGATGCCCATGATGAAGTCGCTCATGCAGCGCTGGTTGCCCGAAAGCACCATCCAGCCTATACGATAGCCCGCAATCATGTGCGACTTGGAAAGGCCACTAAAGGTAACGCAGGGCAGGTCGGGGGCGAGCGAGGCAATCGAGACGTGCTCGTAGCCGTCCATGCACAGGCGGTCGTAGATCTCATCGGCAAAAATCATCAGCTGATGCCTGCGTGCAACCTCGACGATGCCCTCGAGCACCTCGCGCGGATAGACGGAACCCGTGGGGTTGTTGGGGTTGATGATGACGAGGGCTTTGGTCGCGCTCGTGATCTTGGACTCCATATCCTCCAGGTCGGGATACCAATCCGCCTGCTCATCGCACAGATAGTGCACGGGATGACCACCGGCAAGTGTTGCGCACGCCGTCCAGAGCGGATAGTCGGGGCTGGGGATCAGAATCTCGTCGCCATTGTCGAGCAGCGCGTTCATCGAAAGCTGAATGAGCTCGGACACGCCGTTGCCTGTGTAGATATGCTCCATCTGAACGTTGGGCAGACCCTTGATCTGCGAATACTGCATAATCGCCTTGCGCGCGGAGAACAGGCCGCGCGAGTTGGAATAGCCTTCGCAGTCGGGCAGCTGCTGGCGCATGTCCTTGATAACCTCGTCGGGCGTGCGGAAACCGAAGGGCGCCGGGTTGCCGATATTGAGCTTGAGGATGCGCTCGCCTTCGTCCTCCATACGGGCAGCCTCGTCGACGACGGGGCCGCGCACGTCATACAGAACGTTCTCGAGTTTGGTGGATTTGGAAAAAGTACGCATGGTGGTGCTCCTTGGAATTTGAGCTGAGGGATGGGGTTCGGGCTTGGAAACGTTACGGGGCGATGATGCCTCGCCTTGATCGGCGTCACCGGCAAGCAGCCAGGTAACATCGACCTCCAAAATGCGGGCGAGCAGCTCTGCCACATCGCGCCGCGGAATCGTCTTGCCGCTCACATATTGGCTCATCTGACTCTTGCCGAGTTTTTTGCCGAGCATCTCCGATGCGCGGATTACGTCCGACTGGCGAACGTCGCGATCGGACATAGTCTGTCGCAGGCGATCGCTAAACGTCTCTTGGGCCACTAGAACCTCCTTGCTGGCAAAGTTCAATTTATAGAACACGAATTGAACCAGAGTTCAATTTAGGCAGCAGTATAACGCGGCACCTCATTCCAAAGTTCAATTTCATAAGAAAATGTACCGAACCCCGAGGATTGTCCCAAAGTGGACAACAGGTACGCGCCTTTAGAGATATTCAAGGAGACGAGCCGCCGCAAGCGAAACGTCAGCCGTGCGATATATCGCATTGATCTGCCGATGAGGATGTCCCTCGAGTGGGCGCACGGCAACATCGAACTGGCAGCGGCGCAAGATGAGCGCCGGAAGAATGCTCACGCCCAGGCCGTCCTCGACCATAGCCATAATCGCATAGTCATCCCAGGTCGACAGCTTAGAACGCACCGTCAGGCCCGCGCGACGAAACAGCGGCGTAATCTCGTCATCGGTGCCGCGTTCCAGCAGAATAAACTGCTCGTTGGCCAAATCGGCAAGGGAAACGACCTCCGCGGTGGCAAGCGAGGAGTCCGCTGGCACCACGGCCATCAGCTCGTCTTGCACCAACGGCCGCGACGCTATGCCGGCGCCGCGTGGTTCGCGCGGAATAAAGCCCAGGTCGCAGCGGCCTTCCGCCACCCATTGCTCAATCTCGGAGTAATCACCCATCAGCAACTCGTAATCGACGTCCGGGTGATCGGCGCGAAAGTGCGCAATCACCGGCGGCAGCACGTGGGTCGCCACACTCGAAAACGTACCGATGCAGATTTTGCCGCGCATGAGCCCACGCATCTCATCCACCCGTCGCTGCAAGCGAGTGAATTCCTCACAGAGCGCCTCGACCGCCGGCATAACTTGCCGCCCGTCGGCAGAAAGTACTACGCCCTCGCGGCTTCTATCGAGAACTTTAAAGCCCCAGTCGGCCTCAAGATCGGCCACCATACGGCTCACGCCCGACTGCGAATAGCTCAGCCGCTCGGCGGCGCGCGTAAAGCTTCCGGCGCGCACGGTCTCCAGCAGCACCTGCATCTTTTGAACATTCGTTTCCACGGCACCCCTCCACCCATGCATGAGCTTTTGTCATGTTATCTATGCATTATATTCGCTTTTCTTCTATAGCCAGTTCACCCATAGTGAACATGCACGGATATAGAGGGGATGTCAGCGCATGAACAACGGACTGCTTACGTACTTAGCAGCATTGCTATTGTTTGGCTCCAACGGCATCATCGCCGCTGCCATCGCGCTGCCGAGCTCCGATATCGTGCTACTACGCACGTTTTTGGGCGCACTCTCGCTTGTCACCATCCTCGTCATCACCCAACGCCATAAGCTGCAGGCGCCATCTCGCCCCCGCGAAGCCGTAGCCCTCCTCCTCTCGGGAGCCGCGCTGGGCGCCAGCTGGATTTTTCTGTTCCGCGCCTACCAGACGATCGGCGTCGGCGTATCCTCGCTGCTGTACTACTGCGGCCCCATCATTGTCATGGCGCTCTCCCCGCTCATCTTTGGCGAAAAGCTGACCGGCGGCAAAATCGCCGGCTTTATCGCCGTCGCTTGCGGTGCTTTTCTCATTGCAGCGCAAGGTCTAGGCGGCAATATGCCCATTGCTGGTATCGCCTGCGGAATCGCCTCGGCATTTTGCTATGCACTGATGGTCATCGCCAGCAAGGGTGCGCCACACATCGAAGGCCTTGAGAACTCCGCGCTCCAGGTGAGCGCAGCCTTTGTGACCGCGCTGGTCCTCACGCTCATCACGCAGGGCGCCCCCTCATTCCTGTCCGCCGGCGTCGCCGCCAATATTGATTGGCGCGCCGTCGTCATGCTCGGCGTCGTCAACACCGGCATCGGTTGCCTGCTCTACTTTAGCGCTGTCGCCAAGCTGCCCGTCCAGACCGTCGCGGTCGTCGGCTACCTCGAGCCGCTTTCGGCGGTCGTGTTCTCGGCCGTCCTTTTGGGCGAAGCCATAACACCGGTCCGTCTGATGGGCGCCGCGCTTATCATCGGCGGCGCGATCTTTTGCGAACTCGCCGGCAAACGCGCAAACGCCAAAGCCGGTATCGCTCAAGCAGCACGTGCTTAATAGCCCCCGCTTTGAAATGCTGCCTGCGTATATGAATAATCCCCATCTGGGGATTATTGTCTAAAGCTAACCAATGTGCCAAACTGCTCTTGTATGTATAAAGACGGCATAAAGGTTATCTGTCCTAGATAGATAACCGGATGTCCAAGGGAGTCCACGTGGCACAAAACGAACTGGAGGCAAGCCCCCAAGACCAGCGTGGTCAAGGCGGGCACGGAGCCATTCCCCTCTCCGCTGGCATGTTGCTCGTAACGCTCGGCGTCGTCTATGGCGACATCGGCACGAGCCCCATGTACACCATGAAATCAATCGTCGCCAACAACGGCGGCATCGGCACCGTCAGCGAGGACATGATCTTGGGCGCGCTTTCGCTCGTCATCTGGACCATGACGCTCGTGACCACGGTCAAGTACGTGGTTATCGCCATGAAGGCCGACAACCACAACGAAGGCGGCATCTTTGCCCTGTTTAGCCTGGTGCGCAAGGTGGCACCGTGGCTGATTCTCCCCGCCATGATCGGCGGCGCGGCGCTGCTCGCCGACGGCATCCTCACCCCTGCGGTCACGGTTACCACGGCCATCGAGGGCTTGCGCACTATCGAGTGGGGCCATGCGCTTTTGGGTGACGGCCAGACCAACGTCATCATCATCACCATCATCATTATCTGCGGCCTGTTTGCCATGCAGCGCGCCGGCACCTCGTCGATCGGCAAGTTGTTCGGCCCGCTTATGACGCTATGGTTCCTATTCCTGGCTGGCGCCGGCCTGTTCAACATGCTCGGCAACCTGTCCATCCTGCGCGCGCTCAACCCCATTCGCGGCATCATGTTCCTATTCTCGCCCATCAACCACTCGGGCATCATGGTGCTCGGCTTCGTCTTTCTGTCGACGACCGGCGCCGAGGCGCTCTACTCGGACATGGGCCACGTGGGCAAGGCAAACATCTATGCATCCTGGCCGTTTGTTAAGGCGGCCCTTATCCTCAACTATCTGGGTCAGGGAGCTTGGCTGCTCGCCAATAACTCCAACCCCCAGATGCTCGCGATGGATATCGTCAACCCGTTCTACATGATGCTTCCCGAGCCCCTGCGCCCCTTTGCCATCGTGCTTTCGGCCGTAGCGGCCATCATCGCCTCGCAGGCGCTCATCACCGGCTCGTTCTCGCTGGTATCCGAGGCAACCCGTCTCAATCTCATGCCGCACCTGCGCATCCACTACCCCAGCGACACCAAGGGCCAGCTCTATATTCCGCTCGTCAACAACATCATGTGGGTCGGCTGTATCTTCATCGTGCTGCTGTTCCAGAACTCCGAGCGCATGGAGAGCGCCTACGGCCTCGCCATCACCGTGACCATGCTCATGACCACGACGCTTTTGACGAGCTACATCGCCGGCATCCTCAAGCACAAACTGGGTGCCTGCGTCTTCGCACTGCTCTTTGGCGCCATTGAGCTGTGCTTCTTTGCCTCGTGCCTCACCATGTTCTTTGACGGCGGCTATGTCATGATCTTCTTGGCCGCGCTGCTGTTTGGCCTTATGTACGTGTGGCGCCGCGGCACCGCCATCGAGCGCACGCAGACCATCCTGCTGCCCGTCTCCAAGTACATTGACCAGCTCGACCGCCTGCGCAACGACGAGACCTATCCCGTGCTTGCCGACAACCTGGTGTTCCTCACCAACAGCCCCGACCCGCTCACGCTCGACCGCGATGTGCTCTATTCCATCTTGGATAAGCATCCCAAGCGCGCCAAGGCATACTGGTTCATCAACGTGTACGTTACCGATGAGCCCTATACGCACGAGTATTCCGTCGAGACCTTTGGCACGGACTTCCTGTTCCGCGTGCGCCTGGACCTGGGCTTTAAGGTCAACCAGCGCATCAATGCCTACCTGCGCCAGATCGTTGGCGACCTGATGGCATCGGGTGAGCTGCCGCCGCAGCATCACACCTACTCCATCTACGAGACACGCGGCAACGTGGGCGACTTCCGTTTTTGCATGCTGCGCAAGATGCTCGCCCCCGAAACGGACATCAACCGCAACGACCACCGCGTGATGGCCATCAAGTACGCCGTCCGCCGCGCCTGCGGAAGCCCGGCACGCTGGTACGGTCTAGAGAACTCGGCCATCATCATCGAGTACGTGCCCCTCTTTGCCCGCATGCGTCCGGCAGTCAAACTCGTACGCACCCAAGTGCCGCTCGAAGTTCAGATCGAGGAAGCCGAGGAAATGGAAGTCGATATCTTCTCGGACGACTTGGTCAACGGCAACGAGGCCGGTAGGGACATGAACGTCGATCCCACCGAGCTGCTCGAGAGCGTCGCCGATACGCCCGAACAGCAACAGCTCGACGGCCTCGAGAGCGAACAACTCAACGACGTCAACTTCTAGCGACGTCACAAATCAACGACAGCGGCCCTGCACCTCGCGAGAGATGCAGGGCCGCTTTGCATTGCAGTAAAGCTATCGGCTACGAACGACGCGGCTCGGGAACCACGAGCCTATCGGGACTCGCGCCCTCGGCATCTGTCAGGCTCACGTAGCGAATCGACGGATCCTCATACATCGCGTAGTAATAATTGCCCGTGCGCGCGCTAAAGCATCCGGTGTAGATAGTCTTCTCGAACTTGCCATCGCCCATCCTGGACGCCCCCTCAATCATTACCACGCCTTCGAGCGAGCGGAACATACGGACGACGTTTTCGGTCTCGCTCTCCTTTTGCGGGTAATTGGCATTGAGGTACGCCGCCTTTACAAAACGGCTCGGTGAATAGCAGTCACCCGGAATACCGCGCATGCCGGCACCCGCGCCATAGGGCTTGAGCTCGGCGCCACGCCATGTCGCCGTCTGCGGAAAATCGCTTGTGGCGGTGATATAGGTGCGCAGGTTTTCCATGTGCCACGGGAAGGTCGGCTGGTTGGCAAGGGTGTCGACCGGATCGTCGTATACATGCAGGCCGTCAGCCATCATCTCGACCACGATGCTGCGCTGGCTGTCGCCGATAATCCAATGGAGCAGCGACACGCCCAGCCCCTCTCCGGCAGATTTGGCGACAATCACCGTGTCGCGCAGCGCGGCCTCGACCTCATCGACCGTCGAGAACGTCGCTGCCACCCACAGGGGAAACTCATAGGCCGCGATATTGGTCTTTCCATCAACCGGCCCCTCGGCATACTCGGCATAACCCGGGAAATTGAGACCCGCCACGGCGAGGCCCGCATCGTTGCCGCAATCGAAGAACATAGGGTAGTTCTTGTAATCGATGCACATACCGATCACCGCGTGTACCGCCGTCGCGTCGTCGATAAACGAATACGGGATGTGAAACCCGCGCGGCATCACGCGAACCTGTTGGCCGTAGTCAAAGCTCCAGTCGAGGTTGCGGCCCAGATACATGTGACCAGAATTATCGGTAAATCGGATACTCGTACACATGGCGCCTCCTAGCTTTACGTTCTTGCTAAGTTCATTGTCTCCAAACAAAAAGGCGCTAAACACAAAAGCCCGGACATGACAACAATGTCATGCCCGGGCTATTCAAGCAGGATAAACTCAACCAAGTTAACCCCGCAGGTCGTCTAAGGGGTCAAAGTGCCGCAGATTGCCACGAAAGAGGAGCGAAGCGTACTTAAGGTACGCGAGCGACGATTGAGCGGCAAGGTGCGGTGCTTTGATCCCCTTAGACCAACTTGCCGAGACAGTGGTCGATCATATGCTGGATCATTTGTGCCTCAAAGCCCGCGTAGTCACGGCGGCACTCCTTCATCTTGCCGTCGACAATCTGGTCAAAGGCAACCTTGCACTTGATATAGCGCGTGGACTTGGTGACCTCCTCGTGCGTCAGGCAGCTCTCCTCCATCTTGCTGGCGCCCAGGCCAAACACCAAACGGGGGTTGTAGAGCACGTGGGGCTCGCCGGCGTCGTCCAGATAGACGCAAACCTTCTTGGTAACGCCAATCTGGTTAGCGGCAAGGCAGCCGGCATCGTCGAGCGACTTGATGGTATCGATCAGGTCCTGTGCGACCGACTCGTCCTCGACGGTCGCAACCTCGCAACGCTGGGACAGGATAGCCTCGTCGTGGCAAAGCTCTTTAATCATACGTTCCTCCATAGGGGTCGTTGTAACCGCTTAAGTATACGGTACCCACACATTTTCATATGGAAAATACCGCCCGTCCGCTACAAAGCGCCGAACATCAACATGTGAGGAACAGCAAGGTTGTAAAGGCGATATAGTAAGTGAGTTCGTGTCAATTGGCCTAAACTCGGGGCCGAACAAGGAAAGGGTATGCATGGACGAACTATTTCACGTCAGCGAGCGTAAGTCCACAATCGGGACCGAACTTCGCGCTGGACTGACAACGTTCCTGGCAATGGCCTACATCATTGCCGTCAACCCCGCGGTGCTCTCGGGCGCCGGCATCGATGCGGGGGCGCTCGCCTGCGCCACCTGCCTGGGCGCCGGCATCATGACCATCTGCATGGGCATCTTCGCCAACCGCCCGCTCGCCTGCGCGTCGGGCTTAGGCGTCAACGCGATGATCGCTGGAATCACCACCACCGTCTGCGGCGGTGACTGGCACGTGGCCATGAGCGTCATCTTCCTTGAGGGCGTCGTCATCTTGCTGCTCGTGCTTTGTGGCCTGCGCGAGGCCATCATGGACGCCATCCCGGTTGTCCTGCGTCACGCCATCTCGGTGGGTCTGGGCCTGTTCATCGCCATGATTGGCCTGTGCGATGCCGGCATTATCACCGCTGGCGCCGGTACACTCGTCGGTCTGGGCGACATCACCTCCCCCACCTTCATCGTCGGCATCATCTCCATCCTGGTGACAGTCGCCCTCGCCTGCCGCAACGTCCCCGGCTCGCTGCTCATCGGCATCGTCGTCGCCGTCATCGCCGGTATCCCCCTAGGTGTGACCCAGGCTCCGACCGGTATCATCGCCCCGCTCGACTTCTCGAGCATCGGTGGCCCCATCGCCGACGCCGGCGGCGTGCCTGCCATCGTCAAGGTCCTTACCGACCCCGCGCTCCTCGTCATCTCGTTCTCGCTGCTCATGAGCGACTTCTTCGACACCATGGGCACCGCGATGGCCGTGGCCAAGCAGGGCGAGTTCCTCACCGACGACGGCAACGTCGAGAATATCAAGGAGATCCTGATCGTCGACTCCGCCGCCGCTGCTGTGGGCGGTTTCATGGGCGTCTCCTCCATCACCACCTTCGTCGAGTCCACCTCTGGCGCTGCCGACGGTGGCCGCACGGGCCTCACCTCCGTCACCACCGGCGTGTTGTTCATTCTCGCCGCGTTCTTCTCCCCCATCGTCACCATCGTTTCCAGCGCCGCCACCTGCGGTGCTCTGGTCTACGTCGGCTACCTCATGATGAGCGAGGCCTCCGAGATCGACTGGTCCGACGTGTCGCAGGGTTTCCCGGCGTTCATGATTGTCGCCGGCGTGCCCTTCACCTACTCCATCTCTGCCGGCATTGGTCTGGGCTTTATCGCCTACGTGATCGTCGCACTCTTTAAGGGCGAGGCCTCCAAGATCAAGCCGCTCATGTGGATCGCAGCCCTCGCCTTCCTCGTCTACTTCTTTGTAGCGTAGCGGCAAGGCTGCAAAAGCTGAACAATAAAGCGCGGAGTCGCCATGCGGCCCCGCGC
>JAYBVN010000038.1:0-15654 GCA_037320555.1 Collinsella sp. | reverse complement strand
AGCACCCGCTGACCATGCGTCGCTACATGTGGAAGCTTTCCTACTAATCACAAGTAAGTAGACCTTACGGGTTGATTGAGAGGGGATGGGGTTTGCGCCCCGTCCCCTTTTTTGCTATCGAAAGGAGATACGTATGATCAAAGCAGTGCTGTTTGACATGGACGGCGTGCTGGTCGATACCGAGTGGTTCTACAACCGTCGTCGCGTGGCGTTTATGGAGGAGAAGGGGTTCCACTTTGACGAGATCCCCGATCTTTCGGGGTCTAACGAGCCGGCCATTTGGGAGGCGCTGGTGCCCGACGATGTTGAGCTGCGCGAGCGTCTGCGCGTGGAGTACAAGCAGGTCTATAGCCCGGACCATCCCGTTCCGTATGCCGAGCTGCTCAACGAGCAGACGGAGCCGGTGATGCGCGAGCTGCACGAGCGCGGCGTGAAGTGCGCCATCGCGAGCTCGTCTTATCGTGAGCTCATTGACGAGCTGGTAGAGATTGCCGGTATCGTCGATGTGCTGGACTACACCATCAGCGGTCACGAGTGCAGTGCGTTTAAGCCCGACCCCGAGATCTACCTGCGTGCCATGGAGGCGCTGGGGGTGGAGCCTGCCGAGTGCCTGGTTATCGAGGATTCGCCTTTGGGGATCGAGGCTGGAAAACGTTCCGGCGCCCGCGTCCTGGCACTGCGTCCGCACGAGGGCGTCAACCTCGATCAATCGCGAGCCGATGCCGTTATTGATAATCTGACCGACATTTTGGCCGCTTTGTAGTGTCAATCCGCCGCGAGAAGCACGGGTTCAAACGTTTTTTGCGGTGGACTGGCTCAATTTGGTTTCGATTTTGATCCGTTTGGCTTCGATTCGGACTAAGTGAGTAGACTTTTTGGCGCAGGCCGAGCACAATGCATATCTTCCTTTGTAAAACCGCAGGTCACAGGGGTGGCGGTTTTGGGTGTGCTCTGTAGGTCGCGTAAAGTCTACTCACTTGTAATTTGGGCCTTTGGTCGTGGGGTTGCTGGTCCCGCTTTGGTTGTCGGGAGAGGGTGAATTGAAGCGCCCCCGCACGCTCCATGCTACAATCGCGGACATATCCCACAACTACATCTGCCTTCGAAAGGAGCCTGCGTGGCGAACGCCATCGATCAGCTCACGGACCGAGTGCTCGTACTCGGCCGCCTCACCATCGTCCGCCGCGCCATTACTGCCGTGGCGGTCACGATTTCCGCCGTTCTCCAGACATTCCTGATCCAGGCGTTCATTCAGCCCGCCGACCTGCTTCCGAGCGGCCTCACCGGCGTTGCGGTCCTGCTCGATCGCGTTACCTCGCTGGGCGGCGTTCACATCGACATTTCGCTCGGTATGCTCGCGCTCAACATCCCCGTGGCGCTCCTATGCTGGAGCGGCATTAGCAAGCGCTTCGTCATCTTCTCGATGATGCAGGTCGTGCTCTCGTCGCTGTTCCTCAACGTCTTTCACTTCGCTCCATTTTTGGGCGACAAGATCATGCTCATCATTTTTGGCGGCGTGGTCTCGGGTCTGGGCGCTGCCATCGCACTTAAATCCGGCGCATCCACCGGTGGCACCGACTTTATCGCGCTGTGGGTTTCCAACCACACGGGCAAGACCATCTGGGGCGTCATCTTTGGTTTCAACTGCTTTATCCTGGCGATCTTTGGCTTTATGTTTGGCTGGGACAAGGCGGCGTATTCCATCGTGTTCCAGTTTATTTCGACCAAGACCATCGACAGTTTCTATCGTCGCTACGATCGCGTGACGCTGCAGATCACGACGCGTAAGGCAGACGAGGTCATGACTGCCTACGTAAACCATTTTCAGCACGGCATTAGCTGCGCCGAGGTCGTCGGCGGATACAGCCGCGAAAAGATGTACCTGCTGAACACCGTTGTCTCGACCTACGAGAGCCAGGACATTATCAAGTTGGTGTGCGACGTTGATCCCGGCGCCGTGATCAACGTGTTCCACACGCTCAACTTTGTGGGCGGCTGGTGGGGCGGTCATGTCGACGAGCCCATGCCCACGGCCGTTCCCGATCCCGACAAGCCCGCACGCATGGCCAGCAGGCAGGCGCGCCCCAGCGAACAGGACAGCCTGCAGCAGGACGACGGCAAGTAGGGTATTGGCATTTTGCCGGTCCTGCGCAACCCATCCGAACGAGCCCCCCGAAAGCCCCGTTGCTTTCGAGGGCTCTCGTTTGCCCAGATAAAACCTACCAAAATGAAGCTGTCGCTTTTTGGTAGGGAGGGTGTATCGTTTTATCAATATGAGGTAACATGAAACTAGACGTTATATACGTATTAGAAATTTAGCTATTTTGATAAGAGTGATCAGATATGCCTGCGCCCAAAAATGCACCGCTTTACCAGCAGATTTATGACGAAATCAAGGATGCGATCGAGAAAGGTGTTTATGCACCCAAGGAGCGTATTCCGTCCGAGCTCGAGCTTGCCGAACAGTACGAGGTGAGCCGCATTACGGTGCGCCGCGCTGTCGAGGAGCTATGCTCCGATGGCTACCTGGTTAAGCAGCAGGGCCGCGGCACCTTTGTCTCCACGCCGCACATCAACCGCCAGTTTCACGCCTCGACGCTGCAGACGTTTACCGCGCTGTGTGCCGGCAACGGCATGAAGGCCGGTGCGCACGTGATCGATCGCCAGATCGTTCCGGCGCGCCAAAACGAGATGGAGTTCTTTGGCCTGCAGAAGGATGCGCTGCTGCTGCATATCAAGCGCGTGCGTACGGCCGACGGCGAGCCCATCTTTGAGGAGAACATCTTTGTGCCGTTTGACGCCTACCGTGAGCTGTTGACGGCCGATCTTGAGGACAAGTCGATTTTTGCCGAGGTCGAGCGTGTTGGCGGAACGCCGATTGTCTCGGTTGGCTACCGTACGGTCGAGGCCGTTCGAGCTAACGCCGAGCAGGCGGCCGAGCTGGGCATTGCTCCGCACGATCCGCTGCTCAACCTGCGTGCCGGCTTTACCGGTCCCGATGACGAGCCGGTTTTGATGGGTAAGCAGTACTACGTGGGATCGCGCTACGTTATGGTCATGTAGCTCTAGTTGCGCGGTTTTCCAAACCGCGCAACGGCTCGACGCTGCAAGCCCGCCAGAGCGGCAATCTGCCTTTCAACTTCGGCGGCATGATCAGAAGTTTTGTTCCGCCGTTCTGTCTGACGAACGACGGACCTGTCGACGCTGCAAACGCCCCTAAGCGGCAATCTGACGTTCAATCGTCGGTCGCGTACCGAAGTACGCTTCCCTCCTCTTTCACGTCACCTTGCTCGCTTAGGGGCGTTTTCACTGACTTATGCTCAACCGGCAACGTTTTCGCGCTTGTCAAGATGGTCATTGGGGACGTTCTTAAACGACTAGTCATTCAAGAACGTCCCCAATGACTACCTGCAGAATGAGCGTGGATAATCTCCCGTTTTTGGCTCGGTGACGGTCTCAAAGTGGGAGATTATCCACGCTCGTTTGGCAAGTGTCCGAAAATCCACGGTTGCCCGCCTTGGATCGTATTGCCCGTGGTCGGCAGCCGGGCGACGCCGGTCCGCGTGGCGGCGTATAATCGGCGGCAGATGACTTGGACGTTAGGAAACCATGACCGATAACATGCAGCAGATGGCGCTCGACACGCTCGGCGCCTATTTTGGCTACACCTCGTTTCGCCCGGGACAGGACCGCATGGTCGATGCGATCCTTGCCGGTCGCGATGCGCTGGGTGTTATGCCCACGGGCGCCGGCAAGTCCATTTGCTACCAGGTGCCCGCGCTCATGCTGCCCGGCATCACCTTTGTGGTGAGTCCGCTGCTGTCGCTTATGGAGGACCAGACCCGTGCGTTGCTCGCGGCGGGTGCGCGACCCAGCTATCTCAACTCCAGCCTTACTCCGGCCCAGCAAAACACCGTGCTCAAGCGGGCGCGCGAGGGCCGCTACCAGCTTATGTACGTGGCGCCCGAGCGCCTGCTCGAGCCGCGCTTTTTGGCCTTTGCGCAGGAGGCCGCAGCGGACGGCGGCATTGGCGTGCCGCTCGTGGCCATTGACGAGGCCCACTGCGTGAGCCAATGGGGCCAGGATTTCCGCCCCGCCTACCTGCAGATTCGCGAGTTTATCGATTCCCTACCGCAGCGCCCCATCGTGGCGGCCTTTACCGCTACGGCGACCGAGCGTGTGCGCGCGGACATTCAGCAGATGCTCGGCCTGCAAAACCCCGTGACGGTGGTGACGGGCTTCGATCGCAAGAACCTCTACTTTGGCTGCGAGGAGATGGGCGACAAGGCCAAGGCCGCGTGGGTGCGCGACTATGTGATCGCGCATTCGAGCGAGAGCGGCATCGTGTATTGCTCGACCCGTAAGACGGTCGATGCGCTGGCAGGCGAGCTTGCCGAGGCGCTGGGCCCCAGCGGCATTCGCGTTGGCCGCTACCATGCTGGCATGGGCAACGACGCCCGCCGTCAAAGCCAGCGCGCCTTTATCGACGACGATATTCAGGTGATGGTTGCCACCAACGCCTTTGGCATGGGCATCGACAAGCCCAATGTGCGCTACGTGATCCACAACAACGTGCCCGAGAGCATTGAGGCTTACTACCAGGAGGCGGGCCGCGCCGGTCGCGACGGCGACCCGGCCAGCTGCCACTTGCTGTGGAACGGCAACGATTTTCGCATGCGCCGCTTTCTGATCGACCGCGGCGATGCTGCCGATGAGGCGCTCGACGACGAGCAGCGCGCGTGGGCACTCCAGAATCGATATCGTCTGCTCAGCCAGATGGAGGGCTACTGCAATACCACCGGCTGCCTGCGCGAATACATGCTGCGCTACTTTGGCGACGAGGCCGCGGCCGAGCATGCTGCTTCGGCTGGCGCGGGCGGCACCGCCATGGACGACGTCGAGGGCTGCGGCAACTGCAGCAATTGCCTCACGCAGTTCGAGGTCGAGGACGTCACCGATATGGCCCGCGCTGCCGTGCGCTATGTGGCCACGCGTCCCATGCGCTTTGGCAAGTCGCTGATCGCCGACGTGCTCCACGGCGGCAACACCGAGCGCATTCGCCAGATGCATCTGGATGAGGACCGCGGCTACGGTGAGCTGTCGAGTGAATCGGTCGGGCGCATCAAGGACATCATCAGCCAGCTGTGCGGCCGCGGTTATCTGGCTACCTCGCAGGGGCAGTACCCGGTCGTTGGCCTGGGCCCGCGTGCCGGCGAGGTCGAGGACGAGGCGTTTGCCTTTACCGTTAAGCGTCGCGCGTCCAAGCGCAAGGCCTCGGCCCGCGCCCGCCGTGCGGTGGATCTGCTGCGCGAGGAGGCCGAGCTGGATCAGCGCCCGCGCGTGGGTGACGATGCCGAGCTGTTCGAGCGCCTGCGTGCCCTGCGCAAGGAGATCTCGACCGAGCTGGAGATGGCGCCGTACATGGTCTTCTCCGACAAGGCCCTGCGCGGTCTGTGCCGCCTGCGCCCGCAGACGCGCGACGAGCTTATCCAGGTCAACGGCATTGGCGAGAAAAAGGCCGATGCCTTTGGCGAGCAGTTTATGGCGGCGATTGAAGAGTTTGAGTCCGAGCATGCGCGGGATGGAGCGTAACGATGGTATCCGACGATAAAACCGAGCGCACTGAGGTGTCCGCTGTGCCGCTGTACCAGCAGGTTATGGACGACCTGAAAGGCGAGATCGCACGCGGCGTGTACGCATCCGGCTCGCGCATTCCTTCCGAGATGGAGCTTGCGAAGTACTACGGCGTGGGACGCATCACCGTGCGCCGCGCCATCGAGGAGCTGTCGCGCGCGGGGTATCTCAACCGCCAGCAGGGGAGGGGCACGTTTGTGTGCGCGCCCAAGCTCAAGCGCAAGATTCGCCAGAAGGGCGACGTTCAGAGCTTTACCGAGGGTTGCGCCGCCAACGACATGGTGGCCGGAGCACGCCTGGTGTCGCGCACGGTGGTTGCGGCGACGCGTGAGGACGCGGCGTTTTTTGGGGTGGAACCCGGCTGCGAGCTCATCGTTGTCGAGCGCGTGCGCACGGCAGACGGCGTGCCCGTCATGCTCGAGAACAACGCCTTTGTGCTGGCCGACCACCCGTATCTACAAACGATGCGCGACGAAGACCTCGCGGACAATTCCATCTTTGCGCTCGTTGCCGAGCACTCGGGCCACGTGCCGCTCAAGTCCGACCCCTGTACCGTGGAGATTGCGCTTGCCGATGCTCAGGTGGCCCCGTTGTTGGAGGTGCCGGTCGGCGAGCCGCTCTTTTATATGGAGGCGTACTTTACCGATGAGGACGAGCGGCCCCTGCTGCTCGGTCGTCAAAAGATCGTGGGCTCGCGCTACGTGTTCGACATCTAACGTTCACGAATAGAACAACATGGAACAAATTTACTGCAATGGCTTCCACCGTGGCTGCTTGCGTGGTATATATAGAACAACATAGAACGACAGCAGGTACGAGCTGTCGTCGTTCAAAGCCGCCCCACAAGGAGGAGCATCAGCATGAACGCACACGATCTGGTTCAGGAAATCATCGAGCGCAAGGGCAAGATCGAGAACGTCTTTTGGATCGCTTGTGGCGGTTCGATGATCGACCTGATGCCGGCCAACGAACTGCTCAAGCGTGAGGCCACCACGTTTACCTCGACGGTCTACACGGCGCGCGAGTTTTGCCTGATGGCTCCCAAGAGTCTTGGCGAGAAGTCGCTCGTCATCGCCTGCAGCCACAGCGGCAACACGCAGGAGGTCGTCGACGGCTGCGAGATGGCGCTGGCCGCCGGTGCCGAGGTCATTGCCCTTACCGACTGCGAGGGCTCAAAGATCGACAACGGCAAGTGGACTACCTGGGTCTATCCGTGGGGTGAGGGTGTGTCGCAGGCTGAGGTGCCGCAGGGCATCGGCGCTCTGATCGCCGCCGAGTTGCTCGACCAGCAGGAAGGCTACGAGGCGCTCGCCGACATGTATGAGGGCCTCAAGCAGATGGATGCGCTGCTGCCCGCCGCCCGTGAGAAGGTCAACGCCGAGCTGGGCGCCCGCTTTGCCGAGCTCTGCCAGCAGCACAAGTTCTTCTATATCCTGGGCTCCGGCCCCAACTTTAGCCAGACCTATGCCATGGCGATCTGCTCGCTCATGGAGATGCAGTGGCAGCACTGCTGCTACATCCACTCCGGCGAGTACTTCCATGGCCCGTTCGAAGCCACCGAGCCCGGCGTGTTCTACTTTGTGCAGCTCGGATCGGGCGAGTGCCGCCCCATGGAGGAGCGCGCTCTTGCGTTCCTCAACACGCACACCGATACAGTCATGGTGCTCGATGCGCTCGAGTACGGCGTGGGTGAAGTGCCTGCCAGCGTGCGTTCGTACCTGGAGCCGATCTTCTTCTACGCGATGAGCTGCGAGCTGCGTGCCGCCCGCGGCAAGGTGTTCGACCACAGCCCCGAGATTCGTCGCTACATGGGCATCGAGCAGTACTAGGTACCGGGAAAACCATTCACCTTTGATTCACAAGGGCGCTGCGTGAGTCAAAAAAGCGGGCCGCGCCGGGGATTTCCGACGCAGCCCGCTTGGTATTGCGCTTAGATTCACGAGGTGTCGCGGCAACCGACGCTTACTTGGCGTCGTATGCCTCGGCTTCCCACCAGTCGAGCTGGGCGATGTTGTCGCGGATGTGCTGGCAGCTCTTGTGGAAGCCCTCGAGCTCATACTCGGAAAGGTCGAGCGTGTAGACCTCCTCGACGCCCTCGGCGCCGATCACGCACGGCAGGGAGGTGAAGATGCCCTCCTCGCCATACTGGCCGGTCATGAGCGTGGAGGCGGAAAGCACGGCGTGCTCGTTGTGCAGAACGGCGGCGCAGACGCGCGCGGCGGAGTTGGCGACGGCGTACTCGGTGCACTGCTTGCCCTGGTAGGTCACATAGCCGCCCTTGCGTGCAAGCTCCTCGACCTCCATGTGGTCGAAGGCGTACTTGTCGGGGTTCTCGGCCTGAAGCTCGTTGAGGCTCTTGCCGGCGATGGTTGCGGCCTTAAAGGCGGCCAGCTGGCTAAAGCCGTGCTCGCCGATCATGTAGGCGTCGATGGACTTGGGGCTCACGCCGACCTTCTTGGAGATCTCGGTGCGCAGACGGGCGGAGTCCAGGCCGCAGCCCGAGCCGATAATCTTCTTGGGATCGTAGCCGGTCAGATGCCACAGCTCGGTGCACACGACGTCGCAGGGGTTGGAGATGCTCACGAAGATGCCGTCAAAGCCGGCGTCGACGATGCGCTTGGCAAAGGTGCGGGCGGCGTCGGTGGTAAAGAACAGCTCGCCGTCGCGGTTGCCGGCGGCCAGCGCGACCTTGCCGGCGGCGTTGACGATGACGTCGCAGCAGGCAAGCTCCTCGTAGTGGTCGTAGCAGTTGACGATCTTGGTGTTGTACGGGACAAACGAAAGGGAGTCGCGCAGGTCCTGGACCTCGGACGTCACCTTGGCCTCGTTGATATCGCACAGGTACAGCTCATCGGCAATGCCCTGCATGAGCAGGCTGTTGGCGACATGTGCTCCTACGTGGCCCTGGCCGACCACACCGATCTTACGCGTCTGGTACATATATGTATCCTTTCGGCCGAGTTTTTCGCGTCGAACCATTGTAGCGTCCTGTTGCCACTTTGCTAGGCTAAAGCGCTATAGATTTTTGGGCATGCCTTAATCTCTACTTTTGGAGCGATTTGGGCCGCTGACGGTATCGCTGGGCGATGTGCTCGCGCGGATGGCGCTGGTCGTTGTACCATAGCTGCAACTGACTCGTAAGGAGCATCCATGCCCATTCGCATCCCCGACGCCCTCCCTGCCGCCGCGCAGCTCGAGAGCGAGAACATCTTTGTCATGACCGAGTACCGGGCGCTGCACCAGGACATCCGTCCGCTGCGCGTGCTCATCCTCAACCTCATGCCCACCAAAATCGCTACCGAGACGCAGATCATGCGCAAGCTCTCCAACACGCCGCTGCAGGTGGAGGTGGACCTGCTGCGCACCAAAACACACGAGGCCACGCACGTGAGCGCCGGCCACCTGGAGACGTTCTACCGCACGTTCGACGACATCCGCGACATCCACTACGACGGCCTGATTATCACGGGCGCCCCGGTGGAACAGATGCCGTTCGAAGAGGTCGACTACTGGCCCGAGCTCTGCCAGATCATGGACTGGTCTACCACGCACGTACACTCTACGCTGCACATTTGTTGGGGCGCACAGGCGGGGCTCTACCATCATTACGGTATCCAGAAGTATGACCTGCCGGCAAAGGCGAGCGGCGTGTTCGAGCATTATCTGGTGAAGCCGCAAAGCCCGCTGGTCCGCGGCTTCGACGACCGTTTCTATGCCGTGCATTCGCGCAACACCGATGTGCGCCGCGAGGACGTGGAGGCCGAGCCGCAGCTTGAGGTCGTGGCCGTGTCCGACGAGGTGGGCCTGTACATCGTCAAGTCGACCGACAGCCGTCGCTTCTTTGTCTTTGGCCATCCCGAGTACGACACCGATACGCTGCGCCTGGAGTACGAGCGCGATGTGAAGCGCGGGCTCAACCCGGAGGTGCCGGCGCATTACTTCCCGGGCGACGACCCCTCCGCCGAGCCGCGCAACGTCTGGCGCAGCCAAGCTCAGTTGCTCTACACCAACTGGCTCAACTACTACGTCTACCAGACCACGCCCTACGACCTGGCCCGCGCCGGCGAGGAGCACTAGGCTGCGATGGTACTGCTGTAGCCGTGGCTGATATGGCGGCGATTAGGCGCTGATGATGTGGGGTAGCGGCAGGTCGTGAGCGTCGGTGGGAACGCGGTCGACACGCTGCTCGTCAAAGGCGATGCCGATGATTTGGCATGCGGGCGAGAGCATGGGCAGGTAGCGGTCGTAGCAACCGCCGCCGTAGCCCAGGCGCGCGCCGGTTTGGTCGAAGGCCACGAGCGGCACGACGATCATGTCGAGAGCTTCGACAGGCACGATAGGGAAGCGGCTACTGTCGATGTCCGTGGCCGTGAAGGCTCGCGTGGGGTGGCCGATAAACGGAGCCGAGGACGCATCGGCAGCAGCAACTGCCCGCATGCACATGCGCTGGCCACAAGCTGCGGCGTCTGTTGCCGAGAGCATGCACGGATAGGCTACGCGCCAGCCGCGCGCGGCGGCCGCAGCGGCAAACGCGGCAGGGTCGACCTCGGAACCCATCGCGGCATAGATGGCAACGGTGTGCGGCGCCGCGGCATCCAAGCGATCCAACAGCTCAACAAGTCGCGCACAGATAACGGCAGACTTCGCCGCCCGCACATCCAAATCAATTGCATCGCGCCGAGCAAGCGCCGTCCGCCGCAACTCAGCCTTGTCCATCCCAACCTCCTCTAGCAAACCTGCCAAAAAGGGATAGGTTTATTTTGGCAGGTTTTATCTGGGCAAACACCCAAACCACCACACAAATCATCGCAAAGGGGGCAGCTCATGGACACCTTCGTGGGTTTTGACGAAGAGCAGGTGTTCGCGGCGGTTTGTCTCGATCTGTAACAGTTACTCGGCAAAATCGGACCTAGATGTTACAGATTGAGACAAAGGGCCGGCGTCATCCGGAAACGTCTCGATCTGTAACATCTGGAGCCGATATTGCCGTCTTGGCGTTACAGATCGAGATAAACCGACAGACTGCGGCAAAAGAAAAGGTAGATTTTCAGGCATGTCCCAAAAATCTACCTTTGTTGTGGTTAGCTCAGCAGGTCGATGACGTTGAAGCCGGCGTTGCTCTTGGCGATGACGTCGCGGCCGCCAAAGACGCAGGTGAGTGACTCGGCTGCGATGCGCGTTACGTCGGCGCCGAGCGAGCGAAGCTCACCGGGCGTGGCGGCGAGCATCTGGGCGCGGCGCTCCTCGCGTGCATGCGGATCGAGCCCGGCCAGGTAGGTCGTGTTGCGGCGCTTGGTGAGCGCGTACGGCTTCACCGGCGCGTCCATACCGCTCACGCAGCTCACGATAAAGCCCTCAAAGGCGGCCTCGTCGGGCTCAAAGCTGCCAAGCCATTCGCCTGCGCGCGCCACGCGCTCAATCGAGGGGTCGATTGCCGGGTCGCGGTAGGTGTAGAACGCCGTCTGACGCTCGCCGGCCGCGCGGAATCCGCAACCGTACGCACCACCCTTCACGCGGATCTCGTTCCACAGGTAGTCGTAGGAGAGCGCGTTGGCGGCAACCGCCCAGGCGCCCGTCACGTCGATGCCCAGACGACGCGGGTCGCACGCGCTTGCCGCAAAGCAGATGTCGCTGGGGATGACAAAGGCCTCGTGGCGGTCGCACGGCGTCGGCACCACGAGCGCGTTGCGGCCGGCATCGGTGCCATGGCCCGCGCCCAGCCCCAGGTCGCCTGCAGCGGCCCAGTACGCGTCAAAGTCCTCATCGCTGCCGGTAAAGCTCGCCATGCAGCCATCGGCCACAAAGATGCGCTCCGCCAGCTCGGCAAGCTTGGCACGCAGGCCGTCCAGGCGCTCGTCAAAGTGCTCGAGCAGATCGCGCAGGAACAGATAGAAGTCCACGCCCGAAAGCTGCTCGCGCACCACGGCCGAAGGCGAGCTATAGCTCATCGCGCGGCCGAGCGCCGCCGAGTGGCCGTTGTTGATAAAGCCCTGCTCAAGCCCAATGCGAATCTGCGTGAGCACGTCGCGCACGCGGTCAGCGTCGGCATCGAGCAAAAGCGTGCTCGACCACACCTCGCGCGGCAGGCTTGCCAGCGCATCGATCTTCTCGGACAGGGCGCCGGCGCTCACCAGCAGGTAGGGGCGCACGCCGTCCACGTCGGGCTGGGTCATGACCTCGGTCGTAAAGCTCAAAAAGCCCAGCTTGCCGGCGAGCAAGTTGTCGAGCTCCTCGGCCGAGTGCTCGCTCGTGGGCAGCTGTTTGAGCAGGCGGCAGAGCAGCGTCACATAGGGCAGGTCCTTAAACGCGACGCAGCTCAGGTCGAAATACTGCATGGCGTAGGCCAGGCGGTTAGTGGGGATGCCGTGGCGCAGACAGGGAATGGGCGCAGTGGTGTCCACGACCAGCGGCGGCTCGGGGCGCGCCTCGCCAATGTCGGACACGCGCAGGCGCGGCAGCGTGGCCTTGGCCTCGGGTGTGTCCTCGGCCTCCTGCGCGGCACGCAGCGCAGCCGTGCGCTCGACCACGTCGGCCAGCTCGGCATCGGCCATGGCGTCACGCTTGGCTGCCAGCTCGGCAGCTTCGGCGCCCTCCGAACCCTCGGCGGCGTCCACCGGCACCAGCTCGACCAGCGCCATGTGGTCGTTCTCCAGCACCAGCTCGCGCAGCAGGTCCTCAAAGTAGCTGCCGTCCAGCTCGCCGCGCAGCTCCTCGTACACCGGGCCGTACTTGAGCGCCAGCGTCGCAGCGTCGTCATCGTAGAGCCACGTGCTCAGCGCGTCGCACGCAATGGCCACGCCGTCGGCGATACCGTAGTCGCGCTGGCGCAGGTCGTATTCGTTGCTGCTGATGATGGCCTCCAGGCGCTCGCGCGGAACGCCGTGCTCACACAGGTCGCGACAGGCGTCCTGGAACACGCGGCGCAGCTCGCGCGCTACGCCGGGCTGCGCATTTTGCAGCATGATGAGCTCGTAGGGCTGCAGGCTCTCGGCCGCGGTGTAGCTCACCACGTTGCCGCCCAGGCCGGCGGCCAGAATGGCCTTCTTAACCGGTGCTTCGTTGGAGCCCAGCAGCGCCTCGAACAGGATATCCGCCGCGATCGTGCGCTTGCGATCGAGCGCGCTGTCCAGCACAAGACCCAAGCCTACCAGGGCGTTCTCGGGCGTGGTGGTCATCTCGACGCGCTTATACTCGCAGGTTACAGGCGCCTGCACGTCCAGCGGATTGGGCGCCAGCGCGGACGGGTCCACGCCGGCGGTAACGGCGGCGTCCATGCGGCGGCTCGCGGCACTCGACTGCGACAGATAACGCTCGTCCAAAAAGGCCAGGGCGCGGTTCACGTCCAGGTCACCGTAGAGCGTGATGTAGGAGTTGGAAGGATTGTAGTGGCGCGCGTGCGTATCCAGGAACTGCTCGTAGGTGAGCGCAGGGATCGCGCGTGGGTCACCGCCGCTCTCGTGCGCATAGGCGGTGTCGGGATAGAGCGCGGCGTTAACAGCATCGTCCAGCACGCTCATGGGGTCGGACAGCGCACCCTTCATCTCGTTGAACACCACGCCGTTATAGCGCAGCGTGCCCTCGCGCAAGCTTGCGGAGCCGCTGTCGCCCTCGCCCTCGACGCCCTCCGGCAGGTCCAGCTCGTAGTGCCAGCCCTCCTGCTCAAAAATGGTGGGCTTGGTATAGATGGCCGGGTTGAACACCGCGTCCAGGTACACGTCCATCAGGTTGTACAGATCCTGCTCGTTGGTGGTCGCAACGGGGTAGATGGTCTTGTCGGGGTAGGTCATGGCGTTGAGGAACGTCTGCATGGAGCTCTTGATCAGGTCGACAAACGGCTCCTTGACGGGAAACTTGGCCGATCCGCACAGCACCGAGTGCTCAAGAATATGGAATACGCCGGTGGAATCGGCCGGCGGTGTCTTAAAGCCAATGGCAAAGGCCTTGTTTTCGTCGTCGCACGCCAGGTACAGCAGGCGAGCGCCCGAGGCGGTGTGGCGCAGCACGTAGGCGTCCGAGTCGAGCTCGGGCACGGTCTCGCGGCGCTCGACGGCAAAACCGTGGCAGGTGGTACCGGGCACCAGCAGTGCGGCAGCAGCGGCGCGCGGGTCGGTTGAGGTGGTGGGCATATGCAGTCTCCTTTGGCGCCCCAGCGGGGGCGAATCGAGTCGAATCCTCGAGAGTATACCCATATGGGGCCGCGGCTCTGCGGCGAACTGAAGACGATGCCGGCGGAATGGGTAAAGGCCCCGCGTGACCGCCGCGCGAGCGTGGAAATTCGGACACACGCCAAACGAGAGTGGATATTTGGACGGACGAGCGAGGATTTCCGGACACCTATCGAACGAGAGTGGATATTTGGACGGAATCTGCCGCAAAAGCCCCAAAAACCGTCCAAATATCCACTCTCGATATCCGACCGTCCGAAAATCCTCGCTCGTCCATCACTCGCGTATCTCTCGTCCCTCATTTGTCTCTAATATGAGAGATGACAGGAAGATGAGAGAAAAATATGAGAGATAACTGAGCAGCAAAGAGACAGGCAATCATGGTATTGTCTCAATACCAATTGTTCTACCAGCAAAAATATGTATAAATGAAGCAAATGGTAGACATTCCATCTCTATCTATCCCTTATCTCTAAGCCGAGAGATAGAGAGATAAATGAGAGATAATTACGAGAGATAACTGAGAGACGAGGGAAATCTATCCGCGGCATTCTCCGCAGGACCGAGCGAAAGGACGTGCAGATGAACGAAAACGAGCTGACCGGTCTGCTTGAGTCTTTAAGGCGTATGGGCTCGGATGATCTTAACGTCGAAGTGAAGGAGAGCGCCACGACGCTTTCCCGCGACGTATGGGAAACGGTGAGCGCATTCGCGAACACTGCCGGCGGAATCATCGTGCTCGGAGTGAGTGAGCGCGCAGGTTTTGTCCCGGTTGAGAACTTCGAGACCGAGAAAGTGCTCAACCAATTTGTGTCAGGCATGGGTGATGCGGGCGGTCGAGGAAAGCTGGCCAATCCGCCTAAATACACGATCGAGCGAGTGGAGCTTCAGGGCGTCATCGTTCTCGTCATTACGATTGAGGGGCTCGATCCGTCGAGCAAGCCCTGCTATGTCATAGAGCGGGGCGCCCAGGGCGGCAGCTACAAGCGCATCGATGACAAAGATGTGCCGCTTTCATCGACCGAGGTGCTCGCATTGGCGTCATACGGTCGAGCGACTCCGAGCGATCGCGACGCGGTGGCGGGCGCGGGCGCGGACGATCTCGACGAGGCGCTGGTCGACCGTACGATAGATCGGGCTTTCTCGTTGACGCCTCGGGCAATGCGCGGCGCGCCGGACAAACAAACGAAGCTGGAGCGCCTAAATTTCCTTGATTCACAGGGCAATGTCACCAAGGCTGGACTCCTAGTTGCGGGCATCTACCCTCAGCAGTTTTATCCCAAGCTCTTTATCGACATGGCTGTCTATGCGGGGACCCGGAAAGGCACGGCGGGGTCGCTGAGGTTCATGGACCGCACAATCTGTGAGGGAACGTTGGGCGAGATGATTTCGGATGCTGTCGCGGCCGTCGCCAAGAATTTGCGGCGAACCTCGACCGTCCAAGGCGTCTCGCGTGTCGACTCGCTTGAGATTCCCGAGGAGGTTCTGCGCGAGGCAATCGCCAACGCCGTAATCCATCGAGAATACGGGGATCGGTTCTGTGGACAATCGATCGCCGTCGACGTCTTTGACGATCGTGTCGAGGTGACGAATCCTGGCGGCCTTTACGGGGGAAAGACTCGCGAGAACTTGTTTGACGGCAGCTCCCGATGCCGTAACGCGACGCTCGTGAAGCTCATGTCGATTGTCCCGCTGCCGGATGGCGCAGGTTCGCCGGCTGAGGGCAATGGCTCGGGCATCCCGATGATGATCGATGCCATGCGCGCGCATGGTCTGGCCGAGCCCCTGTTCTGCCCGGGATTCGATCGGTTCAAGGTCGTACTTTACCGTTCAAAGATCGAGCCGGTCGATCATG
>JAYBVN010000037.1:0-5930 GCA_037320555.1 Collinsella sp. | reverse complement strand
CGGCGCTTAAACAAAAACCACCACAAAGGTGCCTGTCCCCTTTGTGGTGGTTGTGGTGGTTGAGCGTCAAAAGTAAACGTGTCGCTACTTGGAAAGCTCGTCGGCGAGAACCTCGATCTGAGCGCGCGAGGCGTCGTTGAGCGAGCCCAGCACGGTCACCTTGTTCTGCGCCAGGGTAATGTCCTTCATGCCCTCGAGCTCCCTGGTCATAACCTTGGCAGCGGTGGGCGCCCAGGAGCCAGCCTCAACGAGCGCCACCGTACGGTTCTGGTAGGCGTGCTCGGCAAGCGTGTGGATAAAGGTGCTCATGGACGGGAAGATCTCGCCCTGATAGGTGATGGAGGCGAGCACCAGACGGTCATAGCGGAACGCATCCTCAACGGCCTCGGCCATATCATCGCGAGCCAGGTCAAAGACGGAGACCTTCTGGCCGCGGGCCTCGAGAGCAGATGCAAGCTCCTCAACGGCAGCCTTCAGATGGCCGTACACGCTCGCATAGGCAATCGTGATGCCCTCGTCCTCGGGCTGATAGCTCGACCAGGTGTTATAGGTGTCGAGGTAATAGCCCAGGTTCTCGGTCAGTACGGGGCCGTGGAGCGGACAGATGATTTGGATATCCAGATCGGCGGCCTTCTTGAGCACGGTCTGCACGAACTTGCCGAACTTACCGACGATGCCAAAGTAGTAGCGGCGCGCTTCGCAAGCCCAGCCTTCCGGGTCCTCGATGTCGTTGGCGCCGAACTTGCCAAAGCCGTCGGCACTAAAGAGCACCTTGTCGGTAGACTCGTAGGAGAAGATCACCTCGGGCCAGTGAACGTTGGGGGCGCCGACAAACGTTAGGCTGTGACCGCCCAGATCGAGCACGTCGCCCTCTTTGACGACCATCTTGCGCTCGGGGTAGTCGGTGCCAAAGTAGTTGACCATCATGCGGAAGGCGCCCATGCTGGCCACAATCTGTGCCTGGGGATAGCGCTCCATAAAGGCGGCGATACCGGCGGAGTGATCGGGCTCCATGTGATGGACGACCAGGTAGTCGGGCGTACGGCCGTCGAGCGCGGCCTCGAGGTTGCCGAGCCACTCGTCAACAAAACCGCCGTCGACTGAATCGGCGACAGCGATCTTTTCGCCCAAGATAACGTAGCTGTTGTATGCCATACCGTTCTCGGACACGTCGTACTGGCCCTCGAACAGTTCAATGTCGTGATCGTCGACACCGATGTAGCGGATATCCTTGGTGATCTCCATCAGGCAAAGCCTCCTAGATAGACAAAAGAACCCGTCTATCATAACACTCGGCAGTATCCCAACTGTTATCTGCCAGCATCCATACCGATTGTAATTGAGGCGGAATATACTGCCGTTGACCTGCACAAACTATGCGCGCAGTATCGCCGTGCTATGTCGAATAATGAGCTGGCCGGGAATACGAATGGCAACGGTTTTGCCCGCCGTACCCGCCTCGGGAACCGCATGCTCAAACACCTCGCGTCCGCGCTGATGTAGATCGAATCGCACGGTCGTGAGCTCGTTGTGTGCCACAAAATCATCGAGCGAATCATCGACGCCCACCACGCTCACGTCCTCGGGCACGCGCAGACCGCTATCGCGCAGCGCTGCAATCGCGCCATTTGCCATCTGGTCGTTTGCCGCATAAATCGCCGTCATGGTGCGGTCGTGCTCGGCCAGGTACCTGCCGGCCTCGTAGCCGCTGTTGGCAGACCAGTCGCCCTCGAGCGGCTCTGCCGGCTCGATGTGTTTACGCTCGAGTGCATCCTGCCAACCGGCACGACGAAATTGCTCGTCGACCGAGAACGACGGGCCGCCAATATAGCGAATCTGCTCGTGCCCCAGCTCAAACAGGTGATCCATAAGCAATAGCGAGCAGCCGTAATGGTCGGAGTCGACCGTGGTCACGCGCGGGTGCGCGTACATGGTAACGATGACCGTGCCAATGCCCGGCAGTGGATCAAACGTCTCAAAATCGGGCGCCATGCGGCTCATGCCGATGATGATGCCGTCCACCGGCAATGCGGCCATACGACGCGTGGCCTCGGCAAGCGAAAACTCCTCGGTCTTGGACATCTCGACCAGCGTGATGGCGCAATTATGCTCGCGAGCAGCGCTGGCGATGCCGTCGATCATTGAGAGGTTGCCAAACTTGGTGACATCGTTGACGCACAGGCCGACCGAATGGTAACGGCCGTCGCGCAGCGAGCGACCAGCATAACTCGGACGAAAGCCGAGCTCTTGCATGGCGGCCTGCACGCGCTGTCGCGTCTGCTCGTTAACGTTGGGCAAGCCGTTGGCGACGCGCGAAACCGTCTGCTGCGAAACGCCGGCAGCGCGGGCGACGTCGGCCATGGAGACCGGACGCGTACCTGTATCGTTGGACGGGCGCCTTGCCACAGAATCACCTTCACCCTTGCGAGATCTGAATAGCGTGAATGCCGGCCCGGGCAGAAATACACCCCGCGCCGAGGCCCGCTATCATCGGACGCATGTTAACGTACTCTACTTTTTCTATCTGCATCTCTTCTGCTTTATAAGTCCATACGGCACTACCGTTCACGGCCAAATATCGACCGATTACCAGATTCTCAAAAAGTGACAAGCGTTGTGTTATGAGTACGTTAACATAGCCTGTAACGTGCGATATCGTGAACACCTGGTTCATGCCGCTTCAAGTTGTTAACGTACTCATAACGACGCAAAACTCACCCGTGCGCGCCAAGGAAAGGACTCCCATGACCACTCCCGACGAAAAGACACTCGCCACGCTCACCAAGCTATTTGAGGAGGAGCTTGGCCCCATCGGCGACCGCCAGGTGCTCTACGTGCACGCGCCCGGCCGTTCCGAAATCAGTGGCAACCACACCGATCACGAGGGCGGCCACGTTATCGCCGGCTCGCTCGATGTCGCCGTCGACGGCATCGCCGTAGCGACCGACACCAACAAGGTCCGCGTTGCCGATGAGGGCTACCCCACCTTTGAGATCACGCTCGATACGCTAGACGTTCAGGAGTCCGAGAAGGGCACGTCCGCAAGCCTCGTCCGCGGCATGGCCCACGAAATCGCTGCTCTGGGCGTTGAGCCCCAGGGCTTCGACTTTGCCTTCACCTGCTCCGTCCCCTCGGGCGGCGGTCTTTCGAGCTCCGCTGCTGTCGAGGCGGCATACGGTCGCGCCATGGAGACGCTCTGGGACGCACCCGCCATCGAGCCCGTCGCGCTCGCCCAGATGAGCCAGCGCACCGAGAACAACTATTACGGCAAGCCCTGCGGTCTGATGGACCAGGCCGCCGTTTGCTTGGGCGGCCTCGCCTACATGGACTTTGAGGATCAGGCTCAGCCTAAAACCCAGAAGCTCGAGCTCAACTTTGAGGATCACGGTTATGCGCTCGTGCTCGTTAAGGTCGGTGCCGACCACGTGGCCGCCACCGATGACTACGCCGCCGTTCCGCGCGAGATGCAGGACGTCGCCGCCGAGTTTGGCAAGGCACGCCTGTGCGAGGTAAACGTGGCGGACTTTGACGCCAAGCTCCCCGAGCTGCGCGCCAAGCTGGGCGACCGTGCCTGCCTGCGCGCCGTTCACTACTGGTACGAAAACGGCCTGGTCGACAAGCGCTGGGCAGCCCTGAACGCCGGCGACATCGACCAGTTCCTGGTCCTGACGCGCGAGTCCGGCGCCAGCTCTGCCATGTACCTGCAGAATGTCGTTGCCAAGCTGGGCTCCGAGCAGCCTTCCATGTATGCCCTGGCGCTGGCCGAGCACGTGCTCGACGGCCGCGGCGCCGTTCGTATCCACGGTGGCGGCTTTGGTGGCACCATCCAGGCCTTCGTGCCGCTCGACCTGGTCGACACCTTTATCACCAAGATGAACGGCTGGCTGGGCGAGGGCTCTGCCCGCCACTACGCAATTTCTGACAAGGGGGCTTACGCGGCATGGCTGTAATGACTGACGTGCGCGAGGCCGCGCAGAACCTGATCGAGTACGCTATCCACCGATCGATGATCGGCCAGGACGATCGCATCTGGGCGTATAACACCATTCTCGAGTGCATCGGTGCTACGGGCCCGGCGCTCGACATGGCCTGGGCGCTCCAGGTCGAGAAACTCTCGCTCTTGCACCCCGACACCCTGCCCAACTTTGACCTTGAAGGCACACTTGCCGCGCTTGCCGAGGCGGCTGTTGCCAACGGCGCCGCCGAGGACACGGCATCGGGCCGCGACCGCATCGCCATGCGCATCATGGGCGCGCTCATGCCAAGGCCTTCGGTTGTAAACGAGGAGTTCAACGGACGTATGGGCGTCAACGAGCCCCGCGCCGCGACCGACTGGTTCTACGGCCTGTGCTGCGACGCCGGCTACGTGCGCCGTGCCGCCATCGCGCGCAACATCAAATGGAGCACCCCCACCAACTGGGGCGACCTCGAGATTACCATCAACCTGTCAAAGCCCGAAAAGGACCCGCGCGATATTGCCGCGGCCGGCGCCGCCAAAAACACGGGCGAGAAGTATCCCGCCTGCCAGCTCTGCATCGAAAACGAGGGCTATCCCGGACGCTCCGCTGCAGCCGACGGCGGCGCCCATCCCGCCCGCCAGAATCTGCGCGTTATTCCCATTCAGCTTAATGGCGAGCGCTGGGGCTTCCAGTACAGCCCGTACGCATACTTTAACGAGCACTGCATTGCCATGAGCTCCGAGCATCGTCCGATGCACGTCGACCGCAAGGGGCTGACCTGCCTGCTCGACTTTGTCGACCTGTTCCCGCACTACTTTATTGGCTCCAACGCCGACCTGCCCATCGTGGGCGGCTCGATTCTGTCGCACGACCACTTCCAGGGCGGCGCGCACGAGTTCCCCATGATGCACGCCGCCGAGGTCTCGCAGTTTAGCGTGCCCGGATTTGACCAGGTCACCGGCACTGTGCTGCAGTGGCCGCTCTCGGTGTTGCGCCTGCGCTCGCATGACCGCGCTCAGCTGCTCGACGCTGCCGAGAAGATTATCCTCGCCTGGCGCGAGTGGACCGATGAGTCTGTGGGCGTCATCGCATACACGGCTGACGGTGTGGCCCACAACACCGTGACGCCCGTCATCCGCCGCGTCGACTCCCGCGGCAACGCCGGCGGCGAAATCTACGAGGCCTACCTGGCGCTTCGCTGCAACATCACGACCGACGAGCATCCGCTGGGCGTGTTCCACCCGCATGCCGAGTATCACCATATTAAAAAGGAGAACATCGGCCTGATCGAGGTTATGGGTCTGGCCATTCTTCCGCCGCGCCTGGTTCCCGAGCTCGGCGCTGTCCGCGAGCACTTGCTGGCGGCCAAGGCCGATACCAGCTACGACCTTGCCGGTGCGCTCGAGGGCGATGATCTATGCCGCAGCCACGCCGCATGGGCCGAGGACGTCTTTGCCCGCCGCGCCGACGAGCTTACGGCCGAAAACGCCATCGACATCCTGCACGAGGAGGTCGGCGTGGTGTTTGGCCACGTGCTCGACAACGCCGGCGTCTTTAAGTGGGACGAAGCCGGCCGCGCCGCCCAGCAGCGCTTTATCGACTCGCTATAGAGCACGGGCCCGAACGTTCAACAGCAGCCCGCACGACATAGCCACCTACACGACAACGGCGCCCGCCGGCAACATCGCCGACGGGCGCCGTTTTCTGATGCAAGGGTAGCTAATTTGCACCAAAACAAGGAGTGTTCCAAACTGCTGGCAGAGAAGGAACGTCCCCAGGTGCCGACCTAAACCCCCACATTATTCGATGGAAAAACGTGGTTGCCTCACACATTATTCGATGGAAAAACGTGGTTTACTCCCACATTTTTCGATGGAAAGACCAAAACGGTCTTATACTAACCATGATCGTTAGGAGGCAGTATGCAGCGACAGCTAATGGACGAACTCATCGCTTGGAAATCTAGGGCAA
>JAYBVN010000036.1:0-19044 GCA_037320555.1 Collinsella sp. | reverse complement strand
CGGGATTGGTCAAAATAGTTTGACTATTAGCGGCTAAAATCGCCCGGCGCTAACACCCCGTTTATGGGGCTTTCCAAAGCGCTTTCTACAATTGTCGCAATCTTCGACAAATCCAACCCCTAAAACATGCCTTGTTTTCTACAGCGTTTCACGCCATATATCAGGAGAAATCGCCTTGGCTCCCTCCGCTATACGCTTCGGGGGCAAAAAAGGCAAAAGGGCATAAGGGGGACTGACGCAGCGTGCGCTGCGGTCGGCATAGCCGACAGTCCCATGCCCAACGCCCGCGTACTTCGTACTAAATAACTCACGGGCATCGAGCGAAGCGAGATGCGGGAATGCGGCAAACGCATACATGAACACCTTATGAATTTCGAAAAATAGCACTGACTTTTTTCTCCTCATTTATGAATAGGAACAAACAAAAACGTTGATTTATCAGGCTTTTCTCAATTTACAGATACATGATAATGCAACTAATCTCGGCTCGTACTGAAGGTGCGTTGCGAGCAACGCCGATTGAAAAGGAGAATCAAATGAGCAGTAAACCTAACGTTCAAGCTGCACCTGAGAACCCTGTGTACAGCATGCTCGAAAAAGCCATGTTGGTCGTTGACGAAGAGGAGGCAAAGAAGTTTCTTGGGGCAACCAGGCTTTTGCAGTTGATGGTAGACAACGGTGATGGCATCGGGCCTGCGCATCTTCGTCACTGCCATGACTCATCTCATCGCTATTACTTTGTAAGCGACCTGCTGCATTGGAACACGAATCGTCGCTAGGGTTCTCGAAAGCAATTCCGCGTAGCGCGTAGTACAAGCAATTTTGCGCCCTGATGCGCCAACGAAGCGGCATCGGGGCGCATCCATAAGGAGAGGAGATGACAAGAGTGCCCACGAGGAAAGACAATAAAGGGCGCATTTTGCGCCGAGGAGAGGGACAGCGTCCGAACGGTCAGTACTATTTCAAGTTCAAAGACGCAAAAGGCAAGACGAAATACAAGTACTCGTGGACGCTCACCACGCACGACCTTCCTCCCAAGGGCAAAAAATCGGGATTGTGCCTCCGCGAAATCGAGAAGCAGGTGCAACGCGATCTGTTTGACCGCGTTGCACCAAGCGGAATGACCGTTTTCGAACTGGTTGAAAAGTACGTCGTAACTAAAACGGCGGTGCGCCCGACTACGCGCGCGGGCTACAAGACGGTTATTAACTTCCTCGTCAAAGACGAGTTCGGAAGCAGGAAAATCGGCGACATATCAACGCTTGATGCGAAGAACTGGCTCATTTACCTTCAGGATGTGCTTGGGAAAAGCTACAGTGCGATTCACAGCATCCGAGGAGTGCTGCGTCCAGCTTTTCAGCTTGCGGAGGAAGACGACCTCATCAGACGCAACCCGTTCAACTTCGAGCTTGCCACCGTTCTCGTCAACGATTCCATCGTTCGTGAGGCCTTGTCTCCGCAAGACGAGCGCAGGTTCCTCAATTTCATCAGGGAGGATAAGCATTACTCGCGATATTACGAAGCGTTTTACATCCTTTTTAACACGGGGCTGCGCATTTCGGAGTTCTGCGGTCTCACAAATTCTGACCTCGACTTCGAAAACGGAAGCATCCGCGTCAACAAGCAGCTGCAGAGGGGCAGCGATATGAGGTATTACATCGAGCGCCCCAAGACGAAAAATGGCGAGCGATACGTGCCCATGTCCGAGGAAGTCAAGGGTTGCTTCAAGGCTATTCTTCAAAAGCGCGCCAATCCGCCCATCGAACCCATTGTTGATGGGGTGAGCGGGTTTCTGCTTCTGGACAAAAACGACATGCCGAAGGTTGCTATGCACTGGGAGAAATACTTCCAGCTTTCCCTTCGCAAGTACAACAGCATCTATAAGAATGAACTCCCCAAGATTACCCCGCACGTCTGCCGACACACCTTCTGTTCCAAAATGGCTCGCAAGGGGATGGACCCCGCGAAGCTCAAGTACATCATGGGGCACTCGGACATTAGCGTGACATACAACACGTACACCCACCTCGGATTCGAGGATGTGAGGGACGACATGCTCCGCATGACGGATGGTGCCGCATAAGCTAAAGTGTACGAAGTTGTAAATCCGAGAGGGTTACAACCGAATTTACAACTTTTTCGGCAGAAAATATCCGCTCATACACGAGCTGATTTGGGATTCCGTGATTGGGAGATAGCATACGAACGGTGTTCATCACCTGCGGAAATCCTGATATTTGAAAGGAAAACCAAGGATGCACAGAATCATGTTTGTGTGCCACGGCAACATCTGTCGCTCGACGATGGCTGAGTCCGTGTTTACCGAGCTAGTGCGGCGCGCCGGGCGCGCGGGCGAGTTTGTCATTGATTCCGCTGCGACCTCGACCGAGGAGATCGGCAACCCGCCACACCACGGCACCATTGCCAAGCTACGCGAGGTCGGGATTCCCGTCGTCGCACATCGCGCACGTCAGGTGCGTCGCGCGGAGTATGGCGACTGGGACCACATTGTCTATATGGACGACGAGAACGCCCGCGCCCTGTACCGAATTTTTGGGAAGGACCCCGATGGCAAGATCTCGCGCCTGCTCGATTGGACCGATCGCCCCGGCGACGTGGCCGACCCCTGGTACACCGGCAATTTCGACGCCACCTTCCGCGATGTACTCGCCGGTTGCACCGCCATGCTCGAGCAGCTGTAGGCGCTCGGGCGGCGCGGGCACACGGGCCACGCCATCGGCATAAAACGAGCGTGGATTTTCTCCCACTTTGAGCGTTCGAGTGCGCTCTAAACGGGAGAAAATCCACGCTCGTTATCTCGGTGGGAGAAAATCCACGCTCATGAATGTGACAAAGGGACTACCCCTTTGCCACATCCGGGACTGGCCCTAGACCGGCTTGACCTCCAGCTTTATCCCTTCGGCGCAGGAGTCGCCCAAAACATCCGAAAGGGCCCAGGTCGCATATAGCGGCAAATAGAGAACCGCTCCGTTGCGCTCAACGTTGCCTCTCGAGAAAACAATCCCGAGCCTTACGCCATATTCAGCCGTATCAAGCACATGACCGAGCGCAGCGTGCGCGTGGTAATAGGAGCCCGATTTAACCTCGATCGGAACAGCCGTCCCATCCGGTCCATCGACCACAAAGTCCACTTCGCCGCGCTTTTTTGTCTGATAGTAGTAAAGCTGGCGATTTTGGGCAGCTAGCTGCTGGGCCACCACGTTTTCGTAAATGCCGCCCAGATTGGGCTCTTTGCTATCAAGATACGCCGCTTGGGCGACTCCAACGGGGTAGCGCGCCATCAACATGCCCGTATCCGATTGATATAGCTTGAACTGCGATGGCCGTGCCGTCTTGAGCAGGGGCGATTTTGGCTCGGTTACGATATCGGCTTTGAGAGCAACGCCGGCATCGACAAGCCATACAAAATCTCGCTGATACTTCTCGTAGTGAGCCTTGGGGTCAATGGAATTGAGCACGAAGCGCTTGTTTTCGCCCTCGAGCATAATAGGGAGCTGATCGTAGATGCTCTGCACCTGCAGGGCTCGCCCGCTTGCATACTTGGAGATATCCCGCCGGTACTGTTCGTTGAGCTCTGACTGCAGCTGACGAACAGAGGCAAGGTCGCCCTGCGTGTCAAGGAAACGCTGCACGACCTCCGGCATTCCGCCGACAACGGTATAGGTCCTGAAGTTTGCCATCATCGCGTCATGAATGTAATCAGGAATGGGCCTCTCGCTGATACACGCGTCACGTATCGTTTGGCGAGCCCCCTCGCTCACCCCGGTTGCCCAGCAAAACTCCTCAAAATCGAGCGGGAACATCCTAAGCTCGTGGACATACCCCACGGGATAGGACCTGACGCCCTTGAACTGGGTCCCGAGCATTGACCCCGAAAACGCCCAGCGGCACCTCCCGTCCTCTACAAGGAACTTTGCCATCGTCATGATGTCGGGGGCCTCTTGGACCTCATCGATAAACACGAGCGTTTTGCCTGGTGCAATCGACTTTCCCGAAAGAAGCGTCACCCTGCTGATGAAATCATCGGCATTCCGCGCCTCGAGAAGAGCATCTTTTGCCTGGCGATTTTCCATGAGATTGAGCTCGATGTAGGTTGCATGGCTGGCTTTGCCAAATGCGCGAATCGAATAGCTTTTGCCGATCTGGCGAGAACCCGTGATGAATAAGGCCTTTTGCTCGGCAGACTTCAGCCAACGCTCCAGCTCTGCCGCTATTTTCCTGCGCAGCATAGGCTCTCCCCTCAGTGTCATCAAATGAAATGCAAAGTTTTATGCGCTTAATTATCGATGAAATGTAGGATTTTTAGAACCTAAAATCGGATAAAATGCAGAGATTTAGGATTATAAGCAAAAAGAAGGGGCAGCCCCGGCGAATGTGACAAAGGGACTGTCCCTTTGTCACATTGCGCTCGACTACTCGTCGACGATCTCGGCAAGCCAGACGTTCAGCGTATCGACCTCGGGGCAGCAGAACTTTGCCGTACCGGGCTCGTTGCCAGGCACGGTTCCGCCATAGCGCAGGATATCGATATAGGGAAAGCCCACATGGCAGGCCATGGCACACATCTTGCCGCGGTCTCGGTCGAAGTCAAAAACGTCGCCCGGCTTGTGACCATGGTGGCAGCGGCACGCACCCAGCTGGTCCACGCAGCTCACGCGGATGCGCGGACGCTTGCCCCGCGGCGCGCCGAGCGGCTTGTTCTCGCCCGCAGGCTTGGCGCCGCCCTCGCCAGCATTACTCATGGTCAATCACATCCAGGCAGGCCTCGATGGGAAGGCCAGCCGACTTGTCCTCTTGGTCGGCATTGCGCTCGATAAGCTCAGCCACCACGCGCATGGCATCGGACGTCGCGCGTTGCAAACTCCAACCTGCCATAACGCGGCCGACGAGCACCGCCGAGAACGTGTCACCCGTGCCCGGGAAATAGACCGGGATCAGGTCGAAGGGAATCGTGAAGTACTCCCCCGCCACATGGTCGTAACCGATGACGACATTCGCACCGTCGACCACAGCGCTCGTAATGACCACCGACTTGGCGCCCAGGGCACGCACGGCATCCACAAGAGTGCGGCCCTCATCGGGCGTGATTTGCTCGGCAATGGGCGTATCGGTGAGCAGGCACGCCTCGGTGTAGTTTGGCACCGCATAGTCGGCGCACTCGAGCAGGCTGCGCATGAGACCGATCGTGGACTCGGGCACGCCGGCGTAGAGCTTGCCGTTGTCGCCCATGATGGGGTCGACGAACACCTTGGTACCCTTTTGCGCGCGACGGTGGCAGAAGTCCGAAATGATGCGCGTCTCTTCCTCGGTCACGATAAAGCCGGTAGAGATGGCGTCGAACTCAAAGCCGAGCTCCTCCCAGATGGCGAGGCTCTGGCGCACGTACTCGGTGGTGTCGTGGATGTAGAACTTGGGATAGTTGAGCGTATCGGACACAAGTGCCGTCGGCAGGTTGTGGATGCGGTAGCCCATGTGCGACAGCACCGGCAGCATGGCGGAAAGCGCGACCTTGCCGTAGCCGCACATATCGTTGATCAGCAGCAGCTGAGTGTTCTTCATGAGGGTCTCCCTTGGTTCGGGCACGGCGCAGCAGCGCCACAGTGCGACTAAGTGTAGCGCAGGGGACGTTGTGAGCGGAGTCGAGCAGCGCGAAGGGTAAATTGTTGCGGAAAGGTTACGGAAAATGATCCCTTTTCCTCCGTCCCCAAGGGATTGCATGCACCGAAACGGACCGTGGCGGAATCACAGGTTGAGGACGGACAGCGAAAACGTTCCTAAGCGAGCAAGGTGGCGTGAAAGAGGAGGGCATAGGCCTTGTGGCCATGCACGACGATTGAACGCCAGATTGCCGCTTAGGAGCGTTTGCAGCGTCGAGCGGTTACGGCGTTTGGCAAAACGCCGTAACTTAATAAGTTTGGTACCTTGACATTCATTTCTCATGCTCCTAGATTGGTTAGGCACAAAACAATTCCACTACCTAACTAAAGAAAGGAGCAACACTAATTCATGTGCGATGAACCTCTTAACCTTTGTTCGCACGAGCCCGGCGGCGACCCGTCACAGCCGGCGGATGCACCCGAAGCGGTTAGCTCAGAAGACAAGCTTGCCAAGCGCATCCTCAATGGCCTGGGCTTTTGCGGCCATTACATGCATTTTCATGGCGGAGGCGTGTCCGGCAAGGCGCCCATCATCTGCCTGCTGGCCAAGCAACCCGGCGGCGAGATGTCGCAGCAGGAACTCGGCATGCACTTTGACCTCAAGCCGGGGTCGCTTTCCGAGATCCTGTCCAAACTCGAGCTCAACGGCCTCATCGAGCGCAGCCGTAACCCCAAGGATCGACGGCAGCTCACCATTCGCCTGACCGAAACCGGCCGGGAAAACGCCCGCATCGACCAGGCAGCCCGCATTCGCTTTAGAGAGCAGGCCTTTGGTGCCCTCACCCACGACGAGCGCGAGCAGCTCGCCGAAATGCTCGAGAAAATCCGTGTAACCTGGGAGGAACTGGATGATTAAAACCCTCATGGGCAGCATCCGCGACTATATAAAAGTCACCGTTGCCACGCCGTTGCTCGTGCTTGGCGAGGTGCTCTGCGAGATGCTGATTCCATTTATCACCGCCAACCTGATCGACGCCATCAAAGATGGCACCACCGTAGCCGAGATGCTTCCCACCGCGGGCTTTTTGGTGCTCATCGCGCTGACGTCGCTTGCTTTTGGCGCCGCTGCCGGCGTCACCTGCAGCCATGCGAGTTGCGGCTTCGCTAAGAACCTGCGTCACGACCTGTTCTACAAGATCCAGACGTTCAGCTTTGCCAACATCGATGAGTTCTCGAGCTCCTCGCTCGTCACGCGCCTGACCACCGATATCAACAACGTGCAGCAGGCCTTTATGATGATCATCCGTATCGCCGTGCGCGCGCCGCTGGTATTGATCTTCGCCTTTACCATGGCATTTATCATGGGCGGCAGCGTCGCCATGGTCTACCTGGTCATCATTCCGCTGCTGGGCTTTGGGCTGTTCTTTATCATCTTTAAGGTGCGTCCCATCTTCTCGCGCGTGTTCCACAAGTACGACGCCCTTAACGAGTCCGTCGAGGAAAACGTCACCGGCATGCGCGTGGTCAAGAGCTACGTGCGCGAAGACTTTGAGAAGGAGAAGTTCGCGACCGCCGCACGCGACGTCCAGATGGACTTCACCCGCGCCGAGAAGCTGCTTGCCTTTAACAACCCCATGATGAACATCTGCGTCAACGGCGCGTTTGTCGTCATCATCTACCTGGGCTCCAAGCTCATCATCACGAGCCAGGGCACGCTGTTCGACGTGGGCCAGCTCTCCTCGATCTTTACCTATGGCTTCCAAATCCTCATGAGCCTGATGCAGCTATCGATGATCTTTGTCATGGTGACCATGGCCGACGAATCGGCGCACCGCATCACCGAGGTGCTAGCCGCCGAGCCCACGATCGCCGATCCCGCCGAGCCCGTGCTCGAGGTTGCCGACGGTTCCATCGACTTTGACCACGTGAGCTTTAAGTATTCCGCGCATGCGAAGCGCCAGGCGCTCGACGATATCGACCTGCACATTAAGAGCGGCGAGACCATCGGCATCATCGGCGGCACCGGCTCGGCCAAGTCCACGCTTGTAAACCTCATCGCCCGCCTGTACGACGCCACCGAGGGCACCGTGCGCGTGGGCGGCATGGACGTGCGCGACTACGACTTGGACGCCTTGCGCCACCAAGTGGCCATGGTGCTACAGAAAAACGTGCTGTTTAGCGGCACCATCGCCGAGAATCTGCGTTGGGGCGACCCGAACGCCACCGACGAGGAAGTCCGCGAGGCGGCACACCTGGCCTGCGCCGATGAGTTTGTCGACGGCTTCCCCAAGGGCTACGACACCTGGATCGAGCAGGGCGGCTCCAATGTTTCCGGCGGTCAGAAGCAGCGCCTGTGCATTGCGCGTGCCCTGCTGCGTCGCCCCAAGATCTTGATCTTGGACGACTCCACCAGCGCCGTCGACACCAAGACCGACGCCAAGATCCGCGCAGGGTTGGCAAGCTATCTGCCCAACACGACCAAGCTCATCATCGCCCAGCGCATCAGCTCCGTGCAGGACGCAGACCGCATCATCGTCATGGAGGGCGGCCGTATCGCGCAGATCGGTAACCACGACGAGCTGCTCAAGACGAGCGAGATCTACCGCGAGACCTTTACCTCGCAAAACAAGATGTCTGCCGAGGGCGAAGGGGCCGTCGAGGCCAATACCGAGGCATCCGCAACGCAAGCCCAGACCCAGGAAGGAGGCGAGGCACATGAGTAAGGCAACTACTGCCGAGCGCGCGCTCAACCGCAAGGGCGGCACCATGTCGCGCCTCATCAAGACGCTCTTTGGCTTCTACCCCGTGCTTTTGCCCCTCGTCGTCGTCGGCGTGGTGCTCTGCGCCATCATCAACTCCATCGGCGCGACCTTCCTTCAGAGCGCCCTGCAGATTATTAGCGAATCGTGGCAGTCGGGCGATTGGGAAGCCGCAGAGCCCAAGATTGCACAGCTCGTGACCACCCTCGCCTGCATCTACGGCGTCGGCATCCTGTCCTCGCTGTTCTGGAACCGCGCCATGGCCATCGTCACGCAGGGCTCGCTCGAGAAGCTGCGCGAGAAGATGTTCAACCGCATGCAGGACCTGCCGATCCGCTACTTCGACACGCACCAGCGCGGCGACATCATGAGCCACTACACCAATGACATCGACACGCTGCGCCAGATGATCAGCCAGTCGCTGCCCAACCTGCTCATGACGGTCATCGTCATCGTCACGGTGTTCTTTATCATGCTGTACTACAGCGTGTGGATGTGCTTGGTCATTATTGCCGGCGTCGCCTTTATGACCTTTATGACCAAGCTGCTCGGCTCCAACTCCGCGCGCTTTTTTATTGCGCAGCAGACCGAGCTCGGCGTAGTCGAAGGTCATATCGAGGAGGTCATGAACGGCCAGAAGGTCGTCAAGGCATTCTGCCACGAGTCTGCCGCCGAGGCCGATTTTGACGAGCGCAACGAGAAGCTCTTCGAGGTCTCGCAGAAGGCCAACATGTACGCCAACATCCTCATGCCCGTCCTTATGAACCTGGGCAACCTGCTCTACGTGCTGGTCGCGCTGGCCGGCGGCATTTTCCTGGCGCTGGGCGTGCCCAACCTGAGCATCTCGGGCATGGCGCTGTCCATCGCCGTCGTGGTGCCGTTCCTCAACATGACCAAGCAGTTCTGCGGACAGATCGGCCAGATCTCGCAGCAGATCAACGCCGTGGTCATGGGCCTCGCCGGCGCCGACCGTATCTTTGAGCTCATCGACGAGGAGCCCGAAGCCGACGAAGGCTATGTGACGCTCGTCAACGCTCAGGTGAACCCCGACACCTGGCAACTCGAGGAGGCCGACCACCACACCGGCATGTGGGCGTGGAAACATCCGCACCGCGCAACCGGCGAGATCGAGTACGTGCCGCTGCGCGGCGACCTGGTCATGGACAACGTCGACTTTGGCTACACGCCCGACCACGAGGTGCTGCACGGCGTGTCCGTGTTTGCCAAGCCGGGCCAGAAGGTCGCGTTTGTCGGCGCCACCGGTGCCGGTAAGACGACCATCACCAACCTCATCAACCGCTTCTACGACATCGCCGACGGCAAGATCCGCTACGACGGCATCAACGTCAACAAGATCCGCAAGGCTGATCTGCGCCGCTCGCTGGGCGTCGTGCTGCAGGACGTGAACCTGTTCACCGGCACCGTGATGGACAACATCCGCTACGGCAACCTGGACGCTACCGACGAGGAGTGCGTCGCGGCGGCCAAGCTCGCGGGCGCGGACGACTTTATCACCCGCCTGCCCGACGGCTACGACACCATGCTCACCGGCAACGGCGCACAGCTGTCGCAGGGCCAGCGCCAGCTGATTTCGATCGCACGCGCCGCCGTCGCCGATCCGCCGGCGATGATTCTGGACGAGGCCACGTCGAGCATTGATACCCGCACCGAGGCCATCGTGCAGGCGGGCATGGACAAGCTCATGGAGGGCCGCACGACGTTTGTCATCGCGCACCGCCTGTCCACCGTGCGCAACTCCGACGCGATCATCTGCCTGGACCACGGCCGCATCATTGAGCGCGGCAACCACGACGAGCTGATCGCCAAGCGCGGATATTACTACCAGCTCTACACCGGAGCGTTTGAGCTGGAGTAGTTCGGCCCGCCGAGATGGCCGATTTGCCGCTCATTCGTCGGGCATGACCCTAAGGTCAATGCCCTCCTCTTTCGGGGCAAATCGACTCATCTCAACGACCCAAACACAATGCACCGCAACGCATAAGCCCCCGCAGTTCATATGAGCTGTGGGGGCTTTTTTCATGCCAGCCGGAAACCGTATCCCACTTTTCGGGCTCAGAATGGGATGCCGTTTCCCGCTGGCCCCCTCCGGGAAACGGCATCCCATTTCAAGGGCATAAACCGGGATGTGGTTTCCCCTAACGGCACCTTTGGGAAGCCGCATCCCACTCTGTACGCACAAAACGGGATGAGCTGTCCCATGGTGATCCAAGACCAGAAGCATGTCCGATAGCGCGGCCAGGTCAAGAACAACAAGGCAAGCGTCACGCCAATTTGGACGAGCGTCTGCTGCAGTTTAAGGCTGCTGGCCCATATGGTAGAGTTAACCACCCATGAATTTCAGCACACTGCGTGCTACCTGTTCTTTTGTCATTTAGGGAAGTGAACTTGTGAATACTTCTGTCGCCAAGAAGGCCAGCCAGGCGGTGCGCCTGCTCATGATGGTGCTCACGGCAGTTCTCATCTTCTTCTTCATCAATGTCATGCTGCTCGTCTCCGATATCCAGGGCACGGCGCGTGTGGTCAACTACGCCGGCCTGGTGCGCGGCACCACGCAGCGAATCGTTAAGCTCGAGGACGCGGGCCAGCCTCAAGATGACCTGCTCAAAGCCGTGGATTCATACATCAACGGCTTGCGTTACGGAAGTGACGACCTCAACCTCGTCCGTCTCGACGACGATGAGTATCAGGCAAAGATGACCGAGCTTGCAAATTATTATGATGAGCTTTGCGCCGAGATTAGCCGCGTGCGCGAAGTCGGCTACGAGAGCACCGACATCATCTCCATGAGCGAGGAGTTCTTTGGCATTTGCGACGATGCTACGCGACTCGCAGAGGACTACTCTCAGGAGAAGGCGTCGGCGCTCAACTATCTCGAGGGCTTGGTGATCATCGACATCGTGGGCTTGGTGGCGACCTTTGCGGTCGAACTTGTTCGCGCGGTGCGCACTGCCGCGCTCAACCGCGAGCTGCAGAGCAAAGTCTATCTCGACGAAGCCACAGGACTGCCCAATAAGAATAAGTGCGAGGAGATCTTGGGGCAGGAGCAGCCTGTCTCCGCGGAGGCGCCCGTTGCGCTGTGCGTCTTCGATCTTAACAATCTGCATATGGTCAATAACAACTTCGGCCATGAGAAGGGCGATGAATACATTCGCTCTTTTGCCCAACAACTGGGAAGTGTGGCGTCCGAGACCTGCTTTGTGGGTCGCGACGGCGGCGATGAGTTTATCGCGGTGCTGTGGGATGCCGACCGAGCCGCTGTGGAATCCTGTCTCGCTCGGGTTCGTGCGAACGTGAACGAGTATTCCGGGGCTCACCCCGACATGCCTATCAGCTATGCGGTGGGCTACGCGCTTTCCAGTGATTTTGATGAACCGCCTATGATGCGTGAGCTCTTTTCTCAGGCCGACAAAAACATGTACATCGACAAGAACCGCGTAAAGACAGCCGAGGCAGCCGGGCCGCGACGCGAGGACCGCTAAACCCGTAGCAAAGGGTAGCTAATTTGGGACGGGACTCTTTTGGCTATTTGAGAAGTTGTGCCATGGCGTTGATGAATTTTTGTACTTGGAGGGTCGGCTCGAGCGGATAGTGCAAAAAGACCGGCACCTCGCGGCCGCACAGGAACGGTACGCCCACAAAGGCCGGGTGCACCCCCGACCATGCGCCGCAGGTGAGCACCGCGTCACCCTTTTCCTCCGCCTCGTTAAAGAGCGCAAAGTCGAAGCTATCCACATCGATCACGTCCACGCCGCCGTCTGCCAAAAGATCGATACGCAGGCTGTCCATAGCGTCGTTGCCGTGGCGGAGCACGCGCAGACGCATACCCTCCAAGTCGGCGACCGTAATGCGATTCTTGCGCGCCAGCGGGCTCGCGCGCGGCAGGTCGATATAAAACGGTACGTTAACGATGTGGAGCTTTTGGCAAGCGTCGCCCCAGCGTGGGGTAGAAAAACTCGACTGCACCACATCGACCTCGCGGCCCAAGCTGCGCATGACGGTCTCGCGCTCGTCGTAGAGGTCACTTACCGGCACGATCTCAAATCGTAGCGACGGTTCCAGATCGTGGATGCCCGACCACATCGACAGCGTCTGGCGTCCTGGGCACATCATTGACACGCCCAGGCGCACGGCACCACCATCGCCCGCCGCGCGTCGGGCACGGCGCAGCGCGTCCTCGGACTGCCGCATGATCGAGCGCGCGTCGTCCACCAGCAGTGCGCCGGCCGGCGTCACCTTGACGCCCGAGTGCGAGCGCTCGAACAACGTGATGCCGAACTCGGCCTCGAAGCCCGACACCTGCTTGACGAGGGCCGGGGTCGACACGCGCAATCTTGCCGCCGCACGCGAGAAGCTCCCCAGCTCCGCGGCGGCCGATATGGCCTCAAGTCGTCGATCGTACACGTCAATCTCCCGTTTTCGCGCCCGTGACCGCATGGTGCCACAGGGGGTTGTTTTCGCAGGTCACACGCTCAATTGAGAATGAGCTGCATCGCACAGTGTAAACCTACGGTTAACGCCATTCTAACAAATATGCAATTCACCTGCGCAAATGCAAAGCATACGATAACCTGCGAAAACCACGTGGGTCGATTAATGAGAACGACCCACAGGGAGGCACAAGAAGGGAAGTTCCTATGAGCAACTGGCTTAAGCTCGAGGGCGATGTCTGCGCCGTAACCGGCGCACTCGGCGGTATGGGCGTCGCGATTTGCCGCGAGTTCGCCCGCAACGGCGCCAACGTCGTCCTGCTCGACCTGGACGAGGAAAAGGTCAAGGCCGCAGCCGCCGACCTCGCCGCCGAGTTTGGAATCCACGCCGAGGGCTACAAGATGAACGCCACCGACGAGGCCGAGGTTCAGGCCGCCGTCGATGCCACCATCGCCGACTTCGGCCGTGTCGACGTCCTCGTCAACACCGCCGGTATCCTGCGCTTCGCCGCCATGGAGGACCTGCCGCTCTCCGACTGGAACGAGGTCATCAACGTCAACCTCACCGGCTACTTCATCACCTCGCAGCGCTTTGGTCGCGAAATGATCAAGGCCGGCCAGGGTCGCCTGGTGCACGTCTCGACCGTCGCCAGCCACTCTCCCGAGACGTTCTCGGGCGTGTACAGCTCCACCAAGGCCGGCGTCAACATGATGTCCAAGATGCTCGCCGCCGAATGGGGCCCCTACGGCGTGCGCTCCAACTGCGTCGAGCCCTGCTTCGTTAAGACCCCGATGTCGGCCAACTTCTACGCCGACCCCGAGGTCGAAAAGAGCCGCAGCCGTCTGATCGCCACGCGCCGCATCGGCGAGGTTAGCGATATCGCCAACGCCGTCATGTTCCTGGCGTCCACGCGCTCGGACTTTACCACCGGCGACGCCATCAAGGTCGACGGCGGCTTCTCCAACATGATGGGCGACCTCACCGCCAAGCCCGGCGGCCGTCGCGCCTATGCCGACAACTACCTTAAGAACAAGGGTGTCGAGCTCTGGTCCGATGAGTCCGGCGTCGCCAAGCCGACTGACCAGTAAACCAACCTGACAGGGAGGCCCCGCGGACACGCCTGTTCCTCCCCCGTATCGATTAGAAAGAGTCCAATGGCTTCCACCAACTCCAACAAGGGTCGCGCCGTCGTGCTTTCCGCCGCGTGCGTCACCATGTTCTTCATCAGCTCCATCGCGCTGTATTCCGTCGTGAGCAAGAACCTGCTCGCCGTCTACCCCGAGTGGTCCAGCGCTCTTACCTGGGCCTTCCCCGTCTTCCAGACCATCATGGCCGTGACGGGCATCTTCGCCGGCCGCATCTCCGATAAAATCGGCCCCCGCAACGTCGTGATCGCCGCCGCCGCGTGCTACGGCCTGGGCTGGTTCATGTCCGGCACCGTCACCGAGCCGTGGCAGTTCTACCTGTGGTTCTCGCTCGTCGCCGCCATCGGCAACGGCCTGGGCTACAACCCCGCGCTCACCACCGGCCAAAAGTGGTTCATCGACAAGAAGGGTCTCGCCTCCGGCATCACCCTGGCCGCTTCGACCGCCGGTCCCGCCGTGCTGTCCCCGGTGCTCGCCTCGCTGCTCATCCCGAGCCTGGGCATCTTTGGCGCCCTTAAGGCGCTCGGCGTCATCTTCTTTGTGACGATCGCCGCCTCCGCCCTGTTCCTGAAGGCCCCCGAGGCCGGTTGGCTGCCCGAGGGCTTCGAGGCCCCCAAGGGCGGCGCGCACGCTGGCACCTTCGGCGACCTCACCCCGGGCGAGATGGTCAAGACCCCGCGCTTCTGGGTCCTCATCGTCACCTTCGCCTTTGCCGCCACCGCGGGCACCCTGCTCGTGGGCAAGGTTGCCTCCATCGCCGCCGTTCAGCTCTTCGCCGACCCCACGAGCGCCGCGGCCGTCGCCCTCGGCGGTGTGGTGGTCTCCGTCAACACCTGCGCCAACCTGGTCGGCCGTCTGTCCTTTGGCCAGATCATCGACAAGCTCGGCGCCTATAAGTCGCTGCTCATCAGCCTTGTCGTCACCATCGTCGCACTCGTCATCATGTCGATGAGCTTTACGCAGGCCATGTTCTTTGTGGCGCTCGCTCTGCTCGGCTTTAGCTTTGGCGCTCTGCTCGTCATCTACCCGCCGCTCACCGGTGGCGCCTTTGGCACCAGTAACATCGGCGTCAACTACGGCATCATGTTTTTGGGTTATGCCGCTTCCACCTGGATCAGCCAGCCCATCACCGCCGTGCTGTATCACGCCGAGGCCGGCAGCGCCGCCTACCAGCAGTCCTTCTACGGCGCCATTGTGATCGCCGCCATCGCCGTCGTGCTCACCGTCTACATGATGGTCTCCGACAGCAAGAAGAAGTCCGCCTAGTTTTACCGATGCGACAAAGGGACAGCCCCTTTGTCGCATTCCACTGGTCACCAGTATTAAGGAGTCGAAATGCCTGAGCTCAACCCCGTCCGCATTGCCGTTATCGGTGCCGGCGCCATGGGCCGCAACCACATCCGCTTTGTCACCGAGGAGCCCGAGGCCGAGCTCGTCGCCATCGCTGACGCCTTTGAGGGCGCCCGCGCCACGGCCGAGGCCGCCGGCGTGCCGTTTTATACCGATCCCGCCCAGATGATGGACGAGGTCAAGCCCGAGGCCGTCATTATCGCCACCCCCAACGACCTGCACCTGGGCGTTGCCCGCGAGGCCATCAAGCGCAACATCGTGCCGCTGGTCGAAAAGCCGATCTCCAACGACCTCGAGGATGCTCAGGCCTTCGCCGCCGAGGCCGAGACCGCCGGCGTGCCCGTGCTCGTGGGTCAGCACCGTCGCCACAACCCCTTCGTCAACAAGGCCAAGGAGATCATCGAGTCCGGCGAGCTGGGCAAGCTCACCGTGTCGAGCTTCCACTATATGATCTATAAGAATGACGAGTACTTCGATGTCGAGTGGCGTCGCAAGAAGGGTGCCGGCCCGATCCTGGTCAACCTGGTGCACGACGTCGACCTGCTCCGCTACCTGCTGGGCGAGCCCGTTGCCGTCCAGGGCATGCAGTCCAGCGCCGCCCGCGGTTTTGAGACCGAGGACTCCGCCGTGGTCAACGTCCGTTTTGCCGATGGCGCGCTCGCAAGCATGACCATCTCCGACGCCACCGCCAGCCCCTGGAACTGGGAGGCAACCGCTCGCGAGGATCCGCAGTATCGCCCCTTCGACGCCGACGCCTACTTTATTGGCGGTACCTTGGGCGCCTTGTCGCTGCCCCGCCTGCATCAGTTCTCCTACGACGGCGCCTCCAACTGGCACAAGCCGCTGCAGATGGAGATCCCGGCCGTCGACCCGGCGCTGCCGCACAAGATGCAGCTCAAGCACTTTGTGAAGGTTGTCCGCCGCGAGGTCGAGCCCGTCGTGACCCCCGCCGACAACGTTAAGACGCTCACGCTTCTCAACGCTATCAAGGAGGCCGCCGAGACCGGCCAGCTCGTCGAGCTGTAACGCCTTAGGGCAGACCGCGGCAGAAGCCCCATGCCGAACCCTTCGGTCCGCCACCAACAAGCCCCTCTTCTTTGCCCCGCGAGCAGCCTCCTGCCCGCGGGGCATTTTGCTACCTTTCCGACGATTTTTCTGGGGCGAGGGGCCATTTTGCACCTCGGCCTGATTCGTTCGCCACGAAATGCGCCTATCTACTACGTTTAACCGATCGCCCTCAACCGTGCCAAATTTCGCGAAGTAAAAACCGCAGGCAGACGGCTTGCCGATTTTCGGTAAAACCAAGCATGGTCGACCCATGCGGTTCAAACGTAGTAGATGGGTCGTTTTCGTGGCGCGGCTCCAAAACAGTCTTTTGGGACGGGTGGTATCCTTGGTAGCCCTGTGCTGCAAACGCACCTTAAACGCAAGGAGTCCCATGGATCTTATCGCCCAGCTCGCCCGCGAGCTCAACCTTAAGGACGCCAACGTCGAGGCGGCCGTCAAGCTCATCGACGAGGGCAACACCATCCCCTTTATCTCGCGCTACCGCAAGGAAGCCACGGGCGGCATGGACGACGTCGCCCTGCGCGCCCTCGACGAGCGCCTGTCCTACCTGCGCAATCTTGAGCAGCGCAAGGAGGACGTCATCCTGCTCATCGACGCCCAGGGCAAACTCACGCCCGAACTCGAGCAGCAGATTCGCGAGGCCACGCAACTCCAGCGTGTCGAGGACCTCTACAAGCCCTACCGCAAAAAGCGCATGACCCGCGCGCAGAAGGCCCGCGAGGCGGGCCTGGAGCCGCTTGCCAACATGATCATCATGCAGGCGTCGGCCAAGGGCAGCGCACTCGACGCCGCCGCAGAATACGTCAACGAGAAGGCCGGCTTCGACACGCCCGAGAAGGCGCTCGCTGGCGCGGCGGACATCGTGGCCGAGACGGTAGCCGAGGACCCGGAGAACGTCGCCGACCTGCGCGCCTTTACGCAAAACACTGCCGATATCGTCGTCGAAGCCACCGATCCCGCCGAGAAGACCCCCTACGAGCCCTACTACAACTTTGACGAGCCGCTGCGCCGTATACCCAACCACCGCGTGCTGGCTATCGACCGCGGTGAGCGCGAGGGCAAGCTCCGTGTGCGCGTGAACGTCGACGGCGCCGCCGCCACGGCGCGCCTCGGCAGCCGCTGGCCCCGTCGCCAAGGCGTCTTCGCTCCCGTCTTTGACGCCGCCATCGCCGACGGTTACAAGCGCCTCATGGCCCCCTCGCTGGAGCGCGAGGCCCGCGCCAAACTCACCGTTCGCGCGCAGACCGAGGCCATCAACGTCTTTGCCAAGAATCTCGAGGGCCTGCTCTCGACACGCCCCGTGCGCGGCGCCCGCGTGCTCGCACTCGATCCGGGCTACCGCACCGGCTGCAAGGTCGCCGTCATGGACGAGACCGGCAAGCTGCTCGACCACGGCGTGGTCTATCCCACCAAGCCGCGCCACGACGTCGCCGGCACCAAACGCGAGCTCGATCGCCTCGTCAAGAAGGACGGCGTCAACACCATCGTCATCGGCAACGGCACCGCTAGCCGTGAGACCGAGGAAGTCGTCTCGGAGTTCATTGCCGAGCAGGCTCCTGGGCTGCGATACACCATCGTCAATGAGGCCGGCGCGTCGGTGTACTCCGCCTCCGAGCTCGCCAGTCAGGAATACCCCGACCTGGACGTCACCGTGCGTGGCGCCATGAGCCTGGGCCGCCGCCTGCAGGATCCGTTGGCAGAGCTCGTTAAGATTCCGCCTCAGTCCATCGGCGTGGGCCAGTACCAGCACGACCTTGACCAGGCCGAGCTCTCACGCACCCTGGGCCACGTGGTGGAGGACGTCGTCAACCGCGTGGGCGTCGACGTAAACACCGCGAGCGCAAGTCTGCTGGGATACGTATCGGGCATCACGCCGAGCGTGGCCAAAAACATCGTGGCCTACCGCGAGGAAAACGGCGCCTTTACCGATCGCCGCCAGCTTAAGAAGGTCCCCAAGCTGGGACCCAAGGCATATCTCAACGCCGCGGGCTTTTTGCGCATTAGCGGCGGCAGGAACCCACTCGACGCGACAAGCGTCCACCCCGAGAGCTACGAGGTGGCCACGTCCGTCCTGGAACGCGCCGGCGTTAAAGCCAGCGAGCTCAGCCGCGGCGGCGTGCCCGACATCGAGCGCCGTCTGGGCAGCATCTCAACGCTGGCTAGCGATCTGAACTGCGGCACCCTCACGCTCATCGACATTGTCAACGAGCTCAAGAAGCCCGGCCGCGACCCGCGCGATGACGCGCCCGAGGTGGTCTTTAGCCGCTCGGCGCTTTCCATCGACGACCTGGAGCCCGGCATGGAGCTCAAGGGCACGGTGCGCAACGTCGTCGACTTTGGCGCCTTCGTCGACGTGGGAGTGCACCAGGACGGCCTCGTACATATCTCTAAGCTGGCCAACCGCTTTGTCAAGCACCCCAGCGACGTCGTGCGCGTCGGTGACACGGTCAAGGTGTGGGTCGAAAAGGTCGATCGCGACCGCAAGAAGATCTCGCTCACCATGGTGCAGGGCAAGTAAACCGCCAAAGCAAAGGTACCCCCTGTAGCGATGTGCAAAATCGCGAGTATTCTGCAAATTCCACCGTTCCGGATGCCCCTCAGGGTCGCGCGCGCAGACGTGGTGTAAGAGTGTCCTGAGGTCCGTCGCTGCAAGTC
>JAYBVN010000035.1:0-22131 GCA_037320555.1 Collinsella sp. | reverse complement strand
CCGCGTGCGCAACCTCGGCCCATGCGGTGGGCGAGGCGTTCCGCGCCATCAAGCATGGCTATGCCGATGCAATCCTGGCTGGCGGCGCCGAGGCCGCAATCATCCCCGATGCCGTTGCGGGCTTTACGTCCTGCCGTGCGCTCACCACCAACCCCGATCCTGCGACGGCTTGTCGTCCGTTCGATGCGAATCGCGACGGCTTTGTGATGGGCGAGGGCGCCTGCGTGCTGGTGCTCGAGAGCATGGAACACGCGCAGGCGCGCGGTGCGCACATTTATGCCGAGGTCGTGGGCTACGGCAACACCGATGATGCCTACCACATCACGAGTCCCGACCCGGACGCGGCAGGCATCGCCCGTGCGATATCGCTGGCGGTGGCCGAGGGCGACGTTAAACCTTCTGAGGGTCTCTACATCAACGCTCACGGCACTTCGACCAAGCTCAACGATTCGTCCGAGACGGCGGGCATTAAGCGTGCGCTCGGCGAGGACGCGGCACGAGCCGCGCACGTCTCGTCGACCAAGTCGATGACCGGCCACATGATCGGTGCCACGGGCGCCATCGAGGTCATGGCCTGCGCCATGGCGCTCGAGCAGGGCGTGGTGCCGCCGACCATTAACTACCACACACCCGATTCCGCCTGCGATCTTGACTACACGCCCAATCGCGCGGTTCGCGCCGACCTTACCTGGGCGCTTTCGACCAACCTGGGCTTTGGCGGGCACAACGCCGCCATCGCGCTGCGTAGATATACGAGGAGCTAGAGCATGGATTCCAAAAGACTTGCCGAGATAGCCGATGTTATGGAGGACCGCGGCCTCACACGCGTACGCGTTGAGGAGCCCGATGGCACCGCGGTCGAACTCGAGCGCGCGAGCGCCGCGCAGCCGGTTGCCGTGCCCATGCCTATGCCGGGTGCCGTGACTGCTCCGGCGGTGGCCCCCGTCGCCATGCCTGCCGCCGCACCAGAGCCCGCCGCGCAGGCGCCTGTTGCCGCACCGGAGCCCAAGGGCACCGAGGTGACCGCTCCCATGGTCGGCGTGTTCTATGCTGCCCCGGCGCCGGGTGACGAGCCGTTTGTGCACGTGGGCTCCAAGGTCAAGGCCGGCGAGACCCTCTGCATCATCGAGGCCATGAAGGTTCTCAACGAGGTGACGGCCGAGGCGGATGGCGAGGTGCTCGAGATCTGCGTGGCCGACGGCGACCTTGTGGAGTTCGGCAGCTGCCTCATGAGGATCGGATAGGTGATATCCATGAACAAAGAAGAGCTCAAGAAGCTGTTACCGCATCGCGAGCCGATGCTTTTGCTCGACGAAGCCGAGCTGGTGGGCGACGAGGCCCACGGCAAGATCACGATTACGGGCGACGAGTACTTTCTGCAGGGACATTTTCCGGGAAACCCTGTCGTCCCCGGCGTGATCCAGTGCGAGATGCTCGCCCAGAACTGCTGCGTGCTGCTGATGGGCGATGAGGAGGCGCGCGGCGCGACGCCGTTCTACACGAGTCTGGACAAGGTGCGCTTTAAGCGCCCGGTGCGCCCGGGCGACACGGTGGATCTGGTGTGCTCCATCACGCGTGCACGCGGGCCGTTCCGCTTTGCGACGGGTACTGCGAGCGTCAACGGTGAGGTTTGCTGCCGCGCCGATATGTCTTTTGCACTCATGCACGAAAGTTAAGGAAGGCTTCATGTTCGACAAAGTGCTCATCGCCAACCGCGGCGAAGTCGCGGTCCGTGTTATCCGCGCGTGCCGTGATATGGGCATCAAGACCGTCGCCGTTTATTCCACGGCCGATGCGGACGCGCTGCACGTGCAGCTTGCCGACGAGGCGTACTGCATCGGCGGCCCGCGTCTTGCCGAGAGCTACCTCAACGACGATGCCGTGCTCACCTGTGCCGTAAAGTCGGGAGCTAAGGCAATTCATCCCGGCTATGGCTTCTTTTCCGAGAAGGCGAGCTTTGTGCGCGACTGCGACAAGTATGGCCTGGCGTTTGTCGGTCCTTCGGCCGAGGTGATCGACAGCATGGGCGACAAGGACGCCGCGCGCCGAACGGCTGCCGCGGCGGGCGTGCCCATCGTGCCGGGCTGCGATTTGCTCAAAAGCCCCGAGGAGGCGACGGCCGAGGCCGAGCGCATTGGCTGCCCCGTGCTTATTAAGGCGCGTGCAGGCGGTGGCGGTCGCGGCATTCGCAAGGTCGAGCGCGTGGAAGATGCGGCAAAGGCCTTTATTGAAGCGCGTGCCGAGGGAGAGGCCGTTTTTGGCGACGGCGAGTGCTACATGGAGAAGTTCGTCGCGCCGGCGCACCACGTCGAGGTGCAGATTATGGCCGATAAGCAGGGTCATGTGTTTTCGCTCGGCGAGCGCGAGTGCTCGGTGCAGCGCCGCAACCAAAAGCTGATCGAGGAGAGCCCCGCGCCGTGCCTCGACGGACACGACGACATTCGTGCCCGCATGCACAAGGCCGCACGCGACCTGGCTCGTGCCGTCGGCTACGAAGGAGCCGGTACCATCGAGTTCCTGTATTCGGACGACGGCAATTTCTACTTTATGGAAATGAACACGCGCTTGCAGGTGGAGCATCCGGTTACGGAGTTTGTGACCGATACCGACTTGGTCAAGTGGCAGCTGCGCGTGGCAGCCGGCCAGCCTCTGCCCTTTGAGCAGGAGGACATGCCGGTCCGCAACCACGCCATGGAGTGCCGCATCAATGCCGAAACGCCGGACTTTCTGCCGTCATGCGGAACGGTTACCGCGTTGCGTGTGCCGGGTGGTCCGCGCGTGCGCTGGGATTCCGCCATGTTTACCGGGGCTGCCGTTCCGCCGTACTACGATTCCATGCTCGGCAAGCTCATCGTGTGTGCACCCACGCGTGACGGTGCCATTCGCAAGATGCGCTCGGCCCTGGGCGAGCTCGTGATTGAGGGCGTGAGCGAAAACAGCGAGCTTCAGCTCGACGTGTTGGCAAACGACGAGTTCTTGTCGGGCATGTACCACACCGATCTGATGGGGCATCTCTATGCTGATGAATAGAAAAGCGAAGACGGTCAACGTCCTCGAGGGGCCGATGACCGAGTCGTGCGCCGAGTTTCCCGCGCGCCACGTGTTTATCAAGTGCCCGGAGTGCCGCCGTGTGATCGATGAGGCGCGCCTGCACGACAACCTCGAGGTCTGCCCTCGTTGCGGCAAGCACTTTCGCGTGAGCGGTCGTGCGCGCATGCGCATGACGGTCGACGAGGGCACGTTTGAGGAATGGGATGCCAATCTGGCGTCGGAGGACTTCCTCTCGTTTCCCGGCTATGCCGACAAGCTCAAGAGCGTGAGCGAGCGTTCGGGCGAGCGCGATGCCGTTGTGTGCGGCAGGGGCAAAATCTGCGGTTGCGATACGGCACTCTTCTTTATGGACGCCAACTTTATGATGGGCTCGATGGGCTCCGTGGTGGGCGAGAAGATCTGTCGCGCATTTGAGCGTGCGACCGAGCTGGGATTGCCAGTCGTCGGCTTTACCGTTTCGGGCGGCGCGCGCATGCAAGAGGGCGTGACATCGCTTATGCAGATGGCCAAGATTTCTGCGGCGGTTAGGCGCCACAGCGAGGCGGGCGGCCTGTATATCACAGTGCTCACCGACCCCACGACCGGAGGCGTGACCGCGAGCTTTGCCATGGAGGGCGACATTATCCTGGCCGAGCCCGATGCCCTGACGGCATTTGCCGGTCCGCGCGTGATCGAGCAGAACATGCACAAGCGCCTGCCCAAGGGGTTCCAGCGTTCCGAGTTTTTGCTCGAGCACGGCTTTTGCGATGCCGTCGTTCCACGTGGCGAGATTGCGCTCACGGTAGGCGAGCTGCTGGCGCTGCACGAAGGGCACGCGCCCGGCCTGGGGGCTCCGCATGAGATCGTGCATACGGGTCGCCGCGGCAAAAAGCTGGGACATCTGTTTAAGCGCTCGACGGCACCAAAAACCGCACTCGAGATTGTCAAGCAGACCCGCTCGGCAGATCGTGCCACGGCGGGCGAGATGATCTCGTTGGGTCTGGATGGATTTGTGGAGCTGCACGGTGACCGTTACTTTGGCGACGATGCTGCCGTGGTGGGCGGCATCGGCTGGAAAGACGGACGTCCCGTAACGGTCATCGCCATCGAGCGCGGCACCACGACCAAAGAGCGTATGCGCCGCAACTTTGGCATGGCGCATCCCGAGGGCTACCGCAAAGCGCGTCGCCTGATGCGACAGGCCGAAAAGTATGGTCGACCGGTTCTGTGCCTGGTCGATACTTCGGGTGCGTTTTGCGGCATCGGCGCCGAGGAGCGCGGCCAGGGCGAGGCGATTGCCCAGAATCTCATGGAGATGAGCGGTCTTAAGACGCCGATTGTCTCGGTGGTGACAGGCGAGGGCGGCTCTGGTGGCGCGCTGGCGCTGTCCGTGGCCGACCGCATCCTGATGCTCTCGAGCTCGGCCTATTCGGTCGTGAGCCCCGAGGCCTGTGCGTCGATCCTGTGGAAGGATACCGAGCGCGCGAATGAGGCCGCCGAGGCGCTGAGGCTCACGGCCCCCGATCTGCTGGCGCTCGGCATCATCGACGGCATTGTTGACGATAGGGGCCTGTCACATGATGAGATCGCCGGTGCCGTCATGTCCTCGGCATTTGCGGCCTTCGATACGCTTGGGCGGCTCGACGACGCGACCCTCACAAACCTCCGCTACGAAAAGTACCGCGCAATCGGTCGATACCGCACGATGTGACAAAGGGATAGCCCGCATGTCACATTGGGAAAGGCGTTCCATGTCACAAGTTTCTAACACCTCGTTTACAACGACGGTTTCATCAAATGCCATGGCCGTGGTGGACTATCTGTCCAAAAGCATGATGTCAGCGCTGCCCTTTATTGTCTGCGCGGCGTTGTTTCGCACCGTCGCCGTCATTATGGGCGAAGGCATGCTGGGCCTGTGGTCTGCCGATTCCGAAATCTATCGCCTGTTCTACAGTTGGCTCTATAACGCCGGCTACTACTTTTTGCCCATTTATCTTGGTTGGGCGGCCGCCCGCCAGCTCGGTTGCTCGGAGCAGCTGGGCATGATGCTGGGCGGCGTATTGATTGCGCCCGATCTGCTTAAGCTCGTCGATGTCGCATCGACGACGGGGGCATCGACGACTTCCGTGTATGGTCTGGTTCCTGCACCGGTCAACGATTACACGACGACTGTTATTCCGGTTCTCCTCTCGGTGCCCGTGCTATGGCAGGTGGAGCGTTTCTTTCGGCGCGTTATCCCCAAGGCCGTAGCGTTTTCGTTTGTTCCGTTTGCGACCATGCTCGTCATGGTTCCGGTTTCGCTGTGTATTACGGCGCCGGCGGGCAGCTATCTGGGCATGCTGTTGGGCCAGCTTATGTTTATGCTTGGCAATTCCGGTGGCATCGTATCGTTGCTCACACTCATGGGGCTTGCCGCAGGCTGGGAGTTCCTTAAGATCGCGGGCGTCAGCAACGTTGTCCTATCGCTCGCCTATGCGCAGTTTATGAGTGTGGGAACGGATTCGTGCATCCTGATCGCCGCGACGATGGCAACGTTTGCCGTTTGGGGCATACCCTTTGGCGCGTCGCTCCGCGTTGCGGATAAGGACGAGAAGACGCTCATGCTGGGTTATTCGATCTCGGGTGTTCTTGGCGGCGTAAGCGAGCCGGCGCTGTACGGTTGCGGCTTTAAATATGGCAGGTGCCTGACGTGCATGGCCATTGGCGGCGCCGTCGGAGGCCTTGTTGCAGCCGTGGGCCACGTTACGGCCTATACCATCGGCATGACGAATGTCCTCATGGTCATTGGCTTTGCCACGGGCGGCATTTCGAACCTACTGTGGTGCTGCGTTGCCGGTGGCACGGCATTTGCGGTGTCTGCGGCGCTGAGCTACTGCTTTGGCGTGGTGCCGGCGAAGGGACAGACGATGGGGGACGGAGCCGATTCACCCGAAACCTCGAAGAGCGTGGCCGAAGTAAGCGCGTAAACCTGTGCGACACAAGGACGATTCCTTTGCCATGCTCCAAGGCCGTGGCCCGTGTGGGCTGCGGCTTTTTTGTATCTTGAGGACAAAGTGGCTACACTACAATCCGTTTGAGCAATAGATATATAGGTAGTACCGTGGGGGCGGATGCAGATGGTCGAGTGGATAGTTAAGCGCGCGCAGGGCGATCGTGCGCGTGTGGGCACGTTAGCGGGCATGGTGTGTATTGTCGCCAATGTGGCGCTATGCGCTGCAAAGGGCGCAATTGGCGTGCTGTCGGGATCGGTTTCGATCGTGGCGGATGCCATGAACAACCTGTCCGATGCCAGCTCGAATATCGTGAGCGTGCTGGGCTTTAAGCTGGCGAGCAAGCCGGCCGACCCCGAGCATCCTTACGGACATGGCCGCTACGAGTATCTCTCGGGTCTGGTCGTGGCGGCACTCGTGCTGCTGATTGGCGTTGAGCTGGTGAAGTCCTCGGTTGAGCGCGTCATCTACCCCGAACCCGTCGAGTTCTCGCTTGCCCTGGTGGCAGTCCTGGCGCTTTCGATGGTTGTTAAGCTGTGGATGGCGGCCCTCAACCAAAAGCTCGGTGACCGTATTGAGTCCGAGACGCTGCATGCGACCGCTCAGGACTCAAAGAACGATGTCCTTGCTACGGGTGCTGTGTTGGCGTGCGCGATTGTTTCCCAGGTGACGCACATCAATCTTGACGCATGGGTCGGTCTTGCCGTTGGTGCCTATATTGGCTGGAGCGGCTTTGAGCTTATCCAAGATACGGTGAGTCCGCTTTTGGGCCAGGCACCCGATCCCAAGTTGGTCAAACACATCCGAGACAAGATCATGAGCTATCCCGGCGTTTTGGGCGTTCATGACCTGATGGTTCACGATTACGGTCCGGGCAGGAAGTTTGCAAGTGCGCACGCCGAGATGGCGGCCGAGGCCAGCCCACTGGAAAGCCACGACACGCTCGATAACATCGAGCAGGCGTTTAGGAACGAGGACGGCATGATCGTCACGCTCCATTACGATCCCATCGTGACCGACGATCTAAAGGTGGCGAGCATGCGTCTGCGTATCAACGCTATGGCTCAAGAGATCGATAGTCGCCTTTCGATTCACGATCTGCGCTGTGTGCCGGGCCCCACGCACACCAACGTGATCTTTGACTGCGTGCGACCCTCGGATTTGGACATGGATGCCGATGAGCTCAAACACGCGTTGGCCCAGAGGGTCGAATCGGAATACCCGAAGTCGGTCGCCAAGATTACGATCGACGAGGACTATGTCGGCCATACCCACGAGTAGGGCTGTGCCGGCAAGCTAGCTGAAGCAGAAGGGGAGAGCATGAAACGTCTCTATCTACTCCGTCACGGCCAGACGGAATTCAACGTCAAAAAGCTCGTCCAGGGTCGCTGCGATTCACCGTTGACCGACCTGGGCCGCAAACAAGCGGGAATGGCAGCCACATGGCTCAAGGCCCACGGCGTCGTCCCCGACAAAGTGGTCTCATCACCCTTAGGCCGAGCCATGGACACGGCAAGTCTCGTCGCATGCGAGCTCCTCGGCCCGGACGCCGCAGTCGAGCCCTGCGAAGGCATCATCGAGCGCAGCTACGGCACCTTCGAAAAAGGCCCCCACGACGCCCTGCCCACCGACGTCTGGGATCCCGGCGAGGATCTGGTCCCCTTCGGAGGAGAAGGAAGCCGCGCGCTGCAAGAGCGCATGGTAGACACCCTCACCAATCTCATGGGCGCCGAGGGCATCGAAACCCTCCTAGCAGTAAGCCACGGCAGCGCCAGCCGCCAATTCATCAAGGCCGCAGCCCCAGAGGGCTTCGAGCTCCCAACAAAACTCCCCAACTGCGCCATCATGATCTTCGATTTTGACGAGGAAAAGCCGCAAGCAGAAGGCGAGCCAATGCAGTGTAAGTTCACCCTTCAGCAAATAGTGGACCCCCAACAAAGTAATTAGCTGAGCGAGCAGAGTTAAGCAGACATCAACGTGTCGTCTCCCGAGCTTGGCAGAGGGGCGGCGAAATATATTAAGTTTGTCGCGAGTTCCGCACGCAAAGGAAAGCACTTAATGTGCTTTCCGTCTTGCGCAGGACTGTAGAGCAGCAAACTTAATATATTTCGCCGCCCCTCTGCCAAGCCCAGGCGACTCCACGCACTTTACCTGCGTAAACAATGTGAGTGAAATATGAATCTCGATGGATACGCCCGCAGCCGTGTATACTAAACAGCTGTGTGAAACCAGGGGAGTATTCTGGCTGGACAAAATGCCTGCTTAATAGGGTTGTCAGGTAGTCCGGGCGAAATACAAGGCTGGGGAGCACGTCGTGTAAGTAGTGGTCCTCTAGGGGCGTACGCTCGGTGGTGTACGCATTGTCCCAAGACCACGCGAGAGTTGGGATCATATCTTGATCAGCATGATTCTCGGCCGCAAGATTGGCATGACCCAGGTTTGGGACGAGGACGACAACGTCGTTCCCGTCACGGTCATCCAGGCTGGCCCCTGCGCTGTCTCGCAGGTTAAAACTCAGGCAACCGACGGCTATGACGCCGTCCAGATCGGTTTCGGCGACATCAAGGCCAAGAACGTGAACAAGCCCATGGCTGGTCACTTCGCTAAGGCTGGCGTCGAGCCTGTCCGTTTCCTTCGTGAGGTCCGCGTCGAGAACGGCGAGGAGCACAAGGTCGGCGAGGTCGTCACCGTCGCTGATTTCGCTGATGTCGAGAAGGTCGACGTCATCGGTACCTCCAAGGGTAAGGGCTTCCAGGGTCGCATCAAGCGCTGGGGTCAGCGCCGCGGTCCTATGACGCATGGTTCTCACTTCCAGCGTCACCCCGGTTCTATCGGTCAGTGCGCCTATCCTGCGCGCGTCCTCAAGGGCGTCAAGATGGCCGGTCACATGGGTAACGAGCGCGTTACCGTCAAGAACCTTTCCGTTGTCCGCATCGATGCCGAGCAGAACCTCATCTTGGTCAAGGGCGCTGTCCCGGGTGCCAAGAATGGTCTCGTCGCCATCCGTATGGCCTAAGGGCCCAGCCCATTTAGCCCAGCGTCATACCAAGGAGAACACTTAAATGGCAAAGTTTGAAGTAAAGAACAGCGAGGGCAAGAAGGTCGCCGAGGCCGAGCTCGCCGCTGAGGTGTACGGCATCGAGCCGAACATCCACGTTATGCACCACATCGTCAAGTGCCAGATGGCCTCTTGGCGTCAGGGCACCCAGTCCGCTAAGGGCCGCTCTGAGGTTTCCGGTGGCGGCAAGAAGCCTTGGCGTCAGAAGGGCACCGGCCGTGCCCGCCAGGGTTCCATCCGTGCTGCCCAGTGGCGTCACGGTGGCGTCGTCTTCGCCCCCAAGCCCCGTTCTTACGCTAAGCGTATGAACAACAAGGAGATCAAGCTGGCTATGCGCTCCGCGCTGTCCGCCAAGCTGGCCGATGGCGAGCTCGTGCTCGTCGACGACTACGGCTTCGAGAAGCCTTCCACCAAGGCTGCCGTCGCCATGCTCAAGGCTCTCGGCCTTGAGGGCAAGCGTCTGACCATCATCGTTCGCGATGAGGACGTCAACGCCTACCTGTCGTTCCGCAACATTCCCAAGACGTTCATCATCACTGCCGACGAGGCCAACACCTACGATCTCGTCAACAACAACGCCGTGCTGATGCCCGCCGACATCGCCGCTCACTTCGGGGAGGTGCTTGCATAAATGACCGCCCACGAGATCATCATCCGTCCGATCGTGTCCGAGCGTTCCTTCTCCGGCATGGAGCTGAACAAGTACACGTTCGAGGTCGCCAAGGATGCTAACAAGTATCAGATCAAGGACGCTGTCGAGGAGATCTTCGGCGTCAAGGTCGTTCGCGTGAACACCCTGACGGTCAAGCCCAAGACCAAGCGCGTGCGCTATGTCGCCGGCAAGACCCGTTCTTGGAAGAAGGCCATCGTCACGCTGGCCGAGGGCGACACCATCGAGGTCTTTGGCAACCAGGCCTAAGACTCGCTGCTGTTGAGTGAGCTCATGCCTCCCAACTAGGGGAGGCGAGAGCTCAAGGTTTTGGGCGTATAAAATGGACACGCCCGGAACCGTGTATACGTCCGGTGTCATCGCACCCGAGGCAGAACCTCGAATCCCTGTCTGTGATGGCTAACGGATTCCTATTGAAAGGGATTGTAATGGCTGTAAAGCACCTTAAGCCGACCTCCGCTGGTAGGCGTTGGCAGACGATCTCCGATTTCTCCGAGATCACCTGCACCAAGCCCGAGAAGTCTCTTCTCGAGCCCCTGCCCAAGAAGGCCGGTCGTAACAACAACGGCCGCATCACCACCCGCCACCAGGGCGGCGGCGTGAAGCGTCGTTACCGCGTGATCGACTTCAAGCGCAACAAGGACGGCGTGCCCGCCAAGGTTGCCACGATCGAGTACGATCCGAACCGTTCCGCTCGCATCGCTCTGCTGCACTACGCTGACGGTGAGAAGCGCTACATCCTGGCCCCCAAGGGCCTCGAGGTCGGCCAGACCATCATGTCCGGTTCTGACGCCGACATCAAGCCGGGCAACGCTCTGCCCCTCGCCGACATCCCCGTCGGTACGCTCATCCACGCCGTCGAGTTCCAGCCGGGCAAGGGCGCTGCTATCGCCCGTTCCGCCGGTAACTCCTGCCAGCTGATGGGTAAGGAGGGCAAGTACGCTATCGTCCGTATGCCTTCCTCCGAGATGCGCCGCATCCTCGTTACCTGCCGCGCCACCGTCGGTGAGGTCGGCAACGCCGATCACTCCAACATCGTCATCGGCAAGGCCGGCCGTAAGCGTCACATGAACGTGCGCCCGACCGTCCGCGGTACCGTCATGAACCCTGTCGACCACCCGCACGGCGGTGGCGAGGGCAAGAACCACACCTCTGGTCGTCCCTCTGTTACCCCCTGGGGTAAGCCGACGAAGGGCCTTCGTACGCGCAAGAAGAAGAAGGTCTCGAACCAGCACATCATTCGTCGCCGTAAGAAGTAATTTCGGATACCGAGTTTTAGGAGAAAGCACTTATGAGCAGAAGTCTCAAAAAGGGCCCGTTCGTGGAGACTCGCCTTCTCTCGCGTATCACCGCGATGAACGAGGCTGGCAAGAAGGACGTCGTGAAGACCTGGTCCCGCGCGTCCACCATCTTCCCCGAGATGGTTGGTCACACCATCGCCGTCCACGACGGCCGCAAGCATGTGCCCGTGTATGTTACCGAGTCCATGGTTGGTCACAAGCTCGGCGAGTTCGCGCCGACTCGTACGTTCCGTGGCCACAAGGCCAAATAGGGGGTTAACCGTAAATGGCAACTAAGTCTATTGAAACTGAGGCCACCGAGGTTCGCGCCGTCGCTAAGTACGTGCGTGTTTCCCCCAGCAAGGCCCGCCTGGTGGTCGATCTGATCCGCCGCAAGCCTGTCGCTCAGGCCTTCGACATCCTCCACTTCTGCGACCGCGCCGTCGCCGTGGATGTCGAGAAGGTTCTCCGTTCCGCCGTTGCGAACGCCGAGAACAACAATGGTCTGCGTGCCGACAACCTGGTTGTCGCCGCTGCCTATGTTGACGAGGGTCCGACGCTTAAGCGCATCCGTCCCCGCGCCAAGGGTTCCGCTTCTCGCATTCTGAAGCGTACTTCCCACATCACCGTCGTCGTTGCTCCTCGAAAGGAGGCGTAAAGCTGTATGGGTCAGAAAGTCTACCCCACCGGCTTCCGTCTTGGCATCACCGAGAACTGGCGCTCCCGCTGGTTCGCAGAGAAGGATTACGCTAAGACCCTCGGTAACGATCTCGAGATCCGCAAGTACCTCGAGAAGCGTCTTTCCCGCGCAGCTGTCTCCCGCGTCGAGATCGAGCGCGCTGGCGACAAGGTGAAGGTCATCATCCTCACCGCTCGCCCCGGCGTTGTCATCGGTAAGAAGGGTGCCGAGATCGATACCCTCCGCACCGAGCTCGAGAAGGTCGCTGGCGTCTCCAAGGGCCAGCTCTCCGTCGACGTTGTCGAGATCAAGCGCCCCGAGCTCGACGCCAACCTCGTTGCTCAGTCCATCGCTGAGCAGCTCGAGGGCCGCGTTGCCTTCCGTCGCGCTATGCGCAAGGCTGTCCAGTCCGCCCGCAAGGCCGGCGCCAAGGGCATCCGTATCCAGTGCTCCGGTCGTCTCGGCGGTGCCGAGATGGGCCGTCGTGAGTGGTACCGTGAGGGTCGCGTGCCTCTGCACACCCTCCGCGCCAAGATCGACTACGGCACGGCTGTCGCCAGCACCACCATGGGTGCCTGCGGCGTGAAGGTCTGGATCTACCTGGGCGAGAAGCTCCCGGGCCAGCCTGTTCCCAACCCTGCACTCGAGGGCTCTTCCCGTCCTCGTCGTCGTAACTCCGAGAGGAGGGGTCAGTAGTGCTTGCCCCTAAGCGTATTCTTCACCGCAAGGTGCAGCGTGGCTCCATGAAGGGCCAGGCCAAGGGTAATACCGAGCTGCATTTCGGCGAGTTTGGTATCCAGGCTCTCGAGGCCCATTGGATCACCAACCGTCAGATCGAGGCCGCTCGTATTGCCATGACCCGCTACATGAAGCGTGGCGGTCGTGTCTACATCACGATCTTCCCCGATAAGCCCATCACCAAGAAGCCTGCCGAGACTCGCATGGGTTCTGGTAAGGGTAACCCCGAGGAGTGGGTGGCCGTCGTCAAGCCCGGCCGCATCATGTTCGAGGTCAAGGGCGTGCCCGAGGAGGTCGCTCGCGAGGCTCTGCGTCTTGCACAGCACAAGCTTCCCATCAAGACCAAGATTGTTGCTGCCAAGAACGCTGAGCAGCGCATCCAGAAGGAGATGGCTGAGGAGGCCGCTCTCGAGGCCAAGTGGGCTGCTGAGGACGCCGCCGCCGCCAAGGAGGAGAACTAATGAAGCCCGCAGAGATTCGTGAGCTCTCGGACGCTCAGCTCGTTGAGAAGCTGAAGGAAATGCGCGCCGAGCTCTTTAACCTTCGTTTCCAGATGGCCACCAGCCAGCTGGACAACACCGCTCGCGTCAACACCGTGAAGAAGGACATCGCTCGCGTCCTCACGGAGCAGCGCGCCCGCGAGATCGCAGCGGAGAAGTCCGCTGTCGCCGAGTAGGACCTAAGGAGAGAACATGACTGATTCGCGTAACTCGCGTAAGGTCCGTACGGGTGTCGTTACCTCCGTCTCCGGTGCCAAGACCATCGTTGTCACCATCACCGAGCGCAAGCGTCACCCCAAGTACGGCAAGATGATGACCAGCTCCAAGAAGCTGCACGCTCACGACGAGGAGTGCACGGCTGGCGTGGGCGATACCGTCCGCGTTATGGAGACCCGTCCTATGTCCAAGATGAAGCGCTGGCGCCTCATCGAGGTCGTCGAGCGCGCTAAATAAGCAGTCGCTCTTACGACTTGTACGTTTCCGAAGATGTGCGTATGCCTGGCTTGCATACCACGGGCCGTATAAAGGCTGCGCACCTCTCTTCGGTTCTTAGTTCGGAGGAACATCTACCATGATTCAGATGCAAACCATGCTGAACGTCGCCGACAACTCCGGCGCTCGCAAGATTCGCTGCATCAAGGTGCTTGGCGGTTCCAAGCGTCGTTATGCAGGCATCGGCGATGTGTTCATCGGTGCTGTCCAGGAGGCTACCCCTGGCGCCAACGTCAAGAAGAAGGACGTTGTCCGTTGCGTCGTCGTTCGCACCGTTAAGGAGATCCGCCGCAAGGATGGCTCCTACATTCGCTTTGATGAGAACGCCTGCGTTGTCATCAACAACGATGGTTCGCCCGTCGGCACCCGTATCTTCGGGCCCGTCGCTCGCGAGCTTCGTGACAAGAAGTACATGAAGATCGTCTCGCTCGCTCCCGAGACCCTGTAGTTAGGGGAGATATATGTATATCAAGAAGGGCGATAAGGTCCAGGTTCTCTCTGGTAAGGATCGCGGCAAGCAGGGCGTTGTCCTGCGTGCTCTCCCCGCCGAGAACAAGGTCGTTGTCGAGGGCGTTTCGGTCGTCAAGAAGGCCGTCAAGCCCAACGCTGCCAACCAGCAGGGCGGCATCGTTTCGCAGGAGGCTCCTATCGACGCCTCCAACGTCAATCTCGTTTGCCCCGAGTGCGGTAAGGTTACCCGCGTCGGTCACGAGAAGGACGGCAAGAACAAGCTGCGCGTCTGCAAGAAGTGCGGCCACAAGTTCTAAGCTGCCCGCAACATCAAGTTGCTAGCAAAGGCCCGGATGCCCCAAGGCACCCGGGCCTTTTTCTATCCCTACTCATTGGGGACAGACTTAAATGACTTGTCGTTGGGGATGTTCTTAAACGGCTAGTTGATGGGGACAGTCTTTAGATTTGTATATCTGGCCATCTGGGATAGGCTTCAACGAAAGCGGCACCTAGGGACAGTCCTTTGATGTCTGGTGCCCCCAGAGGGGTGAAGTAATGCAGCTGGCTCTGTCTTTAGGGCTATGGTGCTCCGCCCCTATATGTTTCACAAGGTTTGTCGCATGCGCATTTACGCGCAGAGTCTTGCGCGATGATGCGCATGGCCGCGCAAATATCTGCTAACTATGGTTAAATAATGACCGATAAACAAATAAACACGCAAATACAAGCAAATGCGCGCGCATTTGTGCGAATATAAGGCTGTTGGAAATGAAGGACTTCCGATGACTCAGGAGGCACATAATGGCAGATTCCAAACAGGCTCCGCTCGACGCCGAAGCAGCCGCAAAAGCAGCGTTCACTTCGGTCCAGGACAAGCCATTCCCCGATGATATCTTTACGGCTCCCGAGCTTCGTTGGGCTGTGATCGGGTGCGGCGTTATCGCCAACCAGATGGCCCAGTCTCTCGCTCTTGCCGGTCGCAAGCTTGCGGGCGTCGCCAACCGCACGCTGTCCAAGGCTCAGGCTTTTGCTGAGCAATATGGCATCGAGAAGGTCTATGAAACGGTCGAGGACCTCTACGCCGATCCGAATATTGACGCAGTCTATATCACCACGCCGCACAACACGCATATCACCTACCTGCGAGCCGCTCTGGCAGCTGGTAAGCACGTACTCTGCGAGAAGGCCATTACCCTCAACTCTGCCGAGCTCGACGAGGCCCGTGCCATCGCCGACGAGCACAACGTGGTCCTTATGGATGCCACCACGGTGCTCCACATGCCCTTGTATCAGGAGCTGCGCCGCCGCATGGATGCCGGCGACTTTGGACGCATGAACCTCGCCCAGCTCAACTTTGGCAGCTACAAGGAGTACGGCGACCTGACCAACCGCTTTTACAATCGCAACCTTGCTGGCGGTGCCATGCTCGATATTGGCGTCTATGCCCTGTCCGTCATGCGCCTCTTTATGGCAAGCCAGCCCGCTGAGGTCGTTTCGCTGGGCAACACCTGCGAGACTGGCGTTGACGTCGCGGGTGGCATCGTCTGCCGAAATGCCGAGCAGCAGCTGGGCGTCGTGAGCCTTACGCTCCACTCCAAGCAGCCCAAGCGCTCGGTCATCAGCTTCGACAAGTGCTACATCGAGGTCAATGAATATCCGCGTGCCGATCACGCGACCATCGTGTGGACTGCGGACGGCCACCGCGAGGAGGTCCACGCCGGCACCGAGGCTTACGCCCTGTGCTATGAGATGGCCGACCTGGAGAAGGCCGTTGCCGGCGACGACTCCAAGCGCGAGCTGCTGGATTATGCTTCTGATGTTATGGAGCTTATGACCAAGCTCCGCGCCGACTGGGGAGTTGTGTACCCCGAGGAGGAGTAAGCGATGCTTGCGGAAGATAGGCTCAACGCGATCGTGTCGATGGTGCAGCAGGCCGGCTCGGTTACCGTGCCGGAGCTTGCCGAAGCCCTGGGCGTGACGGCGTCTACCATTCGGCGCGACCTGCAGACGCTCGACCGAGCTCATCGCATCGCCAAGGTCCACGGTGGAGCGACGAGTCTTGAGCGCGCGCACGTGACGCGCGACCTAACGCTTAATGAGCGCAGCGACCTCCATAACGACGACAAGGAGCGTATCTGCGCCCGTGCGGCGGCGCTTGTGGAGCCCGAGAGCTTTGTATACATCGACTCGGGCTCGACGACGCTCAGACTCATCGAGCATCTTCCGCATCTCGAATCGGTCACCTATGTGACCGATTCCGTGCTCCATGCTCAGCACCTTGCTTTGCGCGGCATGCGTACCGTGGTGTTGGGCGGCGAGCTCAAACCCGAGACCGAGGCGCTCGTTGGCCCCGATGCCTTGGCAACCTTAGACCGCTACAACTTCAACTGTGGCTTTTGGGGCTCTAACGGCATTGCCGCCGAGCAGGGCTTCACGGCGCCCGATATCGAGGAGGCGCAAGTAAAGCGTATCTCGATGCGCCATACGGCCAAGCGCTTTGTAATCTCGGACGCCAGTAAATTTGGCATGGTGGCGCCCGTCAAGTTCGCGGACTTCCGCGACGCAACGATTATCACTGCGGGCGAGGTCCCCGCCAAGTACCGGGCAATGGACAACGTCATCACTGTCTAACAGCGAGACAAGGCCAAAACCACCACGAAGGTGCCTGTCTCCATTGTGGTGGTTAGTAACGAAAACCGAGTAGTTTTCTCAATAGAAAAGCGGCAACGTCCATCACGGGCGTTGCCGCTTTCGTTGTCTGCCGGTTTGTCTAAGTCTGTAACAACTGGACCGTTAAAAGTGGGCTAGGTGTTACAGATTGAGATTTTCCCTTGAGGGGGATTCGAATGTCTCGATCTGTAACAGATAGACCGGAAAATGGGCTCTAACTGTTACAGATCGAGACGTTTTGGGACCGCGGCTGAGCCATCGTGGCAAAACCACCACAAAGGTGCCTGTCCCCATTGTGGTGGTTTAGGGCTCCCAGGGGCAGGGGGCTTCGATGTGGATGTGCTCGCCGGTTACGGGATGCGTGAAGGACACGCTGTGGGCGTGGAGCATCAGACCGCAGGGGCGCGGCGTTCCGTACAGGTCGTCGCCAACCAGGGGATGATGCTCGCTTGCCAGGTGCACACGGATTTGGTGCTTGCGGCCGGTGAGCAACTCGACATCGATATACGAGCGCGTGGGCAGGCCACGACGGCTCTTAAGGCGTTTGAGCACCTTCACGCGCGTTTGAGACGGCTTGCCGCTGGCGCCGACGCGCATCTTTCGGCTGTCGTGACGGTCGCGGGCGATGGGCTTGTCGATGAGCTTTTCGTTCCAGTCGATCTTGCCCTCGGCGAGCGCTAGGTAGTGCTTTTCGAAAGCGTGGTCGATAATCATCTGGTCAAAGGCGGGCTGCGTCTGCTTGTCGAGCGAGAACAGCACCACGCCGGTGGTGTCACGGTCCAGGCGATTGAGCGGCTGCATGTCGGTCGCGGCAAAGCCGTCGCCCATCGCCAGCAGCAGGTCGCTGGCGTAGTCGGTGAGCGTGCGCTCGCCGGTGCCGTCGCCGTGGACGATCATGCCGGCGGGCTTGTCGATGGCCATGAGCCAGGCGTCGCAGTAGAGGACTTGAGGTTCTTCGTTCACGTGTAAGCCTTTCGGTTAGCTAATTCCCACAAACATGCAGCCCGAGGTCGCCCCACGCAGGCGGGCAGCGGGCTTGCGACCTGCCTGCGCTGCATCAATGGCGCGACGGACGCGCGCGACGGCACGGCCAATCTCATTGGGCTCGAGCAGGGTTCCGTCAACCATAAGACGGCGCACGCCGGCATCGAGCAGCTGCGGAACCTGCGGCGTGAGGTCGATGGGGTAGGCATCGTACAGGCGCGAGCGGCCGTGGACGTCGGTACGTACCGGCATGACCTTTCCGTCGATATTCTTGAGCGAGAGCTTGCGGACACGCAGGCGGCAGTTGGCGCAATCGTGGATGCAGCCGTTGGCAACCTGCAGAATGCAATGCTCGCTTGTCATGACGCGCGGCCGGCCAAAGACGGTGATGCCCAGAGTCGCGGGCGCGGCGGCGCCGAGCGAGACAATCTCGTCGAGCGTGATCTCGGGCGAGAGCCAAAACGCACCGGCTCCGCGCTCGGCAAGCGCCTCCATGCAGGGCGTGTTATGCACCGGCAGGCAGGATCGAATCTCGGCCGTGGCGCCGGCATGCGCGGCTACAGCGAGCTCGGAGATATTGCCGACGGCGACGGTGGCTCCGGCATTGATCCAGGGATCGACGCGCTCGTGGTCAACGGCACGGCAGACCTCGTCGAGCACGGGCACGATGCCCTGCTCAAACGCATCGGCGGGGGAGAGCTCGGCCGCATCGAGCGCGTCGGTGGTCATGTAGATGCGCGTTGCACCCTCCGCTCGCGCTGCCTCGGCGGCCTCGAGCGAGGTGACGGTGGCGCAGATCTGCGGCTCGTCGCGGTAGTGCTCGGGCATGGGCCGCGTACATTTGTCGAGCACCGGCAGCTCGAGCGTGCGGGCACGCTCGTCATACGGTGCCAGAATGGCCTCCTCCAGCGCCTTGCAGGCGGCGGCGCGCACCTTGTGCACAGCGGAGAAGCCCATGCCGCAGCCCTTATCGAGTGCCACATCAAAGCTCGCGGACTCAAAGGGCGAGGACCCCATGCGGCCCACATGCTCTACCAGATCGGACGCCTCGACCGCGCGGGTCTTGGCGGCCTCGACGGTAAAGCCCGTGGCCGTGGCCGTAAGCGAAGGGGCGTCGCAGCAAGTAAGCGTGACGGCAAACGGTTCGCCCAAACGCGCCACAACGGTTACATCAACGGCGCGGCGGCGCAGCACATCGCGCTTGAGCGCGGCGCCGGCAGCGTCAATGGCGCGCTGGCTTCGAATCACGCGCACGCGGCAGCCCTCGGGCATGCTGCGAGGCACGCGGCACTCGATGATGTCACCGGCGGCGGCATCATCGGCGGCAATGGTGGTCAGGAACTGGTCAAACTCGTTATCGTGGCGAAGCTCCAGCAGGTCGCCCTTGCCCACGGGCTCAAACAACTCAATGCGGGCGATGGCGGCGCGCCGACGGCGGTCGTCGGGCTTGAGGCCGCGCACATCGCGGTTGGCCGGGCGGCTGCCCAGCACCGTGCCCACGATCTGGCCGCGGTTGTTGGAGCGCTCGTAGCTCATCATCTCGTCACCCGAGGTACCGTCTTGGTAGGCGTGCGTAAAGTCGCGGTTAAAGCAGCGCTTGAGCTGTCGCTGGCGGGCCGCATCCTCATCCTTAGAGGTCGAAACATCGGCCAGCATGTCATCAATCTGATGACGATACACGTCGACGATGGAATACACGTAATCGGGGGCCTTCATGCGGCCCTCGAGCTTGAGCGATGCGGCGCCGGCGTCATACAGACGGCGAACAAGCTGCGAAGTGTTGGTGTCGCGCGGGCACAGCGCGCGCTCGCGACCGGCAGGGGAGAGCGAGCGGCCGTTCTCGTCAATTAGCTCGTAGGGTAGGCGGCAGGGCTGGGCGCACATGCCGCGGTTGGCCGAGCGGCCAGCCATGGCAAAGCTCGACAGCAGGCACAGACCCGAGTAGCAAAAGCAGATGGCACCGTGGCTAAAGACCTCAAGGTCCACATCGGGCGCGGCGTCGTGAATGGCGGCGATCTCGTCGATGGAGAGCTCGCGCGAGAGAGTCACGCGGTCGGCGCCCTGCTCACGGCACCAAAGGGTTCCGCGGTCGTCGTGGATGTTCGCCTGGGTCGAGATGTGTGTCTCGATGCCGGGCATGGCGCGCTTGACCTCAAAGAACAGACCCCAGTCCTGGATAATGAAGGCGTCGGCGCCCAGCGTGGAGCAGCGATGGATGAGTTGCAGCGCATCGCCCATCTCGGACTGCTTGATGACGATGTTTACCGTGACGTAGACGCGCGACCCGGCTAGATGCGCGGCGCGGCAGGCTTGCTCAAAGGCCTCGTCAGTAAAGTTGGTTGCCTTGCGGCGGGCGTTGAAGCTGCCCATGCCGCAGTAGATGGCGTCTGCCCCGGCAGCGAGCGCGGCGGCAAAGGGCTCGGGCCCTCCGGCGGGCGCCAAAAGCTCGGGTCTGCGGTTGGTGGTTCGACTGGCGGTTGCGGTCATATCCTGCCTTTCAAAATGCTCAGATATTCAAAAGTATAGTGGTGCCGTTGCGGCAGGCGATGCCCGTGCTCCAAGCGGGATAAAGTCTTCAGCAGCTTAGGCTGGCTGACCCCGTGGAGAACCGTTCAGCTGCCAACGGGCGCCGTTGGGCGATAAAATATTCTCTCCAGCTGATAATATTCTTGCATCAAACAGAAACCTTGAGTACTATCCCAAATCAAGCGCGGTGTTCAGACCGAATTGTGCCTCCCGGTGCGAACGCCGCGCTCACGCTCTCTATCTGATCGTAAGGAGAAAAACATGAGCAAGACCGTCGTGTCTTCCGATAACGCACCCGCAGCCATCGGCCCGTATTCCCCCGGTATCCAGGCCGACAACATGGTGTTCCTGTCCGGCCAGCTGGGCATCGATCCCGCGACCGGCAAGATGCCCGAGGGCGTCGAGGCCCAGGCCAAGCAGTCCCTCGCCAACGTCGAGGCCCTGCTGACCGCTGCCGGCGCTACCTTTGCCGATGTCGTCAAGACCACGGTCTACCTGGCCGACATCGCCGACTTCGCCGCCGTGAACGAGATCTACGCCTCCAAGTTTGAGGCCCCGTTCCCCGCGCGCAGCGCCTTCCAGGTTGCCGCCCTTCCGGCTGGCGGTCTGGTCGAGATCGAGGTCGTTGCCGCTCTCTAAGGCGTTGGCCACAACTAAACATGACATGCAAAAAGACCCTGCAGCGCGTGCGAGCTGCAGGGTCTTTTGTTAAGTGACGGATCGCTTGTGGAGCCGCGCTTCATTTTGCTCGTTAGCCTTCCTTTCGGACTTTTTGCAGGTAGCGGTAGACGCTGGGCTCCGAGATGCCCAGCGCGGTGGCGGCGCAGGCAACAGCGCCCTTGAGCATGAACACCCCGTTGCCGTTGAGGTGGCGAATGACGTCCACGCGGTCGCTCTGACCAAGCGACGCTACATCCAGCCCACGCGCGCTCAGCAACTCGGCAATGCTGCGGTCGATGAGCTCCTGTGTGGACTCCGAAAGGCTTTCGACCTCGATAGGGGCGGGCTCCGTGCGCGTTGGCGCCGCGTCGAAGCACGCCATGAGCTGCTGCGCCATGGCGTTGATGGAGCGTACGGTCGAGAGGTCGGTGTTGACGCAGAGCATACCGACGATCTCGTCATTCTCGCGGATAAAGTACGTCGCTGACTCCAACGTCTTGCCTCCGGCGCCGCGGCCCTCGTAGCCCGTAATAAACGGCAGGTCGCGATACTTGGGATCGTGCATGATCTTGAGTGCCAGATCGGTAGCGGGACCGCCGACCTTGCGGCCGCTCACGATGCCGTTGCGAATATCGACGATGGCGTGGTCGGGATCCGAGAAATCGTGCAGCACGATTTCGCTGTTTTTGCCGAGTATCTGCTCCAGAAAATCGACCATCGGCAAAAAGCGACGTACGGTCTCGTTCACGGGCAACTCCTTTGGGTGAAATCGGAAATGTTCATAACAATTTTTTCTCATGGTAACACGCTGCCCATCATCTCGTATATCCGCAGGTACATTGCGTAATGCAGACGAACGGTAGGAATTTAGCGGTAAACGGTTGACCAAAAGAAAAGTTAGATGTTATTTTGACCAGACACTTTCCTGACCTGCGGAAATGCGTTATTTCAGCTGAAGAATAGTCTGATAACAAAAAATTATTATTGAGAATGAGAATCATCTTTAATACGATATGCAATGAAGGCACAACCTCAACCCCGCACTGCGTCACAATAGAGCGTTAGATGCGAAAACAACTACTTCGAGGATTGGTGGTCAAATGACCCAGGAGACGGTTACGAACGGCACTGAAGCCCTGTTCACTCGCGAAGGCATGCCTCCCGTTAAGGAAATGATCCCGTGTGCCCTTCAGCACGTACTGGCATCGTTTGCCGGCATCATTACCCCGGCGGTCATCATGGCCGGCGTCTACGGCTTTAATAGCCAGCAGAGTACCGACATTATCCAGGTCGCGCTCATTCTTTCGGCGATCGACACGGCCCTTCAGGCCTTCGCTCCCTTCCGTCGCATCGGCGGCGGCCTGCCCATCGTCATGGGCGTTTCGTTCGCGTTCCTGCCGGCCC
>JAYBVN010000034.1:0-102054 GCA_037320555.1 Collinsella sp. | reverse complement strand
AGGCCCTCGCGGCCTAGTCGCTATTTAGGGCGTCCAAGATTTGGGACGCAGTTCAACTTCGTGCGGCGAGGGCTTTTTGCGTCCTGCGGAGTGTGCCTAAAAGTAGACTAATGGCGGGCCCTGCGATGTCCGGTCTTCGGCGGATTACTGGCTGGGGGAATTAATGGCGCGCTTCGCGCGTTTTGGATGGGGTCTGTCCCGGCGGCGCGTTTGGCGCTTCGCGCCGCGCGCCTTATCGATCGGGATTGAGATGCATGTGGTGCTTCTCGCCTTACGACTGTAGCGGCCGCGGTCCCGTTTGGGGTCGCGGCCGTTTTGTTGTGGGTCAAATATGAACGTTGTGTTAATGAGTCGGTGGACGGTGGTGTTTTTCGGTGAGCGGCGTATCCTTCCAACGGTTAATCTAGTGTGTCAGTTGAAAGGAAGAGGGCGCGCGTCATTGTTTGAATGTGAACTGCCGTTTGACCACAAGACGTTACATCTGGAGCTCGAGGATAAGAACTTCGCGGGTGTGATGGAAGGTCATCAAAACGAGTTTAAGACTACAAAATCGCAGGAAGAGCTGGTAGAGGAGTCACTTGCCAACCCTTATGGCTCGCCTTCGCTCGAGGAGCTTTGTGCTGGCAAGAAGGATATCGTCATCATTAGCTCCGATCATACGCGTCCCGTTCCCTCGCGTGTGACGATGCCTATTCTGCTGCATCACATCCATTCCGCTGCGCCCGAGGCTCGCCTGCGCATTCTGGTTGCTACGGGTATGCACCGTCCGTCGACGCACGAGGAACTCGTCAACAAGTATGGCGAGGAGATTGTTGCCAACGAGGAAATCGTTATGCACGTCGCGACTGACGACAGCATGATGAAAAAGATTGGCACCCTGCCTTCTGGTGGCGAGTGCATCATCAACAAGATTGCCGCCGATTGCGATCTGCTGCTTGCCGAGGGCTTTATTGAGCCGCACTTCTTTGCCGGTTTCTCTGGTAGCCGCAAGTCCGTCCTGCCTGGTATCGCCAGCTACAAGACCATCATGTACAACCATAACGGTCAGTTTGTGAATGATTCCCACTCGCGTGCCGGCAACCTGTGCCACAACCACGTGAGCGAGGACATGTTTGCCGCTGCCGAGATGGCTCACCTTGCCTTTGTGCTCAACGTGGTGCTCAACGGCAAGCACGAGGTCATCGGCTCCTTTGCCGGCGACATCCACAAGGCGCACGAGGCTGGCTGCGAGTTCGTGAAGAGCCTTGCCGGTGTTGAGCCCGTCGAGTGCGAGATTGCCATCACCACCAACGGCGGCTACCCGCTCGACCAGAACATCTACCAGGCCGTAAAGGGCATGTGCGCTGCCGAGGCCACACTTCCCGAGGGCGGCGTGATCATCGATGTCGCCGGTTGCGCCGACGGTCACGGTGGCGAGGGCTTCTATCACAACATCGCCGACAACGATCCGGCAGAGTTTGAGCGTGCCTGCATCGACCGTCCTAAGGACGAGACCCTGCCCGACCAGTGGACGAGTCAGATCTTTGCCCGCATCCTGGCACATCACCCTGTGATCATGGTCACCGACTTGTGCGATCACCAGATGATCAAGGATATGCACATGACGCCGGTCAACACCCTCGAGGAGGCGCTCAAGCTCGCCTTTGAAATGAAGGGTGCCGATGCCAAGGTTGCCGTTATTCCCGATGGCCTGGGCGTTGTCGTCGCGCAGCACTAGTGCGTGGCCCAAACGAATCGTTTATAACCGACAAGAAAGATAAGGTTTTATGCTTACCAAACTCCTCTGCGAATTCGGCGCAACGGCCCTCATGATCATCTTTGGCGTGGGCGTGCACTGCGATACCGTGCTCAAGGGCACCAAGTATCAGGGCTCCGGTCACATGTTTGCCATCACCACCTGGTCTTTTGGCATCTCGGTCTGCCTGTTTGTCTTTGGCGGCGCCGTGTGCATGAACCCCGCCATGGTGCTTGCCCAGTGCATCGTAGGCCTGGTGCCGTGGAGCAGCTGCATCCCCTTCATGATTGCCGATATGCTCGGCGGCTTTGCGGGTGCCGTGATCGCGTGGTTGATGTATGCCGATGAGTTCAAGGCTTCCGAGGGCGTCGTCGACCCTATTGCCCAGCGCAACATCTTCTCGACCAACCCTACTACCGAGGGCACGAACTATGCTCGCAACTTCTTCTGCGAGGCCATCTGCACCTTTGTGTTCATCAGCGCCATCCTTGCTGCCGCTAGCCGCGCCGGCGAGAACGTTTTGATGCTCGCCATCTGCGTCGGTCTGATCGTTTGGGCTGTTGGCATGGGCATGGGCGGCATCACCGGCTTCGCCATGAACCAGGCTCGTGACCTTGGTCCTCGCATGGCCTATCAGGTGCTGCCGATTAAGAACAAGGCTGACAACAACTGGAAGTACGGCCTGCTCGTTCCTGGCATCGCACCGTTTATCGGTGCCGCTCTGGCCGCGCTGTTTGTGCACGGTTTCTTGGGCATGTTCTAGTCTGAGGCTACATAGTTGTCCGCTGGCCGCATGGGGTAACTTCCCAGCGCGTCCTCGGACATGAAAGAACCCCCGCTGCGCACTTCGTGCGGCGGGGGTTCTTTCGTCCTGCGGAATGCGCTGGGAAGTTACCCCATGCGGACAGCTGCGGGATCTTGGCCGCGTTGGAACAAGCAGCCCAACATATAAATCTGAATTTGGATTTGGATGGGAGGGGCTTGTTGCTGTTGGGGGCGGTGAAGCGCGAGTGACACTTTGGGATGCGTGGCGCCCTGGGTTGGGGCGATGCTTTGGGATGATGTTCTTACTTAGTTGAAGAGGGGTTTTATGGCCGATAAGTAGTCTTTGGCTACGTCGGCTTTGTCTACTTGAAAGTTGTGCCAGGCCCACCATTGGATGGTGGCTACGAAGCTTGAGGCTATGTGGTGTAGTAGGAAGCTGCGGTCCATGGTGCCGGCGGGGCCTGCGGGGTCGGCGGGGACGGTTTCGGCTGCGCGTGACATGATGGTCTTGCGGAGACAGTCGGCGAAGACGCGGGAGCCGGCGCCGGCTACGAGGGCTCGAACGCCCTGACGGCGTTCCCAGAGGTTGTTGAGGATATGCTCGACCTGCACGAGTGGGTCGTCGAGCGGTGTGCCATCGTCGTCGAGGGCGTGGGTGCAGATGTCGCTCACGAGCTCGGACAGTAGGTCGTCTTTGCTCTTAAAGAGGCCGTAGAATGTCGCGCGGCCTACGTGAGCGCGCGCGATGATGTCGCCGACGGTAATCTTGCCGTAGTCCTCTTCGCGTAGCAGCTCGGAGAACGCCGCGACGATGGCAGCGCGGCTTTTTTCTTTGCGGGCATCCATGGCTATGCATCCACGTGAACGAGCAGACAACGGAGCGTGCCGGAGCAGCCCTCGTAGGGGCGCTTGCCGGCGCCGTAGCCGACGGCTTCGATGTGGTAGCGGGCTGGCAGGTGCTCGGTCGTACGCAGTGCGGCGACGATGGCGGCGCCCGTGGGCGTCACGAGCTCGCCGGCGACCGGTGCAGGCGTGAGGGCGATATTGCCTGCTTGGCATAGGTTGACGACGGCGGGCACCGGGATGGGCATAAGGCCGTGGGCACAGTGGATGGTGCCGTGACCCTCGGAGAGCGACTCGACAACAATATCCTCGATACCCAGGTCATCGAGGCAGATGGCGACCGAGCAGACGTCGACGATGGAATCGATGGCGCCTACCTCGTGGAACATGACGGTCTCGGGCGTTTTGCCGTGAGCCTTGGCCTCGGCAGCAGCGAGTACGGAAAAAATGGCGAGGGCACGACGCTTGGCGCCATCGCATAGCTGCGAGCCATCGATGATGGCGGTGACGTCGGCTAGCGAGCGGTGATGATGGTGGTGGGTGTGGTGATGATCCTCGTGCTCATGGGCGTGGCCCTCATGGTCATGCTCGTGGCAGTGCTCGTGTTCGTGTTCGCCATGATCATGATGGTGGTGCTCATGCTCGTGCGTGTGCTCGGCAGCTGCTTCGTTGCCGTAGAGCCAGGCCATGTCGTGGTCGTGGTTCTCGAGCTCCTCTGCCAGCTGAACGTCAAAGTCGCAGGCGTCGATGCCATGCTTGTTTACGCGCGTTACAGCGATCGAAAAGCCGTCGACCGGCAGCGTGGCGAGCTGTTCGCGCAGATGCTCCTCGCTGGCGCCCAGGTCGAGCAGGGCCGCGACAGTCATGTCACCGCTGATGCCCGAGGTGCCGTCGATGATAAGCGTGTGCTGATGGTTGGACATGGAATGCTCCTTAACGGGCGCGGGTTGCGCCGGCGCTCAGATGATTGATAAGACTTGCCTGGTAGGCGGCGCCAAAGCCGTTGTCAATATTGACGACCGAAACGCCGCTGGCGCAGGAGTTGAGCATGGCGAGCAGTGCGGCTACGCCACCAAAGCTCGCGCCGTAGCCCACGCTGGTGGGAACGGCAATGACCGGACAGCTCACCAGGCCGCCGATAACGCTTGCCAGCGCGCCCTCCATGCCGGCGATGGCGATGACCACCTGCGCCTGGGCAAGTTCCTCGGCATGCGCGAGCAGGCGGTGCAGGCCGGCGACACCCACGTCGTAGAGGCGGTCGACCTCGTTGCCATAGAACTCGGCCGTCAACGCGGCTTCCTCGGCGACGGGTAAGTCGCTCGTGCCGGCGCAGGCGACGACGATGCGTCCGTTGCCGGTAGGGGAGGGCTTGCCGCCCACGAGGGCGAGCTGTGCGTCCGGGACATATCCCAGGTCGATGCCGTTGTCGAGGAGCTCCGAGGTACGGGCTGCTTTTTCGGCATCCAGGCGCGTGACCAGGATGCGCTCCTGGCCGGCATCGCGCAGCGCTTCGATAATGGCGGCAATTTGCTCGGCGGTTTTACCGGCACCGTAGACAACCTCGCCGGCTCCCTGGCGCACTCCGCGCGAAAGATCGAGCTGCGCAAAGCCCAAATCGGCGGTCGGAGCCGTCTGGATGCGCGTAAGGGCATCGGCAGGGGTGACTGATCCGCCAGCAACATCGCTCAGCAGCTGCTCTAGGTCTCGCTTATCCATATATGTTCCCTTCGACGGCGCAAAGTCTAGCACTCAAAGGGTATGTTTCCGAACACTAAGACAAAATTGTTCGGAAACTATAGGACGGACTGATTCAATTGTTAGACGGATCGGCTAGTCACGCAGGATGATGTCCATGGCGAGCATCAGGTTGCGCTCGTCGATGGCAAACGGGGCGGCTTCGCGCGTTTTGGGCTTGGCGCAAAACGCGATGCCAGTGCCCGCGGCCTGAATCATGGGGATATCGTTGGCGCCGTCGCCGATTGCCACGGTGTGTGCCATATCGACGCCGCACTCAACCGCCCAATCCAGCAGCCGGATGAGCTTGGATTCCTTGGTCACGATGTCTGCCGCCAGCTTGCCGGTGAGCTTGCCGTCCACGACTTCCAGGCGGTTAGCGAGGCAAAAGTCGATGCCCGCGGCGGCCACGATCTTATCGGCGACCTCGTGAAAGCCGCCGCTTACCACGCCGACCTTCCAGCCCTTGCTGTGCGCCGAGCGCACAAGCTCCAGCGCGCCGGGGGTAAACGTCACGCGCTCAAAGGTGCGCTCGAACACGCTCTCGTCCAAGCCGGCAAGCAGCCCCACGCGTTCCTCGAGCGCCTGCTTAAAGTCGAGCTCGCCGCGCATGGCGCGCTCGGTGATCTTCGCCACTTGCTCGCCTACGCCGGCCTCCTCGCCCAACAGGTCGATGACCTCCTGGTTGATGAGCGTGGAGTCGATATCCATAACGATGAGGCGTGCAGTCATGGCGGGCCTTTCCGAGTGCAGTTGTATTGGGGCACATTGTCGCACGCGGCGCGCCTTGGCGACGGCCGCGGTGCGTCAATTGTTTCGTCTCCGTCAAGTCTTTGGGCAGGAGCTACTTTTCCGCGGTACATCGACACAGGTGCGATAAGATAGAACGCCATGTCCGGCTGCGCGGTTTACGCAGGCTGGGCAAATCTGTACGACGCCGCCCGGAACGACACGGGGCGGCACAGATCCATAAAGGAGGATCACTGGTATGAGCCAGACCCGTCCCATTGACGAGCATTCCATGCACACCCGTACCTGCGGCGAGCTTCGCTTCGAGAACGTGGGCGAAGAGGTCACCCTCACCGGTTGGGTGAGCCGTCGCCGCGACCACGGCGGCCTTATCTTCTGCGACCTTCGCGACCGCGAGGGCATCACGCAGCTCACCTTCGACCCCGAGCACTCCGACGGCGATGCCTTTAAGATCGCCGAGACCATGCGTCCCGAGTGGCCCATCAAGATCCACGGCGTCGTGCGCGCCCGTGGCGAGGAGACCACCAACACCAAGCTCGCGACCGGCGAGATCGAGGTCCTGACCGACCACGCCGAGGTGCTCAACACGTCCGTCACCCCGCCGTTCCAGATCGAGGACGGCATCGAGACCAGCGAGGACACCCGCCTGCGCTATCGCTATCTGGACCTCCGCCGTCCCGAGATGATGGCCAACCTCAAGCTGCGCTCCGACTTCACCTTTGCCATTCGCGAGGCGCTGCACAACCGTGAGTTCATGGAGGTCGAGACGCCCTCCCTGTTTAAGTCCACGCCCGAGGGCGCCCGCGACTTCATCGTTCCCAGCCGCATCCAGCCGGGCAACTTCTACGCCCTGCCGCAGTCCCCGCAGCTCCTGAAGCAGCTGCTCATGGTCGGTGGCGTCGAGCGCTACTACCAGGTTGCCAAGTGCTTCCGCGACGAGGACCTGCGTGCCGACCGTCAGCCCGAGTTCACCCAGGTCGATATCGAGATGTCCTTCGTGGACCAGAACGATGTCATGAGCGCGCTCGAAGAGGTCCTGGCCGATGCCTTCGGCCGCATGGGTGTCGAGATGCCCACGCCGCTGCGTCGCATGGACTACTGGGAGGCCATGGACACCTATGGCTCCGACAAGCCCGATACCCGCTACGGCATGCACCTGGTCGACCTGACCGACATCTTTGCCAACTCCAAGTTCAAGGTCTTTGCGACTGCTGCGAACGAGGAGGGCTCTGTCGTCAAGGCCATCAACGCCAAGGGCGCCGGTGCCTGGGCACGTGCCAAGATCGATAAGCTCGCCGGCGTGGCCTCCACGTTTGGCGCCAAGGGTCTGGCCTGGATCGCCTTCCGCGAGGACGGCTCCATCAACAGCCCCATCGTCAAGTTCTTCTCGGACGAGGAGATGGCCGCTCTGCGCGAGCGCATGGACGTCGAGCCCGGCGACCTTGTGATGTTCGCCGCCGGCCCGCGCCTGCTCTCCGACGAGATTCTGGGCGGCATGCGTTCTCACATGGCCAATGCGCTCGAGATCAAGCGCGAGGGCCACGACTTCCTGTGGGTCGTCAACTTCCCGCTGTTCCACTGGGATGAGGACCGCAAGGCTTACGCTGCCGAGCACCAGCCGTTCACTCTGCCGACCGAGACCGACATCGCCAAGATCGAGGCCGACCCGTTGGCAGCCGGTTCGTGCACCTACGACTTTGTCATGGACGGCTTTGAGGCCGGCGGCGGTGGTATGCGAATCCACAACGCCGAGATGCAGATATCCATGCTCAAGCTCCTGGGCTTTACCGAGGAGCGCGCCGAGTCGCAGTTTGGCTTCCTCATGGAGGCCCTCAAGTTTGGTGCGCCCCCGATGGGCGGTTTCGCTCTGGGTCTGGACCGCGTGTGCATGCTGCTCACCGGCTCCGATTCCATCCGCGATGTCATGGCGTTCCCCAAGACGGCCAGCGGCTCCGACCTCATGTCGGGCGCTCCGAGTGCCGTTAGCGGCGCCCAGCTCAAGGACGTCAGCCTGCGCCTGATGTAGGCGAGCGGCTATATATTGCCCGCAACGAGGGAAGGACGCGTGCCTTCCCTCGTTTTTTGTGATACGGGGGTGCGCCGGTAACGTACAATAACTACCACGTGGCTGGGTTTTGCCGGCCGAATGTGCGATGTCGTGGGAGGGGACATGGTCGAGTTTACAAAGACGATTAAAGATCCGTTGGGATTACATGCCCGCCCGGTTGCGCTGCTCTATGACATCATTGCCAAGCATCGTAGCGACGTGTCAGTCAGCATCGGCGACCGCCACACGGATGGCCGCGATGTTATGGGACTCATGGCTCTCTACGGCGAGTGCGGCGAGGACATCATCTTCCGCGTTTCGGGCGTAGATGAGGCCTCCTGCGTTACGTCGATCAGAAACCTCTCGCTCTAACCTCAACAATGTGACAAAGGGGCAGTCCCCTCTGTTGCATCAATTGGTATGGCAAGGCGCCGCAAAGAGACAGTCTTTGCGGCGCCTTTGTTTCGTATAGGAAACTTTTTCGAAATCTGAATGGGGACCCTTTCCAAAAAGTTAACCACGTGTTAGTTTACTAAAGCGAACATAGACGTGGTTAACTTTTATCGCGTCGATGTTGAGGACGAACTGACGTTAGGAGCTCACTCATGTCTTGCGGACCGCAGATGCCGGCCATGCCGCTTTCGATGGTAAAAGCGGGCGAAACCGTGCGCGTGTCTCGTGTAAAGGGCAATGAGGATATGAAGCACCACCTCAAGGACCTCGGCTTTGTCGAGGGCAGCGAAATCCACGTGGTGAGCTCGAGTGGCGCCAATATCATCGTCACTGTGCTGGGCGCACGCTTTGGTATCGATTCCAAGGTTGCCATGCACATCATGACCGTCGGTTAGTCTGCAGCATTTCATAAAAACCGAAAGGGGGACAAGAGGATGAAGACGTTGGGTGACGTTAAGGTGGGCGAGAGCTCCACCATCGTCAAGCTTCACGGTGAGGGTGCGCTTCGCCGCCACCTTATGGACCTGGGGCTCATCAAGGGCACTTCGTTCAAGGTCGTGAAGGTTGCACCGCTCGGTGATCCGGTCGAGATCAACGTGCGCGGCTACGAGCTTTCCATCCGCAAGGAGGAGGCGGCCGTCGTCGAGGTCCAATAAGGGCTCGCGGCGTATGTTTCTGCAGATAAAGTTAGGTATTTCTAACTTAATGCAGCATTTTTGAAGCACATTATCCAGCCTGCGCGGAGAAAGCAGCGCAGGCACACAAGGAAGAAGGATTGAATGGCGGATTCTCAGATCCATGTCGCGCTGGCGGGTAACCCCAACTGCGGCAAGACCACGCTTTTCAACCTGATCACCGGCGCCAACGGCTACGTTGGCAACTGGCCCGGCGTCACGGTTGAGAAAAAGGAAGCCAAGCTCCTAAGCGACAAGAACGTTACCATCACGGACCTCCCCGGCATCTACTCGCTTTCCCCCTACAGCCCCGAGGAGCAGTGCTCGCGCGATTACCTCATGAGCGGCGAGCCCGATGTTGTCGTCCAGGTGGTCGACGCCACCAACCTCGAGCGTAACCTGTACCTGGCGCTTCAGGTTATCGAGACCGGCCTGCCCGTGGTCGTCGCCCTCAACATGGCCGACCTGGTCGAGAAGAACGGCGATAAGATCGATACGGACAAGCTCTCCAAGAAGCTCGGTTGCCCGGTCATGATGATCTCCGCTCTTAAGAACAAGGGCATCACGGAGCTGTTCGATCAGGTCAAGAAGTCCGCTGCTTCTAAGGGCCAGGTGCCGGAGCACAAGTTCGATTCCTCCATCGAGGACGTTCTGGACCACATCGAGAACAATCTGCCGGCAAGCGTTCCCGCCAAAAAGCGCCGCTATTACGCCGTCAAGCTGTTCGAGCGCGACGCGGACGCCTGCAAGCTCATCAACCTCACTAAGGAGAAGGCTGCTCGCGTGGAGGAGCTGGTCGCCCAGTGCGAGCAGGACTGCGACGACGACGCCGAGTCCATCATCACCGGCGAGCGCTATGGCGTCATCGCGCACATCATTGACGAGTGCCTCACCAAGGCTCCGGCCAAGATGAGCACTTCCGAGAAGATCGACCGCGTGGTTACCAACCGTATCCTGGGCCTGCCGATCTTTGTGGTCATCATGTTCTGCGTGTACTACATCGCCGTTTCTACCTTGGGCGGCACGGTGACCGACTTCACCAACGACCAGCTCTTCGGCACCGACGGCTGGTACGTGCTCGGTCAGGGCCGCGACGCCTACGACGCGGCCGTCGAGGCTGCGGGCGACGATGCCGACTCGGTCGACCCGGCACAGTACGGCCCCTATGTCCCCGGCATCACCACCGTGGTGCACGACGCCCTTGTGGCGGGCGGCACCGAGGACGGTGGCCTGGTCGATTCGCTGGTCTGCGACGGTATCGTCGGCGGCCTGGGCGCCATCTTCGGCTTCGTCCCGCAGATGTTCCTGCTGTTCGTCATGCTGTCCTTCCTGGAGGACTGCGGCTACATGGCCCGCGTCGCCTTCATCATGGACCGCGTGTTCCGCCGCTTTGGCCTGTCCGGTAAGTCCTTTATCCCCATGCTCGTGTCCTCGGGCTGCGGCGTCCCCGGCGTCATGGCTACCAAGACCATCGAGAACGAGAAGGACCGCCGCATGACGGTCATGACCACCACGTTCATTCCCTGTGGCGCTAAGCTGCCGATCATCGCCCTGCTCATGGGTTCCATCATCGGCGATTCTTCCACCACCGCCGCGTGGATCAGCCCGCTCTTCTACTTCCTGGGCGTCTTTGCCGTCATCGCCTCGGGCCTCATGCTCAAGAAGACCAAGCTCTTCGCCGGTCGCCCGACGCCGTTTGTTATGGAGCTTCCTGCTTACCACTTCCCGGCGATCCGCTCTTGGGCGCTGCACGTGTGGGAGCGCTGCTGGGCCTTTATCAAGAAGGCCGGCACGGTCATCTTCGCGTCCACCGTCGTGGTTTGGTTCCTCTCCAACTTTGGTAGCTACAACGGCTCCTTTGGCTTCCTGCCTGCGATGGGCGGCATCCCCGAGGAGTTCATGGACTACTCCGTGCTCGCCATGCTGGGCAATCTGGTCGCTTGGATCTTCGCCCCGCTCGGCTTTAGCACCTGGCAGGCAACCGCGCTGACTGTCTCTGGCCTCGTCGCCAAGGAGAACGTCGTCGCCACCGCCGGCTCGCTGCTGTCCGTCGCCGACGCGGGCGAGACCGACCCGAGCCTGTGGACCGCGTTTGCCGGCATGTTCCCCACCATGGGCGCCTGCGTTGCCTTCGGCGCGTTCAACCTGCTGTGCGCTCCGTGCTTTGCCGCTATGGGTACCATCCGCAACCAGATGGATTCCGGCAAGTGGACCGCGATTGCCCTCGGCTACGAGTGCGCCTTCGCTTGGGTGATCGGCCTGTTCATCAACCAGTTCTATAACCTGCTTGTCCTTGGGCAGTTTGGCTTCTGGACGGTTGTGGCTATCGTGCTGCTGGTCGCGATGCTCTTCCAGATTTTCCGTCCTATGCCCAAGCACGCTTGGACCGACGAGGACGAGACCAACACTGCTTCCGCTGCAGTTTCCGCCTAAGTCCGAATAAGGATCAACCCCTTTCCACGAGCCCGGGTGTCTCAGTGACACTCGGGCTTTTTGACGCAATGGGGGACAGATTGCTTTGCTCCAGAAGTAAGATGTGGCGTTTCCGCAGATAAAACCGACCAAAATAAACCTGTCCCTATTTGGTAGGTGGAGAATGGGGTAAAGTAAGTGCTGGTTAACTAGAGGAGGCTTGCTATGGCACCTATCGATATTGTTGTACTGGCTGTTATCGGCGTTGCGTTTGTCGCCGTGTGCGTGCGCATCTACCGCAAGGGCACCTGCGCCGACTGCGCTCAGGGTGGCGTTTGCACGGGGCATTGCTCCAACAAAAAGACGTGCGCTGCACTTAAGGGCGTAGACAAAATCGCCGAAGACTTGGGTCGCGGTATCAAATAAGGTCCGGACATCCAAGCGCTCCGCGGGCATCCGTTCGCGGGGCGCTTTGTGCATTTGAGGGAGAGTACGGCGAGTCGAAGAGTATTTTTGGGGTATCGTTAACTGGACTATTAATTGGCAACTTATCTATAACGGAGTAACCGCATGAGCGCTCGCGTAACCATGAAGGACATAGCCGCCGAGCTTGGCGTTTCCATCAATACCGTGCACAAGGCTCTGACGGGAAAGGCCGGCGTGAGCGAATCCGTGCGCGCCAAGGTGAACGCTAAGGCCGAGGCCATGGGCTATCACCGCAACACAAGTGCCTCAAGCCTGCGCCGCAAGGATATCAATCTGGTGTTTTGCCTGCCCCGCGCATCGCGCGAGGGAGCGTACTTTTTCCGTTACCTGTGGGAAGGCTGCAATCGCTTTGAACAGGAGGTCATCGACCGGGGCATTACGGTTGAGCGCGTTGAATTTGGCGTGGGCGGCTACGCTGATGCACTCGAGCAAATCGACGAGCGTCTGCAGGTGGGCGAGAAGATTGATGGCTTGCTCGCCTATGCGCCGGGCGACGATCGTGCGACTGAGCTTTTGGGGCAGATCGCCGAGGCGGGCGTGACGATTGAGCTTGTCGACGGCGACCGTCCGCATTTGAATCGTTTGGGTGCGAGCTTGGCCGATTATTCGACGGCAGGCAGCCTTATGGCCGAGCAGGCGGCAAACCTGGTCCATGCTTCTGGGGCCGACGCCCGCGTGCTCCTTTTGACAGGCGACCCATATACCGATTCGCACTATCTAACCGCCCGCGCCTTCCACAATTACCTGCGCGAACGTGATATTCCATGGCAGGTTGAGGATCTTGCAGGTGCCCATGCGCAAGTCAAACAACTCGAGCATGAGCTCGAAAAGCGCTTGAGTGCGCCGGACGCCCCCGAACTTATCTGTAGCGTTTTTGCCGTTGGTTCCGAAGTGGTTGCCGACGCGCTCGTCTCGACCGGCAAGGCCGGTCAGGTCATGGTGATCGGCAACGACCTGTTTCCCGAAAGTGCTCTGGCCTTGCGCCGCGGTATCTTTACCAATATTGTCTATAAGGACCCGACGAGCCTGGCGTATCGCGGCGCTAAGACGCTGGGCGATTATCTGCTGTGGGGAAGGACCCCGACGGTGCCCGTCCAGAAGGGTGCTGTCGAGATGGTATTTGCCAGCAATGTCGACCGCTACTGCGAACTTGCGGGTATTTAGCCGATTGAGCAGGTACCCCCTCTTGCGACGTGCATTTTTGGGAGTATTCAGCATTGGCATGCCCTGAATGAGGTGCAGAACGACTGTTTTAAGTGCCCCCGATGGCGTAATTTGCCATCGGGGGCACTTTTTATGCCGATCGGGCGCTATCTGCGTTCCAAATAGGACGCTGAGGATGGCGCACGGCGCGCTCCAATGCTGAATACTCCCAAAAATGTACGTCGGGACATGACCCACCTGAGCAAAAGCGCTCAAGTTCGGTGTTCGGGGACGCCAACCAGTCCGCAATACATGCAAGTCACATCCCCAGCAACCGTTGAACGGGCAAAATCTACCGTTCACCCCGTGGTGGTTAGGTGAACGTTCACCTTTTGAGGTGCAATGGATTAGTATAGTGAACGTTCACCTAAAGGATAACGAGCGCGCCGTGCGCCCGCCTTGCCAGCAAAGGGGTTGTTTGATGAAAAACTTTATGGACGATCAGGATTTCCTGCTGAGCACCAAGACCGGCGAGGAGCTGTTCCACAACTTTGCCGAGGGCATGCCCATCGTCGACTATCACTGCCACATTTCTCCTAAGGAGATTTGGGAGGACAAGCGTTTCGAGAACATCACCGAGGTTTGGCTGGGCGGCGACCACTACAAGTGGCGCCTGATGCGTGCCAACGGCGTCGACGAGCGTTTTATCACTGGCGACGCCCCTGCTCGCGAGAAGTTCCAAAAGTGGGCCGAGACCCTGGGTCGCTGCGTCGGCAACCCCGTCTTTGAGTGGAGCCACCTGGAGCTTAAGCGCTACTTTGGCTACGAGGGCGTCCTCAACGGCAAAACTGCCCAGGAGGTTTGGGACCTTGCCAACGCCAAGCTCGCCGAGAACAGCTTCACCTGCCGCAACCTGATCAAGCAGTCCAACGTTCGCATGATCTGCACTACTGACGACCCCGCCGACAGCTTTGAGTGGCACAAGAAGATTGCAGCCGACGACAGCTTTGACGTTCAGGTCGTTCCCGCCATGCGCCCCGACGCCGCCCTGCGCATCGAGCGTGGCCAGGAGTTTGCCGACTACTGCAGGCACCTCTCCGAGGTTGCCGGCGTTGAGGTCGGCGACTTTGAGGGCATGAAGTCCGCCATTTCCAAGCGCTACGACGTTGCTCACGAGCTGGGCTGCCGCGCCTCCGACCACGCACTCGATTACGTTATGTACGTCCCGGCTACTGCCGACGAGATCGAGGCCATCTTTGCCAAGGGCCTGGCTGCTGAGCCGCTCACCGAGGAAGAAGTCCTCAAGTACAAGACTGCCTTTATGCAGTTCGTTGCCGGCGAGTATGTCCGTCTGGGCTGGGCCATGCAGCTGCACTTTGGCTGCAAGCGCGACAACAACCGCGCCATGTTTGCCAAGCTCGGTCCCGATACCGGCTACGATTGCATCTCCAACTACACGCCGTCCGACCAGCTTGCCGATTTCCTCAACTCCATTCAGGAGACCTGCGGCCTGCCCAAGACCATTCTGTACAGCCTGAACCCCATCGATAACACCATGATCGATACCGTCATGGGCTGCTTCCAGGAGGCTCCGACCGCCGGTAAGATCCAGAACGGCTCCGCCTGGTGGTTCAACGACAACGAGGTCGGCATGCGCGAGCAACTCACGGCTCTGGCTAACGAGGGCGTCCTGGGCAACTTTGTGGGCATGCTTACCGACTCCCGCTCTTTCCTGTCCTATCCGCGCCACGAGTACTTCCGTCGCGTGCTGTGCAGCGTGATCGGCGAGTGGGTCGAGCAGGGCAAGTACCCGGCCGACATGGAGCTGCTGGGCAGTATCGTGCGCGACATCAGCTACAACAATGCGGTCCGCTACTTTGGCTTTGACCTGGACACCGACGAGGCCTAAGCCCGCATCGAATCACATCGAACCCTGGGCGCCGTTGCCAAACGCGGAGCCCCGTTTTGCTTGCACGCTAACAAACATCTAAGGAGACACATAGATGGAGAACATCAGCTACGATGCGCTCGAGAAGATCGGCTACAAGGGCTATTTGCTGCCCAAGGATGCTCCCGAGAAGGTTCTGCAGTTTGGCGAGGGCAATTTCCTGCGCGCCTTCGTCGACCGTTTCTTTGACATGGGCAACGAGGCCACCGGCTGGAACGGCAAGGTCGTCATGGTGCAGCCCATCAACGGTGCCTTTGGCTTTGCCGACGGTATCAATGCCCAGGACGACCTGTACACCGTGCTGGTGCGCGGCAAGGAGAACGGCAACACGGTTGACGAGTCCCGCGTGATCAGCGCCTGCAGCCGCTGCCTTAACCCGTATCGTGAGGACGACTACCGCGCCATGATGGAGGTCGCCGTCTCCGACGACCTAGAGATCATCGTCTCCAACACCACCGAGGCCGGTATCGCCTATGACCCGTCCTGCAAGGCCGACGACATGCCACCTGCGAGCTTCCCCGCCAAGCTTGCCCAGGTGCTCCACACCCGCTGGGCTGCCGGTAAGCCGGGCGTCATCGTCCTCGCCTGCGAGCTCATCGATCACAACGGCGAGGAGTTGCTGCGCATCATGAACCAGTATGTGAGCGACTGGGGCTGGGAGGACGAGTTTGCGCAGTGGATGGCCAACGACTGCACCGTCTGCACCACGCTCGTCGACACCATCGTGCCGGGCCGTATCCGCGACGCATCCGAGGCCGCCGCGGTGGCTGAGCGTCTGGGCTACGAGGATCCCTTCCTGGCCGTGCGCGAGCCCTTCCAGATGTGGGGCATCCAGGGCGACGAGTCGCTTGCCGAGAAGCTTCCCTTTGTGAAGGCTGGTCTTCCGGGTGTCTTTGTGACTCCCGACGTCACCCCGTACAAAAAGCGCAAGGTCCGCATCCTCAACGGTGCCCATACCGCCTTTGTTCCGGGCTCTTGGGTTGCCGGCTTTGATATCGTGCGCGACTGCATGCATGACGAGACCGTTCGCGGCTTCATGAACACCATGCTCTACGACGAGGTCATTCCGACGCTTGCCGCCGACTTGGATGTCGAGGACTGCAAGGCCTTTGCCGCCGCCGTCGAAAACCGCTTCGACAACCCGTTTATTGATCATGCGCTGCTCTCCATCTGCCTCAACTCCACGGCTAAGTGGCGCGCTCGTGACCTGCCCACGCTCAAGGACTACGTTGCCGAGACCGGCAACCTGCCCAAGTGTCTGGCGACGAGCCTCGCTACGCTCATCTCCTTCTACACGCAGGAGCTCGTGTCCCGCGAGGGCGACGGCCTGCACCTGCGTCGCTCCGACGGCACCGAGTACACCGCTCAGGACGACGCCTTCGTGCTCGACTTCTACGCCGCCCATGCCGGCACCGACGATGCCCAGCTGGTGCACGATGTGCTCACCAACGAGCAAATGTGGGGCGAGGACCTTACGCAGATCGCAGGTCTTGAGGAGTTTGTCGTCAGCGCGCTCGCCGTCGTGCGTGCCGAGGGCGCCAAGCAGGCCTTCGCCAACGCTCAGGCGTAAATTTCCGGCGCGGACGCGGGTGCGGGACGGCGTGCCCGCGCCTCGACTTCTGCTCAACCTGTAGGGTTAGGACCATTTGCAATGAACACTATCCAGATTAATCCGGCCGATAACGTGATTGTCGCGCTGTCGCCGCTTGCCAAGGGCACCGCCGTCGCGGTTCCCGGGGTGGGCGAGGTCGTGGCCGCGGAGGATATTCCGCAGGGTCATAAGATGGCCGTGCGCTCGATTGCCGCAGGGGAGGACGTCATCAAGTACGGCTTGCCCATCGGACACGTGACGGGCGATGTCCAGCCCGGTCAGTGGCTCCACACGCACAATGTGAAGACCAACCTTTCGGGCGAGGTCGAGTATACCTACAACCCCACACATCCGGTCGTGGATCCCGTTGAGCCCGAGACCTTTATGGGGTTCCGCCGCGCCGACGGTCGTGCCGCGACGCGTAATGAGCTATGGATCATCCCCACGGTCGGCTGTGTCAACGAAGTCGCCCGTGCCATGTGTGAGCAGGCCCAGGATCTGGTCGATGGCTCGCTGGAGGGTGTTTACTACTTCCCGCATCCCTTTGGCTGCTCGCAGACCGGCGCCGACCATGCCCAGACGCGTCGTCTGCTGGTGGCGCTCTCGCGTCATCCTAATGCGGCCGGCGTGCTATTCCTGTCGCTCGGTTGCGAGAACTGCACGCATCAGCAGGTGCTCGACGAGCTCGGTGACTTCGACCACGAGCGCGTCCGCTTCCTCACCTGCCAGGATGTAGCCGACGAGCAGATCGAGGGGCACAAGATTCTGTCCGAGCTGGCTGACCTGGCCAAGCAAGCAAAGCGTGAGCCCATTCCGGCCTCCGAGCTGGTCATTGGTCTTAAGTGTGGCGGCTCTGACGGCCTTTCGGGCATTACCGCCAACCCCACGATCGGTCGCGTGAGCGATATGGTCGTCGCCCGCGGCGGCACGTCGGTGCTTACCGAGGTGCCCGAGATGTTTGGCGCGGAGAGCATCCTGCTTGACCGTTGCGAGAACGAGCAGGTCTTTAACGCTGCCTCCGACATGCTCAATGGCTTTAAGGACTACTTTATTAGCCATGGCGAGGTGGTCTACGAGAACCCGAGTCCCGGTAACAAGGACGGCGGTATTACCACGCTCGAGGACAAGAGTTGCGGCTGCGTGCAGAAGGGTGGCTCTGCCCCCATCGTCGACGTGCTGCCGTATGCCGGTCAGGTCACCAAGCATGGCCTGAACATGCTGTGCGGCCCGGGCAACGACATGGTATCCACCACGGCGTTGACGGCTGCTGGCTGCCACGTGATTCTGTTCTCGACTGGACGCGGCACGCCGTTTGGCGCGCCGGCGCCTACGCTCAAGGTGTTCACCAATCAGCGTCTGTGCGACCACAAGGCCAACTGGATGGACTTTAACGCCGGCGTGATTGCCACGGGTGAGCGCACGCTCGACGAGGCCGCCCGCGATTTGTACCAGCTGGTGCTACAGACGGCGAGCGGTAAGCTCACGAGTGCCGAGCGCCGTGGCTGTCACGAGATCAGTATCTGGAAGGACGGCGTCTGCTTGTAGCAGCAAGTGCGCCCAAACATAGCGCTATGTCGTCTGCCCCGTTGGGAGTGATCCCGGCGGGGCTTTTTCGCTTCGTGGTTAAGTGAATATGTTGGAAAATCTGATAAACGTTCACCTATCTCATGGCTGTCCAGCATGGCACCCTTACCAGCAGAAAATAGGTGTGAGGATCTCAATTGTGTCCGTTCGGCGGTAAAAATCGACCGTTCGGGGATAATATGCAAGTGAACGTTCACCTGTCATAAGCAATCGCGCATAATCTAACTAAACGTTCACCCTGAACGCTGGGCAGACAGATGTCAGTGTGGACTCCAATGTCTTGCTGCAAGACAATCGAGAAAAGAGAGGGAGCTCGATGACTAATAAGATCGGAAAAAAGCGTAAGATCACATTCTGGACGCGCTTGGGCTTTGGTATGGGCGGTATGCTCAATTCCGGTGCCCTGACCTTTACGCACAGCTACATGGTGCTGTTCCTGTCCACGGAGTGTGGCCTGTCCGCAGGCGAGGCTGCACTGATCAGCTCGTTTGCCATCTATGTCAACGCTATTCTTTGCCCGCTGATGGGCTTTGTGGCCGATAACTTCTATGCCACCAAGATTGGCCGCATCTTTGGTCGTCGTCGTTTCTGGATCTTGCTGGCCATCCCGATGATGATCGCCGAGCCGCTCATCTTCGTGGCTACGCCGTTTGGCTTCCCGTACTACTTTGTGCTGTACCTGATCTACAACGTCGCGTATACGTTCTGCACCGCCAACCTGTCGCCGCTTACCATCGAGATGACCGACGACTTCAAGGAGCGTACGTACCTCACCGGCTACAAGCATCTCTTTGGTAACGCCGCCGGCTTCCTGATGGCTGCACTTGTGGGCTTCGGCTTTGGCACCTTCGGCGAGACCAACCCGTTCAGCTACTTCATCATCGCTACGATCAACGCTTCGGTCATGGCAATCTCGCTGCTTTGTGTGTACCTGTCCACGTGGGAGCACACCCCCGAGGAGGTCGCTCAGGAGAAGATCGAGAGCGTCGGCGAGGGTATCAAGAAGTTCTTCATCGACGTAATCTCCACCTTCCGCAACAAGTCCTTCCGCAAGGTCCTGTACGCACAGGTCTCCACGAAGCTCGCTGCTGCCTGCTGGTCTGCCTGCCTGTCCTTCTTCATCGTCTACTGCCTGCAGATTCCTAAGTCCTACGAGTCCGTGATGGAGATGCCTGGCAAGGTCGTCGCTATCGTCTGCACCGCCATCTGGGTCGCTCTCATGGCCAAGAAGGGCTTCCACAAGTCTTGGTACCTCGCAAATGTCGGTTGCGCTGCGTGCATCATCGCCTACAACTACTTCGCCTTTGGTCAGATCAATGGCACCTCCACGGTCGCCATCGCCATGATCGCCTACCCCATCATCTTCGCCATCTGGAAGTTCTTCTACGTCGGCTTCCAGTACCTGCCCGATGTTCTGCTCAACTACATCCCCGATGTCGATGAGCTCATCACCCTGCGTCGTCGCGAGGGCATCTACAGCTCCGCTCAGCAGCTCTGCCAGCAGATCGCCCAGGCTATCGCCGTCAACGTGTGGGCTATCGTCCTTGCTGCCTCCGGCTTCATTCAGACCGCCGGCAATAGCGACGCCGTGACCCAGCCCGCTACCGTGCCTCTGTATATCTGCGGCTACATGATCATCGGCTGCGCCGGCTTCTTCCTGCTTGCGGCCGTCCTTGCCCGCGGCATCAAGATCGACAAGGAGCAGTGCGACGTCCTTTGCGACGAGATTCACCGAGTCAAGGAGGGTGGCAAGATGGCCGACGTCAAGCCCGAGGTCAAGGCGCTTTGCGAGGAGCTCTCCGGCTTTAAGTACGAGGACTGCTTTGCCCACAACAACGTTGGCTTCCAGGACGGTAGCGTAACTCCCGCCGAGTAAGGCCGACATATCGTCCAAATCACAGGGCCGTGCCACCGGAATTCCGCCGGCAGGCACGGCCCTTTTTCAACAGCGTACAATTTGCCTTTAGAGCATCTTTTTGAGGGAGAAACCCATGGAGACGAACGTTATCTGGCGCAACGCGCGCGCGGCGGTTATCGAGCTTGACGACGGCGGTTACTTTACCTGCGCCGATACGTGGGAGATCTTTGTCAACGACGAGCCCGCCGGTACCACGAATACGGTCGAGACCTATGTCGACGGCCTGACCCCCGGCAAGCGCAACCTGGTTCGTTTTGTTTGTGGCGAGCGTGAGCTGAGCGTAGGTGTCACCACGCCGGCTGAGCCCTTTACCATCAACGTTCGCGACTGTGGCGCCAAGGGCGATGCCGAGCATGATGACACCACCAACATCCAGGCTGCCATCATGGCCTGCCCCAAGGGTGGCCGCGTGCTGATCCCCGCCGGTAGTTATCGCATCAAGTCTCTCTTTCTTAAGAGCAATATCAACATCGAGCTCGCCGAGGGAGCGGTGCTGCTGGCCCGCCACGATCGTGCCTCGCTTGCCTACATTCCGGGCACGGTCACGGGCAACGAGGGTGCCGGGTATGCCGGCACCGATATGCTGCCCCTGGGCCGCTGGGAGGGCGAGAGCTTCTCGACCTACTGCTCTACCTTTACGGGTCTGAGCGTGCACGACGTGTGCATCTATGGTCGCGGCGCGATCGACGGTCAGACTGATTTTGCCGAGGACAACTGGTGGAACAAGGACTTTAAGAACATCTTTCGCCCGGAGGAGGGCCGTGAGGTCGCCCGCCCGCGCATGATCTTCCTATCCGAGTGTGAGAACGTGAGCTTGGCCGGCTTCACCGTGCGCAATAGCCCGGCGTGGAACATCCACCCCATCCTGTGCGAGCACGTCGATGCGCTCTGCCTGTCCATCGAGGGTCCCAAGAACTCCCACAACACCGACGGCTTCGATCCTGAGAGCTGCGGCTTTGTCCGCATCTTGGGCTGCCAGTTCTCGGTGGGCGACGACTGCATCGCCATCAAGAGCGGCAAGCTGGGTATTGAGCCCGAGCTTCGTCCCGCCACGCACGACGTGCTGATCTCTCACTGCTACATGCACGATGGTCACGGCGCCGTGGTCCTGGGTTCAGAGGCTGCCGGCGGCATCAAGGACCTTACCGTGAGCAAGTGCCTCTTTGAGCGCACCGACCGCGGCCTGCGCGTCAAGACCCGCCGCGGGCGCGGCAAGGATGCCGTCAACGAGGGCATTACCTTTGAGCACATTCGCATGGATGAGGTGCTCACGCCCTTCGTGGTCAACTCCTTCTACTTCTGCGACAAGGACGGCAAGACCGATTACGTGCAGTCTCGCGAGACGCTGCCTGTCGACGACCGCACGCCCGGCTTTGGTGCCACGACGTTTTGCGATATCGAGGCCACCAACTGCCATGCTGCCGCGGCCTATATCACGGGTCTGCCCGAGAGCAAGGTGACGCGTCTGACGTTCCAAGACGTTCACGTGACCTTTGCCGACGATGCCGAGCCCTTTGTCCCGGACATGGCCTGCGGCGTTGAGCCCATGGTGCGTCAGGGCATCATTGCGCAAAACGTCAAGGTGCTCGACCTGCAAAATGTGGTGATCGAGGGCCAGGACGGCGAGGAGCTGCAGCTCCAGAACGTCGACAAGGTTGTCCGTTCCTAACTCGGGTTGATGACCAGGGCTGCATTGTCGGATAAATCGGCAATGCAGCCCTTGTGCGATACGGCCGTGTGCGCTGCGCTACGCATCATGGTGAAAGGGAATACATGCTCAATAAAACGATTCCTGTCGGGGTCGATGGCTCGTCTGCCACGATTACGTCTTATGTTTTTGCCCCGACCGAAGATGCTTATGCTTTAAAACCGCTGCCTGCAGTTGTGGTCGTGCCAGGAGGCGGCTACGATCACGTTTCGCCGCGCGAAGGCGAGCCGGTAGCGCTCCGTTTGTTGGCGATGGGCTACCAAGCGTTTGTGCTGAACTACTCGGTTGCTCCGGCTGTCTATCCGCTGGCATTGCAAGAACTCGCGCGGGCGGTCGATACCGTCCGAGGCCATGCGGCAGAGTACTGTGTCGATCCTGATCGGATTACGGTCATGGGTTTTTCGGCCGGTGGGCATCTAGTTGGCTTGCTCGGGGCGCTTTGGGACCAACCCTGGCTTGCAGAGTCGATTGCGGCATCTCCTGAGTCGATTCGGCCTGACGCACTTTGCTTGGGCTATCCGGTCGTAAGCTCGGGGGCCTATGCTCATCGTGGTTCATTTGAACACCTAACGGGTGCCGATGGCGCTTTGGCTCAAAAGTTGTCGATCGAGAATATGGTGGGCGAGGGCTTCCCCCGTACGTTCTTGTGGCATACCGCCGAGGATGCATCGGTACCAGTTCAAAATAGCCTCCTTCTTGCGCAGGCTCTTGCCGACCACGGGATTGGCTTTAGCCTACATGTCTTTCCGCATGGAAAGCATGGGGCATCGCTCGCCACGGCCCTAACGGCATTTAAGGGCTGCGCCGAGCATATTCAGCCACAAGTTCAGGGCTGGCCTGAACAGTTCGCTTCCTGGGAGCGTGATGGACGATGAGCGAAAGTATCTATACGCTGCGCGTTTCGAGGGCTGCGGCAGGAGCGTATCCAACGATTTCCGATGCCTTGGCGGCAGCCGATCAGCTCTATCCGGATGCCGAGCAACCGGTGATGATTCGCGTCGATCCGGGCGAGTATCGCGAGCGGGTCGAGATTCATCGCTCGCATGTGACGATTGAGGGAGAGACGGCCGACAGCGTGCGTATCGTGGGCAGCCTGGGTGCCAAGATGCCTTCGGAGGACGGCTCGGGCGTGGACGGCACGCTCGGCACGTTTAGGACCTATACCGTTTTGGTCGATGCCGACGACGTACGGCTCGAGAACCTCACGATCGAAAACGATGCGGGCGATGGGCGCGAGGTCGGTCAGGCGATTGCCCTGTATGCCGATGGCGACCGTCTGGTTGTCGATGCCTGCTGCATTAAGGGGCACCAGGACACACTGTTTTTGGGTCCGCTGCCGCCGCATGAGGCCAAACCGGGCGGGTTTATAGGACCCAAACAGTATGCGCCGCGCCGGGTGGGGCGCCAGTATTTTCGACGTTGCCGGATCGAGGGCGATGTCGACTTTATCTTTGGCGGCGCGCGTGCCTACTTTGAGGGGTGCGAGATTCGCTCGCTCAATCGCGATATGGATGTCAACGGGTATGTAACGGCAGCCTCCACGCCTAAAGGCGAGCCGTACGGATTTGTGTTCCACGGCTGTTCGTTTACAGCTCCGGATGGCGTGGCGCCGGATTCGGTCTACCTGGGTCGTCCTTGGCGCGAATGGGCGCAAACTGTGCTGATCGATTGCTGGCTGGGGCGACATATCAAGCGCGAAGGCTGGTGGGATTGGAATAAGCCGGCGGCGCACAGCTGCGCGCAGTATGCTGGCGCAATCCTGCATGGGCCGGCGGGTGATACTACCGACTGGGTGCCGTGGGCAAATAAACTCGATGTGATGGCTGCCGCCGGGTACGCTCGCGAGCAGGTGCTTGCCGGTGGGGATGGCTGGGATCCCGAGGGCGGCGACGGTGATGCGGTTGAGACGGCTGGGCTATCTGCCAATGGCCGCACCGTGCACATCGAGACGTACTGCGAAGACGAGCCTGCGCTGCGTGCCCGGCTGAAGCGCGAGGGACGTTCGGCTGCTTTTACGGGCAAGACTCCTGCAGATTTTGAGGCGTGGAAGATTGCGACCAGGACTCGTCTGTACGATGTTTTGGGCCTTTCGCTTATGGACCGCGTCCCGATTGAGATTCGTGAGCTCAGCCGCGTGCGGGTTGCCGGCGGCATCGTGCGCACCCATGCGATGCTGCAGGTGGAGCGCGACGTTTGGATGCCGTTCTACCTGCTCGAGCCGCAGTCGCCTAAGCTCGATGCGTGCGGCCGCAAGTGTTGCTATATCTGCCCGCATGGCCATCAGGGAGCGGGTGCTGCAAGCGTAGCCGGTGTTGCGGGCGTGCCGGCGGTCGATGATGCCGTGCGTAAGTTCAATTACGACTACGGTCTGCGTTTGGCACGCATGGGTTACGTGACCGTCTGCCCCGACGCACGCGGTTGGGGATACCGTCGTGACTGGAAGGGCCAGGGCGATGACGAGAACAGCTTTCTGCGCGGCACGTGCCTAAACCAGGCGCGCATGGCCGAGCCGCTGGGACTTACCGTTGCGGGTCTCAACGCCTGGGATAACATGCGTCTGATCGATTACCTAGAGGCGCGCGGCGACATTGCCATGGACGACCTGGGCTGTTTTGGCTTTTCGGGCGGCGGATACATGACGCTGTATCTGGCGGCGCTCGACCCACGCGTATGCAAGACGTTTGTCTCGGGCTACCTGTACGGTGTCGATGATTCGCTGCTGCACCTCAACGGCAATTGCAGCTGCAACTACACACCCGGACTTTGGCGCTTGCTCGACATGGGCGATATTGCCTCGCTTATTGCGCCACGCCCGCTGTTGGTGCAGAGCTGCGAAGAGGATCATCTGAACGGTTCGCGCGGGCTGAAAAATGTTGACGAGCAGCTCGAGATCGTGCGCGATGCCTACAAGTTACTGGGTCGCAGAGATGGCCTGCGGCACGAGGTGTGTCCGGGTGAACACCATCTGGGCGTGACACATCTTGCCGAGGATATCGAATGGCTCGATTCGCACGTTGCGGAATGCGCCCGTGCATAGCCCCTCGGCATGCTGCGAATAAACGGTACGTTCCTGTATGACCGCCGATGGGCGGATGAGGAGAAGATTATGGAAACGAAGAGTTTGAGTGAATCGACCATTTGCTGCTTTGGCGACTCAACGACCTGGGGCGACAACGGCTGCGGTGGGGGAGGCAACGACATCTCGTGGACCTCGCATTTGGGCGCGTTGCTGGGAGGCGCGGTCGTCGAGAACTTTGGCATCAAGGGTTCGCGTATCGCCATCAAGGCCGACCGTACCGATTCGTTTGTCGAGCGCCTTGACGGTATCGACGATGCGGCCGATATCTACATCGTCTTTGGCGGCGTCAACGACTTTAGCCGCAACGTGCCGCTTGGAGAGCTCGGCAGCACGGACGTGCATGAGTTCTATGGTGCACTCGATTACCTGATCCGTACCATCACGGCGCGCTCGCCTCGGGCAAAGCTCGTGTTTATGACGCCGTGCAAGACGAGCGGCAAGCACGAGAAGGATATCCCGGCAAGCGACGAGCTCAACCACCTGGGGTTGACGCAGGTCGCCTACGTGCGAGCGATGCTCGAGGTCTGCGACCGCTACTCCGTGCCGGTGATTGACCTGTATGCGCAAAGCGGTATCAGCCCGTTTTTGCCGGAGCACCGCGAGCTCTATATGCCGGACGGTCTGCATTACAGTCCTGCCGGCTATGAGCGCCTGGCGCATCGCATCGCCGCGGGTCTCACCGCCGTTTGCCGCTAAAAGTCTGCCGTTCGCGAGGAATATAGGGTTAACGTTCACCCTATATTCCTCGTTCGCGTTACACTAGGGGTAACGTTCACCTATCGTTTATGTCAGAGGGGACAGCAATGGGTTGCAATCAAATCCTGGACCGTTATATCGAGCAGTTGATCGAAACCTCTACGCCGCAGGCGCCGGCTTGGAATATCGAAAAGATTCGCGCCGGCAAGGAGAACACCTGGAACTATATTGACGGCTGCATGATCAAGGCGCTCATCGAACTGTACGAGATCACGGGTGAGCAGCGCTACCTGACTTTCGCCGATGACTACATCGATTTCTTTGTCCAGGACGACGGTACCATAAAGCATTACAACCCCGAGGAGTACAACCTCGATAACGTCAATGCGGGCAAGACCCTCTACAAGCTCTATGACCTGGTGGGCAAGCCCAAGTACCGTGCCGCCATGGACACCATCTACCGCCAGCTCGAGACCCAGCCGCGCACCAAAGAAGGCGTGTTCTGGCACAAGGCCGTCTATCCCAACCAGATTTGGCTCGATGGCATGTACATGGCGCAGCCGTTCTACATGCAGTACGAGCTGAGCTTCCACAACCGTCGTGCCTGCTCGGACAGCTTCCATATGTTCCAGGTCGTGCATGACCTGATGCGCAACCCCCTCAACGGTCTGTACTATCACGCTTACGACGCGAGCCGCAAACAGTTCTGGTGCGACCCGGTCACCGGCCTTTCGGCTAACTTCTGGCTGCGCGCCGAGGGCTGGTTTGCCATGGCGCTCATCGACACCTGGGAGCTTATGCCGCCTTCGATGTCGGCCGAGAAGGACGAGATCCGCAAGATGTTCCACGATCTGATCGACGCCATGCTGCCGTATCAGGACGAGAAGACCGGCATGTGGCACCAGGTTATCAACCTGCCCAATATCGCCCCCAACTACCTGGAGGAGTCGGGCAGCGCCATCTTTGCCAACGCCATCATGAAGGGCGTGCGTCTGGGCGTGCTGGGCGAGCGTTACTACCAGTACGGCCGTCGCGCCTTCGACGGCATCTGCGAGACCTGCCTGTCCGAGTATGACGGGCAGCTGGCGCTCGACAACATCTGCCTGGTTGCGGGCTTGGGAAACACCGCGCACCGCGAGGGCACGTTTGATTACTACATGAGCGAGCCCGTGGTCAAAAATGATGCAAAGGGTGTGGCGCCGCTGGTGCTTGCCTATATCGAGACCATGCATCACGACAAGCTGGCCGGTAAGCGCGATCCGCTCGCCCCCTCGGGCGTGTGCTCCATCGAGGACCCGTTTGGCGGATACACCCCGGGCATCAACGCTCATAAGGGATGTGAATAACGTGGGGGCTATTACTCCGGGCGTACGTTTGCACGACCTTCCGCAGGGGACCGTCGAGGAACGCATTCGCATGGCGGGAGAGCTGGGCTTTTCGTGCATTCAACTGCCGAGCAAGGTGCTCTACGCATCGATGGGGATCGATCGAGGCGGCCTGACCCACGAGCTTGCCGACCATTTGCGTGCGGTGCTCGACGAGGCGGGCGTTTCGGTCACCGTGCTCGGCTGTTATAAGAATCTGGCGACGCCCGATCGCCAACAGCTCATGGATAACTTTGCCGAGTACGAGGCATGCTTGAACTTTGCCCAGATGCTCGGCGGATGCCCGGTTGGCACCGAGACCGGTCGCCCCAATGCACAGAACCGCGTTGCTGACGACCGCATGACCGATGAGGCACTCGATGCGTTTGCAGACGGGCTTGCACACGTCTGCGATCGGGCCGAGGCCGTGGGTGGGCAAATTTTGATCGAGCCTGGTTGGAACGAAACGGTCAACACGCCGGATCGCTGCCGTGAGGTGCTAGAGCGCGTCTCGAGTCCGTCGCTCGGCGTGATCTATGACCCGGTATCACTGCTGCACCCCAGTGTTGTTGACGAAGCGCAGGAAATCACCGCGCGCATGCTCTACTTATGCGGCAGTAAGATCCGCGCGCTGCACGCCAAGGATTTTGAGGTCGTTGATAACGAGGATGAAGCCGGTTGGTGCGACGGTACGGGTTCGCGCCTGGTGTGTCATGGCGTGGGCGAGACGGGACGATATGACTTTGAGCCCGTGGTGGCCTGGGCGGCTGCCGCCTGCCCTGGGATTCCCTGCGTGGTCGAGAACAGCGTGCCGGCGACGGCGGCTGACTGCCTGGCGACACTCGAGCACATGTCCGCTCGCTGCGGGGCTTCGCATCGCGAGTTATAGCATTGGCTTTTGCCGTGTCGGCAGATTGAGATTACCTGTATGGGGGCGGCGGTGAAGGGTCTTTATCGTCGCCCCATTGGATTGCATTAAAAAGGGGAGTTGCGTGGCTATCCACATTGTCGAAGAGGCGAATCGTTGCCTGGGTTGTAAAAGGGCGTTCTGCCAGATTAAGGGCTGCCCGGTTCAGACGACTATTCCACAGGTCATTGACCTGTTCAAACAGCGTCGTCTAGAAGAGGCGGGCGAGCTACTGTTCCAGAACAATCCCATGAGCGCGGTCTGCTCCATGGTTTGCAACCATTCGGGCCAGTGCGAGGGCGCGTGCATCCAGGGCCGCAAGGGCGCGCCGGTGCATTTCTCGAGCATCGAGAACTATATCTCCACGGCATATTTGGATCGTAAGGAGTGGAAGCCCGCACCGTCGTGCGGTAAACAGATTGCTGTGGTCGGTTCCGGTCCCGCTGGTATTACCGTGGCCATTAAGATGGCCCAGCTGGGCTGTGCCGTCACGGTATTTGAGCAGCGGCCCGAGATCGGCGGTGTGCTGGAGTACGGTATCCCCGAGTTCCGCCTGCCCCGTGCGCTCGTGCAAAAGTATCGCCACGTGATGTGCTCGCTTGGCGTGCGCGTGCGCCCCTCGACCACCATCGGTGGCGCGCTGCATATCGACGACCTGCTGCGCGACGGCTACGATGCGGTCTTTGTCGGTACTGGTACCTGGCGAGCTCGAAAGCTGGGTATTCCCGGCGAGTCGCGCGGCAACGTGCTGTTTGGTATCGATTATCTGGTCGATCCCACGAGCGTGGCAATCGGGCAGAACGTGGCGGTTATCGGCGCCGGCAATGTGGCCATGGATGTTGCCCGCACGGCGCTGCGTTCGGGTGCTCGCAAGGTCACTGTGTATGCACGCTCGCGCCATATCTCGGCCATCGACGACGAGGTCGAGCTGACCGAGCTTGACGGTGCCGAGATTGTGCGCGGCAAGGCGATCTGCGCCATCGATGATAACGGTCCGGTGTTCGAGACGGCTATCTTTGACGAGGACAACAATGTGGTGGGCTACGAGGAAGAGCTCGACCATGCGTCTGCCGACACAGTTGTGATTGCGGCTTCGCAGGTGCCCAAGGACAAGCTTGTGCTTACGACGGGCGGTCTGGAGACCGACCATCGCGGTCTGCTTTCGGTCGACGAGCGCGGCATGACCACCGTGCCTGGCGTCTTTGCCGCCGGCGACGTGGTCAACGGCCCGCTGACGGTTGTTCACGCCGTAGCCGGCGCCAAGCTCGCCGTCGAAGGCATGACTACCTATCTGGGCCTCTAACTCCATCCCACCCATCAGTTGCGGTGAAATACGGACTGTTTTGGCTGTCAAAGGCCTTATCTACTCCGTATTCCACCGCAACTTTTTGTTGGGCGGGCTAGAGACGCTGCATGCGGTACCCGACACCCATGTGCGTCTGAATCATCTTGGGGTGAGAGGGGTCTGCCTCGATCTTCTTGCGCAGGGTGCGCATGAACACGCGCAGGCTCGCCAGATCGCTGTCCCAGCTCGTGCCCCATATCTCGCGGGTGATGAAGGTGTGGGTGAGCACCTTGTCGACGTTTTTCGCCAGAAGGACGAGCAATTTGTACTCGGTTGGGGTGAGCGAGAGCTCGCGCCCGTCTTTCGTCGCGTATCCTGCGGCGTAGTCGATATGCAGCGGACCGTTGTCGAACGTGCTCGCTTCTGTCGACTCGCTCGACGCCATCGAGGAGCGCCTCAAATTCGCACGGACGCGCGCGAGCAACTCATCCACAGAAAAGGGCTTGGTGAGGTAGTCGTCTGCCCCTGCGTCAAGTGCTGCAATCTTGTCGGAATCTTCGGTGCGCGCCGAAATGACGATAATGGGGACTGCCGACCAGCTTCGGATTTTCGTGATGACCTCGATGCCGTCAATGTCGGGAAGGCCGAGGTCGAGCATGATGAGGCTGGGGCCGTGCGACACCGCATCCATGATGGCGGCCTGGCCGTTGCAAACCTTGCTCACGACATAGCCGTGGAGGTCAAGCGCGGTCGAAACGAGGTTTTGAACGGTCAGGTCATCTTCGACCAGGAGGATGCGTGGCTTAGCGGCATTATTCATGAATCTCGATCTCCTCGGCGGGCAGGGTAAAACGGAAGACGGCCCCATGGGGGTGGTTGTCGCGAACTTCGATGACGCCGCCATGCGCCTCCACGATGGAGCGGCAGAGCGACAGCCCAAGGCCGATGCTTCGACGCGAATCCACGGGCCGCGTATTGCTTGAGGTGAAGAAGCGCTCAAAGATATGAGGCTTGTCGCAGTCTGCTACACCCGGCCCATCGTCTGCGACGTCCACCACGATGAACTCACCCTCGCGACGTGCGCTGATGGTGACAGTCGAGTCCTCGGGCGTGTATTTGAAGGCGTTCATGATGAGATTCGTAAGCACCTGCATGATGAGATGGACGTCGATGCGTACCAGCAGGATGTCGTCAGTGTGCTCGATGGTGACGGCACGTCCATGCGATGCTTGGGCGACATGGCTGAGGGCGGCCTCGATGACCTCGTCGATGAGCTCGGATGTTAAGTTGAGGCGAATGGTGCCGTCCTCGACGCGTGTGATGGCGAGGAGGTTTTCCACGGTATCGATAAGCCAGAGGGAGTCGTCGTAGATGGCATCGGCAAGATCGCAGCGTTGTTCGAGGCTGAGCTTCTCGTCGCTCTTCCGAAGGATTGCCGCAGATCCGGATATAGCCGTGAGGGGTGTCCTCAAATCGTGGCCGATGGAGCGCAAAAGGTTGGCGCGCAGCTGCTCGTTTTTCGCCAAGACCGCAGCCTCTTCGCGCTCTTGCGCCGCCCGGTCGCTTTCGAGCGCCAAGGCGCATTCACCTACGATAGATAGGACGATCGAATGCTCGAAGGCTTCGATCTCGCGCCCCTCCAGGGCGATGCCGATGACACCGAATACCTTGTCGCCGGTGCGAACCGCGAGGTAGAGACAGCGCGCCTCAGGCAGGGTCCGCGTGCTTGCGCCCGCGCGCTTGTTGTTGGTGTAGGTCCAGGTTGCAACGGCGCGCTCGTAGTCGGTGAGCAGCGACGCGGATCGGTTTTCGGTGCCAGCGGACTCATAGAGCGCCTTGCCGAGCGTGCCGTGTTCGGCGGGGTAGAAGACCACGTCGAGTTTTAGCAGTTTGACGAGTTGGTTCATGGCGACGCGGGCGCACTCCTCCGCGCTATGGGCTTGCTGCAAGAGCTGGTTCGTTTCGAGGAGTACGCGCGTTTTGAATGCGTTCTCGGCGGATGTACGGGCGTTGTCGGCGATGCGCGCAGTTAACTCGCCGGCGACCATAGCGGTGGCGAACATGATGCCGAACGTGACCAGATAGCTTCGGTCGTAGCTGGCGAGCGAAAACAGAGGCGTGACGAAGCAGAAGTTGTAAAGCACTACAGAGAGCACGCTCGATACGATCGTGCAGATACGCCCCGTCGTGGTGACGGCGGTCAGCAGGGCCGTGAAGATATAGAGGGATATGATGCTGGAATCGGCAAATTCCAGATGGCGGAAAGCCGTGCCGATCGCCGTGGCGGCAAGAGAGAGAGCCAGCGTGCGAAGCACGTTTCGGCTGCTGGGCGGCTGCAGGGCGAGCGCATGGCGGCGTCCTTTGGGTCGGGAGGGCGGAGTCGACTGTTCTGGAATGATGTAAATGTCGAGGTTCGGGGCGAATGTTATGAGCTGTTCTACGAGAGATTTGCGGCCGAAGAGGGCCTGACGGACGCTGCTGCGCTCGCCCGTGCGCCCCATGACGATCTTCGAAATACCCGACAGGCGCGCGAACTCGGAGATCTGAAACGCGATGTCGTCGCCATAGACGGTTTCCATATGTGCTCCGAGCTGCTCGGCTAGGGCGATATTGGCTGCAAGCTTGGCGCGCTCATCATCGCTCATGGCTTGCGTGCGCGGGCTCTCTACGAACAGGGCGACGAGCTCGCTGCGAAACGCTTTCGCCATGCGTGCGGCGGCACGGACGATGCGGGGATTGGTCGGCGCCGGGGAGACACAGACTAAGATACGCTCCCTGGTGTAGTAGTCACGGTTTCCCAGCACGCGTGCGGCATCTGTGAGGTGGCCGGTGCGATCGGCGCAGCGGCGCAGCGCGATTTCTCGGAGTGCGGTGAGGTTCTCGACGGTAAAAAAATGCTGTTGCGCTCGGTCGGCTTGTGCGGGACGGTAGACGAGGCCGGCGCGAAGGCGCTCAAGTAGGTCTTCGGGCTCTATGTCGACGAGCTCGACCTGGTCGGCATCATCGAAGATACGGTCGGGGATTCGTTCGCTCACGACAACGCCGGTGATGGATGCAACCATGTCGTTTAGGCTCTCGATGTGCTGAACGTTCACGGTCGTATAGACGTCGATTCCCGCATGTAGAAGTTCCTCGACGTCTTGATAGCGTTTGTCGTGGCGAGACCCCGGCGCATTCGTATGGGCAAGCTCGTCGACAAGGATGAGCTGAGGGGCGCGTTCGATAGCCGTATCTAGATCGAACTCGCTGAGCGCAATGCCGTTGTGCTCGATGAGTTTACAGGGCACGTTCTCAAGCCCTTGTGCAAGATGGGCAGTTGCCGGACGTTCGTGCGGCTCGATGTATCCCGCGACGACGTCGACACCTCGCCGCTTGGCGGCGTGGGCGGCTTGAAGCATCGCATAGGTTTTGCCTGCGCCAGCAGCGTAGCCAAAGAAAATCTTGAGGTGTCCCCGGCTGGTTCGAGCGTCATCGGCGGCCTCGTCTTTCTCAATTGCCTTGAGGATGAGGTCTGGGTTGACGCGAGTGTCCGATGCGTCGCGCTGCATAGCGTAGCCTTTCTGAAACGTTGTCCATGCGTGCATACGCGGTGAGGACGCCACTGTATGCTCGCGAGGTCGAGTATAGGCGCACTGCAGCCGCAATAGTGCTTTCTACCTGCATCTTTACGGCATCTTAAGGACGTGAGCCCCGGCCCTCACGCCTCTTTAATCCCTAGAAGCGTTTACTGTCCCCAGACGCTTGCGAGAGCAGGCGTCCGAGACATCGGACCGCGCGTGAAAGGGGCGGTAAATGGACATCCTCATTCCCATCATCGGAGTCGTCTGCATTGGACTCCTTATCTATTACATCTACATTCTGATGAGGAGTGATTCGTAAACTATGGACGCTGCGATTCAGTACATCTTGTACTTTGCCGTGCTCGTCGTCCTGGCCGTTCCGCTCGGTCGGTTCATGGCCCATATCATGGATGGTGAGCATACGTTCCTGTCGCCTGTGATTGCTCCTGTGGAGCGTGGCGTCTATCGTCTGCTTCGCATCGACGCGGCAGAGCAGATGGGGTGTAGGCGCTATCTGGCGAGCGTGCTGGTCTTTTCGGGGATCGGCCTCGTGGCTCTTGTGGCACTCCAGGCGTTTCAGTCCTTCTTGCCAGGCAATCCCCAGCACCTGCCGGGTGTGTCATGGGACCTGTCGTTCAATACGGCTGCTTCCTTCATAACCAACACCAACTGGCAGTCCTACTCCGGTGAGACCACCCTGTCCTACCTTGTGCAGTTCATGGGTCTCACCGTGCAGAACTTCGTTTCCGCCGGCACCGGTATCGCGGTCATGTTCGCGCTGATCCGCGGCTTCCGTCAGGTCAAGGAGCAGGGTCTGGGTTCCTTCTGGGTCGACCTCACCCGCACCGTCCTGTATGTGCTCATCCCGCTGAACCTCGTGTTCGGCATCTGCCTGGCTGCCGGTGGCGTCATCTCCAACTTCCAGCCGGCTCAGAAGGCTGAGCTCGTAGAGCCCGTCGCTGTCCAGCCTAATGCAGACGGCGGCTGGAGCGTCATCGACGGCGCCGAGATCGAGGGCGACACGGTCAAGGTCGACGGCAAGGTTGTCGAGGGCGCGCGCGTGGTCACCGAGCAGTTCCTGCCCCAGGGTCCCGCGGCTCCTCAGGTCGCCATCAAGCAGTCCGGCACCAACGGCGGAGGCTTCTTCGGAGTGAACTCCGCTCATCCGTATGAGAACCCCAGTGCCTTCACCAACATCATCGAGATGACCAGCCTGCTGCTGATCCCGGCCGCCTGTTGCTTCACCTTCGGTATCGGCGTCAAAAACACCAAGCAGGGCAAGGCCATCTTTGCCGCCATGTTCATCCTGCTGGTGATCTTCGCCGGCATCATCGCCCTCAACGAGCATGCGGGCACCCCGCAGCTGGCAGATGGCGGCGCGGTCAACATCGAGATGACCGATGGCCAGGCTGGCGGCAACATGGAGGGCAAGGAGAGCCGCTTCGGTATCGCCTCCTCTTCCACCTGGTCCGCTTTCACGACGGCTGCTTCCAACGGCTCGGTTAACTCCATGCACGACTCCTACACCCCGCTGGGCGGTTTTGTCCAGATGCTCCAGATGGCTCTGGGCGAGGTCGTCTTCGGCGGCGTGGGCTGCGGCCTGTACGGCATGATCGGCTTCGCCATCCTCACAGTGTTCATCGCCGGCCTCATGGTCGGACGCACGCCTGAGTTCCTGGGCAAGAAGATCGAGCCGGGCGAGATGCGCTGGGCAGTTGTCCTGTGCCTGGCAACTCCGTTTGCCATTCTGGTGTGTTCGGCCATCGCCTGCATGGTGCCCGGTCTTGCCGACCAGCTCAACAATGGTGGCGCGCACGGCTTCTCCGAGGTGCTGTATGCCTTCACCTCATGCGGCGGCAACAACGGCTCGGCGTTTGCAGGCATGAACTGCAACATTCCCTGGATCAACGTCATGCTCGGCCTCGAGATGCTGTTCGCCCGCTTCATGCCCATCATCGGTACGCTGGCTATCGCCGGCTCGCTGGCCAAGAAAGGTAAGGTCGCCGAGAGCGCCGGTACCCTGTCTACCACCAACGGCATGTTCGTATTCCTGCTCGTGTTCATCGTTCTGCTGATCGGTGCCCTGAGCTTCTTCCCGGCCCTGGCGCTTGGCCCCGTTGCCGAGTTCTTCCAGATGATTGCGTAAAGGAGGGCGCAGATTTATGGCTATGCAAAAAGACATGATGGGCCGCGCGGTCCGCGACTCGTTTGCCAAGTTGGATCCTCGCGTCCAGATTCAAAACCCGGTCATGTTCCTGGTGTGGCTTTCCGCCGGCATGACCTCCGTCCTGGCCGTCGCTTCCATCTTCGGTGTGCAGGACGCGGGTGTGCCCACCTACTATGTGGTCGCCATCGCGGTCATCCTGTGGCTCACAGACCTGTTCTCGAACTTCGCCGAGGCGCTTGCCGAGGGCCGCGGTAAGGCTCAGGCCGATTCCCTGCGTGCGGCCAAGAAGGATGTCGAGGCCCATCGCATCGAGTCCGTTGAGGACAAGGAGCACTTCACCGTCGTTCCCGGCACCGAGCTTACGCGCGGCGACCTGGTGATCGTACGCGCCGGCGAGCAGATTCCCGGCGATGGCGACGTCATCGAGGGCGCTGCCTCCGTTGACGAGTCCGCCATCACCGGCGAGTCCGCCCCCGTGGTCCGCGAGGCCGGCGGCGACCGCTCTGCCGTTACCGGCGGTACCACGGTGCTATCCGACTGGATCATCGTCAAGATCTCCAGCGAGCCTGGCCAGAGCTTCCTGGATAAGATGATCGCCATGGTCGAGGGCGCCGCCCGCAAGAAGACCCCCAACGAGGTCGCGCTCGAGATCTTTCTGGTTGCTCTGTCCGTCATCTTCATCCTCGTGACGCTCGCACTGTACTGCTACTCGAGTTTCTCTGCAGGGCTCAACGGTATGGCGAACCCCACCGCTGTGACCACGCTCGTTGCCTTGCTCGTCTGTCTGGCGCCCACCACCATTGGTGCGCTGCTGTCCGCCATTGGCATCGCCGGCATGAGCCGACTGAACGAGGCCAACGTACTGGCCATGTCCGGCCGCGCCATCGAGGCCGCCGGCGACGTCGACATCCTCATGCTCGATAAGACCGGTACCATCACCTTGGGCAACCGCCAAGCCGCTGAGTTCATTCCGGTCGACGGTGTCGATCCGGCAGAACTCGCCGATGCCGCGCAGCTGTCCTCTCTGGCGGATGAGACCCCCGAGGGCCGCTCCATCGTCGTGCTCGCCAAGGAGCAGTTTGGGCTGCGCGGCCGCACACTCGAGGATAAGGGCATGGAGTTCATCCCCTTCACCGCGGCGACCCGCATGTCCGGTGTGAACTACGCCGACAGCGAGATTCGCAAGGGTGCGGCCGATTCCGTTCGCGCTTATGTGGAGGCTGCCGGAGGAGTGTTCTCGAAGGAGTGCGACGAGGCCGTCGAACGCATTGCGAAGGTGGGTGGCACTCCGTTGGTCGTGGCAAAGGACCGACGTGTGCTGGGTGTCGTCTACCTTAAGGACATCATCAAGTCCGGCGTGAAGGAAAAGTTCGCCGATCTGCGCCGCATGGGTATCAAGACCATAATGGTGACGGGTGATAATCCGCTGACGGCCGCCGCCATCGCCGCCGAGGCCGGTGTGGACGACTTCCTGGCCGAAGCGACGCCCGAGGGCAAGCTCGATAAGATCCGCGCGTTCCAGCGTGAGGGCCATCTGGTCGCGATGACCGGCGACGGCACCAACGACGCGCCCGCTCTGGCTCAGGCCGACGTCGCCGTGGCCATGAACACGGGAACCCAGGCTGCCAAGGAGGCCGGCAACATGGTCGACCTCGACTCCAGCCCCACCAAGCTCATCGATATCGTGCGTATCGGCAAGCAACTGCTCATGACCCGCGGCTCGCTCACGACCTTCTCGGTTGCCAACGACGTCGCCAAGTATTTCGCCATCATCCCGGCGCTATTCTCGCCGATCTACCCCGGGTTGGACGCCCTCAACATCCTGGGGCTCACCAGCCCGTTGACTGCCGTGCTGTCCGCCATTATCTACAACGCGCTGGTCATCGTCGCGCTGATTCCTGCCGCCCTGAAAGGCGTGAAGTACCGCGAGCTTTCGTCCGGCCAGCTGCTGACCCACAACCTGCTGGTGTGGGGTCTGGGCGGTATCGTGGCGCCGTTCGTATTCATCAAGATTATCGACATGCTGCTGGCCTTGTTCGGCATTGGCATGATGTAGACGGAGGTATGTATGTTCAAAGGTATCGCATCGCGCGCACTCGGCGTGTTCGCGCTGTTTACCATCGTCTGCGGCCTGGGATACACGCTTGTGGTGACCGGCGTCGCGCAGCTTGCGTTTCCGTACCAGGCGAACGGATCGCTTATTACGGTCGACGACAAGGTTGTGGGTTCCGAACTCATCGGCCAGAACTTCGATGACGAAGCCCACATGTGGGGTCGTATCCAGAACGTGTCAATTGTCGAAGGCGAAGACGGCGAGCTCATGGCGTATGGTGCCCCGTCCAACCTGTCCCCGGCGAGTGAGGAGTATCGGCAGCTTGTGGACGCGCGCGTGAAGAAGATCCGCGCCGCCAACCCCGATGCCGATATGGACGCTGTGCCCGTCGACCTGGTGACGTGCTCGGGGTCCGGCCTCGACCCGGAGATCTCTCCGGATGCCGCCGAGTACCAGGTCCCGCGCCTTGCCAAGGCCACGGGCAAGAGCGAAGGTGAGGTGCGCGAGATCATCGCCCAGTGCACCAAAGGCCGATTCCTGGGCGTCTTCGGCGAGCCCACGGTCAACGTGCTCAAGGTGAACCTTATGCTGGACGGCGCGCTGTAGGTGAGGGAGTGGCGGATGAGGGCGTGACTGACTATCTGAGCCCTCAATTCCACCCCGCCCATCAGTTGCGGTGAAATACGGACTGTTTTGCCTGTCAAAAGCCTCATCTACTCCGTATTCCACCGCAACTTTTTTGTGAGGGTCGGGATTGAAGGTGGGGAGTGCGAGCGAGTGCGATTGCGGCGGATACTGATACGATAGGTACGTTAGCAACTGCCGCCCAGCGGCTCAAACGAAAGGAACCCTGTATGGAGTCCTCCGCCTATCCGATGCTCTTTAGCCCGATCAAGGTCGGTACGACCGAGGTCAAGAACCGCGTCTTTATGCCGCCGGTGTCCACCAACCTGGCCGATCATGGCTATGTGACCGACGATTTGGTCGATCATTACCGTGCCCGCGCCAAGGGCGGCGTGGGCCTGATCATCACCGAAGTCGTGACGGTCGAGCCCACCTATACCTATCTGCCGGGTGACATGTGCTGCTACGACGACACGTTTATTCCTGGCTGGGAAAAGCTCGCCGCGGCCGTCCACGAGTACGGTTGCAAAATCATGCCGCAGCTCTTCCACCCCGCCTACATGGCCTTTAACATTCCGGGCACGCCGCGCCTGATCGCTCCGTCCTTTGTGGGCCCGTCCTATGCCCGCGAGGCACCGCGCCCCATCACGGTCGACGAGATTCACGAGCTCACGCATCAGTTTGGCGACGCTGCCGTGCGTATGCAGAAGGCTGGCGTCGATGGCGTTGAAGTCCATGCGGCACACGCCCACGGCATGCTCGGCGGCTTTTTGACTCCGCTCTACAACAAGCGTACCGACGAGTATGGTGGCTCGCTCGACGCCCGTATGCGCTTCTTGCTCGAGGTCATCGCCGAGATTCGTGAGCGCTGCGGCAAGGACTTTATCATCGACGTCCGCATTTCGGGCGATGAGTACACCGATGGCGGCCTGACCCTCAACGACATGATCTACGTCTCGCGTCGCCTGGAGAAGGCCGGCGTCGACATGATTCATGTGTCGGGTGGTACCACCATCAAGCGCGGCTCCGCAATTCCCGCCGCCGGTACCCAGCAGGCCTCGCATGCCGCCTGCTCGCGCGAGATCAAAAAGCACGTCAACATTCCCGTCGCCACCGTCGGTCGCATTAACGAGGCCTGGATCGCCGAGGAGCTGATCGAGGACGGCGCTGCCGACATCTGCATGATGGGCCGCGCCAATCTGTGCGATGCCGAGTTCTGCAATAAGGCCGCTGCCGGCAACGCCGACGATATCCGCCCCTGCATTGGCTGCCTGCGCTGCCTGAACGGCATTATGTTTGGCAAGCGCATCTCCTGCACCGTCAACCCCGATGTTGAGCGCGACGAGGCCGGTTACGAGCCTGCCGCCGAGGCCAAGAACGTACTGGTTGTGGGCGCTGGTCCTGCGGGCATGGAGGCAGCCTACATTGCCGCCAAGCGCGGTCATAACGTGGTGCTCGTGGACAAACAGGACGAGCCGGGTGGCGAGATGCGCATCGCGGCCGTTCCGCCGGCAAAGCAGGAACTCACCCGCGTGATCAAGTATCAGTACCGTCGCCTGGCCGAGGTCGGCGTGAAGTGCGTATTTGGCACCGAGCTTACTGCCGAGGACATTCAGCGTGACTACGCCGGCTACGAGGTCGTCCTGGCCTATGGCGCCGAGCCCATCGCCCCGGCCTTCATGCAGGGATTTAAGCAGGTCATGACGGCTGACGACCTATTGGGCGGCAAGGCTTTCCCGGGCAAGAAGATTGTCATCGTGGGCGGCGGCACCGTCGGTTGCGAGACGGCCGACTACCTGGCCCCGTTGGTCAACGATCTGTCGCCGGCCAATCGCGACGTTACCGTCATCGAGATGACCAAGACGCTCGCCGCCAACGAGGGCGGCGCCGGTCGCGCGGTGCTCATCACGCGCATGCTCTCCAAGGGCGTTCACGTGCTGACCGAGGCCAAGGTGACCGAGATTACCGAGGATGCCATCAGCTACGAAAAGGACGGCGAGATCCACACCATCGCCGATGCCGATACGCTGGTACTTGCCATGGGCTATCGTCCCAATACCAAGTTGGCCGACGACCTTGCTGCAGCCGGCGTTACCACCCACGTGTTGGGCGATGCCAACAAGTGCGGCAACATCCGCGACGCCATCGGCGACGGCTACAAGATTGCCTGCGAGCTCTAGTTAATCCCTTGGCGCATGGGGCCTGTCCCCGCGGCGTCAGTCGGTAGATAGCAAAAAGCGGCGGTCGTCCCGTACGTGGGACGACCGCCGCTTGCGTTAGCTGCAATGAGTCGTGCGATTAGAGGCCCAGGATCTCCTTGACCTTGGCGATGATGGCCTCGTCGGTGGCGTTGGCAAAGAAGTACTCCTGGAAGTGTTCGCCGGCAAGTGCGCCCTTCACCAGGTCCTGATCGATCTCGCCCAGAACGTCGACGAGCGGACGCATAGTCACAGCGCGGACGCCGTCGAGGATTTTCTTGTTGCGCTGCTCGGGCTCAACACGCTCGGCAGGATAGCCGTTGCCCGAACCAAAGCCAAAGAGCTTCTCAAAGGTGTACTCGAGGTTGAGCTCCTGGCCCCAGCCGTTCTTGAGGGCGAAGGGCATGGCGACAGCGTTACCGTCGTTGACCTGGGCAAAGGTGTAGGCATCGAGCGGGTCGGCAACATGGCCGCACAGCACGCCGGGGAAGGAGTTGCAGGCGAGCATGGCGCCCTCGCCGGTGCCACAGCCGGTCACGACGTAGTCGGCAGCGCCGGAGTTGAGCAGCACGGCGGCCAGGATGCCGTTCTGCACATAGGTGAGGGGCTTGGAGTCGGCGTCGGCATACATGCCATAGTTAAAGACGGTGTGGCCCATGGGCTCGACAACCTTCTTAAGGGCAGCCTCGATCATAGGGTTCTTGGAGTTCTGAGAGTTTTCGTTGATCAGAGCGATCTTCATTGCGAATTACCTTTCTATTTCTAACTTGCGGTGAAATACGGACTGTTTTGCCTGATAGAAGCCAAAACCAATCCTTATCTCACCGCAACTCAAATGAAAAACGAGTGGATGAAACCTGATGTGGGCAGTTGCGGTGACGCTTATTGAGGCTGCTTTCCAATGTATGCGAGGATGCCGCCGTCGACGTAGAGGATGTGGCCGTTGACGAAGTTCGACGCGTCGGAAGCCAGGAACACGGCGGGGCCCTTCAGGTCCTCGGGCGTGCCCCAACGGGCGGCCGGCGTCTTGGCAATGATGAACTGGTCAAACGGATGGCGGCTTCCGTCAGGCTGCGTCTCGCGCAGCGGCGCGGTCTGCGGCGTGGCGATGTAGCCGGGCCCAATGCCGTTGCACTGGATGTTGGCCTCGCCAAACTCGGAGCAGATGTTCTTGGTGAGCATCTTCAGGCCGCCCTTGGCCGCGGCATAGCCGGCGATGGTCTCGCGGCCCAGCTCACTCATCATCGAGCAGATGTTGATGATCTTGCCGTGGCCCTTGGCGATCATGCCGGGCAGACAGGCCTTGGACACGATAAACGGTGCGTTGAGGTCAATATCGACGACACGACGGAAGTCCTCGGCGCTCATGTCGAGCATCGGGGTGCGCTGAATGACGCCGGCGTTGTTGACCAGGATATCGGGCGTGGTACCAAAGTCGGCCTCGATCTTGGCGATGAGCTCGGCGACGACGGCCTCGTCGGTGACGTCTGCCACGTAACCATGGGCCTCAAAGCCCAGCTCGCGGTAGTGCTTCTCGGCCTCGGCGACCTTGTCGGCGTGACGTGCGTTAAAGGCGATCTTGGCGCCGGCCTCTCCGAGCGCCTCGGCAATGGCCATACCGATGCCATAGGTGGCGCCGGTTACGAGCGCGACCTTGCCATCCAGGCGGAAGCTGTCCATAAGATCAGACATAGCGATCCTTTCAAAAGAAACGTTCATCTATATAAGTCTTGCTTTTCATACAAGGTCAGTATAGGAGAAGAGGGGGAATTAAAAGTCAGATTCTCCTAAAATCAGGTGAACGTTCACTTTTAAAAGGTAAACGGTGATCTCGCCCTTGCCGCGCGGACGTTTATTCGCTCTGTTCCTGCGCGCCCTCCGCAATCATGTTGCGGTTATACACCAGGTGCAGATACATCGCGTCGTGCGCGGCGGTGGGATTGCGCGAGGCGATGGCGTCGGCCACATCGCGGTGCGTGCGGATAGTTTCCTCGACGAGCTTTTTGCCGGTCACGTCGATAAAGAGGGGGACGGATGCCTTGAGCACGCCCATCAGGCGGGGAACGACGAGGTTTCCGGAGCTCTCGGCAATGGCATTGTGGAACGCGGTGTCGGCGGCGGAGTAATCCTCACCGGCCTCGGCCAGGCGCTCGGATTCGTCGCAGAGCTCTTTGATACAGGCGACCTGGTCGTTGGTTGCGTGCTCGGCTGCCATGCGTGCAATCTGCGGCTCGATCATAAAGCGCACCTCGAGTAGGTCGCGCGCCAGACGCTGCTTGTCGTCGATAAAGGTAAAGCCCAGCGGGTCGTCGGCAACGCCGGGGTTTGATGCCACATAGGTGCCCGAGCCCTGCTTAATGCGCACGATGTTGCGCGACTGCAGCAGCTTCATTGCTTCGCGTACGGTGCTCCTGCCAGCACCCAGGCGCTCGACGAGCACAGCCTCCTTGGGCAGGCGGTCGCCTTGCTCAAGATGCTCATCCAAGATCAATTGAATGATTTTCTCGGAAATCTGCTCGGGGAGTCCCGAATCGGCTCGTGCCACGCTTCACCTCATATCAAAAGAATTCATCAGAGCTATTCTAGCCCATTCGACAGGAGTCGCAGCGATTCGCTCCGACAATAGGGAGCTGTGAGCCGCTATTTACCGCAAAAAATAGATCGTTTAGGAAATACATCAGATGTATTTTAAATAATTTTCCCTTTTAAACATCAGACCTATTGAAAACACGCTATAGTCATCAGACGAATTCAAAAGGTCTGATGAATTGGAGGAAAGATGTCAGACCCAACGTTTATGGCCGACCCCACCAGGCTGGTCATCGCTGCTATCGTGGGCATCGCGCTGCTGCTTGCGCTCATCATTAAGCTCAAGCTGCATCCCGTGCTTTCGATGATGGTCTCGGCGCTCACGATCGGCATCGGCGCCGGTATGCCGCTCGACCTGGTGGCGGACACTGTCACCAAGGGCGTGGGAACCACGCTGCAAAACATCGCCCTGCTCATTGGCCTCGGCTCGATGTTTGGCCAGATTCTTGAGGAGAGCGGCGGCGCCAAGAAGATCGCCCAGACCTTCATCGATACCTTTGGGCAGGGTCATTCCAGCTGGGCGCTGGGCATTACCGGTCTGGTTATCGGCACTACGGTGTTCTTTGAGGCCGGCGTGGTCGTTTTGATCCCACTTGCGTTTAGTGTGGCATCGCAGACCAAAAAGTCGACGCTCTACTACGGCATCGCGCTGCTCGCAGGACTTGCCGCTGGTTATGCGTTTGTGCCGCCATCGGCCGGGTCGGTTCTGGTCGCCGGCACGCTCGGTGTCGACCTGGGCACCATGATTCTCGTCGGTATCCCTACCGCCTTCATCGCCATGGCGATCGCCGGCGTCATCTGGGGTCGCAACGTGGGCGGTCGCATCTTTACCGATGTTCCGGAGCACTTTACCTCTGCCGAGGGCGCGAGCGACGAAAAGGAGCTTCCCTCCTTTGGCATGGTGCTTGCCATCGTGCTCACGCCGCTTTGTTTGATTTTGCTGGGCACGCTGTCCTCTTATATCCCCATGCCCGCCGAGCTCGCCTCGATTCTCGCCTTCCTGGGCAAGCCGTTCGTCGCTTTGACGCTCGCCACGCTCGTCGCGATGTATCTGCTGGGCGCGCGCCGCGGCTACTCCGGCGCCGAGCTCAAGGCCTTGCTCGACCGCTCTCTTAAGCCCGTCGGCATGATCTTGCTGGTTATCGCTTGCGGCGGCGTCATTCGCTGGATGCTGCAGGACTGCGGCTTGGGCCAGGTTATTGGCCCTATGCTCGAGGCCTCACCGCTGCCTTTGGTGGTCGTTGCCTTTTTGATTGCCGTCATGGTGCGTGCCTCTGTCGGCAGCTCCATCGTCGCTATGACCATGGCATCGGGCATTATGGCCGCCATGCCCGCGGTTTCCGGAGCCTCAGTGCTCATGCGTGCCGCTATCTGTCTTGCTATCTGCGGCGGTGCCACGGCCCTCTCGCACGTCAACGATGCCGGTTTTTGGATGTGCTCCTCGTTCCTGGAGATTGACGAGAAGACCACCCTCAAGTCCTGGACCGTTATGGAGACGCTCATCGGCCTTTCAGGTCTTGCCTGCGCCCTGGTGATTTCGTTCTTCGCCTAGTTCGCGTAGCTAAGCATCTTTCACCGAGTGCATCGCTCGGTACCTATTCACACTTGATTCATTAACCAACGATTGGTACAACCGTTCAAACCAAAAGAGGAGAGCATTATGGACGAGAAGACCAAGGCACAGATTCAGCAGGAGGCAGCCGACTTGGTTGCCAAGCTGCAGCCGCGTTCCGGCAAGTTTCGCACCATCAGCCCCGAGATGGACCCGCTGCGTCTGGGCTCTGGCTGGTCCATCGAGGATCTGGACAAGCCGCAGGTCATTATCGAGTCGACGTTCGGCGACTCGCACCCGGGTTCTGCCGGTCTGTTTGAGTTGGTCGAGGAGGTCCGTGCTGGCGTTGACGAGGCTGGCGGTCACGGTGCCCGTTACTTCTGCACCGATATCTGCGACGGCGAGGCCCAGGGCCACGACGGCATTAACTACTCGCTGCCCAGCCGCGACATGATCGCCAACATGATCGAGATCCATGCCAAGGCCACCCCGTTCGACGCCGGCGTCTTTGTCGCCAGCTGCGATAAGGGCCTGCCTGCGAACCTCATGGCCATGGGCCGCATCAACATCCCCTCCATCGTCGTTACCGGCGGTGTCATGGATGCCGGTCCCGATTTGTTGACCCTGGAACAGCTCGGCGCGATTTCTGCCCGCTACGAGCGCGGCGAGATCTCTCGCGAGGAGCTTGAGTTTGCCAAGCACAACGCATGCCCCAGCTGCGGTGCCTGCTCGTTTATGGGCACCGCGTCGACCATGCAGGTTACCGCCGAGGCCCTGGGCCTTATGCTCCCCGGCACGGCCCTGCTGCCCGCAACCAGCTCCGATCTGCGTGAGTTTGCGCGCGAGGCCGGCCGTCAGTCCGTGTGGCTCTCCGAACACAACCTGTGCCCGCGCGACATCGTGACCAAGGGGTCCTTCGAGAACCTCATTATGGTCCACGGTGCCATTTCGGGCTCCACCAACTCGCTGCTGCATATCCCCGCGATTGCCCGCGAGTTTGGCATCGAGATGTCCGCCGACGACTTCGATCGCCTGCACCGTGGCGCCCACTACCTGCTCAACGTTCGCCCCGCAGGTGAGTGGCCGGCGCAGTTCTTCTACTATGCGGGCGGCGTGCCGCGCATCATGGAGGAGATCAAGTCGATGCTCCACCTCGATGTCATGACCGTCACCGGCAAGACCCTCGGCGAAAACCTCGAGGACCTTAAGAACAACGGTTACTACGAGAAGTGCGGCCGCTACTTGGAGAAATGGAACCTCAAGCGCGAGGACATCATTCGCCCGTTTGACCAGGCTTTTGGTACCGACGGCTCCATCGCCATCCTCCACGGCAACCTTGCCCCCGAGGGCGCCGTCGTCAAGCACACGGTTGTTCCGCGCGAGATGTTCCAGGCCACGCTTAAGGCCCGTCCGTTCGATTGCGAGGAGGACGCCATCCACGCCGTCCTGACGCACGAGGTCAAGCCCGGCGATGCCGTTATCATTCGCTATGAGGGCCCCAAGGGTTCCGGTATGCCCGAGATGTTCTACACCACCGAGGCTATCGCCAGCGATCCCGAGCTGGGTGCGAGCATTGCCCTTATCACCGATGGCCGCTTCTCCGGCGCCTCCAAGGGCCCGGCTATCGGTCACGTTTCGCCCGAGGCTGCCGTGGGCGGCCCGATTGCCCTGATCGAGGAGGGCGACCTTATCCAGATCAACATCCCCGAGCGCTCGCTGTCTATTGTGGGCATCGCCGGCAAGGAGATGGAGCCGGCCGAGATCGATGCCGTCCTGGTCGAGCGCCGAGCCGCTTGGAAGCCCAAGGCTAATCGCTATACCTCCGGCACGCTCAAGTTCTTTACCGAGCATGCAGTTTCCGCCATTCAGGGTGGCTACATGGAGTAGCGCCCATGCGCATCAAATATCTCCTCTCATAGATGTGCGGCACAAAGAGCCCCGAGCCACGTCACCGGGGCGCGTTGTTCAGCGCCGCCGGGGCGCTCCACTCAAACGACAAGAGACGTCTTACGCAAGCGCCCGCGTCCGTGGATAAAACCACGGGCGTGGGCGCTTCACTTTATTCCCAGCCGCTTTATTCCCAGCCCTTCCACACGTCAGGCTCGTAGCCAACGGTTGCCTGGCGGCCGTTGCGAACGATGGGCTCACGAAGAATCTGCTGGTTATCGAGCACCTTTTCGAACTTCTGGTGGGCAGCAAGATACTGTACGAGCGCAACCGTGTCGGCATCTTTCGCCTTTGGATCGATCACAGCGTCGATCCCGCCGACGGCGCGCGCCACGCTTTCGAGCTCGCCTTCGCTCAATTCTCGTCCGTCCATGATACGACAAGGGAGCCGAGCAAAAACAGAGCAGGCGGAGATGGAGGAGGACGGCGACCGACCGTCGGCAAGAGTCGGCCGGATCGGACTGGCGCCCAGCGCGCGCCGGCGACACGCTCGCAGCTGCACACATAGCCGATGTACAAGCTCGCCGCGGCGTTCCCTCGCCCCGCGGTGTGGCGATAGAGAAGCACGCCACCCGTCAACGATGGCGCCTCGGTGAAGAAAATCAACGTCTGGGTTACATCCCTTGAAAGGGGCGAAGACGGCTGCTAGAATACCTCCCCGCTATGAAGGATTTGACCAAAGCATACATCGCAATTCGGCGGCCCCTGGTATACGGGGCCTCTCCTGTTGTTCCCCAAGCGCGCTCTGAGCAGCCGCTTTCTTCCTGTCGTATCTGATGCACGCATAGCACGTGCATGTTATTTCGCCCGTGGGCCGGCGCGCCTTCGGCGAAGAATCGAATAGATACGAAGGAAGCTTATGTCTGATAATTGTACGGTCGCGCCCGCCAATGGGCGCATTACCGGTACCCAGATCCGCATCGTCGCGGTCGTCGTCCTGGGTGCCTTCTTGGCGCTACTGAACCAAACGGTGATGTCGCCTGCGCTGCCGGTCATCATGTCCGATTTCGCCATCGATGCCTCGACTGCCCAGTGGATCATGTCCATATACCCGCTGGTGAGCGGCATCATGGTCCCCGTTTCGGCGTTCCTTATCGACAAGTTCAGCACCCGCGCGCTATTCTTCGGGGCGACGCTGGTGTTCGCGCTGGGCACGCTGCTGTGCGCCGCAGCCCCTGATTTCCTGTTCCTCATCATCGGTCGCGTGTTGCAAGCGGCGGGCTCAGGCGTGCTCATGCCGCTTGTCTCGGTGGTTCCCATGCTGGTGTTCCCCGTCGAGAAACGAGGAACGGCTATGGGCATGGCGGGCATCGTCATGTCGGCGGGTCCCGCGGTCGGCCCCGTCGTAGGCGGCGCGGTGATCGACACGTACGGCTGGCGCACCATGATCGGCGCCATCGTCCCCCTCGCAATTCTCGTGCTGGTGCTGGGCGTGTTCATGCTGAAAAACGTGGGCGAGCTGAAGAACCCCAAGCTCGACCTGCCCTCGGTCGTCCTCTCCACCATCGCCTTCGGCGGACTTCTCTACGGGTTCTCGAGCGCCTCGTCGATGGGTTGGGGCAACCCCGTGGTGCTCGGCTCGATCGTCGCGGGTGTCGTGTGCTTGGTGCTGTTCGTCGTACGCCAGGGCAAAATCGAGGACCCGCTGCTTCAACTGGGCACGCTCAAGACGCGCGAGTTCCGCGTGGCCGCCATCATCGTCACGCTCATCAACGCCGCATGCCTGGTCACCAACACGCTGTTGCCGTTGCTGCTGCAAACCTCGCTTGGCGCTTCGGCCTTCGAAACCGGCATGGCCATGCTTCCCGCCGCGGCGGTGGGCATCATCATCAGCCCTATCTCCGGCGTGGTGTTCGACAAGTTCGGTCCGCGTGCCATCTCGATCGTCGGCCTGGCCCTCATGACCGGCGCCCTGTTCCTGCTCTCGCTTTCGACGGTAAACACGCCCATCTTGGTGGTTGCGCTGTTCTGCATGCTGCAGTCCGCCGGCCAGTCGCTCGCGAACATGCCGGTGAACACATGGGGTGTCAATGCCTTGAAAAATGACATGATCGCCCACGGCAACGCCATCGCGAACACCGGCCGCCAGGTCGCCGGCGGTTTGTGCACGGCGCTCATCATCACGGTCATGACAAGCGTCACCGCGTCGGCCGGCGTCGATGCGAGCATCCAAGTAGCCACCGCCGTGGGCGCGGGCGTCGCTTACAAGGTGTGCGCGGCAATCGGCCTCGTTTCCCTTATCTGCGCCATATTCAGCGTGCGCACCAAGAAAACCGCACCGAAAACGAAGGAGGCATAAGCGATGTCCGAGATTCTGTCCGAGCGCATCCCGCTCGAGCTCGAGGGGACGCCCGTTTCGAGCATCATGATTGAAGAGCCGTTCACCTGCACGCAGGATTGCACGATTTCCGACGTGGTGCGCATGCTCGCCGAAAACGAGGTGAGCAGCATGCCCGTAATCGATGAGCGCAACCAGGTGGTCGGGTTCATCTCCGACGGCGATGTCATGGGAGCCATCGCGCAGCATCGCGCTCACACCATCTTCACGGGCGGCGACGCGTCCATGCTGTACTTCGACGATCAGAGCCTTGAGCAGCGCATCGAAGACCTGAAGGATCGCTGCGTCATGGATTTCGCGACGCGCCAGGTAGTGTGTGCCCGTCCCGAGCAGAGCATCGCCCGCGTCGCCGCGCTGCTGGCGAAGAAGAAGTTCAAGAAGCTTCCTGTGGTTGATGACGAGGGCAAACTCGTGGGGGTCATCCGCCGCTCCGCCATCACCAAATACATCTTCGGCATCCTTTTCCAATAGGGGCAGGTCGCACTTGAGGCGAACATCTCGAGGCATCGAGCCAGCAACTGGACCAGACAACCTTGACACGCACGCGCTTTCCCTCGATGCTTCGGTAAGGGGAGCTGCGAAAATCGCAGCACGGGTGATCGGCGCCGCGCCCCCGAAGGCAAAAGCGAACACGGGAGCGATACGATGGGAAAAGTCCTGGACGAAGATTTGGTTTATGAGATTCTCTCCGTCGTGGCAGAGATTCCGGCGGGATGCGTCGCCTCGTACGGTCAGATAGCGCGCCTCATCGGCAGGGAGAAAAACTCTCGCCTGGTCGGAGCGGTGCTGAGCGAGGCGGATCGCTACGGCGATTATCCCTGCCACCGCGTCGTCAACCACGCGGGACGCCTCGCGCCAAACTTCCCCGACCAGCGAGCACTACTGACGGAGGAAGGAGTCGCCTTCCGAGACAACGGCTGCGTCGACATGAAAAAGCACCAGTGGAACGAGTAGCCAGGCAGCGTAGCGTCGAAAGGAGCGACGCCACGGGGAACGATCTGCGCCCCGCCGCCGGACAACCTATGGCAAAGTGACACGTCCCACAAAGAGCGGCGCACCAGTACGAGACACGACCGCGACGTAAAAAGACCCTATGATACTCGTAAGCATCTATCTGATTGCCCGCCTCGAGGTACCCAAAGAACGAGAGATGCCGAAACCCCTAGACAAAGAAAAAGGTCGGGAGCTTTTATGCTTCCGACCTGAAGTTTCATGGTCGCGGGGGGCTGATTTGAACCACCGACCTTCGGGTTATGAGGTCGCTACGACGTTGTTTCATTCAGACATTTCGACCCAAATTGAAGTCAATATAACTCCAGGTCATTTGATGTTTTCATAGATTTACGAAAGAAAAGTACGCGGAATAATTCGACCCAAATTCGACCCACAACGAGCTTGAAAGCGGTCAGGCGGAGCATTACCCTTGGGGTGTGACCCCACGCAGGGCCCACCACCAAGGGTAATGCCCACTCGCCCCAGCCCTTTGCGCCATTCCGCGCAACCGAGCGCGATTCTCAGGCACTTCAGGCAAGGAACACGATGAACGACCGACCTCTCGTCATAGGCAAAGGAACGAAGCAACGCCGCGACAAATACACGTGGCGCTACCGTCACAGCCTCGGCAAGGATCCGGTCACGGGCAAATACCGCTATTCGCCGTGGCAGACCATACATACCACCAAAAGCCGAGAGGTCGACGCCGCACTCGAAGCCTACAAGGCAGAACTCAACAGCGGCACCTACGTCCAAAAATCGAGGGACACCGTCGGCTCGTACGCAAAAAAGTTCCACGACAACCGCGAAGGAACCATCACGCCGCTCGCCTACTCGACATCCTACTCAATCGAGAACCGGACGCGCACATCACATGCGTGATGCTCATGCTCGACACCGACATGAGAAGGGCAGAAGCCCTCGGGATGACGTGGTCCGATGTCTCCGTCGAGAACAGAAGCATCCTCATTGAGCAGCAGTTCGCGGCCGATCGAAGCGTTCGCTCGCCCAAAAGCAAGAAAAGCGTGCGGAGGATCTCGATAAGCGAGACGCTGACGTCGTATCTCGAATTCTGGAAAAAGGAGCAGGCCCGCGAAATGGAAGCCTTCGGCCTGGAACAAGTCAAAGGCACTCCGCTCGTCCACTCATTCGAACGAACGAAAGACAGGCATCCCCAAGTCAACTTCATGGACCTGAATGGGTTTTCGCGCTGGTTCAGAAACTTCAGCGTCGAGAACGGGTTCGGCAAGTTCGAAGGCGTTCGAACATACCATTATGTGAAGGAAACTGTCGACGGGGAAACGATTTCGAAGCGTTATGAGCATAAAGAGTGGCTCGAATTGAGGGATTACCTCAGGAAGCATCCCAAGGTTCGCGAGGCGAGGCATATCAGCACATATGAGAGCGAGCACCTTCCTTACGGATATTCGGGCCTATCGAGCCACACCGCTACTGCCGCTACTGCCCGCTACTGCCCGCCAGCTTCCGAACCAGCGGGCGGTAGCAGCACCCCGAACATCTCGCCGACAGCGCAGAGAGTCGTCGACCTGGCGGCCAAGGCCGACATCGAGGACGTGATGCTGTGCGACCTGCCCGGCGTCCTGTCCTTCCTAGGGCTGCCACCTGAGACGGAGATGCCGCCGGGCAACAAGGGGAAGACGAAGCTCAAGAAGCTCTACAGGAAGGTGGCGCCGAACAAGGCATACCACTCCGGCGAGCGCGCCAAGGATTTGATCTCGCACCTCGACATGGCAGAGATCAGGGCATCGGCGCCCGTCCAAGAATTGGGATGCAGTTCAATACGAGCTCGGGGCTCTTTTCGTCTAGATTGGGGACGCATGGCCGGACGAAAACAATTTGCGTCTGGTGATAAGCGTACGAAAGCGCAATTTACGTCTTAATTCCGTACGCAAATCAAGACGAAAATCGTTTACGTCTGCTTTAATCCGTACGAAAACGGTTTTCGTCTTGCAGGGCAGTTGCCGTTTCTACAGTTCAACTTCCAGTTCGGCTTTGTGCTCGTAGAGGTAGTCGCGCATGTAGGGGATGGCAAATGAGACCTTGCCGTACGAGTGAGCCTCGATAATCGATTCTCTTAACAGGCGGCTGCGGACGGAACTCACCTGTTGAGGCGTTTTGTTTAGGGCATCGGCAACCATGCTGGTCGAGCTCGTCTGCCCCAAAGACGCCATGCTCAGCAGATAAGCGATGCACGTGGGCGGAATGCGCTGCAGCGCGGGCTCAATCACCATGGCGCAGAAGCGTTCGCGTGCCGTTGCAATGCCACGCTCGGCTTCTTCTTCTCCAATAATCGTTGTATGTGCGCGTCTTGCCAACTGCCATGCGTAGTATCCAACGAGTTGGATCATGAAAGGATAGCCCTGCGTTGCCTCGGCAAGTTGGCCGGCAATACCTGGCTGCAACTCCATGCCAGACGCTTCAATGGTTTCCTCGAGGGAGTACGACACTTCAGTTACTGCCACAGCCTTCAGATCAAAGGGGAGGGCGCGGCGCAAAAACGCAAGTGTCTTTCCGTTGATGATGCTTTCAATCATCGAAGGCAGCCCAGCAAAAACAAAGGCGATATCAAGGTCTTCGCCGATAACCTGCTGAATCGCAATGGAGAGCGTTCGGACCTCATCGAGCTCTGCGTCTTGAACCTCGTCGAGAGTGATGAGCAGGCCATTTCCATTCTTGGATATTGTCTGTCTCATGGCGTCGCGTAGCGATGGGCCGATTCGCTCAATATCTATGCTGCCGATGGATATGCCAGCTACGGTGGGCTCAAATCTGGCGTGTTTGGCCTGGAATTTGGGCTGCAGCTGTTCGAGAATGCGCTGGCAAAGTCCCTCGGTTGCGACCTCTTTTATGACCGTCCAGCCACGGCTTTGCGCCAAACGTGAGCACTCGTCAAGGAGGACCGTCTTGCCCGTTCCACGGACGCCGGCTATGCGCATTAGGCGCCCAGGGGCACCAGGCCCGTTGGTGAGGCCTTCACTGAATTCTTCAAGTACATCTTCGCGGCCGATAATCGTGGGAGGTGTTTTACCTGCTGTGGGCTTAAAAGGGTTTGTTTGCATGTGAGCCACCTTTGCTCAAGATATAGCAAGATATAGCAAAGTATAGTGAGATATAGCAAAGTAAGCGCTACTCGCGGGTTTTGCGGTGGTGCTATTTTCCAAATGCCGCGCGGATAAAGCGCTGGGCGAACAGCTTGTTGGCGACGTTGATGACATGGCCCAGGAACAGTGCCGAGATGGCGGTCGTGACGCCAAAGCCGCCCAGGTTGTACATAAAGATCAGCGACAACGCGAGCGAGGCGGCGACATGTGAGCAGTCAAACACGATTTTTACGTCACCAAAGCGGCGTTTAAGCTTTTCGGCAATGACTTGCACCAAGCCGTCGGGCGCGTTGGGGACAACGCCCATGTTGACGACGAGACTTACGCCAAATGCGGTGACAGCGAGGGAGAGCAGCATGGTCGCAATCTGTGTGGGGAGTGCCGTGGGATGCAGTGGGTTGACCGCCATGAAGAGGTCGGTCAAGCCGCCAATCAGCGTTGAGAAGAACAACTCGAGCAGGATGCGCGGCTGGAACTCGCTTCGCAAGATGGCTAATTGCGCCACGATGTAGGCGACGTAGGTTGCGGTGATCCAAAAGCCGAGCGTCTTGCCAGTGAGCATGGATAGGGTTGTGGCAAAGCACGTGAGCGCGGCGACGCCCAGGCCGGATGCCGTCTGGAGACTCATACCGAGTGCCAGTACTGCAACGCCCACCAGATACATCAGCATTCTGATGACGGTATGGCACCAGTCGATGTTCTCGCCATGCATGATGATGAGCGGTCGCATGTTGCTACCCGTCCTTTCGGTTGTGCGAAAAAGCTGACCCGGGCCGGCAAAAGAGGGTTATCGGAGGCACTGCTGCAAAAGCAGAAAAGCCGGCCCCACGGTCAGTCGTCTAGGAAGTGTCTCGCTGTGCCGGAATGGGACTAAAGGTCCAACGAGACGGGAAGAAAGCAAATGGCATTGCGTGGGCGATAAGATGCCAAGATGGTAGGGTGCGTCTTAGCATCATATTGCCCACGCTCAACGAAATCGGTTTCGTTTGAGCCTAAGTATACGCACGGGATTTTATTTGCGAAGAGAAAAACAATAAAAAGTGAACGTTCACCTAATCGTAACAACTCGTTGGCTGTAGTTGCGGTGGAATAGTTCCTGTTTTTGCTGCTGAAGGCCTTGAACAGGAACTATTCCACCGCAACTTATGAGGGGGCGGGGGATGCGATAGTATTGCATGGTGGTATTCGATCAACCGAGGCTTCATCCGAGGGCTTTATGGAACAGCACCAGCATTATCAGAGCCTGCAAGACCAGGCGTACAACGCACTGCGCTCCAAGATCATCTACGCCGAGCTCAAGCCCGGCACACGCCTTTCGGCGATTGGTCTGGAAAAAGAGACGGGAATCGGGCGCACGCCCATTCGCGAGTCCTTTGTGCGCCTGCGTGAGCAGGAGCTGGTGGAAACGCGTCCCAAAAGCGGCACCTACGTCTCTAAGATCAGCATGGAACGCGCCGAGAACGCCTGTTTCTTGCGTGAGAAACTCGAGAGAAGCGTGCTTATTAAATGCTGTTCGGCTGCTACGCCCGAGCAAAAGCAGCGGCTTGAGCAGATTCTTACCGAGTCCGAGTCGCTCGACCATGGCGAAACGCGCCGTTTCTTTGACCTGGATAACCTGTTCCATGAGACATGTTTTGAGATTGCCGGTCGTCACATGTTGTGGGATTGGATGAAGAGCATCAACACGCATTTTGAGCGATACAACTGGTTGCGTATGGTGTCGCAGGATTTGGATTGGGAGCCGATTCGTCGTCAGCACCGTCGGATTTTGGAGGCCATTAAGGAAGGCGACACCGATACGGCGAGCTATCTGGCAGAGACGCACTTGCACCTGATGCCCGAGGAGCAGGGCCCGGTTATCGCCTTGCATCCCGACTATTTTGAGCTGTCCAAAGACTCGTTCATCTAATCAATCCCCATATAAGTTGCGGTGAAATAGGGGCACGAAAAAGCTGCGGCGCCGCTTGGAGGAAAAGACCGGAAGCAAGGGTCCATTCCTCCAGACGGCACCGCAGCTGTTTTGGTGGCTCGGCTTTTGTCGAAGTGGCTCAGTTGAGCGCGGTTGCCAACCGAGTAGGCAAAGCGGCTCGGGGGCGTGTCGCTTCCGTCACGTTCTATCAGCATACAAGACGTTTTCGGTTCTTGTCCGTGACGGAAACGGCGCGCTTCCGAGCCGCTTTAAAAGAAAGGGGGCGAGGTCTAGGGCACGCCCCCTTTCACGATAGAGAGCTAAACCTAGCCGCGGACCTTCTTGACGACGTCCATGGCCTCGCGGGCAATCTGCTCGACCTTGGAGAAGTCGCCGTCGGCAAACAGGGCCGGCTTGACCATCCAGGTGCCACCGCAGGCGATGATGGCGGAGGAGCTCAGGTACTCCTCGACGTTGGCAGTGCTCACGCCGCCGGTGGGCATAAAGCGGTGACCGACAAACGGAGCGGCGAGGGCCTTGATGGTGTTCAGGCCGCCATACTGGGACGCGGGGAAGAACTTGGTGACCTTGAGGCCCAGGTTCTCGGCTGCGGTGACCTCGGAGGGGGTTACGGTGCCGGGAAGGACAGGCAGGTCGATGTCGATGCAGTGCTTCACAACGTCCTCGTTGTAACCCGGGGAGACGATGAACTTGGCACCGGCTGCGCGGGCCTGCTCAACCTGCTCGACGGTCAGGACAGTGCCGGCGCCAACGCACATCTCGGGCTCGGCCTCGGCCATAGCGGCGATGCACTCGGCGGCGCAGGCGGTGCGGAAGGTGACCTCGGCGGACTTCATGCCAGCTGCCATAAGGGCGTGGGCGAGCGGAGCGGCGTCCTCGACCTTGTCGAGCACGACGACCGGCACGATGCCCAGGGACTCAAGCGTGGTGTAGAACTGGTCGAACATAATGTTCCTTTCGATGTATGGCGCGCATGGGCGCGTGATTGCCAAATATGCTGGTCAGGAGCCGATTTTGGATTGGTTATCGGAGGCACTGCTTGGGGTTCAAGCAATTCCAAAACCAGCTGCTCGACCAGTCATGTAGGGAATGCCAGGCAAAACCGGAATGGGACTGGTGGTTTTGCCCGACCGGAGGAATCGGGGAGCGGGCCGCAGGGGTATGGGATTGGAAAGCTGCGGCCCGCGGAATGGAGACGGATTAGCGCGCGACGCGGGTGCCACCGTCGGCGGCGGATGCCACGGCTGCGATCTCGTCTGCGGTCACCAAGTTGGAATCGCCCTTGATGGTGAGCTTGAGGATCGACGCTGCAATCGCATAGTTGACGGCGTCCTGCGGGTCAAAGTCGTTGGTGAGGGCATGGACGAGGCCGGCGTTGAAAGCGTCGCCGGCGGCAACGCCCTCGAGCACGTGCACGTCGTGAGCAGGGGAGAACCAGTGCTCGCCGCTCTCGGCGTCAAAGAGCATGCCCATCCAGATGGAGCGCTCGACGCAGGAGATGTTGCGGACGACCGAGGCGACCTTTTTGCAGCCGTACTCGGCGCAGATCTGACGGGCCATCTCGACGTAGGTGTCGCGCTCCTCGATGCCATGGGCAAGGGAACCAGAGACGCAGGTCATGCCGAGGCCGGCGGGCGCATCCTCGTCGTTGGCGATGCAGATGTCGACGAGCGGCAGGAGTTCCTTCATGGTGGCCTGCGACTTCTCGGGCGACCACATCTTGCCGCGATAGTTCACGTCGCACACGGTGGTGATGCCCTTGGCGCGGCAGGCGGCGAGTGCCTCCTTGCAGGCGGCGGCCATCTCATCGGAGACGGCGGGGGTCACGCCGGAGAAATAGAAGACATCGATGCCCTTGAGGATCTCGTCCCAGTCAAAGACGTCGCGCTTGGCCATGTTGATGGCAGAGTACTTGCGGTCGTAGACGCAACCATTGCCGCGCTGCGAGGCACCGACCTCAAAGACATAGGAGCCAAGGCGGTCGCCCTGACGCACGACGCGCGTGGTGTCGACGTCGTAAGCCTTAAGCGAACGCAGAGCGCACTCGCCCAGACGGTTGGCCGGGACAACGGAGACGTAAGCGGCCTTGTCGCCCTGGTAGGCCAGGGAAAGCGCAGTGTTGGCCTCGGCGCCGCCGTAGCGGACGTCAAACTCGGTTGCCTGCTCAATACGCAGGTGGTCTTTGGGCGAGAGCCTCATCATGATCTCGCCGAAGGTAAGAACCGTTTTACCCATGGTCGCGCAGCTCCTTTTACTCGTGCGTACACCTTTGATATGGCGTTGGCACGCAGGTGCCAAGACGGTAGGGTGCGTCTTTGCACCTGCGTGCCAACGCTCGCCGAAATCGGTTTACGAAATCGGTTTCGTTTCGAGTTGTAGTATACTCACCTACAGCGTTTTGCAAGCGAGATTTTTAAAAAAATGCCTAAAATGGCTCAGACTGCTGACAATTGGGAAACGGGGTGCGCCATGGCGCAGATGAGAATCAAGGACATTGCCGCCGAGGCGGGCGTGAGCCCGGCCACGGTCTCGCGCTATCTCAACAACCGCCCCGGGCAGATGACCGAGGAAACCCGCGCTCGCATCGCGGCGGTTATCGAGCGCACCGGCTATCGCCCACGTGCTGCCGCGCGCAATCTGCGCAGCTCGCGCACCAACCTCATCGGCGTGATCCTGGCCGACATCGCCAACCCGTTCTCCAGCGCTATGCTCGAGGGCCTTTCCGCCAGTGCCGCCGCGCGCGGCTGCTCGCTCATGACGGCCATTAGCGGCAACGATCCCGCCAAGGAGGCCGAGTCGCTCACCAGACTTATCGATGCCGGCGTGGACGGCCTGGTCGTCAACACCTGCGGAGGCAACGACAAGGCGATCGCCGCGGCCGCGGGGCGCCTGCCCGTTGTGCTGCTCGACCGCGACGTTGCCGACGGCGGTGTCGATCTGGTGACATCTAACAACCGTGAGCTGGTCGCCGGCCTGGTAGACGCCTTGACCGCCGCTGGCAGCGAGCGCCTGTGCCTGCTCACCGAGGCAAGCGACGACAGCCCCGTGCGTCGCAAGCGCGCCGAGGCCTTTACCGACGAGCTTTTGCACCGCGGCCTTGCCGGCGAGGTCGTCACCCTGGCCGACGGGGGCGCCACGGGCGTCGGCCGCCTGGACGAGACCATCCGCGGCTATGCAGGTAAAAAGCTCGGCCTCATTGCTGTCAACGGCTTGGTTTTCCTGCGTCTGACCGAGGCGCTAGCGCAGCTGGGACCCTCGCTGCCGGCGGGGCTCAAGATCGCGACGTTTGACGACTACCCCTGGAACCATGTGCTCTTTGGTGGCGTGACCACGGCCGCGCAGGACACCCTCACCATTGCCGAGCGCGTAGTCGAGCGCCTTTCCGAGCGCATCGACGTCGTTACCACCACCGTGGGCGAGGCCGCAAAGCTGGCGCCCAAACGCATCGAGATCCCCGGCCACATCGAACACCGCGCATCGACCTCGCGCTAGCCGCTCGTTCGCAACGGCCTGTTCGCGCACGTTTTTTGAGCGCTTGATACGCTTTAACCCTGCGGAAACATTTTTCTGCGATAGTATCTGCGATATAGACCAGTCGAAACCCGCCCGAAAGAAAGGGGAGCGACATGAACCAGCAGAACATCGATTACGTACTTCGCTCCGTAGAGCAGCGTGACATCCGCTTTGTGCGTCTGTGGTTTGTCGACATTCTCGGCCGCCTCAAGAACTTTGCCATTAGCCCCGAGGACCTCGAGGTCGCTTTTGAGGAGGGTATTGGCTTTGACGGCTCCGCCATCGAGGGCTTTGCCACGCCCGAGGAAGCCGACATGCTGGCGTTTCCCGATGCTTCGACCTTCCAGATCCTGCCGTGGCGCCCGAGCCACAACGGCGTCGCCCGCGTGTTCTGCGACGTGTGCACTCCCGTTTGCAAGCCCTTTGCCGGCGATCCACGCGATGCCCTGCGCCGCATGTTCCGCAAGGCCGAGAAGGCTGGCTATCTGCTCAACGTGGGCGCCGAGCTGGAGTATTACTACTTCCCCGACGAGCACACGCCCGAGCCGCTCGACAACGTGGGCTACTTCGATCTTTCGGTGAGCGATGCCGCCCGCGACCTGCGCCGCAACACGGTCCTCACGCTCGAGAAGATGTCCGTGCCCGTGGAGTACACCTTCCACGCCGCCGGCCGCTCGCAGCACGGTATGAGCCTGCGCCATGCCGAGGCCCTGAGCATGTCCGACGCCATCACCACGGCCAAACTCATCATTAAGCAGCAGGCCTACGAGAGCGGTTGCCACGCCTCCTTTATGCCCAAGCCGTTGGCGGGCGAGGACGGCAGCGCTATGTTCCTGTGCCAGTCGCTATTCGACCACGACGGCAACAACGTCTTTTGGGGCGAGGACGACGAGAAGTACCACCTCTCCGACGTCGCCAAGCACTATATGGCCGGCATTCTGGCGCATGCCCGCGAGATCAGCGCCATCACCAACCCAACGGTCAACTCGTACAAGCGCATCACCACAGGCGGCGACTCCGTGCCGCAGTACGCCACGTGGGGCCTGCGCAACCGCGCGAGCATGGTCCGCATTCCGGTCTACAAGCCCGGCAAGCAGCTGTCCACGCGCATCGAGCTTCGCAGCCCCGACCCCATGGCCAACCCGTACCTGGTCAACGCCGTCACGCTGGCGGCTGGTCTGGACGGCATCGAGCGCAAGCTGGAACTCCCGCCCGAGGCCACGGCCGAGACGCTCAAGCTCACCGACCGCCAGATGCTCGAGGCCGGCTACACGCCGCTGCCGCGTTCGCTCAAAGAGGCGCTCGACGTGTTTGAGGACTCGCAGTTTATGAAGGATGCCCTCGGCGAGCACATCCACAGTTTCTTCCTCAAAAAGAAGCGCGACGAGTGGCATAAGTTTGAGTCTACGATCACCGAGTGGGAGATCAAGCACTACCTGGCGAACTCCTAATCGCGCTGGCTTGTTCCAGTACGATTGAGCTCATTTCTTTGGAGGCCGATATGTCCGAAAAGAGTGCCCTGTTCATGGCGCGCACGACGCGCTTCCACGAGTTTGCCCGCAGCTTGACGACCACCCTGGGTGTCGAGGTGAGCCTGGCAACCCCCGATTCGCCGACTGCGGCGCACGACTTTGACCTGCTGATTCTCGATTCCGACGGCATCCGCAGCGACCGTATCGATCAGATTGCCAAGTGGCTTGACGATCGTGGCAGCGTCCCCATGTTGGTGATCGTCGACGACGAGGCGCTCGGTACCTTGCGCCTGCCCAATCACGCGCATGCCGACTTTGTATGCCCCACGGCGACACCCAACGAGCTCAAGGCTCGTGCGCAGCGCCTGATGGGCGAGGAGGAGACCGTCACCGCCGACGATGTGCTCAACATCGATAACCTCGAGATTAACCTGGCTACCTACCAGGTGACGCTCGATGATGAGCCCATCGACCTGACGCTGATGGAGTACTCGCTGCTGAGCTTTTTGGCGACGCACCCCAACCGCGCCTACAGCCGCGAGGTGCTGCTGCACCGCGTGTGGGGCTTTGAGTACTGCGGTGGCACGCGCACCGTCGATGTGCACATTCGACGCATCCGCTCCAAGGTAGGCCCGCAGATCGCGGCACACATCACCACCGTCCGCGGCGTGGGCTATCTGTTTAAGGACTAGATTTCCACCACAAAGGGGACAGGCACCTTTGTGGTGGTTTTGCCGTAGGCCGGGTCCTTTCGGGTCTGCAGCAGAACTTAAGCCTTCCTAAAAGATTGCGTTCTCATACACGTTCGCCCGCATATTGGGGTACAACTCAACGTGAACAATGATGGCCCGCCACATGTTTGGCGGGCCTTTGGTTATTTGACGAAAGGATCGCAGCTATGAGCGAGTACGATTCCCAGCGTCCCCAGGATGCGGGCAACGCCGGCGAGACCCAGCAGCAGCCGCGCGTGCAGGTGGAGTCGACGCCTGCCGACAGCAACATTCCCTACGTGCAGGCCTACGACACGCAGACCGGCAAGCCGCTGGGTGGCCAGCAGGTCGTGAACAAGCACACGGTGGTCAAGACCAAGACCAAAAAGCTGCCGATCTTTATTACGGCGCTTGCCGGCTGTGCCTGCGGAGCCCTGCTGGTCATTGCGCTCATTATGAGCGGCACGCTCGATATCGGTGGCGGCAAGAATGCCGTGACGGCGGGTGCTTCGGGTTCGTCGACGCAAAAGATCACCATTGACTCCGAGGATACCACGCTGGCCGAGGCCGTTTCTGCTAAGGCCCTGCCCTCCGTGGTTTCCATTACCGCCACTTCGAGCGGTAGCCAGAATGGCTCGCTTTCGCAGTCTGCCGACGAGTCGGACAGCTCGGGCAGCGTCGGCTCGGGCGTGGTGCTCGATACCGAGGGCCACATCCTCACCAACAACCACGTGGTCGACGGCTACGACCAGTACGTGGTGACCATGGACGACGGCACCACCTACGAGGCCGAGTTCGTGGGCAACGACGCCTCGAGCGACCTGGCCGTCATCAAGCTCAAGGATGCCGACGCCTCCAAGCTCACGCCGATCGAGATCGGTGATTCCTCCAAGCTCAACGTGGGCGAGTGGGTCATGGCCATCGGCTCGCCGTTCGGCAACGAGCAGTCTGTCTCCACGGGCATTGTGTCGGCACTGTATCGCTCCACGGCCATGAGCTCTACCAACGGTAACACTATCTATGCCAACATGATCCAGACCGATGCCGCCATCAACCCGGGCAACTCGGGTGGCGCGCTCGTTAACGACAATGGTGAGCTGGTGGGCATCAACTCGCTCATCGAGAGCTATTCGGGCTCCAGCTCGGGCGTGGGCTTTGCTATTCCCGTTAACTACGCCAAGAACATTGCCGACCAGATCATCGGCGGCAAGACGCCGGTTCATCCGTATCTGGGCGCCACACTTTCGAGCGTCAATGCGCTTAACGCCCGCACCAACAAGCTGAGCACCGATAGCGGCGCGTATGTGGCGAGCGTCGTTGAGGATGGTCCTGCTGCTAAGGCCGGAATTCAGGAGGGCGACGTCATCACCAAGCTGGGCGACGACGAGATCACGAGCGCCGATGGCCTGATCATCGCACTGCGCAGCCACGAGGTGGGCGAGAAGGTCGAGATCACGCTTATGCGCGGTAAGGACGAGAAGAAGGTCACGGTCGAGCTGGGCTCCGATGAGGAGTTGCAGAACCAGCAGCAGGACGACAGCTCGACCGACACCGGCAACGGCGGTATTACCGACGAGCAGCTGCGCCAGTACCTGGAGGAGCTGCTGGGCCAGCAGGGTCAGGGCCAGGGCTACGGCCAGGGCTACTAGCGAGCCGTTTCGCATATGCCGAAGCCAGAGGGGCTGTCCCGCCAAGTGTGGGACAGCCCCTCTTTTCTTATTGATCCGTTGGGGACGGAGGAAAACGGATCGCTTGGGGCTGACAAGAGGCCTGGTCCGGAATGGTCTGGACAGTTAGTTCAGATACGTATAAATCTGGGGCAGCTTGGGATGCGTTTTGAGCAATTTTTGATTGGGATGGGGCTCGAATGGGTGTTTGGAAGGGAGAGCGGGACGTTTACATGGTCTCGAGGAGCCCAAATTAGTTGAAACAGGGGTGTTCGTGCCTGATTCAGCTCTAGGATTTATACGTATCTGAACTAACTGTCCACTCCAGTCTGGCGGCTGCCGATTCGGTGCGGTTCGAGACCGCTATTCGGCCTCATTGCGACCGGTGGTACTCTAGTATCCGTTTGAAATCGAGCGAAGGAGTGCCGCTATGGAGCAATCGAGCCTGTTTGGTGACGGCGTGGACATCGATACCGAAACGCCCACGACCGCGGAAGCAGCCGCACCGATCGACGCCCGTGCCCAGGCGGCAGCGCGCGCGGCCGAGCTGCGCCACGAGCTCGATTACCACGCGTATCGCTACTACATGCTCGATGCACCCGAGATCACGGATGCCGCCTTTGACAAAATGCTCGTTGAGCTGCAGGAAATCGAGGCGACCTACCCCGACCTGGTGACGCCCGACAGCTATACTCAGCGCGTAGGTGGCTACGTGAGCGAGCAGTTTACGCCGGTCACGCACATGGCACGCATGTATTCCATGGACGATGCCATGGACCTGGATGAGCTCGACGCGTGGCTCCAACGCACCGAGGATGCGCTCGGCGCCGGTAGCGTCACCTATACCTGCGAGCTCAAGATCGACGGCCTGGGCGTGGCCCTTACCTACCAAAACGGCACCTTCGTACGTGCGGCCACACGTGGCGATGGCACCACGGGCGAGGACGTGTCGCTCAACGTGCGCACCATCAAGGATGTGCCCATGCACCTGTCCGAGCCAGCGCTTGTCCACATGGGCGCCGACCGCGAGCGCACCATTGAGGTGCGCGGCGAGGTCTATATGCCCAAGGGCAGCTTTGTGCGCCTGAACGACGAGGCCGATGCCGAGGGCCGCGACCCCTTCGCCAACCCGCGCAACGCCGCCGCCGGCAGCCTGCGCCAAAAAGACCCCAAGGTCACGGCGCGCCGCGATCTGGCCACCTTTATCTACGCCATCGCCGATACCGACCCGCTGCACGTCCACAGCCAGCGCGAGTTCCTCGATTGGTTGCGTAGCGCCGGCTTTAGCGTCAACCCCAACGTGGCTCGTTGCGCCACGCCGGCCGAGGTCCACGAGTTCTGTGCCCAGGCGCTCGAGCACCGCGGCGACCTGGACTACGACATCGACGGCGTGGTCGTAAAGGTCGATAGCTTTCAGCAGCAGCTCGACCTGGGCTTTACCGCCCGTGCGCCGCGCTGGGCCATTGCCTTTAAGTTCCCGCCCGAGGAAAAGCAGACCGTCTTGCGCGAAATTCGCATCCAGGTGGGCCGCACCGGTGTACTCACGCCGGTCGCCGAGTTCGACCCGGTGACGGTCGCCGGCTCTACCATCGCGCGCGCCACGCTGCACAACATCGACGAGATCCGCCGCAAAAACGTGCGCGAGGGCGACACCATCATCGTGCACAAGGCAGGCGACGTAATCCCGGAGGTCGTAGGCCCGGTGCTCGACAAGCGCCCGGCCGATTCGGTCGACTGGCACATGCCCGAGGTCTGTCCCGTGTGCGGCAGTCCCGTGGTCCACGAGGACGGCGAGGTTGCCTACCGTTGCGTGTCCATCGACTGCCCGGCGCAGCTCAAGGAGCGTCTGCTCCACTGGGTGAGCCGCGGCTGCATGGACGTTGACGGCCTGGGTGACGAGATCGTCGACAAGATGATCGCCGCCGGCCTGATCCACGACGTCGCCGACTTCTACCAGCTCACGGTCGACGATATCGCCGGGCTAGACACGGGGCGTACCTATGCCAGCTCCAACAGCAAAAAGGGCGTCAAGAAGGGCGACCCTATCCCGGTGGGCCTCAAGACGGCCGAGAAAATCATCGCCGAGCTCAACAAGTCCAAGAGCCAGCCGCTTGGTCGCGTGCTATTTGCCCTGGGCATCCGCCATGTGGGCAAGAGTGTGGGCGAGGTCATCGCCGAGCGATTCCTGTCGATCGACAAGCTTATCTTGGCGAGCGAAGAGGATATTGCCGAGTGCGAGGGCATCGGTCCCAAGATTGCGGCGAGCGTCAAGCAGTTCCTGGCCGTGCCCGAGAATCTCGCCGTGCTGGAACGCCTGCGCCAGGCGGGTCTGTCGCTCGAGGTCGATTTGGGCGCCGCACACGCGCAAGCTGCAGCTGACGCTGGCGTGGCGGGCGAGCTCGCCGATGCACAGCCACTCGCGGGTCTGACCTTCGTGCTCACCGGCACGCTCGTCAACCGCACGCGCGACGAGGCGGGCGCGGCGCTCAAGGTGCTCGGCGCCAAGGTTTCGGGCAGTGTGTCAAAGAAGACGAGCTATCTGGTTGCCGGTCCCAAGGCGGGCTCCAAGCTCACCAAAGCCGAGCAGCTAGGCGTACCCGTGTTGGACGAGGATGCACTCGAGCAGATCTTGGCTACTGGTGAGGTGCCCCAGGCTTAGGACATCGATAATCAAATTAGAAAACCTCCCGGAAAGGTTGATACTTTCCGGGAGGTTTTTATTTGGGCGTGGTGGCGGGCAGCATGATCTGCGTCATGTAGGTTGCTGAGGGTGACCCTGCGGAGCGGTGTCGTTCCGGAGCGATAGAAGATTCATACAAAGCAAAGGGGCCCCGCAGTGAGGTTCCACAACGGGGCTGCCCCATTGTGATGAGTTTTATACACTTTAACATTAACATTAACGTGTATACTTAGCAGTGAAGATATATGTTGAGAGGAGCAGTTATGGTTACCGTCGCGTTTTCGGAACTGCGCCAAAACCTTACGCAGGTGGCCGAAAAGGTTGCCAATGAGGGCGAGGAGGTTGTGGTCTTCAAGCGGAGCAAGCCGTTGTTCAAGATCGTGCCGCTCGACTATCAAAGCCCGGTTGCAGTGGAATATGACGCTGCCCAGGAGCGCGGGGGTGCAAAGCCGACGTGCGGCTCGGACAAGCCCAAGCGCGACGTGGGTACGATGTGGCATCCCAAGATCACCTGGAAGGAGATCCGTGAGATGCTCGCGGAGAATGAGGACTACCAGGAGTATCTCGATATCGTAGCCAAAATGCCAAAAGGAACGCCGCTCGATACGATGACGGTTGAAGATGAAAAGCGCGTCGCGAGGGAGCGCTACCTATGAGAGCATTTCTCGATACCAATTTTCTGCTCGATTGCGTGCTTCCGGGCCGGCCGGAGCACGCAGCGGCGCAAACGATCAAGGGGCTCGTCGACGTGGGGCTTATCGAAGGCGTTGTTTCGGCCTGCTCTCTCAAGGACGCGTATTACATTCTCACCAAACAGGCCGGCGAGGCGCGCGGGCGCGAGGTAGTGCGCGACTGCCTTAAGAGCTACTCGGTAGAGTCTCTCGACCAAGAGGCTTGTTTTGCCTCCGCCTATTCCGATGAGCCGGACTTTGAGGACGGCTGTATCCGTGCGATGGCCGAGCGTGCCGGCGTGGACTTTATTATCACGCGTGACCGCGCCGCTTTTGTGCGCTCGACCATCAAGACCTTCTCGCCTGCAGAGTTCATCCGTGCGTTTCCGATTCCGGAGGAGTAAAACCGCCACACCGGGGACTGTCCCCGGCGTTTGGCGAGCTTGTTGGGAGGCTCCTGGTCCAGTGACTGTTACAAAAAACGGCTATAGCAAATTTGTTGTACTTCGGTCTGAAGACTATGACTTCATGGTTCAGGAACAGGCTAAGGCTCGTCTGATGGCTCGTATAGCTGTGGCCGAGCGGGAGCGTGCTGCTGGCATGGCGCGTGATGCCTTTGAGGCTCTCGATGACCTTGAGGCAAAATATGGCCTATAACGTCAAGATTCTGCCTTCAGCCGAACGTTTTCTGGGCAGTTCTTATTTGGACGGGGCAACCGGCACCGTGATCTGCGTCACGTAGGTTGTGGGGTCGTCGCTGATGATGTCGTCGATAAGGGCGATTTCGCGTTGCCCCGCTACGCTGCCAACTTGTCAAAAGCCCCGCGTCGGTTGAGCACGGTAAACGCGACAACACAGATGACTGCCGACAGAATCGACCCGCACGGCGAAGCGATGCCCATGGGAAACAGCGTGTCGGAATAGGCGTTCGACAGCAGCCACGCGCCCGGCACGCGAATGAGCGCCACGGCCAGCACGTTGTGCGCAAAGCCGATGTAGCTCTTGCCATACGCAGCGAAAAAGCCGCTAAAGCAAATGTGGATGCCGGCAAAAATCGCGTCGAAAATATAGCTGCGCATATAGCCGGTGCCGGCCGCGACCACCGCAGAGTCCTTGGCAAAAAAGCCGATAAACGCCGGCGCCACCAGCCACATCAGCACCGTGATCAGGCAGCCGTACACCACCGAGATCGTCATGGCGTCTTTAAGCACCTGACATGCGCGGTCGCCCTTGCCCGCGCCGGCGTTTTGCGCCGTGAGCGCGCTGACGGTGGCACCCATGGAACTCGGCACAATGAACAAAAAGCTGATCATCTTCTCGACCAGGCCCACGGCGGCGGCGTCGACGAGCCCTCGGTGGTTGGCAATGACGGTGATGAACATAAACGCCACCTGGATGCAGCCGTCCTGCACGGCCACGGGCACGCCGATCTTAAGAATGCTGCCGAGCACCTCGGGCTGGGGGCGCAGGTCGCTGCGCTTAACGTGGATGTTCGTGCGGCGGCTCTTGAGCCACACGAGTGCGAGGGCGACGCTGGCCGTCTGGGCGGTTACCGTGCCGAGCGCCGCGCCCACGGGGCCGAGCCCCATGTGCCCGATAAACAGATAATCGAGCGCGATGTTGATGATGCATGCCACGCCGATCACGTACATAGGCGAACGCGAATCTCCCAGCCCGCGAAAGATGGCCGAGAGGATGTTGTACGCGGCGATAAAGGGAATGCCCATGAAGCAGATACGCAGGTAGGCGGCGGTTCCTTCGACCGCCTCGGCTGGCGTGCCAATGAGTGCCACGATTTGCGGGCACAGTGCGAGCAGGACAGCGGCCAGTACCACCGAGACGCCCATAAACAGCGTGATGGTGTTGCCGATGGCGGTCTCGGCGCGATCGAAGCGGCGCGAGCCCACGGCGTGGCCGACGATGACCGTCGTTCCCATGGCCAGGCCCACGAGCGTCACGGTAATGATATAGAGCGTCTGCGCGCCATTGCCCACGGCGGTGATGCCGGCAGCGCCGCTAAACTGCCCCATCATGTACAGGTCGGCCATGCCGTAGAGCATCTGCAAAAAGTACGAGAGCATATAAGGCAGGGCAAAGACCGCGATGGTCTTAAGGACATTGCCGCGTGTGAGGTCGTGTTCCATGGGCGGGGCTTTCTGGCTGGGTTCGTTTAGCTACCAGTGTAGTGAAAACCCTACAACGATTGTAGAGTCAAGGTTTATGTTGGCAGTGGGGCGAAATAAGTCGCGCGCACCATTATTCCGAGTGAATATGGACACACGTCACGAGAACTCGCCGCCGGCGCTAACCTTGCAGAAAACGATTTCGGAATACTTGACACCATTATTCGGCGCGCAATAATACGTGCGTTTGCGAACAACGTTTGATGGGGGTTGAACCTGCGTGCGCAATCTCAAAATACTGTTTTCCTATCTAGGGACATACCGTCGCGATGCCATCCTCGGCGTGTTCTTTGTGTCGGTCGAGACGGTGCTCGAGCTGTTTATCCCGGTCATCATGGCCAACATCATCGATGTGGGCGTGCCTGCGTGTGATATCAACTACATGCTGCTACAGGGTGCGTACATGTTGGTGTGCGCTGCGCTTTCGCTGGTACTGGGCTTGGGTTATGCCCGCACGTCCGCCCGCGTTGCCTCGGGCCTAGGCGCCAACCTGCGCGAGGCCGAGTACAAAAAGATTCAAACGCTCGCCTTTGGCAACCTGGACAACTACGACGCCAGCTCGCTCGTCACCCGCATGACCACGGACATCACCGTTATCCAAAATGCTGTGGGCAACGGCTTTCGCCCTATGGTGCGCGGCCCGGTGACGCTTATCGTCGGCCTTATCTACGCGCTGATGCTGTCGCGCCCGCTCGCCACCGTCTTTGCGATCATCTTGCCTGTGCTGGCAATCGTACTGGGCGTCATCACCTATCGCGTGAGCCCGCTCTACCGCCAACTCCAGACCTCGATGGACCACCTCAACGGCGTGGTACAGGAGGACCTCACCGCCGTGCGTGCCGTCAAGGCCTACGTTCGTACCGAGCACGAGGAGGCCAAGTTCGACACCGTCAATACCGAGCTCGCGCGCACTGCGACAAAGACCTTTGGCAGCGCGGTGCTCAACCTGCCGGTGTTTCAGCTGTCGATGTACGTGGCTGCGCTCTCCATCCTGTGGATTGGCGGCCGCATGATTCTCGCCGGCAAGTTGGGTGTAGGCTCTCTCACGGGCTTTATGAGCTACGTGCTGCTGATCATGAATTCGCTCATGATGATTTCTAACGTGTTTTTGCTGCTCACGCGCGCTCTTACGAGTGTGGGCCGTATCGCCGAGGTGCTCGATGAGGAACCCTTTATCGCCAACCCCGCGGGAGACCTCGCGATTGCGGCACCAGCGGACGGCAGTATCGAGTTTCGCGACGTTTCCTTTAAATACCGCGCGGATGCAGACGAGGATGTGCTCGAGCATATCGACCTTCGCATCGAGAGCGGCTTGACGGTGGGCATCCTCGGCGGTACGGGATCGGGCAAGAGCTCGCTTGTGCAGCTGATTGCGCGCCTGTACGACGCTACCGAGGGTGCCGTGCTTGTGGGCGGACGTGACGTGCGTGACTACGACCTCGCGACCCTACGCGACGCCGTGGGCATTGTGCTGCAAAAGAATGTGCTGTTCACGGGCACCGTGCGCGAGAACCTGCAGTGGGGCAATCCGCAGGCGTCGGACGATGAGCTCCTCGCGGCTTGCCGCGCGGCGTGCGTGGACGAGTTCCTTGATCGCATCGGCGGGCTGGACGGCGAGTTGGGCCAAGGCGGCGCCGGTGTCTCGGGTGGCCAGAAGCAACGTCTGTGCATCGCGCGCACGCTGCTCAAGCATCCGCGCGTGCTCATTTTTGATGACTCCACCAGCGCGGTCGATATGGCGACCGACGCTAAGATTCGCGAGCACATCGCCCGGATTTCCGATACGACCGTGCTCATCATCGCCCAGCGCATCGCGAGTGTCATGGATGCCGATCGCATTGTGGTATTGGACGACGGTCGTGTCCACGGCGTGGGCACGCACGAGGAACTGCTAGCGGGCGACAACATATACCAGGAGATTTATGCCTCGCAGATGGAGTTTGCGAGGAACGCGGACGCCGGCGACGGCAGCGACGATGGTTGCGCGAATGATCCGTTTTCCTCCGTCGTATGCGGATCACCCTTGGAAGGGGGTGAGCGCCATGCCTAAGACCGCAGCCCAAGCACGCCCGGCCGACCTCAAGCGCACTGTACGCCGCTTGCTCTCCTACATGGGGCATGCCAAGTTCTCGTTGCTCGCGGTGGGCGTGCTCGCCTCCGTTGCCGCCATCGCGAGCCTCGCCGGCACTTACATGGTGCGCCCCATCGTTAACGGTTTGGCCACGGGCGGGGAGGAACTGCTCGCCAAGCAGGTCATCCTGACGGCGATCATCTACGCTGCGGGCGTGCTCTCGGCCCTGGGCTACTCGCAGATTATGGTGCGCGCGGCCCAACACGTGGTGTCCGATATTCGCCGCGACCTGTTCGCGCACATCCAGACGCTGCCGCTCAGTTATTTTGACAGCACGCGCTCGGGCGACATCATGAGTTTTTTCACCAACGACGTCGACACCGTCTCCGAGGCGCTCAACAACAGCTTTGCCAACGTGATTCAGGCCGCCATTCAGGTTGTGGGCACCACGGCTATGCTCATCATCCTTAACTGGCAGCTCACGATTATCACACTCGTGTGCGATGCGGCCATTGTGCTGTATGCGCGCTACTCAGGCGCGCGCTCTAAGCGTTTCTTTGCTGCCCAGCAGGCATCGCTTGGCGACCTGGACGGATATATCGAAGAGATGGTCTCGGGCCAAAAGGTCATCAAGGTCTTTAACCGTGAGGCAGCGAATGTCGCCGGCTTCACCTGCCGCAACGACGAGCTTCGCCGCACCGGTACCGCCGCCGTGAGCTATGCCAACTCCATGGTGCCCATGACCGTCGTGATTGGCTACGTCAACTATGCCATCGTCGCCGTGGCGGGCGGCATGCTCTGCATCAAGGGGCTCGCCGATGTGGGCGCACTTGCAAGCTACCTGGTCTTTGTGCGCCAGGCCGCCATGCCCATCAACCAGTTTACGCAGCTCGGCAACTTCTTGCTCAACGCGTTGGCCGGTGCCGAGCGCCTGTTTGCGGCTATGGACCTTGAGCCCGAGGTGGACGAGGGCTGCGTGGAGCTGGTGCAGACGGGCGACGCCGCGTGGGCGTGGAAGATTCCCGAGGGCCAGGGCGTGGGCGCGTACGGGCACTTGCATGACGTGGCAGCCGTTGATGAGTCGGGCCGCGCGGTGGCCGCCGACGGCATCGAGCTCACGTGCGGCTTGGTCCCGCTTGCCGGCGACGTGCGCTTCCATGCCGTGGACTTTTCCTACGTGCCGGGCGCCCGCGTGCTCACGGACCTCAACCTGTTTGCCAAGCCGGGGCAAAAGATTGCGTTTGTGGGCTCCACGGGCGCCGGCAAGACGACCATCACCAACCTCATCAACCGCTTCTACGAGGTCGATGACGGCGAGATCACGTACGACGGCATCGACGTCAAGCACATTGCCAAGGCCAGCCTGCGCGGGTCGCTCGGCATTGTGCTGCAGGACACGCACCTGTTTAGCGGCACCATTGCGCAGAACATCCGCTTTGGCAAGCTCGACGCGACCGACGAGGAAGTGCGCGCCGCTGCCGAGGCCGCCTGCGCCGACTCGTTTATCCGCCGCCTGCCTAGAGGGTACGACACACCGGTTACGGCCGACGGCGCTAACCTGTCACAGGGCCAGCGCCAACTGCTCGCCATCGCGCGCGTGGCCGTGGCCGACCCGCCGGTGCTCATCCTGGACGAGGCCACGAGCTCCATTGACACGCGTACCGAAAAGCTCATCGAGCGCGGTATGGACCGCATCATGCGCGGACGCACCACCTTTATGATCGCGCACCGCCTGTCCACCGTCCGCGACGCCGATGCCATCATGGTCCTCGAACACGGCCGCATCATCGAGCGCGGCACGCACGAAGAGCTGCTCGCCCAGCACGGCGAGTACTGGCAGCTGGCGCATGGCTTAAAAGAGTTGGATTAACCCGTTCGAGCATGATGCTTTGACCCTTCCGTGCCCCTCACCTCGCCTCAAACCATCACAACATTCGACGTTTTTCGCCAAAATCGGGAAAAGCATCGAATGTTGTGATGGTATTTCTGCCACTCGACCGGGTGGAATCGCTTTCTTGCGCACGAAGGTGTGCGGACCCGCGGGCAGGGGAATAAGGTTGGTTATCCGACTCCATTGGAGGGCTCATGGACCTGCCGATCGTCCTGTCCCATAAGACTGCCTGGCTGTACCACAACGTGGCGCGCCCGTCCGAGCCGCTCTCGCGAGCAAGCAGCCTATACGATGAGGACTCGCTTGCCAACGAGGCGGAGCCGACCGCGAGCCTGCCCAAATTGGGACTCGATGCTAAGGGGCTGAGGGCTTCAACGGCTGTCGGGATTGTTACCGACTATCTGGTTTCGCTTGGTATTCCACGAGAAGAGCTCGATCATATCGACACGCTCGTCAACTTCGATTTTGAGCGCTCGACGCCGGCTGGATTTAGATGCCACGTGTTTGGGGCGCCGGTACCTTCAGACCATCTTATCGAGGTGGCAGAGGGCCTTCTGGTGGTTGATGAGGTCATGTGCTTTGTCCAAGCGGGTTCGTGGATGAGTGAGCCCGAGCAGCTGGAATATGGCTACGAAATCTGCGCCCGATACCATTTGAATCATCTGTCGACAGGCGATTATATCGAGATGGGGCAGAGGTATACCGTTGCCGACTTGATTGCCTATTGCAATGAGAACCGATCTCGTCAGGGGGCTATACGCGCGGCCGCCGTGCTCAAGCGCGTGCACGATGGAGCGCGGTCGCCCATGGAGACGGCCACCGCAATCATGGTCGTCGCGAAGCGTTCTCAGGGCGGGCTAGGGTACACCAGGGTCGAGTTCAACCATCGGGTCGATGTTCCCAACGAGTTCAAATATCTCGCTAAGGCCGGGTATTTCGAGATCGACGTATATGCGCCTGCAAGCGGTACGGGGATTGAATACAACGGTTCGGACCATCTTGATAAACAGCGCGGCGCGTCGGATGCGGAGCGTATGACCGTGCTGAGCGCGCTGGGCTTTAGGATGATCGTTCTCACCGGGACTCAGTTTGCCCATCAGCTGCAATTGCACCGGGCGATGAATGCCATCGCGCTCGCTATGGGTCTCAAGTGCGACCGAAGCGAGGTGTTCCAGAAACGGCAGAATGACCTGCGGGAATTCGTGATTCGCAACTGGAATGGTGGCCTCTAGGGGCGTTCTGACCCTTCTGCGGGGCATTGTGAGCAGGCAAACCGTCTCAATAATCGATGCTTTTCTCGATATTGAAGAAAATCATCGATTTTTGGGACGGTTTGGATGTTGAGGATGGGCTTGGGAAGTCCGTTTTGCTCGAAGCGACCTGTCCTGTCGTACGCATGTCGACCCATTCTTCCCGTGGGGTATTATGTTTCCCGAAGAATAAATCGCTGCACGAGGGGAGGACTGCGTGGACGGGCGCGTGCAACATGACGGCTTTGGCCGCGATATCAACTACCTGCGCATTGCCGTTACCGACAAGTGCAATTTCCGCTGTATTTACTGCATGCCGGCCGTTGGCGTGGCACCCCGCGCGCACGACGAGCTGCTCAGTGCCGAGGAAATAGCCCGCTTTGTGCGCTTGGTGGCGGGGGAGGGCATTCGCCGCGTGCGCCTGACGGGTGGCGAGCCGCTGGTCAGCCGCCGCATCATCCCGCTCATTCGCGACATCCGCGCGATTCCGCAGATCGAGGACATCTCACTTACCACCAATGGTGCCCTGCTGCCCAAGCTGGCACCGCAGCTCAAAGATGCCGGGCTTAACCGCGTCAACATCTCCCTCGATACGCTCGACCCCTTGCTGTTTGGAAAGATCACGCGTCTAGGTCGACTCGAGCAGACCATGGCTGGCATCGACGCGGCGCTGGCTTGGGGCTTTGAACCCGTTAAGGTCAACTGCGTTGTTGTGCGCCGGCTCAACCAGGATGTGGCAGCCCTCGCGCGCTTGACCGTCGATCGCCCCATTCATCTGCGCTTTATCGAATACATGCCCATTGGCGACGAGCGTACGAGCTCGCATTGCGCTGTGGACCCGCATGCGCCCGCGCTCAATCCCGAGCTGTGGGACGCGAGCGATACCGTGCCGAGCGTCGAGTTGCGGGCGCGCATCAATGCCGGGGCCGCCGCGGTGGGTCTGGGCGAGCTCGAGCCGCTCGACATCAACGACGCTCCTGCCGGCGCAGGCCCTGCGCGCTATTGGCACTTTCCGGGCGCGGCGGGAACGGTCGGCTTTATTAGCGCCATGTCCAACCATTTTTGTGCGAACTGCAACCGTCTGCGCCTGACGGCCGATGGCAACGTGCGTCCGTGCCTGTTCAGCGATGCCGAGTATTCGGTGCGTGAGGCGCTGCGCCGTGGTGATGATATGCAGGTACTTTCGATTTGGCGCGATGCCGTGGCCCACAAACCGCAGGAACACGCGATAATTGAGGGCACGCAACGATTTATGTCCCAAATCGGAGGATGATCATATGGCCAAGAGCAGGTACGCCGATGCCACCAAGGCCGCTCGCAGGGCCGCGATGTCTGCCCACAAAGCCACGGCTGCGGCCAGCGATGCCGTTGCAGGCGCGCAGCCGTCTGCCAGTGCTGCCATCGAGCCCGCCCGCGACGCCCGTCGCGACGAGCTGACGCACGTGGACGCCAAGGGCGAGGTGCGCATGGTTGACGTGTCCGACAAGGCCGAGACCCATCGCATCGCTATCGCCGAGGGCACCATCCTCATGCATCCCGAGACGCAGGCCATGGTGCTGCAGGACCGCGCCAAAAAGGGCGACGTGCTTGCCTGCGCGCGCGTGGCGGGCATCATGGCCATCAAACGCACGAGCGATATCATCCCCATGTGCCATCCGTTGCTCATTACCAAGAGCAAGTGCGACATTGCGCCCATCGCTGCGGCGGGGACGCCGGCCGAGGACGTGCCCGAGGGCTGGGCACCGGCGCGTGCGGACGGGCAGGTTGGCTTTCACGTGCTGGTCACGGCCGGCGTGACGGGCAAGACTGGTATCGAGATGGAGGCTCTGACTGGAGCGAGCGCCGCGTGTCTAACGATCTACGACATGTGCAAGGCCGTCGATCGCGGCATGGAGATCGTCGACGTGCGCCTGCTGCACAAGGAGGGCGGCCGCTCGGGCGTGTGGGACCGCGCAGAGCGTCAGGCCGCTGCCGTTGAGGCCGTGGCCGCTGACGGTGCCGCGCCCGCGAGCACGCCCGTCGCCATCGCGCCCGCAGCTCCGGCCCCGGCCGTCCCCGCGATCGCGTTTATCGGCTACCAAAACTCGGGCAAGACCACACTTGTCGAGAAGGTTATCGCCGAGCTCACCCGCCGCGGCCTGCGCGTGGGTTCGCTCAAGCATCACGGGCATCACGGCTTTGATATCGATGTACCCGCTAAGGACACCTGGCGTCATCACCAAGCGGGATCCAAGCACGTGGGGCTCATCTGCGCCACGCGCTGGGCGGAGTACGCCGATACGCGCGAGGAGGACGAGATGCCCGCGCGCGAGCTGCTGTCGCGCTACAACGATGTCGACGTGGTGATCATCGAGGGTTACAAGACCGAGGGCTTCGACAACATCGTGGTCGCGCGCTCCGGTGTCGACCGTCTGCGCGGCAAGAGCTCGCTCGACCTGGTCGACGGTCACACGCTGGCCCTTGCCTGCAACGAGGCTCTGGCACGCCAGGCCTTCGACGCCGGCTTTGCGACCCGAGCCATCAACATCAACGACGCCCGAGCCATCTGCGATCTTATCCAAGATCACCTTTAAGGGCCGGCTCGCTGCGCTGCCATAACCTGCCAAATAAGGACAGGTTTATTTTGGCAGGTTTTATCTGGGCAAACGCCATTTCCACCACAAAAGTGCCGGCACCTTTGTGGTGGTTTTTGCTTTAGTAGATGTGTGGGACATGCCTTACAATCTACCAAGTAGTTCATGACGGGCGAAAAACGGAGAGAAGTGGCTTGATGCGTCCTTAGTGTTTCTTGCGAATAGATTGATTTGACAGACGGTGGCGAATGCCCACCGCCCGTATTCGTATGAAACAAGGAGTCTCCATGCTCGCCTCTCTTTTCTCAAAGCCTCAATCATCGCTGTCCATGCAGGCCAAGCGCCTGGTGGCGATGCGCTTTCTCATCTACACCGGCTTCCAGACCAGCTACTTTATCGGCGTCATCGGGACGCTCACCTATGCGGACGGCGCTTCGGTCGTCGCGACATCGCTGGCCGTCCTGTTTATGAATGTATTCGTGATCATGGGATCCTTTGCGGGTGGCGCGGCGCTCGACGCCTGGGGTCCGCGCCGCCATTTCTTGCTGAGCATCATCGGCGCTCTCGCAACTGGCGCGGCGATCCTCGTTTTTGGCAGCGCGACCGGAACAGTCCTTGCCGGCGCGGTGCTCCTGGGCTTTGTGATGGGATTCGCCCAGCCCATCGCCACGTCCTATCCGGCGTATCTCACCGACGACCCCGTTGAGCTCAAAGACATCAACTCCGCCATCGCCATGCTCTCAAACGTGAGTATCATCGTTGGCCCCACGCTGGGCGGCTTTGTCGCGGCGGCTGCGTCGTCGCGCGCGGTGTTCGTGCTCATGATGATCTTTACCGTACTGGCGCTCGTCGCCGGTTGGGGCTTTAGGCCGCAGACCAGCCATGTCGCCGGAGATGCGGATGCCGATTCGGCAGAGGAAAGGGAGCGTGCGGGACAAAGCTCCAACCCCAGCACATCCACCCGCGCCACCTTCGCAGCCAGCATCAAGACAGTCTTCACCAACAGCGTCCTCGCGCTACTTTTCTGCATCATTTTTCTTTCGAACTTTGGCTACGGAGCCTTCGATCCGCTCGAGTCGTTTTTCTATCGCGATGTCCTACGCGTCGGCGTTGAGTGGATGGGCTGGCTCTCGTCGGCTTCGGGCGTGGGCGCGGTGCTGGGTGCCGTGCTCGCGCTCCGCTTGCCGCCGCACTTGGTAAACCTAAAAACGCTGCTCGTGGCACTTATGTCCGTGGGCCTGGGAAGCCTGCTCTATGTGGGGACGCCGTACGTGGGTGTGGCCCTTGTCGGCCAGGTCGCCCTGGGCATAGCTTGGGGTGTCGTCAACCCGCTCCACAACACCATCGTGCAAACGACGGCTCCGCTCGAGCAGCTCGGTCGCGTCAACTCGGTCATGGGCTTTGGCAACATGTTCGCCGGCGTGGCCCCTCTGGCGGTTGCACCGTGGCTGGCGGCAACATTTGGCGTACAACGGACACTCGTGGGGGCAGGCATGGTCGTGACGGCGGTCCCTGCGGCGTTGCTGCTGTTTGGACGAAATCATTTGGATCGTGCCGTAAAGCGGTAAGAAACCGTCACAACATTCGATGAAAATCGCGATTTTGCCGAAAAGCGTCGAATGTTGTGATGGATTGTGCTGAGACCCGAGCACCACAAGCCGCCACAAAGGGGCCAGGCACCTTTGTGGCGGTCGGGTACCAACGGCTCGCGCCTTGGTATACCATGTACGCCGCTCACGAATACATCCAACACCGCCACACTACCCAGAAAGGGCCCCATGGACGCCACCTTCAGCCACATCAAAGCCGTGTTCTGCGATATCGACGGCACGCTGCTCACAAGCGAGCACACGGTGTCCCCGCGCACCGTGGCCGCGATCCGCGCTCTGCGCGAGCGCGGCGTGCTCTTTGGTCTGTGCACCGGGCGCGACGCCCACGCGACCGAGGCCATGTACGAGCTCTGGGGCATCGACGGCCTGGTGGACGTGATGGTGGGCTGCGGCGGCGCCGAGGTCATCGACCGTGCGCACGGCGTTGACGAGCTCAGCTACCCGCTGCCGGGCGAGACCATCGCGCGCATTTGCGAGCACATGGCAGGCCTGCCGGCAACGCCCGTCATCCCCCGGGGCGGCGTGTTCTACGTGCCCCAGAGCAATGCGTGCGTCGAGCACCTGTCGCGTGTCGACGGCGCTCCCTACAAGGTGATCGACTTTGCCGAGTTCCTGCGCGAGCCGCAGCCCAAGGTGATGTTTACCATGGCGCCCGAGGCGATGCCGCAGGTGATTGAGCGGGCATCGACGTTCGCCGACGACGCGGTTAAGGCGGCTGCCCTGCAGACCACGCAGCGGCTCTACGAGTTCATGGATCCGCGCGTGTCCAAGACGCGCGGCCTGCGGCGCGTCGCGGAACTCAATGACATGGGGCTCCAGAACATTTGCGTGTTCGGCGATGCGGACAACGACGCCGGCATGGTGGCCGACGCCGGCGTGGGCGTGGCCATGGCAAACGGCAGCGACGCCACCCGTGCCGCGGCGGACTTTGTAACCGCGAGCAACGACGAAGACGGTATCGCGATCTTTATCCAGGAGCACCTGCTGTAGTACTGCGCGCTGGACAAAAACCACCACGAAGGGGACAGGCACCTTTGTGGTGGTTCGATCAGGCGTCCCGGCAACCGATTGCCGGGACGCTTATTGTTCCGAGGCGAATCGACGCGGTGAACAAACGACCACTCGCAGCCAAATATCGACCGTTCACAGATTGAGTAGGTTAAAACAAAATGTTGTACAAATAACAACAGAGTGTCATTTCTCTATATTTGCCAGCAGTTCTACCTGCGGTTTTCCATAATTGAAAAATCGAATAACACAGCATGATTAAACAAATGTCAAGGAAAAGACTCTGAGAAAAGAAATTGACAGAATCGGGCTTTTCGTTGTTTAAACAATGAGTAATAATATGTATATCTTGCGCGAGCAATTATAGGTTGCGCGCTCTATACTCTATATTAATTCGTGAAAGAGCAAGATCGCGGTCTCTTGGGGAGGAGACATCGATGACAGCAAATTCAGATAAATCTAAGCAGAACAATAACGCGGCACACCGTGTGCTGGCAGGTGTTTTGTGCGGAGCTTCCGTTTTGAGCCTGGTACTGTCGCTCGTTATGCCCCCGATCTCGCAGGCCATCGCCAGCGACACCCAGACAGTTTCTACCGAGGAAACTGTAATGGGGTGCTCAAAGTGAAGAAGTTCGCCGCATGTAGCTTTATGGTAACTGTTCTCGTTGCAAGCACGCTGCTGTCCCCGTTCAGCGCGGCCACCTCTGCGAGCGCGGCTACCACTGTGAACAAGGGCATCTACAAGCCCACGCCTATCGGCATCGGTACGAATATCGATGTCTCTACCCCCGATCCCGGCGTGGCCACCTACGTCGGCCGCGACATGTACATCGGTGGTAAACCGAGCAACACTAAAACTCTTGATGCGAGCAACGCCCCCGCCGGCTCATATGCCGCTGAGGCGGAGGGCCTTACCGTGGTCCGTGGCAAGCTTGCCATGAATCCACTCAAAGAGAGCTGGCCCTATGAAGGTATTGGCGCTGGTTTCCGCTTTGGCACCGTTGGTTTTGGTTCCCAGTTCCGTCCTGTCGACGGCAGCACCGTGCTTGCGGTGGCTGGAATCGACAGTGCGATCACCAACATGAGCGTTGGTTACAGCGGCGACTTGCCGGGGAAGACTACCGTTGGCGCTTGGAACAAAGGCGCTTGGGTCGGCAAAGCGAGAACGGCTGACTCCGCTGGCTATGACTACACCGCGAAGATCGCCGGTCCCATTACCTATTGGAATACTAATAACGGGCGCCAGTCTGTGGTGAAAACCCAGGGTTATTGGTACGCGGGCGAGAACGCTCAGGACAGTACTCTGTTCAACCAAGTTAACTTCCTCAAGGACATTAATGGCAAGGATTATTCGAATTACAGCGGAGAGACAGGCTATCTCAACACGCTTTCTAATCAGCTGAATTCGTTTGCGAAGACGGGCAAAATGAGCTACGGCGTTGCTCCGGCGTGCGATAAGGACAACCGCTACATCATCAACAAGTACAACAAGACGGATTGTAGCTATGGCCTGGTGTTTGATGGGTCGTATAAGACCATCAATGAGGACTGCGCCGATACGTCGCTCAATGGTAAGCAATTCAAGAATAGCGAGCGTCTTATCACGTTTAAGGGCGACAACACCTCTATGCAGCAGGTGTTCACCATCGATGCTTCTCAGCTGAGCAATACATACAACAACGAGTATTATCGTGGCGTTGATTTCGCATTCGAGGACATTCCCGAGGGCGCCTCGGTTGTTGTGAACGTTACCGGATCTTCGAATATTGAGTTCCACAATGGCTGGCGCTTTTGGTGGAACGGCATCGAGATTTCGCGTGGTTACGAAACTCAATATTCCGGCAAGGCACTGGGTGAAGCATACGCGACGGCTTCCCAGTCCATCATGTGGAACTTTGTCGATACGCAAAGCCTTACCATTCGGGGCGGCATCGCGGGAGAGGACCGCGCGGACTGGGAATACGATGGCGAAACTACCGGTGCCAAGTGGACTGACGACGATCCTGCGGCGGCTATGATCGGATCGATTCTCGTTCCCAACGGAAGCTTCGACGACCATGTGACCACCAATGGTCGTGTGTACGCCGGCGCCGATTTCTCAATGAACAGCCCGAAGGTTGCCGCAGCATTTGGTGAGGGTAACTCGGCTTCCGTTATCGATATGGACCAGGAGCGTCACAACTTCCCGTGGTCTGGCTCGTATACACCGGACGGTTCCTCCATTGCATGGAGCAAGGTCGACGCTGCGGATGGTACTAAGCTGCTTCCCGGTTCCTCGTGGACGATATACGGCACTGTCAAAGATGCCAAGAACGGGACGGGTCCCATCGTTACGGTAACGGATGGCGCTGCCAACGATTACGCTTCTACTGATGGCAAGCTTCAGTTCAACTATTTGAACCAGAAGGCCGATCCGAGTAAGGAGATCTCGGATTCTAATCCGGCATTCACCTATTACATCAAAGAGGAGACGGCGCCGGAGGGTTACCAGGTTTCGGACAAGATCTACTACGCAACCATGAACAATGCTGGTGAGTCGGTGAACTATGTCCAGGGCTACGTGGATGAGAACGGGAACGAGGTTCCGTTCACACCTTCTAACACCACGGGTGCCATCGCCAACACCAAGATCACCGGTACGGTGTCTTGGGCTAAGGTGGAGAAGGACGATGCAGAACACACTCCTTTGGCTGGTTCCGAGTGGAAGCTTGCGAAACTGGGTGCCGATGGCTTGACTGAGGCGCAGCCCTGGACCGTGAGTGACCAATCGACTCCGAGCGAAACCACTTGGGCCGATACCGACGCCAAGGATGGCAAGTTCACATTGGCCGATTTGCTGCCGGGCACGTACACGCTCACGGAGACCCAGGCTCCGTTTGGCTACGAACTGAACAAGAACACCTACAAGTTCACGGTGGACAGCACAAGCGGCTCCATTACGTGGATCGAGAACGAGCAGCCGAACATCGTTGATGGCATTACGTACATCTCCGACTCGTGCTCCGTTACGTCCGTGAAAATCCCGGTGATTAAATCCGTCCGTAATACGGACTGGCCGAAGGATTCCAGCGGTAAATACGTTGCGTTCGACTTCAGCATCGAGGCTACGGGGCCAAATAAGGATAGCGCTCCTATGCCTGACTCGAAGACTATTTCCGTCGCTCCCGCAGACTCCACCAAGGTCAACGACATCGAGGCATCTTTTGGCGAAATCTCGTTCTCCAAAGAGTACCTCGCCACGAACGACGCTTCGAACCCGACGGGCGCCAAGACTTACACCTACACGGTGAAGGAGGTCGCGCCCGACGCCGATGCCATCGACAAGCTCCGCTACTCCAAGGCCGAGTACCAAGTGGCCGTCACCGTGAAAGCCGTCTTGGACGAGAAGACCGGCAAGTACTCCGGCCTCACCACTTCCACTACGGTCACGCAGGTAAAGGACGACATGGGCAACGTGCTCAGTCCGGGCACCGTCATCGGCACCGCCGACGCGCCCAACGCCATACCCGCCTCTACCTTCACCAACGTGAAAGTCCTCACGGACCTCCCGCTCACCGGCGCGGGTTGGACCGAAAACTCCATGCTCCTCGTGGGCGCCGGTCTCATGCTTCTGAGCGGCATCGCTGCGGGAGCGTATTGGTTCGCTACAAAGCGCCGCCAGGACGACCCGTCCGATGGCGCTGGTAGATAGATGTTTATGAATGTCGGGCTCATTTCTGAAAGGGGAATCATGAACCGATTCGTACAAAAGCTGATCGCCGGCGCCGCCGCCGTAGCGATCGCCGTAACCGGCCTGGTGGGCGCCGCCCCTGTGGCCAAGGCTGCGGAACCCGTACAGCCGACGGAGGGCACCATCACCATCCGTAATGCCGACAACGACGAAGCGACGCACACGCTCGATGGCTTTCAGCTCGCTTCGCTGAAGAACGTTGACTCCGCCGGCGGCAAGCTCACATTTCTCATCGATACCAATGATGACCTTGTGAGCGTGATCGAGGCTTCGATGACCGATGCCCAGCGACAAGATTACGAGGCAGACCACAACTACTACAACGCTGCGGGCAGCAAAGACAACAACCCGATCGGTTACCTGGTTGCCAACGTCTTCAATGACTCCAGCGAGCCGGATGATCCGTGGGGCGGCAACACGTCTGAGCTGCGCAAGTTCGCGACGAGGCTCTCCAAGAAGCTCGCGGTGGATGGGGTACACGCTACCAAGACTGGGTTCCAGAGCAGTGTCTCCGGTTCCAAGAATACCTGCGATCAGGGCCTTTGGTTCCTGAAGGACACCACGGACGATCCGGCAACGCAGTCCATCCCCATAATCGTCGCAACTGCACTTAAGGAGTACTCTAACGAGACGGCTAGCTGGGGCGTCGTCACACTGAAGATGAACGTGCCGACCGTTGACAAGAAGATCACCAGTTCCGATACCGGCACCGTTGCAAAGAATGGCTCTAACGCAGACGCCCTTATCGGCGGCAAGGTCGAGTATGAGCTCAGCTCCGTCATTCCGACCTACACCGGCTACGACATCAACGAACCTCCCCGTGTGTTCAGGCTTATCGATACCGCTTCCAAGGGTCTGACGGTTGACGAGAACCCTGTGAAGTCTGTGAAGTCCGTCACTCTGAAGAAGGACGGCGAAGATGATGTGACGCTCGACGAGGGCACCGATTATACCGTTAACATTGATGACTACAAAGGCACCGACTCTAAATATACCGGCGGCCACGTGACTACCATCGACCTGGGGAAGTACGTCAACATGGCCGATGGCTCCAAGTCCAAGAATGATGGAAAGATCCTCGAGGGCTACACCGTCGTCGTTAAGTTCGAGGCTATTGTCAACAGCAGCGCCGTCATGGCTGGCGATGGTAACCCCAACTCCGTTGAGCTTGAGTATTCTCGCACTCCTAATAACGAGTCCACCACGATTCATGGCCCCAAAGTTCCTCGCGTTTACACCTACGAGTTCGGCATCCTGAAGACCGACATGGCCGGCGCCAAGACGCTTGATGGTGCTCAGTTCGCCATCGCCCGCGTGGACGCTACTACTAAGGACAAGACCTTCCTGAAGAGGGATGCCAAGACCGGTGCTTGGTCTGAGCTCACCACGGCCACGCCCGTCAAGGACGGTACCGAGGCCACCGGTGTGTTCACCACCGGTGCAGACGGCAAGATTGAGATGTCCGGTCTGCCTAAGGGTACCTACTACGTCGAGGAGATCAAGGCTCCGACCGGGTACACCAACATCGGCCTGCCTAACTTCGAGTTTACGATTTCCGCTGATTTTGATGCCGATGGCATGACCGTGAAGAATTTGGAGTACAAGCAGACCACCGGCGCCGACGACAGCCGTATCGCCTTCGACGCCACCACCCGCTCTCAGGCCAACGTCAAGAACGCCAAGAACCTCACCGAGCTGCCCTTGACCGGTGACCTGGGCATCAAGGTCTTCATCACCGTGGGCGTGCTGCTCATGGCTGCTGGCGCCGCCTTCGCCCTGAGTGCACGTATGCGCTCTTAATTCCCTAGCTTGATGACGCGGCGAGCGGGCGATCGTCGTCTCCTATCAGCGCCTGCGCACCGCGTTCTCATATTCCCTTTCGCCGCACCCCGTCGCGCTTGGACCCGCGGCGGGGTCGGTGCTTTAACCGTGTCCTCGCACCCACACCCCCGGAGGTGAACCACATGGAGGCAATCAAGCCCGTATCGACGATGCGCACGCCGAGGGGCGGTTCGAACCCGGCTTCCACCAGCCGGCGTAAACCGCCCCTCGTCCTGCGCCTGCTTTCCCTTCTGTGCTTTGCCGCCGGCTTTGTTATCGTGGCCACGCCCCTCGTCCTGCGCGCCATGTCCCAGGCCGAGCAAACTGCCGCCGTTACCGCTGCGCAAAACACCGTGGATGGCTGGCCCTATCCGCAAGCGGAGGAGGCCCTCGCGGCCGCTCGCGCCTATAACGAGCAGCTGGCTGCCGGCGGTCAGGACGTTATCGGCGAGGTCGTGGACCCGTTTGGAAACACCTCTGGCGCCTCCACCGCCTCTGGCTCTGAGGATTCCATCGCCTCGCAAGATACCACCTACCAGGGACTCCTTAACGCGGGATCGGGCCTTATGTGCTCGGTGCGTATCCCCAAGATCGACGTGAATCTGCCCGTGTACCACGGCACCTCCACCGAGGTGCTCGCCGCGGGCGCCGGCCACCTGTACGGAACGTCGCTGCCCGTGGGCGGCGAGAGCACGCATGCCGTGCTCACCGGTCACCGTGGCGTGCCGGGCTCGCTCCTGTTCACGCGCTTGGATGAGCTGCAGGTGGGCGACTCGTTCTACATCGAGGTGATGGGCGAAGAACTGGGCTACAAGATCGACCGCATAGACGTGATCGAGCCCGACGACGATTCCAAGTTGCGCGTGACCGCCGGCGAGGACCGCGTGACGCTCATGACCTGCACGCCCTACGGCGTGAACTCGCACCGTCTGCTGGTATCGGGTGTGCGTGCAAGCATTCCGGATGAGGTTCCCGTGCCCGAGGAGGCACAGGGCATCAACACTACCGCGGTGGCGCTGGGCGTTTTGGGCGCGCTGCTGGCCATTGTGATTGGCCTTTTCGTGGCCGGGCACGTGCGCAGGAAGCGCCGCGCGGCGCAGCGTGCTGCCGTTGCCGCCGCGGTGACGCTGGACGCCGACGTGGCTGGTGGCGATGGTGGAAACGGGTGGACCGTGGGAGCCTCCAGGCCTGCGGCCCCCTTCGTCTCCTCTGCTTCAGATCCTTCGGCTTCCCCCGATTCCGATGCTGATTCTTCCGGCTATCGCGGGCGACACCTGCGCTAACGCCCGCGTCGGTGCTCAATATCGCTCGAAGTGTAGCGCCTTCGCACGCTTCCCGGTCATTTGCCAGAACCGCGGCGCGATCCCGAACATGCCGTACGACGCGATGGTCGAGCTGCCCGCCTACATCGGCAAGAACGGCCCCGAGGTCATCTCGCGCGACAACATCCTGCTGTTCCAGCAGGGCCTCATGATGCAGCGGCTCAACTCCGAGAAGCTCGTGGTCGAGGCGTGCATCGAGGGTTCGTATGAGAAGGCGCTCAGGGCGTTCACGCTCAACAAGACGGTCCCGTCCATGACGGTCGCCAAGGAGGTTCTCGACGACATGATCGAGGCCAACAAGGATTTCTGGCCTGAGCTTAAGTAACGAGGCCTTCGACGGCCCGACTGCGAACGGTTCGCAGCGGACTATGAGGTCCATAGGCTCCCCCTGGGATACATCCCAGGGGGAGCCTCTCAGAAGCGCCCGAGGGGCGCTTTTTGTGTATATGGAGGCAAAAGGGATATGCAGTCTTCATACATGGCCTCCTTTTAGGAGGGTCGATTTCTCCGGTTGATTTCCAATCTCAGCTGAACACATTGAGCGGATAAGCCGTTCCCGCAGTTAGCCGAAAGCCCCGGGGTCCCTCCCGGGCCCCGGGGCGGCATTTTCCCAGTTGAAGGAACGGTGGAGATGTGTTTCGGTGGGTCCGGTGGCCATGCTCCGCTCCCCGCCCGGCACCTCTTCCAAGGGAACCGACGAGGGCGCCGGCGCCCAGTATGTCTAAGAGAACGGTTCTTTGGGCAATACTGCTTATGATTTTACGACTGATGATAAGGGCGAAATCAGCGTCAAGGGCCTCGATGCTGGCGCTTACACGGTCGAGGAGACCCATACGCTCCCCGGCTATAACACCGTGCCCAAATTCACGTTCACCATTACTGCCACGGGTCTTAATCAGAATGAGGGCGAGAATACGTTGACGGTGACCACATCCAAGAATGGTTCTGGTCTCGTCACCAATTCCTCTTCTGGTGGCGGCACCGTTACCCTTACCGTCAAGAACAAGAAAGGCTCCGGCCTCCCGCTGACCGGTCTTAACGGCGTGTCCTTCACTTGGATCGCTGGCAGCGCAGTGCTGTGCATCGGCGTGGCACACCTCATCCGCAGCCGTAAGCAGGCTGAGGAGTCCGAGCACGAGTAACGCTCGCTCACCCATCCCTTTGGCAGGTGGGATGTGATGGCCATGAGACTTGCGGACACTTTTCTCGTCCATCCACGTTCTTGCTTTGCCATTCTCTTTTCGGGGCAGACTCCGCATTGGAGTCTGCCCCGTTTTTTTGGATAACGCAGCCAGCCTCTATCGTCCGATGCGGGCACGTTCGTCATCGCGTTTCTTGACTCGTATGAGGTTCGGTTTAAGGTCCGTAGGCGCACGCGCGGTGCGGACGGTAGAAGGCATTTGCGCCGCAACAAGCGCAAATAAGAATGCCCGGGGTTAGAGGCCCGGGCATTTAACAACACCGGAAACTGGTCGCCCGCGCTCCAAAGTACTTACGCGGGATGCGTCGTTTCCTATTGACATTGTATCCCGAATCGCTCAGCCGATTCGGGACATTTTGAAAACTCAAATGCGGGCCCATACTCGCACTGCGCAATGCTGCTAGGCTGCGTTGTCCGGCGCGGAAGCTTGCTAATCGGCTATTATTTGTTTAGACAACTTGAGTTGTAGAGGAGTGACCGGCGATGGTGCAGGGCGCCAAACATATGAAGAGCAATAACGCCGCGACAAACGGTGGCTCAAGCCCTCAGCCCAAACCTCAACCAAAACCCAAGCGTCGTCGCAAGCGGTTGCCGCGCTGGGCCGATCGGCTCATCACCATCGTCATCATCCTTATTGGCGTGGGCCTTATGACCTGGCTGTGGATCTTGGACCGGCTCGAGGCCTCGGGCGTGTTCAACCAGATCAGCACGGTGTCCAGCACCGTGGACGCGCTGTCTGCCGAGGAGCGCGAGCGCATCCTGCTCCAGGCGCGCTCCTTTAATGAGCAGCTGGCGGGCGAGGCCACCGAACTTCCCGCCGACCAGATCGAACCCTACGCCCAGCAGCTCATCTTTGACCGCGACCCCATGATGAGCTGGGTCGAGATCCCCTCCATTGACGTGAGCATGCCCATCTACCACGGCACGAGCGAAGAAGTCCTTATGGCGGGCGTCGGCCACCTGGAGGGCACGAGCCTGCCGGTGGGCGGCACCTCGACGCACTGCGTGCTCACCGCGCACTCGGGCATGCGCAACCTGAGCATGTTCGACGACATCCACTCGCTAGAGCCCGGCGACCTAGTGCTGCTGCACACCATGAACAAGACGCTCGCCTACAAGATGGTGGACTCCGAGGTGGTGCTGCCCGAGGAGATGGAGTCACTGACCATCGAGCCCGGCGCCGACAAGGTGACGCTCGTTACTTGCACGCCCTACGGCGTGAACGACCATCGTCTGCTGGCGCATTGCGTGCGCACCAAGTACAACAAGAAGGACGTCGACAAGCAAAAGTCGCTGGCCGGCCGCCACTGGGGCAAGCGCGAGTTTGCCGTGCTCATTGTGGTCGTGGCCATTGTGCTGTTGCTGCTGGACATCGTGATCCACGCGGTCCGCAAGCGCCGCAAGGCCAAGGCCTCGGCATAAGACATTCTCCAGAACCACCACAAAGAGAACCACCACAAAGGGGACAGGCACCTTTGTGGTGGTCGGGACTTCCAAACCATCACAACATTCGATGAAAATCGCGATTTTGACGAAAAGCGCCGAATGTTGTGATGGTTTTCGTTGTGGGCGGGACGGCTTTCGTTGCGGGCGGCGCGGTTTTCATTGCGGGCAGTACGGTTTTCGCTATGGACGGTGCGGTTTCGCTGCAGAACCGCCAGCCCGCAGCCTGCCAACCCGCCGCCCTCGTTACGTTTTCGCTGCATTTGGGTAAAGCACCTGCTCCAAGTGGCGTTGCCTTGTATACTAGAGCGGTTTATCTGTTATGCGGAAGGGAGCGCCTATGGCACTCAGCGAGAAAGACGTGCGCGGCATCGCCGAGTACGCAAAGATCGCACTGACCGATGACGAGCTCACCCAGATGACGTCCTACATGAACGACGCCGTCCAGATGCTCGAGCCCGTCTTGCAATATGACTTGCCCGACGTGGAGCCCACGTTCCACCCCATCGGAAGCCTGTCCAACGTGATGGGCGATGACCTGCGCGAGCCCGAGCGCGACCTGCCGCTCGACGTTGCGCTCGAAAACGCCGGCAGCGCGCGCGACCGCTACTTCCGCGTGCCGTCCATTTTGGGAGAGGGGGAGAGCGAGTAATGGCGCAGAGCTTCGATTCCCTTACCGCCGCCCAGATCGCCGCGGGCGTTTCCGCCGGCGACTTTACCGCTACCGAGGTGGCCCAGGCCTCCCTTGCCGCCATCGAAGCGCGCGAGGGCGGGGTCCAGGCATTCCTGCAGGTGGCGCCCGAGCTTGCGCTCGAGGCCGCTGCGCGCGTGGATGCCGACCGTGCCGCAGGCAAGCCGCTGCCCCCGCTTGCGGGCGTGCCGCTGGCCATCAAGGACAACATGAACCTCGTGGGCACGCGCACCACCTGCGCTTCCCGCATGCTTGGGGACTACCAGAGCGTCTACACCGCCACCTGCGTCCAGCGCATGCTCGATGCCGGCTGCCTGCCCATGGGCAAGGCCAACATGGACGAGTTTGCCTTTGGCAGCTCCACCGAGAGCTCGGCGTTCCACCGCACCAACAACCCTTGGGATACCGAGCGCGTGCCCGGCGGCTCCTCGGGCGGCTCCGCTGCCGCCGTCGCCGCGGGCGAGGTCGCGCTCTCGCTGGGCTCGGACACCGGCGGCTCCATTCGCCAACCGGCGTCGCTGTGCGGCGTGGTGGGCTTTAAGCCCACGTATGGCGCCGTGAGCCGTTACGGCGTGGTTGCCTTTGGCTCGTCGCTCGACCAGGTGGGCCCCTTTGCCCGCACGGTCGAGGATGTCGCGCTGGCCATGAACGCGCTTACCGGCGCGGGCCACGATCCGTACGACTGCACCAGCCAGGATTGCGCCGTCGACTTTACCGAGCATCTCAACGACAGCATCGAGGGTAAGCGCGTGGGCATCATCCCCGCGTTTATGGAGGCCGAGGGCCTGACGCCCGAGGTCAAGGCCGCTGTTCAGCGCGCCGCCCAGGAGCTGCAGAATCAGGGCGCCGAGCTGGTCGAGGTCGACCTGCCGCACCTGGACGCCGCCATCGCCGCCTACTACGTCATCGGCCCGGCCGAGGCGTTCTCCAACCTGGCCCGTTTCGACGGCATTCGCTACGGCTATCAGGAGGAGGGCTGCGCCAACCTGTCCGACCAGGGCTCGCTTTCGCGCGCCCACGGCTTTGGCGCCGAGGCCAAGCGCCGTCAGATGCTCGGCGCCTACCTGCTGAGCTCGGGCGTGTACGACAAGTACTACTACGCTGCGCAAAAGGCCCGCACGCTCATCACGCAGGACTATGACGCCGCGTATGCCAAGGTGGACACCATCCTCATGCCCGCCTCGCCGCGCACAGCCTTTAAGTTTGGTGAGATCAGCGACCCCACGCAGATGTACCTCTCCGACCTGTACACCATTTCGCTCAACATTTGCGGCAACGGTGGTATCTCGGTGCCGTTGGGCCTGGGCGAGGACACCAAGCTGCCCGTTTCTGCCCAGCTGGTGGGTCCGGCCTTTAAGGACCGTCAGTTGCTCACATTTGCCCGCGCCCTGGAGCGCGGCTTTGCCGATGCCGCCACGGGTGCGCCCGCGCTTTCCGTCGCGCCCGATTTTGCCGGGAAGGGAGGCGAGCTGTAATGAAGGAGCTTTCCGAGGTCCTGCAGGATTGGGAGGCCGTGATCGGCCTGGAGATTCATACCGAGCTCACCGCACTCGATACCAAGATGTTCTGCAACTGCAAGCTCAGCCACGATGACGAGCCCAACGCCAACGTGTGCCCGGTGTGCCTGGGCCTGCCCGGTGCCCTGCCGGTGCCCAACAAGCGCGCCATCGAGAGCATCGTCAAGGCCGGTCTCGCCACCAACTGCGAGATCCAGCGCCACTCGATGTTCTACCGCAAGCACTACTTCTATCCCGATATGGCCAAGAACTTCCAGACCACGCAGGGTCCGGTCGCCTTTGCCATGTACGGCCACCTGGATCTGGACGTGACTGGTCGCGGTGCTGCCGAGCGCCCCGACTGCGCGTTTGGCGAGGCCGAGGCCCAGAGCCTGGCGAGCGCCTCGGCCAACGCCGAGGGCCTGTCCACGTCCATGACGTCGACCATGCGCGAGGGCAACCAGCGCGCCGGCCATCTGGCCAGCTACGATGCGTCCAACCTGCAGATGCCCGAGCGCCGCGAGGACGGTTCCTACACGGTGCCCATCCGCATCTTGCGCATCCACATGGAGGAGGACGCCGCCAAGATGGTCCACGTGGGCGGCGCCGAGGGCCGCATTACCGCCGCGGCCGAGTCGCTCGTCGACTACAACCGCTGCGGCACGCCTTTGATTGAGCTCGTGACTGAGCCCGATCTGCGCACGCCCGAGGAAGCGCGCCTGTTTATGGAAAAGCTCCGTCGCATCTTTGTGACGCTGGGCATTTCGGACTGCTCCATGGAGAAGGGTTCCATGCGCTGCGACGGCAACGTGTCGCTGCGCCGCCGCGGCGAGACCAAGCTGGGTACCAAGACCGAGCTCAAGAACCTCAACTCGTTTAAGAGCCTGCACGATGGCCTTGCCTACGAGATCTGTCGTCAGGCCGAGGTGCTCGAGGAGGGTGGCATCATCTATCAGGAGACCCGCCACTGGGAGCCCAGCCGCAAGCGCACCGTGGTTATGCGTGTGAAGGAGACGGCCGACGACTATCGTTTGTTCCCCGATCCCGACCTGGCGCCGTTCGATCTGGACGACGAGTTTATCGACCGTTGCCGTGGCGAGATCCCCGAGCTGCCCGACGCCAAGCGCGTCCGTTTTGAGGCCGACTTTGGCATTAAGGCCGCCGATGCCGAGCAGATTGCCGGCGACCCCGAGTTTGCCGAGTTCTTTGAGGCCGCCGCTGCCGGCATGGCTGGCAAGGAGGCCCAGACGGTCGCAAACCTGCTGGTGAACGAGATGATTGCCTACCTTAAGGGCGCGGGCGTCTCGCTGGCCGATTCCGGCATCGCGCCGGCTCAGGTAGCAGCGCTGGCTAAGCTGCTGGCGACCGATGCCATCAGCTCCAACCAGGCGCACGAGGTCTTTGAGGCCATGGCCCAGACTGGCGACGACCCCAACAAGATCGTCGACGAGCGCGGTATGCGTCAGGTGAGCGATGCCGGCGCGCTGCAGCCGATCGTGGACGAGGTGCTGGCTAACTGTGCCGATCAGGCGCAGCAGTATCGTGACGGCAACCAGAAGGTCATCGGCTTTTTGGTGGGCCAGTGCATGAAGGCGAGCCGCGGCAAGGGCAACCCGAAGCTCTTCAACGAGTTGCTGAGAACGTCGCTCTCGTAAGCGGGAACCGAGGGGCCGGGCGCAGGGCCTTGCCTCTCAATTTCGGACAGTCCTGACTCACGACGGAGGCGCCACTGGCGCCTCCTGTTCGTGCGGAACTCATTGAGAGGCAAGGCCCTGCGCCCGGCCCCTCGGTTCCGTGACGACTCGGCCGTTCGGGTCAGGTGGGCTGATATAAATAGAGTGAATGGGCGCGCCGTTGGCGCGTCCATTTTTGTGCGGGTGACAAAGGGGCTGTCCCTTTGTCACATTGCAATAAATGTGATGGAAGTGTGGCGAAATGAGCTTAAAACTTCCGTAAATGTGATAAATGTCACGTTTTACCTAGGGTAAAATGTGGGAAATATCACGTTTACGGAAGTTTCTTTGCGGGAGGTTCGGTCATGCAGCGAGATATCATTGCCAAGCTTAACGCTTGGAAAGCGTCAGAATATCGTAAGCCGCTTATCCTTAAGGGGGCGCGCCAGGTTGGAAAGACGTGGGCGCTTAAGGAGTTCGGCCGAACCTCGTACCTCAATTTTGTGTATCTGACGCTCGAGGAGCCGTCACCTGGGGTACAGAGCGAGTACGCTCAGTTTTTCGAAGGTACGCGCGATCCTCGACGGATCATCTCAAATCTTTCCCTGGCACTTGGACAGCCTATCAATCCCGGCGAAACGCTGCTTATTATTGATGAGATCCAGGATTGTCCTTCTGCAGTCGGCGCCCTTAAATACTTCTGTGACGAGGCCCCCGAGTATCACGTCGCATGCGCAGGGTCTTTGTTGGGCGTTCGCTTGTCCCGTGAGACCAGCGCTTTTCCGGTGGGAAAGGTCGAGTTCATGGAGATGCGCCCCATGAGCTTTTCCGAGTTTCTGAAAGCCGAGGGCGCTGCAAACTACGACGAATACCTTGGCGGCCTGGATCAGATCGAGACAGTGCCCGATTTCTTCCATGTCCGTCTCGTCGAGCATCTTCGTCGTTATTTTGCATGCGGCGGCATGCCAGAGGCTCTTGGCCGGTGGGCGGAGACGGGCGATATCGTTCAGGTCGATAAGGTGTTGTCTGATCTCTTGGATTCCTACGAGCGCGATTTTGCCAAGCATGGTGGCCGTGCGCAGTTCGCCAAGCTTTCGCAAATATGGAACTCGATTCCAGCTCAGTTGGCGCGCGAGAACAAAAAGTTCGTTTGGGGTGCGGTGCGCGAGGGGGCTCGTGCTCGAGAATACGAGGATGCTCTGGAATGGCTTGCCGATGCTGGGCTCATCACGGCGGTTCGCCTTAATGCTGCCGGTGGTGTGCCGCTCTCTGCGTACGATGACCTCAAGGCATTTAAAGTCTACTGTCTTGATGTCGGCTTGCTGCGCCGCATGGCAAGGCTGGATGCGTCCGCTTTTGCCATCTCGGATGCGCTATTTTCGGAGTTCAAAGGTTCGTTCGCCGAGAACTATGTGCTTCAGGCATTGCTTTCACAGTTAGATGCTGCTCCGCGTTATTGGACAAACGAGAAGCCGAAGCACGAAGTCGATTTTCTGATTCAAGTCGGAAACGAAATCGTTCCCGTCGAGGTCAAATCGGGAGAGGTCGTTCATTCCAAGAGCCTTAAGTACTATGCCGACAAGCATGCGGAGACGACTCCATTGAGGGTCCGCTACTCACTTAAGAACCTAAAGCTCGACGACGGGGTGCTCAACATTCCGTTATATTTGGCTGATCGATCTGTCCCTCTTATCAAAAAGGCACTTGATTGTGTGCATCTTGACGTTTAGATCCTGGGTGAGCTGACGGGCGGCGGCTAATTAATCGCTCCGTTACGGCCAGGGAGCTTGGGCCTTAGCGATGCTTGCTTCGCCAAGCCGTGGGTGTCATGCCGGTGTATTGTTTGAAGGCTTGGGCGAAGGCGGCCTGCTGAGGGTAGCCTAGACGCTCTGCCACCTGCGCTATCGTGAGCGCGCTATCGGCCAAAAGGTCCTGTGCTCGCTCCATGCGGCGTCTGCGAATGTAGGCGCCCAGGGACTCGCCGGTTTGGGCCTTAAAGGTGGCGCATAGTTTGGAGCGGCTTGTGTAGAGCCTCTCGGCCACCTCGTTGATACCCATACGTCTGCCTTTGTCGAGCGTGCGCTCAATCATTGCCGTTGCTTCTTCGGCAATGGTTATGCTGACGCGTGTGCCTGCCGCCTGCCGTGCCTGCTTGTGGGCCGCGCGCGAACAGGCGAGCTCCGCGACCATGGTCTCCACGATGCCCTGCATATAGACGCGTCCGCCTACGGTGCGGGCGCGTTCCTCGTTAATCCGGCGCAGCGTGTGGCAGATGGCAGACGTCGCTTCCTCGTGCCATGGCTCGGCAAACGCCTCAAAGATTCCCGCGAACTCGGTGGGATAGCGGTGCTCCAGTTCGTCAAAATATCCAGGCAAAAAGAGCACCGAGCGCGAGTGATAAAGCTCCCCCGCAAACAGCGGGCTTAATTCCTCGCCACAGCTATCTTGGATAAAGCTGCAAACGGCATTGTTTGGCCACGGTCCATGCAATGGCTTGAGGTTTGCGGGCGTTATGCCAGCCTCGGGCATGCATGTAAGTGTGGGCGCGCTGACCTCGCTCACGCAGGCGTATGGCTCGGGCGTGTATTCGGCTAGGTACATGTTGCGCGTCGGGGTTATGAAATGCTCCATGACGATGCATGTGGGGGAGAGGGGCATGATCCATGCGCGTCCGTGCGCCCGGTCGTTTGCCACCTCGCCGGTAAAGACAGCGCCCTTGCCGGAAAGCTTCAAGCCAAACTGCTCAAACTGTGGTGCATAGAGCTCGGTTATGTCGGTCGCGGCCCGATGCATTTTCAAAAGCGTCCCCTTCCTTTGCGGAAACGTCCACACCTGGCTCGATTGTGTGCCTTGGCTAACATATCAATGATAAGTTGATTGAGGTTAACTCTCAAGCCGTCAGAAGGGAACCTCATGGCAAAGGGATCAAAAAGGGAAGGCGGCGGTATCGGCGAGCTGCTTGCATATGCCGGCGACCGTAAATTCCTAACTTATTTGGGCATGGCGCTCTCGGCGCTCTCGCAGCTGCTGAGCTTTGGCCCGTACGTGTGCATCTGGTTTGTCGCGCGAGACCTTATCGCTGTGGCGCCTAACTGGAGCGAAGCCACCGATATCGCGATGTATGGCTGGTGGGCCGTTGGTTTTGCCCTGGCAAGCATCGTAGTTTATTTCGTGGGGCTCATGTGCACGCACCTGTCTGCGTTTCGCTGCGCGTCCAATATCCGCAAGACGACGAGCGAGCACCTGCTTAAGCTGCCGCTTGGCTACTTTGACACGCACGCTACCGGTGAGCTGCGCCGTATTGTAGACGGATGCGCCGCCTCCACCGAGACTCTGCTCGCGCACATGCTGCCCGATATCGCAGGCGCCGCCGCCATGGTCGCAGGTCTGCTCGTGCTGCTTTTCGCCCTCGATTGGCGTTTGGGGGTGGCATGCCTTATCTCGGTCGTCGTTTCGCTTGGCGCCATGACCACCATGATGGGTGGCAAAGGCGCCGAGTTCATGAAGGCCTACATGGGAGCGCTGGTCAAGATGAACAAGACCGGCACCGAATACGTACGCGGCATCCCCGTGGTCAAGGTGTTTCAGCAGACGGTCTACTCCTTCAAGGCCTTCCACGATGCGATTGCCGAATACGCGGACATGGCACAAAGCTATGCGGGCACGTTCTGCCGAGGTCCGCAGGTACTCAACCTTACCGCGCTCAATGGTCTTGTGGCATTCCTGTTACCCGTGGCGTTGCTGTTGGCGCCGGGCGAGACGGACTTCGCGCATTTTATGGCCAACTTCACGTTTTACGCGATATTTTCGGCCGTGGTGCCGACGACCATGACCAAGCTCATGTTTGTGGGCGAGGCCTCTCAGATGAGTGCCGATTCGCTGGCTCGTATTCGAAGCGTCATGGATTCCAAGCAGCTCTCCGTGCCCGCCCACCCCAAGCACCCTGCCGGCGGCGACGTGCGATTTGAGGACGTGAGCTTTACGTACGAGGGTGCCGAAGCACCTGCTGTCAGTCATGTGAGTTTTAGCGTTTCTGCGGGTAGCACCCTCGCCCTGGTGGGTCCCTCGGGTGGCGGTAAGTCAACCTGCGCAAGCCTGATTCCGCGTTTTTGGGATGTCTCTTCGGGTCGAGTGCTCGTAGGCGGTGTGGACGTTCGCGATATGGACCCGCACGAGCTTATGGACCAGGTCGCCTTCGTGTTCCAGACCAACCAGCTGTTCCGGCAAACACTTGCCGATAACGTGCGCGCCTCCAAGCCTACGGCCACTGACGACGAAGTGCGTGCGGCCCTCTCCGCAGCTCAGTGCGACGACATTGTGGCCAAGCTCCCACAGGGCATCAATACCATGCTCGGTGCCGGCGGAGCATATCTTTCGGGCGGCGAGGTCCAGCGCGTGGCACTCGCCCGCGCAATCCTTAAAGACGCGCCTATCGTGGTGCTCGATGAGGCCACGGCGTTTGCCGATCCCGAGAACGAGGCGCTCATCCAGCGCGCCTTTAGCAAGCTGGCGGCGGGTCGCACGGTCATTATGATTGCGCACCGACTCTCGACTGTAGTTGGCGCAGACCAAATCGTGGTGCTCAACCAGGGCAGCGTGCAGGAGTCGGGCACCCATGCCGAGTTGCTGTCCCAAGAGGGTCTGTATGCCAAGATGTGGGCCGAATACGAACAGGCCGCGAGCTGGAAAATCACTGCAGCGACCGCGGATGCCGCCGTCGCGAAGGGAGGCGAGGCCTAAATGTTCGCCTCATTCCAAAAGAAGTATTTCCTATCCGATAAAGGCGTCGCCGGCGTAAAACGCGGCATTTTCTGGACCACGCTTACCAATCTCATTACCATGGCCGGCATGGGCTTTTTATTCCTGGCTATGGCCGGCTTTGTCGAGCATCTCGCCAGCGGGGCTGACCTGCCGGATGCCCTGCCGATCGTGGGCGGCCTCCTGGTCTTTTTTGTGCTGCTCTTTGCTTCTAACTGGCAGCAGTATTACTACACCTACTGCATCTTTTACGAGGAGTGCGGCAAGCAGCGTATGGAGATTGCCGAGCGCTTGCGCAAACTGCCGCTGTCGTTTTTTGGTCGTCGTGATCTGGCCGATTTAACCGAGACTATCATGGGTGACGTCCAGGCCATGGAGCACGCCTACAGCCACGTGCTGGGAGAGCTTTGGGGTGCCATCATCGCAAGCGCCATTGTATTTGTGGCGTCGCTGTTCTTTTGCTGGCAGCTGGCGATCGCGGCGTTTTGGAGCGTTCCCGTGGCCTTTGCCGTGCTGTATCTAACACGCGGCCCCATGGTCCCGGTGTTCGACCGTGTTCGCGCCGAGAAGGTCAAAGTCACTGAGGCGATCCAGGAGACGCTCGATTGTGTGCGCGAAATCCGCGCCACCAACCAGGAGGCCTATTATCTTGAGGGACTCGGCGCCGTGATCGATGCCGAGGAGCATGAGACCACCAAGGGCGAGCTCGCTAACGGGCTTTTGGTTAACTCCGCCTTTGCCATCCTGCGTCTGGGCATTGCCACCGCGCTGGTCACGGGTGCCGCGATGGTCGCCTCCGGGCAGGTCGACTTTTTGGTGCTGTTTGCCTTCCTGCTTATGGTGAGCCGTATCTATGCGCCCTTTGACCAGGCGTTAATGTTAATGTCCGAGCTGTTTGCCGCCGAGTCGTCTGCCAAGCGCATGCGTTCCATCATGGAAGAGCCTGTGGCGCGGGGCAGCGAGCAGTTTGAGCCCGTGGGCCATGATGTGGTGTTCGATCACGTGGCATTTGGCTATGGTGCGGGCGAGGACGGCCGCGCCGGCGAGAAGGTTCTTACCGATGTGAGCTTTACCGCCAAGGAAGGCGAGGTCACGGCACTGGTCGGTCCTTCGGGCTCTGGCAAGTCTACGGTGAGCCGCCTGGCCGCGCGCTTTTGGGATGCCACCGAAGGCACGGTCACCGTGGGTGGCGTGGATGTTGCGAGCGTTGATCCCGAGGTGCTGCTGCGCGACTACGCCATTGTGTTCCAAGACGTGCTGCTCTTTGACGACACGGTGATGGGAAACATCCGCCTAGGGCGTCGTGATGCCACTGATGAGGAAGTGCTTGCGGCCGCGCGTGCCGCCAACTGCGACGAGTTCGTGAACCGCATGCCGCAGGGCTATGACACTATGATCGGAGAGAACGGCTCCAAGCTGTCCGGCGGCGAGCGCCAGCGCATCTCTATCGCCCGCGCGCTGCTCAAAGATGCGCCCATCGTGCTGTTGGACGAGGCGACGGCAAGCTTGGACGTGGAGAACGAGACTGTGGTTCAGCAGGCGCTTTCCCGCCTGCTCGCGGGCAAGACGGTTATCGTTATTGCCCACCGTATGCGTACGGTGGAAAATGCCGACAAAATCGTTGTACTCAAGGATGGTGTGGTTGCCGAGCAGGGCACTCCGGCACAGCTCAAGGCGGCAGGTGGAGAATTCGCCCGTATGGTCGCACTGCAAAAGGAGGCGGCGGACTGGCAGCTGTAGGAAAGGGGACCAAGATTTCCAAAGGTTAACTTTGGTTGACCATAATAGTTCGACTAAACTAGTCTCAAAAGTGTGCTCGAGCAAACTAATGAACTCGGGTGCTAAGGCACCATGCCGCGCTTGTGCGGCAAAAGGGAGAAGCAACATGAAGAAGTCGACGTTTAACACCCTGCTTGTCGGTGGCGGTTTTCTGCTTGGTACGGCCGGCATCAAGCTGCTCACCAGCGCTCCGGTAAAGAACGCCTGCGTGCAGGGCATCGCGTGCGGTATGCGCGTCAAGAACTGCTACCAGGACATGGTCGAGCAGGCCAAGGCCAATGTCGATGACATGGTTGCCGAGGCTGCCTACATCACCCAGAGCGAGGCCGCTGCTGACGAGGCAGCCGAGTAACGCTCCCAGGCACAAACTATGAGATTCTCGATTATTAGCGAGATCCCCGGCAGGACCCGTCTTCAATTGGCGGGTCCTGTGCCAGAGAGCGATCTCGATGCACTTCTTAAGCTTGGCGGCGAAATCGACGGCGTGCGCAAGGTGCGCGTCTACGGCCGCATCGGCCAGATGGCGCTGGAGTACGACGAGCCGCGCCGCGCAAGCGTGCTCGACGCCCTAGGCGCACTCGATGCTCAAGCTATCGCCGATGCCAAGTCGGGCTACGTGATGCAACTCGAGCCGCGCAAGCACAAACTCGTTATGGATCTTGCCACACTTATCGGCGCCCACTACGCGCGCCGCTGGTTCTTGCCGACGCCTCTGCGTGCGGTGTTTGTCGTGGCCGGTTACATGGCATTTTTGCGCGCTGCCCTTCATGAGCTGGCGCAGCCACGCCTGACCGTTCCTGTGCTCGACGCTTCGGCCATCGGCATTTCGTTCGTCAAGCGTGATGTCGACACTGCGGGCCAGACGATGTTCCTGCTCAACGTGGGCGAGCTGCTCGAGGACTACACCCGCGCCATGAGCGAAAACGAGCTCATCAACTCGCTGCTCGATGTGCCCGACAAGGCGCAAAAGGTCGTCGGCGACACCGAGGTAAGCGTTGCCGCGACCGAGCTCGAGCCCGGCGATCTGGTCGCCGTGCGCACCGGCATGTCCATTTGCATCGACGGTGTTGTCGAGCAGGGGAGTGCTATGGTCAACCAGGCGACCCTGACCGGCGAGCCGCTGGCCGTCGAGCGCAGCGTGGGCGACGACGTGTTCGCCGGCACCGTCGTGGAGGACGGCAGCATCTTGGTGCGCGTGCGCGCCAACACGGCGCAGACCAAACTGCGCTCAATCGTCTCGCTCGTGCAGACGGCCGACTCGCTCAAATCCGAGGGCCAGTCGCATATGGAGGACCTTGCCAACAAGATCGTCCCGTGGAACTTCCTGCTCGCAGGCCTGGTTGCGCTTACCACCCGCAGCCTCATCAAGACCTCTGCGGCACTGATGGTCGACTACTCGTGCGCGCTCAAGCTCACGGGTTCCGTCGCCGTCATGACTGCCATGAGCGATGCCGCCAAGATGGGCGTGATGGTCAAGGGCGCGAAGTACTTTGAGTCGTTTGCCAAGGCCGATACCATTGTCTTTGACAAGACCGGTACGCTCACCGAGGCGCAGCCGCGCCTAGCTTGCGTGCTCACGACCGACGACTGGAGCGAGGATGAGGTCCTGCGCCTTTCCGCTTGCTTGGAGGAGCATTTCCCGCATCCGGTGGCGCGTGCCGTGGTCAACGCCGCCCGCGAGCGCGGGCTCGAGCACCGCGAGCGCCATGCTGCCGTCGAGTACATCGTGGCACACGGCATCGCTTCGTCCATCGAAGGACGTCGCGCGATTATCGGCTCGGCACACTTTGTGTTTGAGGATGAGGGCGCGCAGCTCGAGTCCGACATAAAGGAGCGCATCGAGTCCCAGATGCAGGGCCTGTCGCCGCTGTATCTGGCGGTCGACGGCACCGTTGTGGGCGTGCTCGGTATCGAGGACCCGCTTAAGCCCGGGGTCCGCGAGGCCATCGCCGACTTGCACGCGTTGGGCGTTAAGCACGTGGTCATGCTCACGGGCGACTCGGAGCGCACGGCCGAGCGCATTGCTCGCGAGGCAGGTGTCGACGAGTTTAAGGCCGAGCTGCTGCCCGAGGACAAGTACGCGTATGTGGAGCGCATTAAGTGCGAGGGGCGCCACGTTGCCATGGTGGGCGACGGCGTCAACGACTCACCGGCGCTGGGTCTGGCCGATGTGGGTCTGGCCATGGGCGGTGGAAGCGACATCGCCAAGGAGGTCGCCGATATCATCCTGACCGATACGGATCTGGCCGCAATCGTGCGCCTGCGCCGCATGAGTCAGGGGCTTATCGACCGTCTGTCGAGTTCGTATTCCAAGGTGATGCTCACCAACTCGGCGCTGTTGGCATTGGGTATTACCGGCGCGATTACCCCGCAGGCATCGTCACTGCTGCACAACGGCTCGACGATCGCCTACAGCCTGAGCAACGCGAAGGCTTACCTGCATTAGCGTTTTCGATTGAGTATATGGCCTGCATTCGGGCGGCACCGCAGCCGCCAGAGTGCAGGCCTTCTTTTGTTTGACGAGAGGCTAGCTCGGATATATGCTTGTGCTAGCAATGCTAGTAAATGCTGAAGGTGAGGTTGAAATGGCTACCGTTGGCAGCATGGCGCAGGTGAACGTTCGCGTAGATCGCCAGGTCAAGAACCGTGCCGAGGAAGCGCTGCAGCTTTCGGGCAGGTCACTGCCCGAGCTCATCAAAAAGGTCGTGGCCAAGGTCGCACAGGGTGGCGGGCAGTGCGAGGAAGTGCTTGCGGCCGTCGACGACCGGCAGCAGACCGTCGCGCCCGATACGCCGTTCGCCGCGTCGTGGGCAGCGGCAGACCGGCTTTATGCAGATTTGGGCATCGCTACGTCGTCCGTGTTCGACGATCGCGATTGGGACGCAATCTATTCCGAAGCCATGGACGAGCGCTATCGCCAAAAGGGGATGATCCTGTGAGCGGGTCTCCCCTCAAAATAATGGTGGACGCCAACGTATGGGTTGATTCGTTTTGCGTCGACCATGCCGAGTCGCTTGCCGCGCGTGCGTTTATTGGGCAGGCGGCGGAGACGGGGGCATTGCTGTTCTTTCCGGTGCATATCGCCAAGGACGTGCTGTACGTTGTCCAACATGAGCTGAAGCGTAGCGTTCTTGCCAGCGGGGGAGCGCTCGACGAGGCTTCTGCCCGCGCGATTGGCGATGCGGCACTGGCATTTGTTCGGAACATGACCGAAAACGCCACAGCCGTGGGCGCTGATGCATCCGATCTGTGGCTAGCCGACAAATATCTGACGCTCCATCGCGATTACGAGGACAACTTGGTACTCGCCGCATGCAAACGCGCCCAGGTTGATTACTTGGTAACTAACGATCGCAAGCTGCTCGAACATGCCGATCTTGCAGCAAAGACACCTCGTCAAATGATGCCGATTCTGGCTTTGGTCGAACGCGGCGGCGCGGCTATCGGTTGACGCGAACTGTTTGCGGGCCTCTTGGACGACGATGCGCCAAGGGGCCCGCGTCTGCTATTTACAAAAGCTCGGCCTTGATGGCGGGACTTTCTGCGAGCTTTTCGGCGGCCTTTTCGTCGGAGCTGTCGAGTGCTGCCAGACTGCGGTAGACCCACTCATTGACCTGGGTGTTCTTGACGCCTGCGGTCTGCATAAGGGCGCCTACCTCGCGGATTGCTGCGAACAGATCGGCTTTGGGACCCGCGAGCTCGACCTCGATGCCGTGGTAGGCGGCCACGCCGCGGTTCTCACTCACGTGGTCGATAAAGCCCTCGACGGTCTCAAGCTGCTGGGCGAGAGCTGCATCATCGTCAGCGTCCAGCGCAACAAGGGCGTTCGAAACCGTGAGGGCTGGATGTCCGCAGGGGACAAAGCCTTCGATGACATCCATAGCTTCGGTAATGGTTGAGCCCAGGCCTGCGAGGGCATCGACGAGTTGCTGCTTGGTATCCATAACGGTCCTTTCGACGGGTCAATTTTGCTTGGCGAAAATATACGTGACGCGATCGGTAGCAAAAGTGCGAAGTGCGGCGCACGTTGGGGTCTTCACAGCTCGTGCATAGAACAGCTGCCTGCTTTCAGAACGTGGTAAGATAACTCATCACAAGCGGGGCTCGCCCCGTATGTTCCTTGAAAAGTCGACGGTTATCGGGTGTTTGTAGGCCCGATACCATCCAGACTTTCCCGACATTCGGGGGCGACTGGTTTCGACACGATAGCTCTGAGAGAGGAAGCAAGCCGAGGTCTCCTCGCCTCGTTAAACAGGGGTACCGTCAAATTGAATTGACAACAACTCTTCTTTTGAGCCTATGGCTCTCGCTGCTTAATTTATAGCGGCGCGTCAACCCGGTGATTTCCCCGTCACCGGCGCGACGTCATTTTAGGGGAATGCTCCCGCGCACGTAATCGGTATGGCGCGGGCTAAGACCGAACCGGTTGGGATGCCGCGAGCGTGTCGCTGCGCGCAAAGCGTCCGAGACTAAACCAGCGACTGAGCTTGGAGATGCCAATCAGGGGGCTTTCGTGGACCGGAGTTCGATTCTCCGCGCCTCCACCATAAGCAACAGGCAGGTAGATACTCATATCTACCTGCCTTTTTATTTCAAGACTTTAGTCTGCTGGCCGCGCAGCGGCCAGCTTTAAACCACCCGCTACG
>JAYBVN010000033.1:0-33989 GCA_037320555.1 Collinsella sp. | reverse complement strand
GTCTTGCAGCGACGGACCTCAGGACGCTCTTACACCACGTCTGCGCGCGCCACCCAATTAGCCGGCCAAGAGCGTCCATGACTACCAAAAAGCTGTACGCCAGCATCCAAAGATGTCGAAAAATGTCGACTTTGGATGCTGGTGTACATGTTTGGGTCGTATGGGTTGGGGCCCTGGACGGACAGAGCGTGCGTACTAGAGCAGGTTTTCCTGCACCCACGCGATGATGTCGCTCGATTCGTAGAGTGGTTTGCCGTCGATGAACAGGCAGGGAACCTGGCGTTTTCCGCCGACGGCGATGAGTGTCTGTTCGGCATCGGAATCGGTCGAGATATTGCGCTCGGGAATGGTCACGCCGTTATCGGCCAAAAAGTGCTTGACCTTTAAGCAATACGGGCAGCCGGTCATAACGTACAGCGCGAGCTCGTGATTAGTAGCCATAGGTCTCCAATCGGTTGAGGTTTTGATTGAAATACCCAAAGCCGCCGCGGTCTATGCGCGCGTCAACGAAGACTCGATGGCCTGGACCAGAAACGCCGTGGCTCCGGTGGCGCAGGGCTTGTCGTAGTAGTCAACAAAGCGCTGGTCGGCAAGATAACCGTGGGCGAGGCCCAGGTACGCCTCGTCTTGGGGCTCGCATCCCCAGTTGAGAGCAATCCAGCGACGATGCATCGCGACAAGCTTACGAGCCTCGTTGCTCTCTGGGTCGCCAATGCCCATGGCAATTGAGAGCTGGCCCAGAATAGCGCGTTCAAGTTCCTTCATGTCGTTCCATGTCTCGGGGTCCATGTCCAGCAACGCTTCGTTTGCTGCATCGATAGCCTCATCGCCGTAGCGCGCCCGCGCCTCGGCACCGTAGCGCGCCTCGTTTTCCTGCACGGTGCGCCAGCGCTCCAGTTGCGGCAGGACGGCGCCCATGAGCGAGACGGCTTCGTCGAGCGACATGCCGGTGTTTTGTGCCAGGCGCGGGGCACAATCCTCAATCATTGCCTCCATGGTGGTGTCATAGGTGTACTTGCCGTGGTCGTAGCACCACTTGCAGTAATGATCGGTCGCGGTGCCCGTGGCATCGGTGCCGCAGTCGTCGGGCGTGAGTATCATGCCGCAGCTCTGGCAATAGTGCTCAGGCATTTCGAGCAGGTGGGACAGCGGTTCTCCGGTTACGGCGGCGATGAGCTTCATCATGTCGATGCCCGGTGTGACCTCGCCGCGCTCCCACCGGCTGATGGCCTGGCGTGTGACGAAGAGCTTAGCGGCAAGCTGCTCTTGGGTAAGGTGATGGGCGCGACGGACAGCAATGAGCTTTTCTGCAAAGGCCATAGCGGCTCCTTTCTGCTGGTTGATGGCTTAAGCATACGCGGCGGCAGGCGCCCTTCCAAGCAACCGTTGGTTGCACGACGGGGGACCGCGGCGAAGAATTGCGCGCAACGCCCCACGCCTCCATGCCGTACAATGACCGGCATGGAACCTATCGCACGCATACATACCGACCTGCCGCAGAAGTTCGGCATTCCGCGCAACAGCTTTTTGGCGCCCCATCTGCAGGGACGAATCTTTTTTGAGCCGGAATTTGCCTCCAATGCAGCGGTTGAGGGCCTGGACTCCTTCTCTCACCTGTGGCTGCTGTGGCGCTTCGAAAACGGAACGCCCGGCGGCACGGCTAAGGATATTGCCGTCGACGCTAAAACGCAGGACAGGTCCGGCACCAACGCAAAATGGTCGAAAACCGTGCGCCCGCCGCGTCTGGGCGGAGCCGAACGTGTGGGAGTGTTTGCCACGCGCAGTCCGTTTCGCCCTAATCCCATCGGGCTCACCTGCGTCAAGCTTGATCGTGTCGAGCTCACCGACGATGGCCCCATCATCCATGTGTTGGGGGCCGACCTGCGCGACGGTACGCCCATCTACGACATCAAGCCCTACATTCCGTTTGCGGACTGCCACCCGGATGCGACCGGAGGCTGGATCGAGGATGCTCCGTGGCAAGAGCTCGATGTTGAGTTTCCGCAAGCACTGCAGGATATGGTCCCGCCCGCAAAGCTCCTCGGCTTGGTCGAAGTCCTTCGCCAAGACCCGCGCCGCGCGGGCAGCAAGCACGAGCCACACCGCGTCTATCATCTGGCTTACGCCGGGCTCGACATATCGTTTACGGTCGATGAAACCCAGCTAACCGTAGTCGCCGTCAACGACGCGCGAGACTAACCAGCCATTCGCCCGCACCCGTCAAATTAAGCGCCAAACCCCGCGCCAAAACCGCCCGTGCTGGTGGACAATAGCGCCTATCGAAACAGTCTACTTTGCACGGGGGTCCAGCATGAAATACAACTTCACTTCAATCATCGACCGCCACGGCATGGACTCCATCGCCGTTGACTCTTGGGGCGAGATCCCCGGTATGGCTCCGAACGCACCCGACGAGGGCTTCGACCGCATCCCCATGTGGGTGGCCGACATGAATTTTGCCACGGTGCCCACGGTCCAGGAACACATCATTCAGCGTGCCCAGCACCCCATGTTTGGCTACTTTAACCCGCGCGCTGAGTACTTCGATCGCATCATCGAATGGCAGAATCGCCGCAATGGCGTCGAAGGTTTGAGCCCTGAACATATCGGCTACGAAAACGGCGTGCTGGGCGGTGTCGTGTCGACGTTGCGCGCGTATGTCCAGCCAGGCGATGCGGTGCTGGTCCACAGCCCTACCTACATTGGTTTTACAAAGTCTATCGAAGCCGCGGGCTATCGCATTGTCCACAGCCCGCTTAAACTCGACGACCAGGGCGTGTGGCGCATGGACTTTGAGGACATGGAGTGCAAACTCGCCCAAAACCACATTCATGCCGCGGTGTTCTGCTCGCCGCACAATCCCTGCGGCCGCGTATGGGAGCGCGACGAGATCGAGCGCGCTATGGACATCTATCGCCAGCACGATTGCGTGGTGATCTCGGACGAGATTTGGTCCGATATCATCCTGCCGGGGCACAAGCACATCCCGACGCAGTCGGTGAGCGAGGATGCCCGCATGCGCACAGTTGCCCTCTATGCGCCGAGCAAGACGTTCAACCTGGCGGGCTTGGTCGGCAGCTACCACATCATCTATAACGAGACGCTGCGCGACCGCGTGTGCGCCGTGTCCAACAAGACCCACTACAACGAGATGAACGTCCTCTCCATGCACGCGCTTATCGGTGCCTACCAGCCGCAAGGCTACGAGTGGGTGGACGAGCTCAACCAGGTGCTTGCCGGCAATATCGAGTACTTCTGCGATTACGTGGTCGAGCATTTTGAGGGCGTGTCCTATTCGCGTCCGCAGGGCACGTACATGGTGTTTCTGGACTGCACCGAGTGGTGCCGCGAGCATGGCCGCGATATTCAGTGGTTGCTCGACGAGGGGGCGCGCGTGGGCGTGGGGTATCAGGACGGTCGTCCGTTCCACGGGCCCTGCCACATTCGCGTGAATCTGGCGCTGCCGCTTTCGCGCGTAAAGGAAGCGTGCGACCGCCTGGACCGCTACGTTTTTAATGCACGGTAAGTGAGCACTGCATGCGGGGTCTTCTGCCAAGTCGGCTGGAAGGCCCCACACGGTAAAGCGTCTGTAACAATTGGGTGTTCGTGTGGTTTTGTTTGCTATTATCTTTAACCATTTCAGTCTGTAAACAGGATCGTATGGAGCTCGATGAAAAGATCCCGTCGCTCGGTTGCCATTTCGTTGTTTGTTGCGCTTGCAGTGGCGAGCGCTTTTGTCGTAGCGATAGCTGGCTGCTCCGGGTCGAATGACGAGGCATCGACGTCTGCATCAAAAGGCCCGGAGGCCTCGCAGGTCCAGGACGACAATCTTAAGACGCTCAACGTTGGTAGCGACCTCTATCCGCCGTTTGTGTATACCGATGAGTACGGCGATATCGTTGGCCTGGATGTCGAGATACTAACCGAGGCTTTGGCCCGCATTGGTTACAAGCCAAAGTACCAGCTGATCGATTGGGAAAAGAAGAAAGAGCTGCTGGCGAGCGGCGAGCTCGATTGCGTCATGGGCAGCTTTAGCATGACGGGTCGCGAAAACGAGTATCGTTGGGCCGGCCCGTACCTTGCGAGCCGCCAGGTGGTCGCGGTCGATCCCCAGAGCGATATCTACACGCTTGCCGATCTTGAGGATAAGATCGTGGCGGTTCAGTCCACCACCAAGCCCGAGGACATTTTGCTCAATCGCACAAATGAAAACGTTCCGCAGATCAAGGAACTCTACAGCTTTTCGGACGGTTCATACCTGAACCCGGCGCTCGTCGAGGGCCTGGTCGACGCTATCGCCGCGCATGAGTCCTCGTTCCTCACCTACGAAAAAGACTATGGTGTGACATATCGCATTTTGGATGAGCCGCTGCTAGAGGTCGGTTTGGGCACCGCTTTCGATATCAACGATACGCGTGGCATCGACGTCAAGCTCACTCATGCCTACCAAGAAATGCTTGCCGATGGCACCATGGAACGTCTGGTGTCAAAGTACTTCGATGACCCTTCGCCATTTTTGAATATGGAGGGCCTGTCATGATCGATGCGCCCGACCACGTCGCTCAGGAGCGGGGCAATCGTTCGACAGGGGCATGGCTCCTTGTCGCCCTGCTGGGGATAGCGCTCTCGGTTGTTGCCGGCATGATGAGCTACGGCTACACGACAGTTCAGGCCGAGCAGCGCTTTGCCGACGTTGTCGATTACGTGGCGACGCAGAGCCTTTCCTACGATGCATTCAATAGCGCCTATACGACCAAAAACCTGATTCGCGTTATGGAGATCGCAGGAGAGACGGCGCGCGATATGGAGCGCGACGGTTCGGTGGATAACGCCATGTTGGAGCAATATGCTGACCAGTTCAACGTGAGTGCACTGATCGTGACGGACGCATCAGGCAATTTGGTGTCCGAGTCCTCGACGGATGGCGTGGGCTACGAGTCGCTCGCTACGTATCTCAAGGAAGCACCCGTGCTGGAGGTGGCAGCCCATCCGCTTAAGTCCTATACCGCCCGCATTACGCTTTCGGATGATTCGGTCGCAGACATTGGCTGCGTAACCCGGCAGGATGACGAGGGCATCGTTGTCGCAGTAAGGCATCAGAGCGCGAGGGCAGTTGCAAGCAATACGCTCAAACTGCAGAGCTTGCTTGATGGCTATGAAACCATCGATAGCGGCAATATCGTGATCGAAAACGATGGCAAGGTCGTTGCGACCAACGCCGTTGAACCCACCATCTTGGGCGTGTTCGACCTGCCTGCGACGGACGCCATCATTGTCGACGAAATTAAGGATCGATGCCTGCCCGGCAAAGTCCGACTGGTCAACGTCAACGGCGAGTGGTATTTGGGCACATTTGGAAAAGCGCACAAATTCTATGTGTACACCTATGCCTCGGCGCGGCGCTACTTTGAGGTCGTCGCCGCTGTTGCTGCCGGCGTGCTGGTGCTCTACAGCGGTGTTATAGCCGTTGTTGTGATGGCGCGTCGCCGCGCTGATCGTCGACGTTTGACGGACTTGCTGCAGCAGGAGCGCGACTATGGCGACAGGCTAGCAAAGGCGGCACGTGAGGCCTCGTCTGCCAACTCGGCAAAGACGGAATTTTTGCGTCGCATGAGCCACGATCTGCGCACGCCCATCAACGGCATTCGCGGTATGGCTGAGGTCGGCGATGCCAATGCGGATGATCTGCAAAAGCAGACCGAGTGCCGCTCAAAGATCTGGACGGCATCGGGACTGCTGCTCGACCTTGCCAACGAGGCCCTGGATATGAGTCGCCTGGAGAGCGGGCAGGTCGATCTGGAGCTTGTTCCCACGAACTTGGCGACCCTCAACCATGAGGTGCGCGATATTCTGGAGCGCCAGGCCGAGGAGCGTCTGGTGACAATTATCTGCGACCAGCAGACGCTTGATCACCCCTATGCGCGGGTGAGCGTGACGCACCTCAAGCGTTTGTTGCTCAATATTGCCGGCAATGCCGTCAAGTATAACCGCCAGGGCGGCTATGTTCGCCTGGTGTGCCGCGAGGTGGAGCCAGCGGATGGCGTCCCCGTCTATGAATACACGATCGCCGACAACGGTATTGGCATGAGTGAGGAGTTCCAACAGCACCTCTACGAGCCGTTTTGCCGCGAGGAGCAACAGGTGGAAGGTGCTTCATCGGGAACTGGCCTGGGTGCGCCTATCGCAAAACAGTTGGTTGAGCTTATGGGCGGAACCATGAGCTTTACGAGTATCTTGGGGCAGGGGACGACGTTTACCATCCGTCTGCCGTTTGAGAAGTGCAAGCGCTCCGAGATTCCTCGGGCAGTTCGTGTGGACGCGGGCGACAGCGATGCACTCCAGGGCTTGCGCGTTTTGCTCGTAGAGGATAACGACCTGAATGCCGAGATCGCGCAGTTTACGCTCGCCCGCGCCGGTGCCGTCGTGACGCATGCTAAGGATGGCGAGTCTGCCGTCGAGATGTTTACCGCGAGCGCGCCGCACGAGTACGACGTGGTGTTGATGGACATCATGATGCCCGGTATCGATGGCCTTGAGGCCACGCGTCGGATTCGAGCGCTCGATCGCGAGGATGCCGCGCTCACGCCGATTATCGCCGTGAGCGCCAACGCCTTTGCCGACGACCGTAGGCTTTCGCGCGAGGCGGGCATGAACGCGCACCTGAGCAAGCCTGTGAGCTCGCAGGAGCTCGTTGAGGCGCTTGCACACATAGCCGCCGACGCTTCATAAGCATATGGCTCGGTTCCAAGGTGGGTTGGAACCGAGCCATATTGCTATTGATGAGGCCTGATGAGGGGCTTACTTTTCTTGAATCTGCTTACCGCAAAGATGCTCAATCGTAATCTCGTAGAGCTGGACGCCCTTAATGTCCTTGGCGATTTCCTCTTCGACTTCTTCGGCAGAAGGGTAGTACTTAAGCGCGAGCTGGCGAACTTTATCCTCGATAAACGCGGGAGTGTCATTTGCCAGGCGACAGCGGCCAAAGACCACGGTACTCATAACGTAGGGAGCCCAGTCGCCGTCCTGGTGCCATTCGTTGCCGTAAACGGTAAAGCAGACCTTGTCATCGCGCTTAAGTGCGTCGACCTTGTGGCCAGCCTTGGCGCCATGGAAATAAATCTTGTCGTGCTCGGCGTCAAAGAAGTAGTTGACGGGAATGGCGTACGGGTAGCCATCGTCGCCGTTGACGGCAAAGACGCCGCGCTTGCAGGTGGCGAGCAGTTTGCGCGCTTCCTCGTCGGTGATGGCGCGTTTCTTTCGACGTAAGGGCCTAAACATCGTTGGCTTCCTTTCTGGTCGTGCGTGGTTGCTGCAAAAACTATAGCGAAACGGATCCGTTTTTCTTGATGCGGGCGAGTATGTTTTTGAGCTTGTTAAAGTCGATCGGTTTGGACAGATGAGCGTTCATGCCGGCATCGTGTGCCGCCTTGGCGTCCTCGACAAAGGCATTGGCGGTGAGTGCGATGATGGGAATGTCGGCTGCATCGACCTTCTCGCTCAGACGAATCGCGCGGGTTGCCTCGTAGCCGTCCATGTCCGGCATCATAATGTCCATCAGGATCGCATCGAAGCTGCCGGCGGGATGCGATAGGTACAGATCGACGACTTCGTTACCGTTGGCGGCGCGGGTGACCACGACGCCCTCGGATTCTAGCAGCGCCTGGGCAATCTCGGCATTCAATTCGTTGTCTTCGGCGAGCAGTACGTTCATGTCGGCGAGCGAGCAGTCGAGCGCCTTCTCGACCGTATTCGCCCGCGCCTGGGGGCTCTTGTCGATATCGAGCGGAATTTCCACGCAGAACGTGGTGCCCACATGGAGCTCGCTGGTGACTTCGATGGTGCCGCCCATCAGTTCAATAAGCGACTTGACGATTGGCATGCCCATGCCGGTTCCTTGGAACTTGCTGCGCGCATCGTTACCTTCTTGGGCAAACGGCTCATAGATATGTTTTAAGAATTTGGGAGTCATGCCAATGCCGGTATCCGAAACGCTAAAGCAAAAGAGCGCGCGCCCGTTATCGAGTGGCTTGGTCTTTGAGCTAAAGGTGACGGAGCCGCCGCGCTTGTTGTACTTAATGCTGTTGTCTAACAGGTTGATCATGATCTGTCGGATATGGGTGGGACTGCCGACCATGTATGGCCCCGTGGCGTATGGCAGACTATTGTCCTGCATGGTGATGCCGTTATCGGATGCGCGGAGCTTGCACAGAACCAGCGTATTGTCACAGAGCTCTTTGAGGTTAAAAGGCGCATGTTCCAGTGTTATCTTGCGGTCTTCGATTTTGCCCATCTCGAGGATGTCGTTAATCAGCGAGAGCAGGTGATTGGCGGCAACACGAGCCTTGGCGCGGCTTTCGCGGGCGACCTGGATATCGCCTTCCTTCAATTCCTCGATATCGATAAGGCCCAGGATGCCGTTGAGCGGCGTACGGATGTCGTGGCTCATGCGCGTGAGGAATGCCGTCTTAGCGGCGTTGGCGGCGTCGGCTTTTTCGCGCTCGGTTCGAGCGCGCACGAGCGCCCAGATGAGCAGGACGATGCTGACCGACAACATACCGATGAGGGTGGAGGCAACGGCGGTGCGGTTGCGATAAAGGAATTGAAGCGTGTTGGATTCCTGGGCCGTGTACGACGTAGAGGAGTAATTGCTTGCGGAGAGCGATTCTCCGGCATTGATGATGCCCTTGTTGATGATTCCCAGCAGCTCGGGCTTTCCGCGCGAAATCCAGCACGAGAGCTCGCAGGTGTCAGGGAGCTCGACCGTCTCGCAGTCCTCGAGATCATAACGATCGCCGAGGGTTTTTACGCGTGAACTGGGAGCGACGACGCAGCGCGCCGTTCCCCTCCTGAGGGCGTCGAACGCTTCATCGTCGGATCGGTATTCGGTCACGGTCGCTGTGGGGAACAGACTTTCAAGTACGTTTCGGTTGATAAACGATGATTTGGTACAGGCGATGTTCTGAAGATCTTTGTTCAGGTTGCTTCCGCTGTGGATGGCGGTGAGGGATATGGTCCCCAACGATACCGACTGCACAACGCCTGATTGCTCGGCAAACCAGTAATCTCGGTATACCGGCAGCGCGACGTCTATGCTTCCCTTTGACAGGGCCTTTGACATCATCTTGTAGCTATCAAAGGCGACGGTTTCGACCGTAATGCCAAATTTATCGTGCAACGTCGTCGCAAGCGATGCGAGCGAGCCTTCCATTTTGCCGTCTTCGTCTTCGTTGCAGTAGGGGAGTTTGCCCGTAATGTAGCCGAGCGTGATGGTGTTGTTGTTTGCCTTGAGCCAGGCGCGCTCATCGCCGGTGAGCGAGGATGATCCGCTGTTTTGCGCTGAATAGTTCGATTTGACCTCGTCGTTATAGCGGGGGTTGACGCGGTTGATTGCCGCCATTGCGGAGTTGATGTTGTCCATCAGGTCGGGGCGGCTTTTGGGAACGGCAAAGTAGTAGTCGCTCGAACCGACGTAGAACATGGGCGACGCCTCGGGCGACGAAATGGTGTCGTTCATGATGATGGCGTCGACCTCGCCGTTTGCGAGCGCGTCAAAGAGAACGGAGCCTCCGTCATACTCCCTGTATGTGCAGGCGATTCCCTCGTTGGCGAGCCACTGCTGGCCGACGATGGTTTGCATAACACCGGAGTTGTAACCGATGGTGAGACCCTGGAGTGCTTGAGGGTCACCCTTGGCCAGGTCGTCACGGTCGGGCCTGGCGTAGATGTAGTAGCGCTCGGTGCCCTCGGGGTTCGAGGAAAAGAGCAGCTTTTGGGCGCGTTCCTCGGAGTAGGAGATGTTGGGCATGAGGTCGATCTCGCCTGCCTCGAGCATGTCCATAAGCTCGGTGAAGGTGCCGGAGACGTATTCGTACCGCCAGCCGGGCGTGTAGTACGACAGGGTCTGGAGGTACTCGTAACCCCATCCCGAGAGACGCTCGCCGGGGGTGCCGTTCTGGAAGCCCTCGTTGTTGACGAGCCAGCCGACGCGGACCGTCTTGACTGGCTGACTAGAGTCATCGGCAAAAGCCTGGACAGGCGCGATGGAACTCAGTGCGGCAAGCGCGGCAAGCACAATGGCCAGGGCGCGACATATAACTGAACGAAGGACAGTGGCAGCTCTCACATGCAATCCTAACGAATCGAGACAATACCGCATAAGGATACCAGCTCAGCCTGCCCAGTCGGCAGCTGTACCGCTAAACGCTCCCGCCCGGCAGTCATCAGGGACGTTCTTAAACGACTAGTCATTGGGGACGTTCTTGTTTGACTAGTCATTTAAGAACGTCCCCAATGACCCGTTTCGTTTGCGGGGGAGGCGTGGGACAATACCGAGCGAACGTGATTGATTGTCCGTGGAAGGGGTCGCGATGAAAAAGCTCAGGACGCTTGCTGACGTACTGCGCCAGGCGGGCTTCGTGCGCATTACGGAGCTGTTCCTCGTCTTCTATCTGCTGTGCTCGACGGCCGTCTGGTTGTCCGAGCCCACGACTCTCACGTTTGGCGATGGCCTGTGGTTTAGCTTTGAGACGGTCTCGACCATCGGCTTTGGTGACATTCCGGCCGAAACACCGGTCGCCCGTGCTATTACCGTCGTCTTGAGCGTTATCAGCATTTTCTACATCGCCATGCTCACGGGCGTGGCGGCGAACTACTGCAATACGCTTATCAAGATGCGCCAAAAGGACACCATGGCGCGCTTTATGGATGATCTGGAGCATTTGGAAGAGCTCGATCGCGACCAGCTCGCCGATCTGTCGCGCCGTGTGCGCGAGTATCGTCGACGCCAGCGCTAAGACGAACGTCGTGCGCCACAACAAGGGGGACCAAACATGAACATCACCGTCTACCTGGGCGCGAGCGTCGGCAACGACCCGGCGTTTCTGCCCGCGGTGCAGGAGCTGGGCAATTGGATTGGCGCCAACGGACACGCGCTCGTATACGGCGGGTCCAAATCGGGACTGATGGGCGCGCTCGCCGATAGCGTAATCGAGGCAGGCGGACATGTGACGGGTGTGGAGCCGAGCTTTTTTATCGAGGCAGAGTTTCAACACGACGGAATCGACGACCTTATCGTGACGAGCGACATGGCCGAGCGCAAAGCCAAGATGATCGAGCTCGGTGATGCGTTCATCGCATTTCCGGGCGGCACGGGCACGCTCGAGGAGATTGCCGAGGTTATGTCCGCGGTGTCGTTGGGGCACCTGAGCTCTCCGTGCATCCTGTATAACCTGGACGGTTACTACAACGACCTCAAGGCGTTGCTCGGGCACATGATTGATAAGGGGCTTTCGAGCCCGAGGCGCCAGCACGGCATCTACTTTGCCGACGATTTGCGCGAGATTGCCTCGATTATCAACGGATAAGTCTTGAGCCTGCCCCACTATGGCTCCCAATGGTGCCGTTTGCGGCGCAGGTGGTTGGCTCGTTCGGGCAACGCTCGCTCTACAATAAAACGTATCTATGTCGACTTTGACCGCGGGAGGACCCGATGGATAACCTTGCCAAACCCACGAACCGAGCGCTGTTTTTGGTCAGCGTTGCCGTGACCGGTGCACTCGCGGGTGCCGCAGTCTGGCTGTTCTTTTTTGCGATGGAGCACGGTATCGACTATCTATGGACCGAGATTCCGCACGCGCTGGGCGTCGCTTCGCCCGAGCTTGCCAGCGGCCCGTTTGGCTTTCTGCCGTACCCGTTTTTTGTCTGCCTGCTGGGCGGCCTGTTAATCGGTCTGTACGAAAAGATGACAGGCACCAAGACCGATGACCTCAACCAGGTGATGGCTAAGGTTAAGCAAGACGGGCGCTACCCGTACGACAACCTGGGCAAGCTTTCGCTCGCGGCATTGCTGCCGCTGCTGTTTGGCGGAAGCATTGGACCGGAGGCCGGCCTGACCGGCGTTATCGCCGGTCTGTGCAGCTGGGTCGGCGACCGCATGCGTCGCTTTGGCGCCGAGTTTAGGGAGCTCACGTTGCTGGGCACCCAGGCTGCCCTGACGGCGCTCTTTACCGCGCCCGTCTTTGGCTTTGTGGCGCCGCTTGCCGGTAGCACCGACGGCCAGGGTGAAGACGCCGACGATGAGTCCGCGTCCGGCGAGATCACCATCAAGCTGCCCAAGGCGCAAAAGACGGTGGTCTACGGTATTGCGATTGCCGGCGGTCTGGGCACCTACCTGCTGTTTGGACAGCTTGTGGGCGGCGGCATGGGCATGCCCAGGTTCGAGTCCGCCGAGGTGGGCAACCTAGAGCTTACCTGGCTCGTCCCTCTGTCGTTGATCGGCACCGTCTGCGGCTGGCTGTACTTTGTCTCTGAGCATGCAAGCGAGGCACTGTCCCATGCAATAGGGGAGCGTCCTGTCGTCAAAGCCATGCTGGCCGGTCTGGCGCTCGCCATCTGCGGCACGGTCCTGCCCTACACCATGTTTGCCGGTGAGACCCAGGCCGACGTGCTCATGGAAACCTATCTGACCATCCCCGCCGGCGTGCTTATTTTGACCGGTCTGGTCAAGGCCATGCTGACCCCCGCTCTTATCAACTTGGGCTGGCGCGGCGGTCACTTCTTCCCGGTTATCTTCTCGGGCGTAAGCCTGGGCTATGGCCTTGCTATCCTCACCGGCGCAGATCCGGTCTTTTGCGTTGCCGTCTGCACGGCATCGACGATGGGCGCCGTCATGCGCCAGCCGGTCATGGTCGTGGGCCTGCTGCTCATGTGCTTCCCACTCAAGGGTATCGTCTGCATGATCATCGCCGCCGTTATCGCCGCCGGCATTCCACTGCCCAAGCCGCTGCGCAAGTAGCACGGTAGCGCGCGCCGGGGACATGCCCTTTGTCACGGATTTACGGATGGGCGATTGCGTCCTTCGTGGATTGAGACTCGCGTGACTACAGGTCGCGTACTCGATAAACCTTGGTGCTGACGGTGCAGCTGATTGCGCATAGTGCGAGCGCCAGTACGGCAATTCCTGCACACAGACAGCCAAGGACGGCAGGATCGGGATTCGCCCCGGCAATCGACATAAGCCAGTTGCTGATGGGGTTGGAGGAGCTCAGCGCTGCCATGGTAAGGCATCCGAGTAGGGCAAACAGGCCAACGGATAGGCGCAGTGCCTCCATGTGTCCAAATCGGAAGAACAGCGGCTGTGCCAAGAACACCATCATGAGGGAGATGAGCATCGATGCTGCCGAGGCAATTGCGATCTCAAAGATGGTTTGTCCTGTCGAGGCCACGCCCGCGCTGTTGAAGAACGGAAGGGCGATGATGTTCAAAAGCACGGCGGCGCATGCCATGACGGCCGAGAAAGCAATAATGCACAGGTAGCGTGCGCAGATGATGTCTTTGCGCGAGAACGGAAGCGTTGCCCGATAGCGCTCCCAGCCGTTTTGGTTATCGTAGCCAGCCAGTGAGTTCATGATTATGATGGGCGACATGGCGCTGACCGCGCAGGCGCCGGCGCTCATACCGGAATCGCCGTCCGATGCGTTGGCAAGGGTTAGCACGACGAAGATGAACAGGCCGACACCTGCGATGCTCGGGACGAGCGTGCGAACGATGGCAAGCTCGGACATAATGGCGCGTTTCATTTCAAAGCCCCTTTCAGCATGAGGCGCAGATAGTCATCAATGGTTGCCCGATCGCAGGGAATCTCGGGAAAGGCCTCGAGCGTTTCGCGACGGTTGGGCACGAGCACGTCCACGCTATAGGCGTGGTGGGCGGCGCGGGCGCCTTCGACGCAAGCCATAAGCTCGGCGGCCTGTGCCTGAGTGCAGTGGGCGATGCCGGCGCGGTCGGTAATGTCCTCGCGCGGCAGGTCAAACACAATCGATCCGTTATCGATGCAGATGACGCGGTCGGCGGCGCGATCGAGGTCGGACGTAATGTGGCTCGAGAGCAGCACGCTGTGCTGGCCGTCGGCGACAAAAGCAAGCAGCTCATCGAGCAGCTCCTCGCGCGCCATGGGATCGAGGCCCGCGGTGGCTTCGTCCAAAAGGAGTAGCTTGGCATTATGGCTGAGTGCACAGGCAAGCTGCAGTTTCATGCCCATGCCGCGGGAGAGGTTCTTGACCTTTGTCTTGGGATCGAGGCCAAATCGGTCGATGAATCCGGCGAACGTTTTGCGGTCCCACGTGGGGTACGCCTGACCTACGAGTGCCTCGATCTGGCCCACCTTGAGTGTTGAAGGGAAGGGGCATGTGTCCAGGACGAGACCGACGCGGGAGCGCAAGCAGCGCTGTGTCTCATCGGGCGCGTCGGCGCCACAGCGCTGCCCAAACAGGCGCACCTCGCCGGCATCGAGCTTGATAAGCCCGAGCTCGGCGCGAATGGTCGTTGTCTTGCCGGCACCGTTAGCGCCCACAAAGCCAACAATTTGGCCGGGCTCCACGGCGAGCATGACATCACGCAGCGAAAAACGGTCGCTCACGCGGCGTGAGACACCTTTGAGTTCTAACAAGTTTTGCATGGTATAGCCTTTCTTGCAGATGGTTACTGCATGGTTTCGGGGGCTACCAGGTCGAGCATCTCGTGCAGTTTGTCGCGCGTGGCGCTCAGGGCTTCGGCTTGTTCTGCCGCCTGCGTAAGCAGCTCTTCGATATGGCAGAGCTGGTTTTCACGCAAGAGTTCTTGGTTGCCGTCGGCAACAAAGCAGCCCTTGCCCTGCACGGTACAGATAAACCCGAGCTGCTCCAGATCGGCGTAGGCGCGCTTGGTGGTGATGACGCTCACGCCCAGGTCGCTCGCGAGTGCGCGGATGCTGGGGAGTTTGGCTCCCGCGGCGAGCGTGCCCGAAAGGATTTGAGCTTTGACCTGCGAGGATATCTGCTCGTAGATGGGCTTGTCGCTCGAATTGGATAGGATAATGTCCACAGCGGCTCCTTAGCTGTTGGGCTACACGTGTATATAACCGGTAAGCACAGTATATATACACTATGCACAGTTACGCAAGAGACAAATTCGGATTAAGCCGGCTACCCAGACCCCAACTGATGAATTTGTCCTGATAGGTGCCCTATGGCGAGGTTTCACGGCTACAATAGGGCAGTTACATCGACGTAATGCATATAGAACGCAAGAAAGGATCCGCATGGCAAGCCTGTCGGATGAAATCTCGTCGCGCCGCACATTCGCGATCATCAGCCACCCGGACGCCGGTAAGACCACGCTTACCGAGAAGCTGCTGCTCTATACCGGCAGCATCCAGACCGCCGGCTCGGTCAAGGGCAAGAGCTCGGCCAAGCATGCCGTTTCGGACTGGATGGACATCGAGAAGGAGCGCGGCATTTCCGTTACCTCCTCGGTGCTGCAGTTCACCTACAACGGCGCCTGCGTCAACATCCTCGATACCCCCGGCCACCAGGACTTCTCGGAGGATACCTACCGTACCCTTATGGCCGCCGACGCCGCAGTCATGGTCATCGACGGCGCCAAGGGCGTCGAGGCCCAGACCAAAAAGCTCTTTAAGGTCTGTACGCTGCGCCACATTCCAATCTTCACCTTTGTGAACAAGCTCGACCACGAGGCTCGCGATCCGTTTGAGCTCATGGAAGAGATCGAGAACGTCCTGGGTATCAATACGTATCCCATGAACTGGCCGATCGGCAGCGGCCGCAACTTCCGCGGTGTGTTCGATCGTCAGACCCGTCGCGTCATTGCCTTTGAGGGCGACGGTCACGCCAACGCCACCAAGAAGGTCGCCGAGGTCGAGGCCGAGCTGGGCGATCCTTCCATGGACGAGCTTATCGGCGAGGAGAACCATAAGAACCTGATGGACGACATCGAGCTGCTCGATGGTGCCGGCGACGAGCTCGACTTGGACGCCGTGGCCTGCGGCAAGCTGAGCCCGGCGTTCTTTGGCTCGGCGCTTACCAACTTTGGCGTGGAGCCCTTCCTCAAGGAGTTCCTGCGTCTGGCCCCGACGCCGCGCGCCTATACCGATACGCTCACCAGCGAACCGGTCGATCCCTGCCGCGACGACTTTAGCGGCTTTGTGTTTAAGATCCAGGCCAACATGGACAAGAACCACCGCGACCGCATCGCCTTTGTGCGCATTTGCTCGGGCAAGTTCGAGCGCGGCATGGATGCCTTCCACGTGCAGGGCAACCGCAAGCTCAAGCTTGCCACGGGCACGTCGATGATGGCCGATGACCGCGCCATCGTGGACGAGGCGTACGCGGGCGATATCGTGGGCCTGTTCGATCCGGGCATCTTTAGCATCGGCGACACCGTGTGCTCTGGCAAGCGCCACGTGCAGTATCCGCAGATCCCGACGTTTGCCCCCGAGATGTTCGCTCGCATTACGCAGGTCGACACGCTCAAGCGCAAGCAGTTCGTCAAGGGCATGGAGGAGCTTGCCCAGGAGGGCGCCATCCAGATCTTCCGCGAGTTGGGTGCCGGCATGGAGAGCGTCATCGTGGGCGTGGTCGGTGTGCTGCAGTTTGAGGTGCTCGAGCGCCGCCTCAAGGCCGAGTACCGTGTTGAGGTTCGTCGCCAGCCGCTGCCCTATACGGACATCCGCTGGATCCAGAACGACCCCGATACCATCGATATCCCGGCCCTTTCGCTCACGCGCGACACGCTTCGTGTCGAGGATATGCGCGGCGGTAAGCTGCTGCTGTTCACGAGCCCGTGGAACGTGGACTGGGCAACCGACCACAACCCCGACCTTATCCTGTCGGAGTTTGGCAACGTAGCGTTTTAACGCATCGGCGCGGTGGCCCTGCGGGGCTGCCGCGCCGTTTGCTTGCCTGATGCCGTGTGAGCGGCTATCATACCACCGTCGTCTCAAGACCGGGGCGTCCGAGCAGTTCGGGTCCGATATCCTGCTCGTTAAACCTAAAACCAAAGGAGTACATAATGATCAAGAAGGTCATGGAGGACTACAAGGTCCTGTTGCGGAGCATTCCCGCGGCAACGGTTTCGCTGTTTTTCGTGAGTGTCATCATGATGAACCTGCTGGCCAACAAAGAGCTCATCAGCCTGCCGTATCTGGCACTCGATTGCGGCTTTGTGGTGAGCTGGGTTTCGTTTTTGTGCCAGGACATGATCTGCAAACGCTTTGGCGCCAAGGCATCCATCAAAATCTCTATCCTCGCGCTGCTGGTCAACCTGGCCGTGAGCCTGTGCTTTTGGGCATGCTCGCTCACGCCCGGTATGTGGGGCGCCTACTACGACACGGGCATGATCGAGGTTAACACTGCCCTTAACGCTACCATCGGTGGCACCTGGTACGTGGTGCTGGGCTCTTCGCTGGCAATGCTCGTCTCTGCCGTGGTTAACTCCACGCTCAACCAATCGCTCGGCCGTATGCTCAAAAAGAATAATTTTGCGAGCTTCGCCTTCCGCTCCTATGTCTCTACGGGTGTTGGCCAGTTTATCGACAACCTGGTCTTTGCCATTGTGGTGAGCCACACGTTCTTTGGCTGGACGTGGGTACAGGTCCTTATGTGCTCGCTGACCGGCGCTGTCGCCGAGCTGCTGTGCGAGGTCTTCCTGAGCCCCGTGGGCTACAAGGTCGTGCGCGGCTGGGAGCGCGAGAATGTGGGTTCCGAGTACCTCGAGCGCCACGCAACCGCCTAAGGAGCAAATATGCGGGTTTTGATCACGGGCGCTTCGGGCGGTATCGGAGCCGCGTGCGTGCAGCGCTTTTTGGACGAGGGCCACGAGGTCGTGGGCTTTGATCTGCTGCCGGCGGCGATCGAACACGAGCGCTACCGCCATCTGATTGTTGATGTCCGCAAGCCGGACTCGTTTCCAGGCGACTTTGAGCCTCAGGTAATCGTGAACGTTGCCGGTACGCAGGATTCGGCTGACGACATCGCCGCCAACCTGCGTGGCACCATCAACGTGACCGAGCGCTACGCCTTTGTGGGAGAGGGGCTTGCCGCCAGGCCGGCGCCGGCTATCAAATCCGTGGTCAATGTGGGGTCGGCGAGCGGGCATACGGGATCGGAGTTCCCCGCCTATGCCGCCAGCAAGGGCGGCGTTATCGCCTACACCAAGAACCTTGCAAACCGCCTGGCACCGCAGGCCATCGCCAACAGTGTGGACCCGGGCGGCGTTATCACGCCGCTCAACCGTTGCGTGATGGAAGACGAACACCTGTGGAACCAGATTATGGAGCTCACGCCGCTTAAACGCTGGGCCACCGCCCAAGAGATCGCCGAGTGGATCTACTTTGTGGGCGTGACCAACCGGTTTATGACCGGGCAGAGCCTGCTGATCGATGGCGGCGAGGCCGGCCGCACACAATTTATTTGGCCCGAATAGGAAACGCGCCCGATGGAAAGCCGTCGGGCGCGTTTTTGATGTATCGATTTTTAGCCGAGGCAAATCCAGTTGACGGGGGTCGAGCCGTGCTGTTCGAGTAGCCGATTGGCTGCCGAGAAGGGGCGCGACCCCATAAAAGCGGGGAGTTCTGCCGTGGCACGGTTGGCCGAAAGTGGCGAGGGGTGCGTGGACGCCAGGCAGAACTTGCCGGTTGCCTTGCCCGCGCCGGTCGCGGCGAGCTTGCCTTCGACCATCTGTTGGGCAAAGCGGCCCCATGCCAAAAAGACGACCGGTTGGGGCAGCTGACAGCAGCGTTCGATAACGTAGTCGGTCAGGGTGCTCCAGCCTAGTTTGGCGTGCGAGTTGGCGGCATGCTCGCGCACGGTGAGCGTAGTGTTGAGGAGCAGGACGCCCTGCTGTGCCCATGGTGTTAGGTCTCCTGTGGCGGGAATGGGGCAACCCAAATCGGCTTTGAGTTCCTTATAGATGTTGCGCAGGCTCGGCGGCAACTTGGTTTGCGTCGCGGGGACCGAAAACGACAGCCCCATGGCCTGGTTGGGTCCGTGATAGGGGTCTTGACCCAAGATGACAACCTTGACCTGGTCGGCCGGCGTGTAGGCGAGGGCATTGAGGATGTCGTCTTGTGCCGGGTAGATGGTTTGCTCGGCACGCAAAAGGGCGATGCGCTCGAGCAGCTGGTTCGTAGTGTCACGTACCGGCTGCGGCGCATCGCCCAACCAAGTTGCTATGTTGCGGTCGCGGGTCGCGGCGTCCATGGGGCTCCTTTACGTCAGATGCTCTGTTGACATCTATTGTAAAGGCGCACCGGTTGCCTTTATGCCACGGCCGTATGAAGAGTGGGGTCTACGAGACGTGCTCGGGCGCTCCTGCCATGCGAGCCTGTTCGTGTGCGCGGAGGCGCGGAAGCTCGACGGTTGCCACCATGACGCCGGTTAGGATGAGGGCGGCGCCAAAGAAGGCGATGGGGCTCAGAACCTCGCCGACCAGGAAGAACGAGAAGACGGCAGAGCAGACCGGCTCGAGCGAGAAGGCGAAGCCGGTGGTCTCGGCGGGCACGTGGGGCTGCACGAGTGTTTGGGTGATAAAGCCATAGGCAGAGCAGATGAGTGCGAGTGCGACGACAACGACGATCTCGCTCGGCGTGCCGGGAAGCGTGAAACCGCCAAAGGTGAATGCGGCGATACCCGAGAACAAGCCTCCGAAGCCCAGCTGCCAAACGCCCAGGGCCAGCGGGTCGACATCTTCGACAAAGCGCTTCGCCACAATGATATGGCCGGCATAGACAAAAGCGGAGAGCAGCATGATGAGCGCGCCCGGGTTCAGGCTGGTGAAGTCGGCGCCCGAGAGCAGCAACATACCGCAGGTGACGATGGCGGTGCCGACGAGCACTTTGCGCTCGGGGGCACGACGCAGCAGGGCGGCGTTGGCAAACGGCACGATCACGACCGTCAGGCTCTGCAAAAAGCCGGCGGTGGAGGCGGAGGTGAGGCTGGAGCCCAGGCACATGCAGGTGAGTTCGGTTGCCATAATGGCGCCGATGATGGCAGCGCGGACCATAAGGTCGCGGTTGATGCGGAAAGCGCGCTTGTGGAAGAGCAGCAGGCAAGCCACAAAGGCGATGATGCAGCGCAGCGCAACGATGCTCGTGGCGTTCATACTGTCCATGCCGATCTTCATGAGGGGGTACGAAAAGCCCCATGCGACGGGAACGGAAAATGAGAGCGCGATTGCTTTTTTGCGATCCATGGGACTCCTTTTGTTACAGAACGGTTTCGTAAAAAGGATTCTGCTCCCAGATGTGGATGTAGTAAAGCGAATGTATCTTCAGTATGATTAAGAAATGCTAATGTCATTAGGAAAAGCGCTGGCAAAACGTTTTACGGCTGCATTGATGTGGAGGCACGATGGCATCGCGGTATCAGATTGTTTGTATGGTGGTCGATCGCGGCAGTCTTAAGGGCGCGGCGGACGAGTTGGGCTATACGCAAAGTGCGGTGAGCCAGGCCGTCAAGGCGCTCGAGCGCGAGCTGGGCACCACGCTTATCGAGCGCGGAAAGCAGGGCGTTTCGCTTACGCGCGATGGCAAGCAGTATCTGCCGTACCTGCGCCAGATTGTGACCGCCGAGGCCGAGCTCGAGGGCAAGCGCCAGGAGCTGCTGGGGCTTTCGTCGACCGATATTCGCATCGCGACGTTTACCAACGTGAGCCGTACCGTGCTGCCGCGTGTGATCCGCGACTTTGGTACGCTGCACCCGGGCGTACGCTTTACCCTCAAGCAGGGCGATTACACGCGCAACGCTCAGTGGGTGCACGACGGCGTGGTGGATTTTTGCTTTACGGCGCGCGGGTTTACCGCAGGCCTCGAGAAGCGTGTGGTCTATCACGACGAGTTGGTGGCGCTGCTGCCGGCTGCGCATCCGCTGGCGGCAAAGGAAAAGGTGACGCTCGCCGACCTGGCGTCCGAGCCCTTTGTGCTGCTGGATGAGGGCGAACAGAGCCTGGTGCTCGATGCATTTGCGACACATGGGCTGTCGCCGCACGTGACGAGTGAGGTGACTGACGACTACACCATCATGGCGATGGTGGAGGAGGGCCTAGGCGTGAGCATGCTCTACCGTCGTACTGTGGAGGGCATGCGAGCCGATATTCGTGTGCGACCCATCGTGCATGCTCCCTCGCGCGACGTAGTGGCAGCTTGGCGCAGCTGGGATACCATGCCTATCGCCACGAGGCGCTTTATCGACTATATGAGCTCGCATATTGTCAATTAATGACTGGCGTGGCGTTGAGTGCGGTGTCTAGCGGGCTGTCGCTTTGGCTTGGGTGGCGCGATAGGTGCGTGCCGGGTGGCAAAGTAGTACCGCCACGACCATAAAGAACGCCGTGGTGCCCAGGCTGATGGGGTAGACCATCATGATGTTCGCAAAGGTGCGGAAGTGCGGGAACACGCAGAACACCCAATAGAAGCGGATGCCGCAGACGCAGATCATGGTGATGAGGGCGGGCGTGAGCGAGATACCAAAGCCGCGTAGGTAGCCGGACATGTTTTCGTAGAACATGCTAAAGGCGTACGCCGGGAAGATCGAACACACGCGGATATAGCCGATCGAGACGATGTTGGGATCGCTGTTGAACAGCGACAAGATCTCGCGCCCCAGGCCGACAATAACGATGATCGTGGTGAGTGCAACGATACCGCCTTCGACCAGGCAGACCTTGAGCGTTTTGGTGCAGCGGTCGATCTGGCGGGCACCGTGGTTTTGTCCCACAAAGGTGGTGCAAGCCTGGCTAAAGCTGTTGAGCAGGTTGTAGCATACGTACTCCAAGCTCATAGCGGCGCTCGATGCCGCCATGACCTCGGTGCCCAGGCTGTTGATAGCAGACTGGATGATGATGTTGGCGACGGCAAAGACGGCGCTCTGGATGCCGGCGGGCAGGCCGATCTTGACGATGCGCTTGAGGGCGACGGGGTCGATAGCCAGGTCGCGCGGGGTGACGCGGACGACGGAGTCGGTCTTGAGCAGGCGGATAAAGAGCGTAGCGGCGCTGACGGTGTAGGCGATGGCGGTGGCGATGGCGACGCCCGCGACGCCCCAGTGGAGTACGGGGACAAAGATGAGGTCCAGGCCAATGTTGAGGACGGTGGACACGGCAAGCGCCTGCAGCGGCATGCGGGTGATGCCGACGGAGCGGAAGATCGCGGCCTCAAAGTTGTAAAGCAAGATCGAGGGCATGCTGAGCAAAAAGACGCGTAGGTAGAGCGAAGCGAGCGGCATGGTTTCGGCGGGAACGTTGAGCGCGGCGAGCATGGGCTCGGCAAAGATCTCGCCCAGTGCGATGACGACAAAGCCCACAAGTGCCATAAGAATCGAGGTGTGGACGGCGCGTTTGACCATGTTCTGATCGTTGCGGCCGATAGCGTTGGCGATGACCACGTTGGAGCCAAGCGACATGCCAATAAACAGGTTGAGCATAAGACTGGTAAGCGGAACATTGGAGCCGACCGCCGCCATGGCGAGGGTTCCCTGGTCGCCCGAGAAGTTACCGATGATGACCGTGGCGATGAGGTTCGACAGTTGCTCCAAGATGCTCGTGGCGGCCACAGGGAAGGCGAACAGGGGAACATTGCGCCACAGCGATCCGGTGGTCATGTCAATGTGCTTAGATACGGTGTCAGCCATACGCTCTCAATCTCTAACATGCTCTTTTGTGCTTATTTGCGCAGACGATGATACTCCTAATCGCCTAGTCATTGGGGACGTTCTAAAACGATTACTCATTCAAGAACGTCCCCAATGACTAGGCGGGGAAGGCGTGCGACAATGGTGGGCGTTGTGTTGTTCGCGCTAAGGAGTTGCCATGTTGTTGTGTCCCGTTTGCCATGAGCCGCTGGTGGATGACGAACGCGGTGCTGCATGCGCGGGCGGACACCGGTTTGACCGTGCGCGCGAGGGCTATCTATATCTATTGCGCTCGTCCAAGAGCGGCGACTCCATGGGCGATCCCAAGTCACAGGCGCGCAGCCGTCGTGACTTTCTGAACCGTGGATACTACGCGCCGTTGCGCGATGCGATGGTCGAGCTGGTGCGCAAGCAGGTGTCTGGGCGTGCTGCGTCTACGAGCGGTCCCATGACGCTGCTCGATATTTGCTGCGGCGAGGGCTATTACACCAGCGCCATGGGCGCGGTGCCGGGCGTGGATGCTTACGGTTTCGACCTGGGCAAAGAGATGGTGCGCCTTGCCGCCAAGCGCGACGATGCGACCTATTTCGTAGCCAACATGAAGGACATCCCTGTGGCCGATGGCGCCTTCGATATGGTGACCGAGCTCTTCGCTCCCTTTAACGAGCGCGAGTTTGCCCGCGTGCTGGCGCCGGAGGGCTCGCTCTACACCGTGGTGCCGGGTGCCCGTCATCTGTTTGGGCTTAAGGAAGTGCTCTACGATACGCCGTACCTTAACGACGAGAAGCTGCCGAAGACTACCGAGCTCGAGTTGGTCGGAACGCAGCGGGTATCTGCGAATATTACGCTCCAGACCCAGGCCGACATCGAGGCGGTGTTCCAGATGACGCCGTACTACTACCGCACGCGCCCTGCCGACAAAGAGCACTTGGCAAACCTGGATACCCTTCAAACCGACATCGACTTCATCATCGCCGAGTACCGCCACAGCTAACAAGCTGCCAAAAAGGGACAGGTTTATTTTGGCAGGTTTTATCTGGGCAAACGTAAAGGGCCGACCGCGGAGATGCGCGATCGGCCCTTTTTAGTTGCTTGGCTGCAACAGAGGTTATGAGAAGCGGGCGCTTACAGGCGGTCCTTGTTCTCGGCCTTAACGGCGTGTGCCTGCTGAACAAAGAACAGGTCGTACACCACGATGACAAAGGCGACGATATTGACGGAGCTGCCGCCGAGCGCGGGAAGCGTGAACACGGCCTGGAGGAGCGTGGCTGCCGCGGCAACGATACCGAGCTTAAATGCGCCGTCTACCTGCGAAGGCTTGTTGGCGCCCTTGATGCCCGCAACGCCTGCGGCAAGATCGACAATGCCCTTGGCGACAAGTACGACCGCAGCGAGCATGGCGTTCGACCCGTACGTGGAATCGAGGTTGCCGGTCGCGACGCCGGTGATTCCAATGACGAGGCTGACGATGCCCAAAACAAAATAGATGAGGGCAAGGATTTTGAGAGTCTTACGAGCGGAGCTCATGGCTGGTCCTTTCGATACGAGTACGCCAACCTGGCGCACCTCATGTGCTGCACATATGGTGAAGCACATTGTAGTTCAACGGGGCGATGCATGCGTTTGAAAGCGTCTCTTGCCTGCACGGTCCAACCTTTCAAAAAGGAAAGCCAGCTGTAAGGCAAATCGATGGCAGCCCATGTGCGGCGCTGCGATGATGAGGCCGTAACAAGTAGCTGGTCTCAAGGAGGAGTCATGATGTACGGAGCAGGGCAAGTGCGTGAGCCGCGGTCGTTGGGAAGGCGCATGGGTGATTCTGTGATCGCTGCCGTGTGCACGGGATTGATGGCGGTGCTTTGCATTGGGATGCTGTGGGCCCTGTCGCATGTGGGACAATAGCGGACGGTTGGGTGCCGACATGAACGGCGCTCGCGTATTCGTTTTGCTTGTTAAGGAGTACCCATGGGTGTCGTCGATCCCTTTTCTGTTGCTCGGGCCGCGGGGCTTGAGCTGACCGGGAAGTCCGAGGGCCTCACGCTCACCGACGGCACGATGGAGCTGCGTGCCGATTTTGGCCGCATGCTGCCGCGACTCAAGCAGGGCCGTCTGCAGCAAGAGCTGTTGGTGAAGGCTGCGCGCACAAAGGGCATCGAGCGACCATGGGCGATTGACGCTACGGCAGGCTTTGGCGAGGATTCGCTGCTGTTGGCGGCCGCGGGCTTTACCGTCGATCTGTATGAGCAGGATTGCGTGATCGCGGCGCTCCTCAAGGATGCTTTGAATCGCGCGGCAGATGATCCGGCGCTTGCGGCTGCCGTGGCGCGCATGCGCTTACATGCGGGCGAGGACAGCATTGCCGGCCTTCGCCATGTAGCTGAGCTGATCGGGCGGGGCGAGCTTGCCGCTCCCGACGTGGTGTATCTGGACCCCATGTTTCCCGAGCGCACCAAGAGCGCGGCGGTGAAAAAGAAGTTCCAACTCTTGCACCATCTGGAACAGCCGTGTGCCGATGAGGAGACGCTGGTCGAAGCTGCGCTTGCGGTGCACCCGCGCAAGGTCGTTATCAAGCGGCCGGTGAAGGGACCGCTGCTTGCCGGCGTTAAGCCGAGCTATCAGCTTGCGGGCAAGGCCGTTCGCTACGATGTTTTGGTGCCGCCGCGTTCGTAGCTCGTGTGCGATGGCCGGCATTGCGCCGGCGCCGCGCCGATGCGGGACCTATTTCCAAGGGTGCGACGTCAGGTGCCATCCGCCGCAGTATTCGCATTTGTAGCAGGCCAAACCACGCCGCCCGCGGTTTTCGCAGTCGGCCATAACTGCCTCGGCCTCGGCACGCGTGTCGTAACGGTTTTTGCGCTCGCACGACTTGTAGCGCCAGGCTTCATCGCGCTCGGCGTCCAGGGCGTCGCGACGCTCGTCCTCGTGTGCAAACAGGTCGCTCATATCGCCGCCGGTAGCAGCGCCCAAAAACTCGCTTTTGGCCTTTGACCAGGCGGCTCGCTTTTTGCTTCCCATCTGCTTCGCGCCCCTCTTCAAACGTTGGTATCATTGCTCAATCAAAGTGATACCAATAAACGTGAGGTCGCCGCGTGATGATCAGAAAAACCCTCGATACCGACATTCCCGCCGTCATGGCTATCTATGACACGGCCCGCGCCTTTATGCGCGCGCATGGCAACGCCACGCAGTGGCCCGAGGGCACGCCTTCGGCCGAGCAACTGGCTGCCGATATTGCCGCTGGTGGCAGTTACGTGTGCGAAGTCGACGGCCGCGTGGTGGCGACGTTTGCCTTTTTACCGGGCCCGGACGAGTGCTATGACGCAATTGAGGACGGTCAATGGCGCAGCGACACTCCGTACGCCGTGCTGCACCGTGTGGCGTCCGATGGCACCGCGCACGGTGCAGCACGGCTGCGATGTTTGCCTTTGCCAAGGAGCGCGCCAACCACCTGCGTATCGACACGCATCAGGATAACCTGCCCATGCAGGGTGCGAGTATTAAGGCGGGGTTCGAGCGTGCCGGCGTCGTGTATGTGTCGGACGGCACGCCGCGTGTTGCGTTTGACTGGCTGCGCGAGGCATAAGAGCGAGGGCTCATATCAATAATTCGTGCGAACGAAAATGGCCCCGGGTGGGGCTATTTTCGTTCGCTGCACTGTTTTGCAAGCCGGCTTTCGCAAGGCGCGAACCTACGAAAATCGCCGCGCGGCAACGCAGGGCGATGAGCTCGGTCGGGGGATAGGGCCCACTTCGCCCGCCGGCCCGTAAATTGTATCATCCAGTGTGGAATGAGGATGCCCGTTGTCGCGTGCGATGGGCTTGCAATAAGAGGAGAGCCATGTCGAAGCAAGTGGTCGTTGGAATCTTGGCGCATGTCGATGCTGGCAAGACCACGCTGGCCGAGGCCATGCTGTTCAATGCGGGTCGCATCCGCAAGCGCGGCCGCGTGGACGATGGCGATTCGCATCTGGACACTAACGCGATCGAGCGCGAGCGCGGCATCACGATCTTCTCGTCGCAGGCCGTGCTCGACCATGGCGATACCCACGTCATGCTCGTGGATGCGCCGGGGCATGTCGATTTTTCTGCCGAGGCGGAGCGCACGCTGCGCGCACTCGACTACGCGATTTTGGTTGTGGGCGCCAACGACGGCGTGCAAGGGCACACCGAAACCCTGTGGCGCCTGCTTGCGCGCTATGACATCCCGACGTTCATCTTCATCAACAAAATCGATTTGGAGAATCCCGGCCGCGATGTTTTGCTGGCACAACTTAGGCAACGTCTTTCCGAGGGCTGCCTGGATGCCAACGAACTGCTGGCGGGCGGCGCCGTTCAGGAGGACGCTGCTGCGTTGGACGAGGCGGCGCTCGAGGAGTTTTTTGAAGCGGGCGAGCTTTCTGTCGCAACGCTGTCGCGCATGGTTGCCGAGCGCAAGCTCTTTCCCTGCTTTGCCGGCTCGGCGCTCAAGGACCAGGGTGTGGCAGAGCTGCTCGACGGCATATGTGCTCTGATGCGCGAGCGAACATGGCCCCAGGAGTTCGCCGCGCGTGTCTACCGCGTGAGTCGTGGAGAGCGTGGCGAGCGTCTTGCCTGGGTCAAGGTGACGGGCGGCATGCTGCATGCCAAGCAGATGATTAGCGGACGTTCCGGTGCCGAGGCATGGGAGCAGAAGGTCGATCAGGTGCGCATCTATAACGGCGAGAAGTATGAGCTTGCCCAAGAAGTTGCCGCTGGCGGTATTTGTGCCGTGACGGGTCTTGCGCACGTTCGCCCAGGGGACGCCCTGGGTGCGGAGCCCGCGGGCGATGCGCCTGTCATTGCGCCGGTTCTCACCTATACGGTGCTTCCGGGCGAACACGATGTCCACGCGGTGTTCAAAGCACTGACAGAGTTAGCGGACGAAGATCCTATGCTCGGCGTAAGCTGGAATACTCATCTGGAGCAGATTCACCTGCAGCTGATGGGCGCCGTGCAACTCGAGGTCGTGCAGCGGGTGTTGGCAGATCGTTTTGGCCTTTCGATTGCGTTTGAGCCCGGCGGCATTCTCTATAAGGAGACTATTTCGCAGCCGGTCGAGGGCGTGGGCCACTTTGAGCCGCTGCGCCACTATGCCGAGGTACATCTGCGTTTGGAGCCGTTACCGGCGGGCTCGGGCGTGCAATTTGGCACCGTGACCTCGACTGACGAGCTCGACTTGAACTGGCAGCGTCTGGCGCTCACCAACGCCATGGAGCGCGATCACCTGGGCGTGCTGACTGGCTCGCCCGTCACCGATGTGCGCATTACGCTCACGGGCGGCCGTGCGCATGCCAAACACACCGAGGGCGGCGATTTTCGCCAGGCCACGTACCGCGCGATTCGCCAGGGGTTCATGCAGGCGCGTGAGGCGGGCGCGGCGGTGCTGTTGGAGCCGTGGTACCACTTTGAGCTCGAGGTGCCGGGGGAGTGTGTGGGCCGGGCGCTTTCGGATGCTACGCGTATGGGTGCCGAGTACGAGCCGCCGACGATGGCGGGAGACCGCGCCAAGCTCATGGGCCGCGTGCCGGCATCCGAAGTGCAGGATTACGCGCTGGAGGTGGCTGCCTATACGAGTGGCCGCGGGCATCTGTACCTGGAGTTTGCCGGCCACGCGCCCTGTCATGATGCTGAGCGCGTAATTGAGGCGGCCGCCTATAAGCCCGAGGCCGATCTGCCCAATACGCCCGACTCGGTCTTCTGCTCTCATGGCGCCGGCTACACCGTCAAGTGGCACGACGTCCCCGCCACGGCGCACGTAAAGGTCGATCCCGCCACCTTTCGCCCCTGGCGAGCAGCAGACGCCGAGTTTTTCGGCCACATGTGACAAAGGGACAGTTCCTTTGTCACATGCTATTGGTATAACTCGGTACAAGTTGGTATAACTATTGCCAAGGTTTGCCAATCCGAGGAGGCCGACATGAATCCAAATCCCTTTAAGCCCACGGCTGGCAAGCGGCCTCCGATACTCATCGGTCGCGAGTCGGTCATCGAAGATTTCGAGGAAGGGCTCGATAACGGCGCCGGAGCGCCGGGCAGGCTCATACTCATTACGGGAAACCGCGGTTGCGGCAAGACGGTTCTCCTGCGGGAGCTGCAACGTCTAGCCAATGAGCGCGGATGGGCGGTTGTCTCCGATTCCGCTTCGCTTGGCTTATGCGACCGCTTGGCCGATGCACTTCGCTCGAATAAACCCGTTGTGACGTCAATGGAACTCAGTCCATCATTCGGGCGCATGTCGGTCGAGGCGGCGCGTGCAAAGGGTGAAACGCTGCGCGGGCTGGTCAACGAGCGCCTTAAGAAGCTCGATCCAGGCAAAGGCATGCTGTTTGCGATTGACGAGGCACAATCGGCGTCTATCGAGGAGCTGGCGGCCCTTGCCGTTCTCTATCAGCAGGTGCTCGGAGACCAGGATGCCACGGGCTTGTCCGATAGCGACCAGCGCGGTCTTGCGCTGGTGTTTGCCGGCTTACCCAGTATGGTTGACGATCTGCTCGAAGAGCCGAGCGTGACGTTTTTGCGGCGTGCCCAGCAGCGTACGCTGGGGGCGATTTCTTTGCCCAAGGTGCGCGATTCATATATCCAGACGGTCAAAAACGCTGGTCTTTACGTTGACGCGGGGACGGCGGATCTTGCGGCACACAAGAGCATGGGGCATCCCTATATGGTTCAGCTGGTGGGCTATTACATGTGGCGCTCTGCTGTCCGGCGTGGCTCGCAAGTCATCGAAAGGCACGATGTCGAGGATGGCCATGCGGATGCCGTCTCCGAGTTCTACGAAGCGGTTGACGCGCCTCTATATTACGGGCTGCGCAGTCCACAGCGCCTTTTTATCGAGGCCATGGCGGTTGACGAGGGCAAACCGACTCGCATGGCGGATATCATTGAGCGCTGCGATCGCACCCAGAGCTGGGCGAGCAAATATCGCGCAAGCCTGATTCGCGAGCGTGTCATCGAGGCTGCCGGATACGGCCTCGTCCGATTTACCGTGCCCATGCTGGGCGCGTACGTTCGCGATCGAGTTTTATGGCATGAGTAGGGTGATAAAGGTGACGGAACAGAAGATGAGCCCGCAGGCTATCGAGGTACGCGGCGCGCGCGTCCATAACCTCAAAGACATCGATATCGATATTCCGCTGGGAAAGCTGGTGGGTATTGCCGGCGTATCGGGTTCGGGCAAGAGTTCGCTGGCACTGGGGGTTCTTTATGCCGAGGGTTCGCGCCGCTACTTGGAAGCGCTCAGCACCTATACTCGACGTCGCCTGACGCAGGCCGAACACGCCCAGGTGGATGAGGTATTGCACGTACCGGCGGCGCTCGCATTGCATCAGCGCCCCAGCGTGCCGGGCGTGCGCTCGACCTTTGGTACCATGACCGAGCTCAACAACAGCCTGCGCCTGCTCTTTAGCCGTTGCGCCCATCACGTGTGTCCGCACTGCGGGGCGCGCGTGGAGCCGAGCCTTAACGTGGCTGCGGGCCTGTCGCTCACGTGCCCTGCATGCGGTCGCGAGTTCTACGCGCCGAGCGCCGAGGACCTTGCCTTTAACAGCGGCGGTGCCTGTCCCACCTGCGGCGGCACCGGTGTCATGCGCGAGGTGGACGAAGCGAGCCTGGTGCCCGATGAGTCAAAGACTATCAACGAGGGCGCGGTGCTTCCCTGGGGTACGCTCATGTGGGATCTGATGAAGCAAGTGGCTGGCGAGATGGGCGTGCGCACCGATGTGCCGTTTAACCAGCTCACGCCTGAAGAACGCGACATCGTGTTCCACGGCCCGGCGGTTAAGAAGCACATTCTCTACGTTCCCAAAAACGGCGAGGGTGCCACGCCGCTCGACTTCACCTATTACAACGCCGTCTATACCGTCGAGAATGCGCTCGCCAAGGTTAAGGACGACAAGGGCCTCAAACGCGTTGCGCGCTTTTTGCGCGAGGGAGCATGCCGCGATTGCGGCGGCACGCGTCTCTCCGAGGCTGCGCGCCAGCCCCAGGTGTGCGGTATCAATCTGGCGCAGGCCGCGGCCATGACGCTTGGCGATGCGGTTGAGTGGGTGCGCGGGGTGCCCGCATCCTTGCCGCCCGAGATGCGGCCCATGGCGACGGATATCTGCGATTCGTTTTTGAGCGTGGCCCGTCGTCTGGTCGACCTGGGTCTCGATTACCTTTCACTCGACCGCGCTGGTGCCACGCTCTCCACGGGTGAGCGCCAGCGCGTTCAGCTCGCCCGCGTGGTGCGCAACCGATCGACGGGCGTGCTCTATGTGCTGGACGAGCCTTCGATCGGCTTACATCCCGCCAATGTCGACGGCTTGGTGGGCGTGATGCGCGATCTGGTGGATGACGGCAACACCGTGGTTGTTGTCGACCACGATACGCGCGTACTGGCGGAAGCCGACTATCTGGTCGAGATGGGCCCCGTTGCCGGAGCAGGCGGCGGCAGTGTAATCGCCGCTGGTACGGTAGACGAGGTCGAGCAATCGCAGGGCAGCCGTATCGCGCCGTTTTTGCGCGCCGAGCTCAAGCGCTTGCGTCCGCAGGTGACTGACGACGAAATGTTCGACCAGGGACATATCCGCATGGCAACCGATGCCATCCATACCGTCAAGCCGCTCGAGGTTGATATCCCGCGCGGCCGCCTTGTCGCGGTAACGGGCGTTTCGGGTTCGGGTAAGACGACGCTCGTGCTCGAGACGCTCATTCCTGCACTTAAGGCGCAGGCAGCTGGCGAGCGCTTGCCGGGGCACGTGCGTTGGGTCGATGCCGAGGGCATTGGCCGCGCAAATCTGATTGACGCTACGCCCATCGGCGCCAACGTACGCTCGACGGTAGCGACCTATGCCGACATTCATGACGAGCTGCGCCGCGCTTTCGCCCGTACGCCCGAGGCTAAGGCAGCCGGCTACAAGGCGGGCGCCTTTAGCTACAACACCGGCGCCTTGCGCTGCCCTACGTGTGACGGCACGGGCTCGATATCGCTCGACGTGCAGTTTTTGCCCGACGTCGAGATCATCTGCCCGGCATGCCGTGGTTCGCGCTACGCCGAGGCCGCCTCGCATATCCATCGCGAGGGCAAGGACGGGAGCTTGCTTACGTTGCCGCAGCTCATGGACATGAGTGTGGACGAGGCCCTCGACGCCACGGTGGGACTCAAGAAAGTCCAGGCGCGCTTGCAGACCTTGCATGACCTAGGCTTGGGCTATCTCACGCTCGGTGAGCCCACGCCGGCGCTCTCGGGCGGCGAGGCACAACGCCTTAAGCTCGCGAGCGAGATGGGCCGCGTGCAGGACGATGCCGTGTTCGTATTCGACGAGCCCACGATCGGACTACATCCGCTCGATGTTCAGGTGTTGCTGAGTGTGTTCGACGGCCTTGTTTCCAAGGGCGCCACGGTTATCGTGATCGAACACGATCTCGACCTTATCCGTAACGCCGATTATGTGATCGACATGGGCCCGGGCGGTGGCGACGCCGGCGGGCAAATCGTCTGCGCCGGCACGCCGGCGGATATCGCTGCCTGTCCCAAGAGCGTTACTGGCCGCTACCTATAGACAATGAGGCAAAGGGACAGTCCCTTTGCCTCATTGATGCCTATTTCACGCACTGAGCGGAGAGATAGTCGCGGAAGAATGGCAATTCAAATGCGACGAGCCCTCGTCCTCGCTCCCCGATGATGCCGGCGTCTATCATGCGGCGTCGGTAGCGGGAGACCTGCTGCGGCGAACGCCTAAGGCGCTCGACAAGGTCAGCGGTGGTGGACTCTTCCTCGTCATCGAGCATGGCGATGAGGAATCGCTTGTCCTCTGCAGTGAGTTCCCGATAGGTTGCCGCGAGGATTCGGTTGTCCATCTCGTCGCGCGCGATTTTGATTCCCAGGTCAAAGTCGCGTGACGAGATCTCCTTCGAATCGCTTGTGAGATCCCAGGCACGGTAGCCTACGAGTTGCAATAGGAAGGGAAAACCAGAGATCGAGCGAACGGCTCTATCGATTCCCTCAGCATCTGCCAAGCGATCGTTTTCCTGGATCGTGCGAATCAAGGCCTCGCGTACGTCATAGTCGGCAATGCGACCCAGATGATATTGTTGGGCGCGGCGAAGGAACGAGACCGTCTTGTGGTTCAGCAACGTCGAGACGTTGTTGGGAAGTCCCGCCATGAGCAGGGCGACGCGTTTCCCATCGGTCACAAAGTGCTGATACGTCGCTGCGAGCTGAATCATCTCGTCGAGTGTCGGGTCCACCTCGTCAACCGTGACGAGCAGACCGGTGCCCGCCTCGTTGAGCTGGTCGATGATGTCGCTCATGCGATAACGCCAGGTTGAGGCATCGTGGACACGATTGACCTCGATGCTGCCGAGCGGTGCAATTCCGAGGCCGGTGACTTCGAAGTGGTTGGACGGGTCGATGAGATGGGCTGCGGCGCGTTTCGCCCCGAACTCGAGTTCCTCAAGCATTCCCGGGAGCGCGGTCGTCTTTACGGCTATCCAGCCGTGGGATTCCGCCCTTGTCGCGAGCGACGACATGAGAGCGGTTTTACCGGTTCCACGCGCGCCTGAGAAGATCGAGGTCAATTCTGGGCGCCTGCGCTGGCTCAAGAAGGCACGGTCCAAATCCCGAATAATCTGTTGTCTGCCAGCGAGATGGGCGGGAACCTCACCAAAACTGGGGGTAAACGGGTTCTCGAGATATTCCACAAGGCTCTCCTTTCACACCGCCGTTTAACTTCATTTTACTTTAGTTAATTCTGATTAAAAGTGAGGCTCTTTATCTAGAGCATCAATTAGGCGTGTGCGCCATCGGCGCGGCGCTTGAATGTGACAAAGGGACAGTTCCTTTGTCACATTCCCGGAAAGCCTGTTTGGCGCAGGGCTTCGTAGAGGACGATGGCGGCGCTGTTGGAGAGGTTGAGTGCGCTGATGCGGTAGTCGTCCGGATTGACGAAGTTGCCGCAGATGTCCTGCCGAAGGATGGCTTCGTGGCCGTCCTCGGTATGCCCGAGCGATTCCTCGTGGGCTTCCCAGGCCTCGGCGTTATCGAGCGAGTCGCAATCGCGCAGCATAGGGATGCGCTCGCAGCGCTCGGGCGCCGCGGCGAGCAGCGGCTCGGGAATGCCCGAGCTCTCGCTGCCAAAGACCAAGTAGTCGCCGTCGCGGTAGGTGCTCTGCGCATAGGTGCGGCGTGCCTTTTTGGTCAGCAGATGCAGGCGTTCGTCGGCAGGGGAGAGGCCATTGCGCGCAAGGAAATCCTCCCAGCTGGCATAGGTGGTCACGTCCAAGTTTTGCCAGTAGCCCAGGCCGGCGCGACGTGCCGTTTTGTCGTCGAGCGAGAAGCCCAGCGGCTCCACCAGATGCAGGCGGGCGCCGGTAACCACGCAGGTGCGGCCGATATTGCCCGTATTGGCCGGAATCTCGGGCGCATACAGCACAATGTTGAACATGAATCTCCTTGGCTCAGAACGAAAAACCACCACGAAGGGGACAGTGAACTGCCTCCCATTTCTTGGACATCGGGAAATGGGAGGTTTTC
>JAYBVN010000032.1:0-4296 GCA_037320555.1 Collinsella sp. | reverse complement strand
CAATGGTATACGGGTGCATCATCGACGTCTTCAATACAGAAAATATCAGTGCGGAGTGTTTTCAAAACCAAGCCCGGCCCCGATCTGCGTTGACACAGCTGGCGGTTCTTGGGCATCGCTTGCTGGTGGGGTTCCTTGTCTGAGTTGGACTTAGTTGGTGGGACCACTCGTCTCGGTCGCTGTCCCGCACCGTTCCGGCGCGGGAGGCGCGCCGCTGCGGGAGTGCTAGTCGGTCATTGTTGGCGCCGAAGCACCGTCCCGCCCCAGCATCGATCTTAGCTTCTCAAAGCTTTCCTCGCTCAGGCAGTGCTCCATGTGGCAGCCCTCTTGCGACGCCACCTCGGCCGATACGCCTGCATCCTCCAAAAGCCCCACGAAAAAGCAGTGGCGCTCCCACATTTGGCGCGCGACCTCCAGACCGCGCTCTGTCAGATGAACATCTCGTTTGCCCATTTCGACATAGCCGTTGCTTTCCAGCGTCGCCATGGCCTTGGAAACGCTCGCCTTGGTTACGCCGAGGTACTCCGCAACGTCGATCGAGCGCACGATGCCCTGACGTTCCGACAGAACGTAGATCGATTCGAGATAGTCTTCTCCGGATTCACGTAGGGCCATGGGCCGCCTTTCGCGATGATTGCTAGTTAGCCTTTGGATACTTTTCACAGCTTACTTTACCGCAAAAGTTGCCCATGTCTTACTACTTTGCCTAAAAGTTAGCCGTGTTTCACAAAACGTGCGAGACGAAAACAAAATGGGGACGCCCCGCAAGGAGTGTCCCCAGCTGCCGGCAGGAAAGGAACGTCCCCAAGTGCCGAGCCGCAGCTATAACAGGCCAAAGTGCTTCGCGGCGTTGTAGATGCCGTCGTCGTCCACGGCAGTCGTCACATAGGTCGCCGCAGCTTTCACCGTGTCCTGTGCGTTGCCCATGGCCACGCTCGTGCCCACGGCGGCAAACATCGACAGGTCGTTCTCGCCGTCGCCAAAGGCAATCGCCTCGCTCGCGTCGATACCAAGCCGCTCGAGCGTCGCCGCCACGCCCAGGTCCTTGCCGCCGTTAGCGGGAATAATGTCACAGAACAGGTCGCACCAGCGCGTGGTGAGCGAATGCGACACGGCATCGGTCACGATATGCTCGTCGTCAGGGTCCACAAAGGCGCAGAACTGGTAGACCGGTGCGTCAAAGGCGTGCTCAAACGGCTCCTCGTGGTAGACGATTCCCGCGTTGCTGCCAGCCGTCACCACGCGCTCGGACAGGCGGTTCACAAACGAGTTCTCGCCCTGCATGCACAGCGAGTCGTAGCGCCCCTGCGCCACCTGGTCCACAATCACCGCGACGTCGTCCGAATCGATCGGGCAGCTGCGGTAAACCCCCTCGGCATCAAAGCAGTGCTGGCCCGAAAGCGTAATGTACGCATCCCAGCCCAGGTCGAACAGCCAGTCCGGCATCTGGTAGGTCGGACGGCCCGTGGCGATCACGCACGCAATCCCCTGCTCGTGAAAGCTGTCGAGCACCTGCTGCGCCGACGCCGGAATCCGGTGGGTCTTAAAGCTCAGCAGCGTGCCGTCGATATCGAAAAACGCGGCTTTGATCATTCTCGCCTACTCCTCGCCCTCGAGCTTTTCGCTCGCATCGAGCCACGCCATCTCCAGCTCGTCCATGGCAGCGTGAGCCTCGTCGATCTTTGCCTGCTGCTCGCCAAGCGCCGTGTAGTTGGTGGGATCGACTTGGGCCATTGCTGCCTCGGCCTCCTCAACGCGGGTGCGCTGCGTCTCCATCTTGCGCTCGAGCGAACTCACCTCGCGGCGGAGCTTCTGGCGCTCGGCGTTGGACAGGCCGTTGGGCTGACCGCTCGACTTGGGCTTTTCGGCCGCAGCTGCCGCGGCACCGGTGTCGAACGTGCCGGTCTTGGCGCTCGGCGCGCCCACGGGCTCGCCCTCGGCGGTAGCGTTGCACAGGCGAAGGTACTGGTCCACGCCACCGGGCATATGCGTCAGGTGGCCGTCGAGCAGCGCCCACTGCTGGTCGGTCACGCGCTCCATCAAGAAGCGGTCGTGCGTCACCAGGATCAGCGTGCCGGGCCAGCCGTCGAGCAGATCTTCGACAATCGCCAGCATGTCGGTATCCAGGTCGTTGCCGGGCTCGTCCAGGATGAGCACGTTGGGTTCGTCCAGGATTGTCAGCAGCAGCGACAGGCGACGGCGCTGGCCGCCCGAAAGATCGCCGATGCGGCTCCAGAGCTGCTGCGTCGTAAAGCCCAGGCGCTCGCAGAGCTTCTCGGGCGAAGTCTCCTTGCCGTCGATGACGTAGTACTTCTTATAGTTGCCGAGCACCTCGCGGATCGTGTCGCCCATGTAGGGTTCGAGCTCCTCGAGCTGCTGCGACAGCACGCCAAAGCGCACTGTCTGGCCAATCTTCACGCGGCCGCGCGTGGGTTCAATCTTGCCCTGGATCACGTCAAGCAGCGTCGACTTGCCAGCGCCATTCTCACCCAAAAGGCCATAGCGGTCGCCCGCACCAATGAGCCAGGTCACATCGGAGAGCACCTGCTTGGGCGCGCCGCCGGCATCCGCATAGCCGGCGTCCACGTCGACCACGTCGATAACCTGCTTGCCTAGGCGGCTCACGGCGAGGCGCTTGAGCTCCAGCTCGTCACGCACGGGCGGCACGTCGGCGATCAGCTCGCGAGCGGCATCAACGCGAAACTTGGGCTTGGTGGAGCGGGCTTGGGCGCCGCGGCTCAGCCACGCGAGCTCCTTGCGCGCCATGTTGCGACGACGCTCCTCGGTGACGGCGGCCATGCGGTCGCGCTCCACGCGCTGCAGGATATATGCCGAGTAGCCGCCCTCGAAGGGATCGACCTGGCCGTCGTGGACCTCCCACATGCTGGTGCAGACCTCGTCCAAGAACCAGCGGTCGTGCGTGACCACGAGCATGGCGCCCTGACCGCGCTGCCAGCGGGCCTTTAAGTGACGCGCGAGCCAGTTGATGGTGCGCATGTCCAGGTGGTTGGTGGGCTCGTCGAGCATGAGCACGTCGTAGTCGCCGATCAGCAGGCGCGCGAGGTCCACGCGACGGCGCTGACCGCCCGAGAGCTCGCCCACCGTGCCCTCCCAGGACACATCGCTAATAAGGCCGGCCAGGATCTGACGCGTACGCGGGCTCGAGGCCCACTCGTACTCGGGCGTGTCACCGACGACGGCATGGTGCACGGTGTCGGTATCAACGAGGTTGTCCTTTTGGCCGAGCAATCCGATCGTCGTGTCGCGGCGATGCGTCACGCGGCCGTCGTCGGGCTCCAACGTGCCGGCGAGTACGCTCAGCAGCGTCGACTTTCCATCGCCGTTTTTGCCGACGATACCAATACGGTCGCCCTCGCCCACGCCGAGCGTCACGCTATCGAAAATATGCTTGGTGGGAAACTCTAGGCTGACGGAATCGCATCCCAAAAGAATCGCCATATGCCCTGCTCCTTCGTAGAAATTCAACGTTGTCCATGATAGCAGCGAAAAGGCGGGCCGCACACGACACAAAAAGGCGGGCCATCTCCCGCAAGAGATGACCCGCCTCTCCAATCAGTCCCGCGGCAACCGTGGCCGCCGCGGGCCTCAAGCATGTCCCGGACTAGGAGAACATGCCGGTGAGGTAATCATTCAGCCGCTTATCCTTGGGCCGTTGGAAAATCTCGTCGGTCTCGTCGTACTCGACCATATCGCCCATGTAGAAGAACGCCGTGCGGTTGGACACGCGCGACGCCTGCTCCATGTTGTGCGTCACGATAACGATGGCACGGTCGGCAACGATCGATGACATCAGGTCCTCGATCGCCAGCGTCGAGATGGGGTCGAGCGCCGAGCAGGGCTCGTCAAACAGGATCACGTCGGGATTGAGTGCCAGCGTGCGCGCGATGCACAGACGCTGCTGCTGGCCGCCCGAAAGCGCATAGGCGCTTTTGTCGAGCTTGTCCTTGACCTCATCCCACAGTGCCGCACCACGCAGGCTCTCCTCGACCATGCGGTCGAGCTCGTCACGATCGGTAATGCCGTGGCGTTTGGGTGCAAACGTGATGTTGTCGCGAATGGACTTGCGGAAAGGATTGGGCTGTTGGAACACCATGCCAATGGAACGACGCAGCTCGTAGGTGTTTTCGGTCTTGGTGTTCACGTTGCGTCCGCGGTAGTTGATCTCGCCCTCCACGCGGCAGCCACGAATCTCGCGATTCATGAGGTTGAGGCCACGTAAGAAGGTCGACTTACCGCAGCCCGAAGGCCCGATGAGCGCCGTGATCTCGCCCTTGT
>JAYBVN010000031.1:0-3138 GCA_037320555.1 Collinsella sp. | reverse complement strand
TGACCTCCATCTCATACTCTTTCCAGCCCTCGATGGACTCCTCGACCAGCACCTCATGGGCGGGCGAGAGCTCCAGGCCCTGGCTCACGATGGAGACGAGCTCCTCGTGGGTGTGAGCGATGCCGCCGCCGGCGCCGCCGAGGGTAAAGCTCGGGCGCAGTACGCAGGGATAGCCCACGCGCTCGGCGATAGCCTCGGCGTCGGCCACACTGTAGGCATAGCCCGAGCGTGCGACCTCCAGGCCAATCTCGGCCATGGCCTCGTTAAAGAGCTTGCGGTCCTCGCCGCGCTCGATGGCGGCCAGGTCGCAGCCGATCATCTCGACGCCGTACTTGTCGAGCGTACCGTCTTTTGCCAGCTCGACGGCGGCGTTCAGACCGGTCTGGCCGCCCAGCGTGGGCAGCAGCGCGTCCGGGCGCTCTTTCTTGATCACGCGCTCGATAAACTCGGCGGTGATGGGCTCGACATAGGTGCGGTCGGCAAGACCCGGGTCGGTCATGATGGTCGCCGGGTTGGAGTTGACCAGGATGACCTCAAAGCCATCCTCCTTGAGTACCTTGCAGGCCTGGGCGCCAGAGTAGTCGAACTCGCAGGCCTGGCCAATGACGATGGGGCCCGAACCAATAACGAGGATGCGCTTGATGTCAGTACGTTTAGGCATGTTAGTTCTCCTCGGTCTCGGTCGCGGCGGTCTCGGCAAAGTTCCAGCCGGCAAGGCGGTCCTTCGCGGTATCGATGTCCAGGTAGTTCTCCTCGCCGTCCATGAGTCGCGTAAAGGCGGTAAAGAGATAGTGGGCATCGGTAGGGCCAGGCGAAGCCTCGGGGTGGTACTGGACCGAGAAGCACGGGGCGTCGAGCAGCTGGATGCCCTCGGCGGTGCCGTCGTTGAGGTTCACGTGTGTCAGGCGAATGCGGCCAAAGCGCTCGTTCATCACGACCGGCGCGATTCCGCGGCGCACCCAGACGCGCAGATCTCCATCGGCCGCATGCTCGGTCTCGCCGCCGGAAAGCTCGGGGACAAGCTTGCCCAAGCTGGGGAACAGCAGGCCAAAGCCATGGTTTTGCGCGGTGATCTCCACGCGACGGCTTACCAGGTTCATGACCGGCTGGTTGCCGCCGCGGTGACCGAACTTAAGCTTTTCCATCTGGGCGCCGCAGGCCAGGCTGATCATCTGGTGACCAAGACAAATACCAAAGACCGGCACCTTGCCGATCAGCTGCTGCACCTGCTCGTAGGTCTCCACCACGGCATCGGGGTCGCCGGGGCCGTTGGATAAAAAGACGCCGTCGGGATTCATGTCGAGGACCTGCTGGGCGGGCGTATCCCACGGCACGACAGTAAGGTCACAGCCGGCGCGGACGAGGCCCTCCAGGATGCCGCGCTTGACGCCGCAGTCGTAGGCGACCACTTTGTGGCGGGAAGGAGCGGCAGGGGCAAGCGCAAAGTCATGCGTAGCGGGCAGATCGCTCGCGGCAAAAGCGTGGGGCTCAGGGCAGCTCACGGTCTTGACCAGGTTCTCGCCGACCAGCGTGGGCGCGGCGGATAGACGTTCGGCAAGCTCGGCGACGTCAAAGATTTCCGTCGAGATAATGCCCATCTTGGAGCCGTTGTCGCGCAGGTGGCGCACCAGGGCGCGGGTATCGACGCCCTCGATGGCGACGATACCGTGGGCACGCAGGTACTCCGGCACGCTGACGGCCGAGCGCCAGTTGGAAGGCGTGGCGCACATGTCGCGAACGATCATGCCGCGCATAGCCGGAGCGCTCGCGGGGCGCACGGCGTCGCCGGGGAAGGCCGACTGGACGTCGGTCTCGTCGATACCGTAGTTGCCGATCTGCGGATAGGTCATGGTTACGATTTGGCCGGCATAACTCGGGTCGGTCATGACCTCAAAGTAGCCCTCGAGCGAGGTGTTGAAGCAGACTTCGCCGGTCGCGGTGCCCTCGGCGCCGCATGCACGTCCATAAAAAATGGTCCCATCCTCAAGATACAGGATGCAGGGACCGCAGGTGCCCTTGCTGGTTTTGGCCAGCATACGCTGGCAAAGCTCGCTGGGCGCGAAGGTGCGGGCGGCAGCGCCCGCGGTATGGTTGTTCGCCATAATTCTCCTTCCCGGTCTCACAGGACCGGCTTAAAGGTGTGTAGTTAGGCCTCGCGGTATTGTAACCGCAAGTATGCCTCATGGCGTTAATTTCATCGAAATGTTTACGAAATGATAATTATGACTTTCTATGCATAATGATTTTTTGGGACGGGGGTTGAAAAATCATTCTGTCATGTATGCAGTTGGCGACAAAGCCCTGCTCTCAGAATGATTTTTTAATCCCCGTCCCAGAAAAATCATCCCGCGCGGGCACTTGGCTCACGCGGGATGATGGCGTCTTATTTATCCTGCTCCAGCAGATCGGACGGTGTGCGGTCGGGCTTGCCACCGCGGAAGATCTCGCGACCGTGCAGGCGATGCTCCAAGTCGCGCTCGGCCTTTTCTTCCGTGATCTTGGTCTGGCTTACCGCCGGGTCCTCAATCAGTGACGACACCGAGTTCACCTGCTTTTGGATGCGCTCGGCAATCGTGTCGTCCATGCTCACGATACGCATCTTCCAGTCGATGCTCGTGGCATTTGACGAGCTCTTGGTCCACACGAACGTCAGAATGGCGCTCTGATGGCCCCGTGCGGGAAACATGCCAAAGAAAGAGTCGTGCTGGATCTTGCTGTCCTCGTCGATATAGGCGTGCACGTTATACACCACGCGGTCGATCTTATCGTTGAGCAACGCGTTGGTCGCAAGCGCCGCGGCCTGAATCTGCCCGTTGGACAGCAGCTCGAGCTCGTTGGCAGACGATGTGTCCAACACCGTTACCTCGACCGTGCCCGTGCGCTCGTCCGCCTCGTCGACGCTAAAGTCGAGCGGGAACTGCGTAAAGCCGTTGCCCCACTCAAGGCCGCCCTTGAGCGCGGTCGAAACGGTATCGACCGAAACGCTCTCGGACAGATTGGCGGTATTCAGACGGCGCATCACGCCGTAGCCAATCTGCATGCCCACGATCAGCACCAAGATGCCGATAACCACGACCATGGCAGTCTTCGTAATGGTATGGCTCACCTGCGAGCCCGAAGGATCGTCCTCGGACAGCG
>JAYBVN010000030.1:0-8271 GCA_037320555.1 Collinsella sp. | reverse complement strand
ATACCCTATCGCGCTCAAATGGGTCAACACGAAATAACTCAGAAACATACTTACCGTATGGGTTATTCTACCTACCAAAAAGGGACAGGCACCTTTGTGGTGGTTCTTGCAGATGTGGTGGCCTGTCTCGCTGCTTTGTCTCGATCTGTAACAGGTAGACGAGGAAATGGGTTCTAACTGTTACAGATTGAGACAAAGGTCAGGGACTACGACGTCTTGTCTAGATTTGTAACAGTTAGACGGGAATTCGGGCCCTAGATGTTACAGATTGAGATAATCGCGTCGTGAAAACAAAAACCTCCGCAGGGGTGCTTCCCTTGCGGAGGTTTTCTTACTCGTTGAGTAGCCTCACGGCTTCGGCGGCCATGTTCTCGACCGTCATGCCGTTCTGAGCGAGCAGCTCGTTGGGGTCGTAGCGGTCGGGGAAGCCCTTGGCGATGCCAAAGGTGCGCGTGCGCACAGGTGTGCAGGCCAGATAGCACGCGACGCGCTCGCCCCAGCCACCGTCCAAGATGCCGTCCTCGAGGGTGACGACAACGCGATGCTCGGCGGCAAGGCTATCGAGGAACTCGCGGTCGAGCTCGGTTGCAAAGCGCGGGTTGACGAGCGTGGCCTCGATGCCGTACTCGGCGGCCAAGCGGTTTGCCACGCGCTCGCCCAGCTCAAAGAAATCGCCGAGTGCGAGCACGGCAACGTCGCGGCCCTGACGCACCACGTTGTAGCGAACGGCACTGTACTCGGTGTCTTCGGCGGGCGCCAGATCGGGACGGCTCACCAGGCCAATACCAGGTACACGGACCGCCACAGGATGCTCGCGATGGTCGAGCGACCAGCTCAACATGGACAGATATTCCTCCATGCAGGCCGGCGCTAGGTAGCACATGTTGGGAAGAGCGCCCAGCATGGAAATATCAAAGAACGAAAGGTGCGTCTCGGACGTGGTGCCAAAGATTGACGCACCAAACACCAGGATGGTTGCGGGGGCGTCGTTGAGGCACAGGTCGTGCCACAGCTCGTCGTAGGCGCGCTGCAAAAACGTGCCGTACACACCAAAGACTGGCTTGGCGCCCGAGCGCGCAAGCGCGGTGGCAAAGGTCACGGCGTGCTCCTCGGCAATGCCCACATCGACGAACTGTTTGCCGGCGGCAGCGCGAAGTTCGGGTGTAAAGCCCATGATGTAGGGCGTGGCGGCCGTGATGCCCACGACCTGCGGATCGCGCTCGATGGCGGCGCTGAGCGCCTCGCCCGTAATATCGGCATAGGTGCGCGGTGCGGGCTCGCTCGGATGGCCCGGGCAGAGCTTGCGCCCAGTCGCCATGTCAAAGGGGCCTACGTGGTGCCAGCGCTCGGGGTCGTTTTGGGCTGGCTCAAAGCCCTTGCCCTTGGCGGTCGAGACGTGGAGCACGATGGGGTGGTCGATGTCGCGCAGCTCCTGCAGCGTGTCGACGAGGGCCAATACATCGTTACCGGCGTCCAGATAGCGGTAGTCGAGCCCCATCGCGCGGAAAACGTTGCGCTCACAGGTACCGTTGCTGGCGCGCAGCTCGGCCAGATTGCGATACAGGCCGCCATGGTTCTCGGCAATGGACTGGTCGTTATCGTTGACGATGATGATCAGGTTGCTATCGAGTTCGGCGGCATTGTTGAAGCCCTCAAACGCCAGGCCGCCCGAAAGCGAGCCGTCGCCAATGATGGCGATGACGTTGTATGCATCGCCCGCCAGGTCACGAGCGTGCGCCAGGCCGCAGCCCAGGCTCACCGACGTGGAGGTATGGCCCATGGCGAACAGGTCGTGCTCGGACTCGTCGGGATTGGCAAAGCCAGAAGCCTCACCATAACGCTCCGGATCGATATAAGTGTACGCGCGCCCAGTCAGCGCCTTGTGGGCGTAGGTCTGGTGCGAAACGTCAAAGACAATCTTGTCGATGGGGGAGTTAAACACGCGATGAAGCGCAACCGTAAGCTCAACGACGCCCAAGTTGGGGGCAACGTGTCCGCCGACGGCGGCGGAGCTTTCGAGGATTGCGTGGCGGATCTCGCTGCAGAGCTGCGGGAGCTCGGCGCGATTAAGAGCCTTGACGTCCTCGGGCGTTGTCGTTTGCGTAAGCAGCATCGTTGTGGGTTACTCCATGCGAATCGTGCGCCGGCGCTCCCTCGGCCGGCACAATTGCACAAAACAGTCTCGCACATTTTGGCGTTTGATATGTGACGGCGGCGCGGTAATTCGCCAACTGGTGGGGCAAAACGTTTTGTCCGATGCCATACTGATGTGTTCCATGATGTTTTTATCGATTGCGCACAGGCCGTGGCTTGTCGCCGTGAGTCGCTGGAAGGAGGCAGCATGTCCGATACCGTTCGTGTCGAGAAAATCGCGCACGAGGTCGACTATGCCGCCCGTCAGCTGGCCCAGGCGGGCCGCTTGGACCTGACGCACGAGTTTATCCAGCATGGCGACGTGACGGTCTATGCACATGTGACTTCAGTAGCGCGGGCGAGCCTGTCCTTTGCCGAGCGCTTGGGCCGTGCTGGCATTTCGGTCGACCGTGCTTCGTTGTTGCGCGGGGCCCTGCTGCACGATTACTTTCTCTATGACTGGCACGATCCCGACCCGAGCCATCGGCTGCACGGATTTCGGCATCCATTTTTTGCCCTGGCGCGTGCGGAGGAAGATTTTGATCTGACGTCTCGTGAGCGGAATATTATCGTGCGCCATATGTTTCCGCTGGTGCCGGTGCCGCCGACGTGTCGTGAGGCATGGATTGTGTGCCTGGCAGATAAATGGTGCGCGCTGCGCGAGACGGTCGCCGGCCGCCTGCCGCGCAAAGACGACGCGAACGATTTGAGCGAGGGCTCGAGCGACGGCTCGAGCAAAGATTCGAGTGAAAAGAGGAGAGGGTAGACGGTGGGGACCGCGATCGACATGGCATTTGACGGCGCGACGCTTGCCGCCTGTCCGCTTTCGGCACTGGTGCTCTCGTTCGCCTTCTACGGGTTTTGCGGCTGGGCATGGGAATCGACGGTCTGCGCCATGCTCAACCACGGACGCTTTGCCAACAGCGGCTTTTTGCTGGGACCGTGTTGCCCCATCTATGGCGCGGGCGGCATTGCCTGCTGGCTGCTGTTGCGCGGAATTCCTGACGCGTCGAGCCAGTTTGTCGCGGCAGCGCTCGTATGCAGCGTGATTGAGTACAGCGTGGGCGTGCTGCTGGAAAAAACAACAGGCGCTCGCTTTTGGGACTATTCGCACCTGCCGTTTAACCTGCACGGACGCATCTGTCTGTACTGGGCATGCGCGTTTGGCTTGGGTGCGTTGTGCATTTGCCGTTTAGTGGAGCCGGCATTGTTGGGGCTGCTTGGCCATCTGCCGGTGCTGATTGTGCGGCTGTCCGCCTTTATCGTCGCGGTTGCGATGATGGTCGACGCGGTGTGCTCGTTGGCGAGCTGGCGGCGTCTGTCCGATCAGCTGGAGCGCGTGCGCGCCGACCTTGCCGACCGCATCAACGAGTCGCTTGCTGATGCGTCCGACTCCATGCTCGAACGTATTCCCGATTCGGCGATCGACTCGGTGGCACAGACGCATATCCGCAGCCGTGCCGTTAACGCGTGGCTGACGGAGCTGGGCGATGCGACGCTCGATGCCCTTCGTGAAAAGGCTTCGATGCCGACGTTTATCTCGGATGGTGCTCGCGGCCTGGCGCTCGCTGCCCGCCGCGTGGCCGATGCCGCGCCGAGCATGCCGCGTCCGTCGCTCAGTCGTCGCCTTGCCGGCAAGCGCATGAGCCGTCCGGTGCCAAGCGTGTCGCTCAGCCGCCGCGACCTACGCTTCTTTAACGCCTTCCCGCGTCTGCGCATCAATCGCTACGAAGGCGTCATTCGAGCAACTAATCTCCGCGACCGAGCCCGCGAGCTGTTCCGCCACTAGCCGGGACGGGCGCGCTCACGGCTTCCTTGCTCGCGTATTTCCCGTTCGTTTCGCGTCCGTTGCCGCGCCGTTTCCAAGATTGCGGCGCCGTTTCCATTCGACAACGCCGCGTTTAACAACGCCGTATCTGGTCTACACCAGTTGCCCCTCGGCCGCATTATGGGCGCCGACAACGTTCATGCGACCAAGGGAGAGCGAATGTACGATACGGGATCGACAACGTTTATGCTCATCTGCACCATGCTCGTGTTTTTAATGACACCGGGTCTGGCGTTTTTCTATGGCGGCCTGTCCAGGCGCAAAAATGTCATCAACACCATGCTCATGTGCTTTGGCGCCATTGGTCTGGTTGGTGTGCTGTGGATTGTTGCCGGCTGGTCTCTGGCCTATGGCGGCGACGGTTCGAGTCCGTTTATTGGAGGCCTTGACCAGCTGCTGTGCCTGCCGGTGCTCAACCAGGTGCTGCAGGCGGCCGAGGGCAATGCTGCGGACGGTGTCGTCTACCCTCAGATCATCAACATCGCCTTCCAGATGGCATTTGCCATGATCACGGCTGCTATCGTCACGGGCAGCCTGGCCGGCCGCGTTAAGTTCGGTGCCACGACGGCCTTCCTGGGCATTTGGCTGCTCGTGGTCTATGCGCCGCTTGCTCACATGGTTTGGGGCGGCGAGGGCTCCTTTATCGGCGATATCATCGGCGCGCTCGACTTTGCCGGCGGCGACGTGGTGCACATCTCGTCTGGTCTTACGGGCCTGATTCTCTGCTTAATGCTCGGCCGTCGTCGCGGCTTTGGCATGGTGAGCTACCGTCCGCATAACGTGCCGTTTGTGGCGCTGGGAGCCGGCCTGCTTTGGTTTGGCTGGTTTGGCTTTAACGGCGGCAGCGAGTTCAAGGCCGACGCCGTGGCGGCACTTGCCATCCTCAATACCGTGACGGCCAGCGCGGCGGGCATGGTCTCGTGGCTTGCCGTCGAGCGCGTGCACACCGGTCGACCCACGCTGGTGGGCGCCAGCACCGGTCTGGTTGCGGGCCTTGTGGTGGTCACGCCGGGCGCGGGCTTTGTCGAGCCGTGGGCGGCGCTGGTCATGGGCCTGATCGTATCTCCCGTCTGCTACCTGGCCATCAGCCATCTTAAGACCAAATTTGGCTACGACGATGCGCTCGACGCGTTTGGCTGCCACGGCATCGGTGGCATCCTGGGCGGCGTGCTCACGGGGCTGTTCTGCGTGCCGGAGCTCTCGTGGACCGGTAAGGGCGGCCTGTTCTACACGGGCGATGTCTCGCTGCTCATCTCGCAGATTTTGGGCATTGTGGTGACGGTCGCTATTGTACTGGTGCTCGACTTGGTGATCGCCGCGGTGGTCAAGGCGCTGTTCCACGGCAGCCTGCGCGTGGACGAGGCCGACGAGGCGCTGGGCCTGGATGCGAGTCAGCACGGCGAGAGCGCCTACCCTTCGTTCTCCGGACTCGATTAGCAGCTTCCCCAAGCTCCGCACCTTGCCGTTCAATCGTCGCGCGGCTTCCCCAGGCACCCGACCTTGCCCCTCAAACCGTCGCTTGCGTACCGAAGTACGCGGCGCTCCTCTTTCGGGGCAATCTCGGGCACCTGGAAAACCCGTGCCATGTGAAGAACAATCAATTTCTTTTATTAAAGAGAGGAATTCACTATGAAGAAGATTACGGCGATTGTTCGCGCCGAGAAGCTTGAGGTTCTTAAAGATGCGCTGTTTGCTGCTGATGTTCGCGGTATGACTATCAACCAGGTGCAGGGCTGCGGTGCGCAACATGGCTGGAAGGAATACGTGCGCGGCAACGAGTTGCTTGTTAACACGATCCCTAAGGTGCAGTTCACGCTCATTTGTGCCGATGAGCATGTCGACGGAATTGTCGACATCATCTGCAACGCCGCTCGTACCGGTGCCGTTGGAGACGGCAAGATTTGGGTCGAGCCGGTCGAGGAAGTCATCCGCATCCGTACCGGCGAACACGGCCCCGCCGCGGTGTAGAATCGACCGCCTGCCATCCGCAACGTTAAAATACTGCAATGAGGCACAAGACTTGCGTTGCGGATGGACAGATTATGGGGCGTAATAAATATCCCGAGGAGACAGTCGCGAAGATTCTCGACGCGGCGCTGGAGCTATTCTGCGCACAGGGTTATGAGGGGACGAGCATTCAAGATATCGTCGACCGCCTCGATGGCATGACCAAGGGTGCTGTCTATCATCACTTTAAGAGCAAAGAAGAGATTTTCAACGCCGCATTTGATCGGGCAATGGCTCCGATTGTTGAGCGCCGCCGCGCGACACTCGGTGCTGGCAATATGACGGGAGCCCAAAAGCTCAAGCGACTGTACGCGCCCGAGTCTGTCGTTCCGCAAATTGAGCTATGGGTACGCATGCATCCTGCGGCAGATCCGGTAAAAAGCTCGCGTCTACTGGCGATGCAGTACCAGGGCTCGTTCGACGAGTCGGCCGATGGCTGTCTTTTGCCAGTGATCGAGGAGGGCATCGCCGACGGCTCCATTGCGTGCAAATGCCCGCGCGAAGCGGCTGAGGCCGTATCGTTGTTGGCGAATCTTTGGCTGCTGCCGCTGTTCCGTCCGCTCGAGACCAAGGATCGAATGCTCGCTCGCGCGCAATGTTTGGCGCAGATGGCGGCCGCGGTGGGGCTCGATTTGGGTAATGAAGTGCTCCAGACAACGGCTCAGATTTGGGACGTATGGAACCGTGCTGGGTGGTAATATAGATACTGACGGTATGTAATTGATTTGTAAGGGTAGCCACGGCTGCCCTTTTCAAGTCATTAAATACATACTAATGGTATGTATAGGGGGCAGGCTTATGGCTGGAATGCGGAGGAGCAATGTCTCGTTGGCGCAAAAAACAGTGCGATCTATCAGGCTTTTCGGTCTTCTTGTTGCACAGCTGTGCGCGTATTCGATGTTGTCGGCACTGTGCTTTGCGTGCCCGCTTTACTTGTTCGATTGCAGCGGCTCGTCAACGTTATATGGTGCTGTCGCGGCGATAGCGTTCGTGCCGGGCGTGCTTGCGACTCCGGCTGGCGGAATCTTGGCGGATCACGGGAGACATCGCGGGGTTCTTGTGGTGCTCGGCATTGTTCTGATGGCTGCATCACTGCTGTTTATCCCCATGAAGTGTTCGCTGCCTCTTGCGGTTGTCGTGGCAGCAATGCTTTGCGTCCAATATGGCATCCAATCGCTGCTGAAACCGATGCTTCAAATTGAGACGGTGCACATGATGGGCCAAGAAAAGGTTGAGCGTGCCACAGCGTTGGTCTCGCAGGTAACCATGGCGAGCAATATCTTGGGGCCTGTAGTCGGGACGGCAGTCTATGGGTGCTTTGGTATCGATGCTCTATGCGAAACCGCGGCGTTGACGTTTGCGATGTCAGCCCTGCTGTTCGGGGGCGCACTCAAGCAAAATGCCTCATCTGGAATGACAGGGGACAGTACGACTTGCTCGACATGCCGAAGCGATTTTCGGGAGTCGATTCGGTACCTGTTTCAAAACGCATCATTGCTCGTTGTGTTTTTGCTTGCGGCTATTTTGAACCTTGCGTTAGTTGGGTTAACGATTGGTGCTCCCGTTATTGTTGCAAAGCATCTCGGAATGCAGTCATCCTTTGTTGGGATTATTGAGGTGGCTATGGGCTTAGGTGGTTTTGTCGGCAGTGGTTTGGTCGGTATTTGGCCGCATCGTTTTTCCTTCAAGGGCATATGTCGATATGTTGCGATGATTTGTTTTGGAGTCGTACCGATTATTGTCACGCTACTGAGCGGTCCTGATGAATTAGCGTTTGCCGCGCTTGCGGCCGGCTCGGCATGGGTCATGGCGTGGGCAAGCATTGCATCGGTCGGAATCGTTTCATTTGTTCAGCGGTCAGCGCCAAAGGAACTCTGCGGAAAAGTGCTGGCACTCGTTTATATGACACTTTCCTGTGCAACGCCTATTGGCCAATTGGTTTACGGGCTTGCATATGATCGATGGGCTCCGGCGATTGTATTCGCAGGCATGTTGGCGGTGCTGACGTCGACGACGGCGCTGTTTAATCGGCTGAAAAGTCGCTTATGGCGAATGTCTTAAGGCGCTGGGGGACCGTGAATTTGTGGAGACAGTGGCACGCCGCGCCGGGACGGCATTGTTTAGGCATGCCTCTCCTTCGTCTACAATATCGTGCAGACGAAGGAGAGGCGTATCCATGATCAAGATGTTTGCGAGTGACTTAGACGGAACGCTGCTGAACGCCCTGCACGAGGCAGATGGGACCATCCGCCGTGCCATTCGCGAGCTGACCGAGGCTGGCCTGCATGTGGTTCCCGCGACCG
>JAYBVN010000029.1:0-10827 GCA_037320555.1 Collinsella sp. | reverse complement strand
ATCGGCGGCGGCCTGCCCATCGTCATGGGCGTTTCGTTCGCGTTCCTGCCGGCCCTGCAGGCCATGGGTGCCTCGGGCTTTAGCTTTGGTGCGCTGCTGGGTGGCGAGATCGTCGGCGGCGCCGTCGCGGTCCTCTTTGGTCTGGCCTACAGCAAGATCAAGTGGCTGTTCCCGCCCGTCGTGACCGGTACGGTCATCTTCTCCATCGGCGTTTCGCTGTATCCCACGGCCGTCAAGTATATGGCCGGCGGTATGGGTACGCCGCTGTGGGGCACCCCGCAGGCCTGGTGCGTCGCTCTTATCACCTTCGCCGTGGTCTTTGCGCTCGCCAACTTTGGCAAGGGCACGCTCAAGCTGGGATCCGTGTTCTTTGGCATGATCGTTGGCATGATCGTCTCCATCCCCTTTGGCATGATCGACTTCTCCAGCGTCGCCACCGCTCAGGTCTTCGCCCTTCCCAAGCTCATGCCCTACGCGCTCGAGTTTGATCCCGAGGTCTGCATTACCCTCGCCGTCGTGTTCCCCATGGTTGCCATCCAGGTTATCGGTGACGTCTCCGCCGCCTGCCTGGGCTCCATCGACCGTATGCCCACCGAGCGCGAGCTCTCCGGCGCTATCGTGTCCCAGGGCCTCACCTCTATGGTCGGCGGTCTGCTGGGCGGTCTTCCCACCAGCGCCCTTGGCCAAAACGTGGGCATCATCTGCTCCAACAAGGTCGTCAACAAGTGGGTCTTTGTGATCATCGCGGCCGTCTTTGCCATCGCCGGCCTGTTCCCGCAGCTCTCTGCCGTCCTTTCTGCTATCCCGCAGCCCGTCATCGGCGGCGCGACCGTCGGCGTCTTTGGCACCATCACCATGAACGGCGTGCGCATGTTCACCCGCGAGGGCCTCACGCAGCGCACTACCACCATCGTCGGTACCTCCGTCGTCTTTGGCCTGGGTATCTGGATGGCCAGCGGTTGCCTTGCCGGTGAGGGTATGCCCACCTGGGTGCCCACCGTCATCGGCTCCAATGCTGTAACCCCCACCGCCATCATGGCCATTGTCCTTAACCTGATCCTTCCGCAGACGCCGGTCGTGGCTCAGCACATCGATGCTGCCAAGGACGCTGCCGTGGATCTGGTCTTGCCCGAGAGCAAAAAGTAACCAATTCGGTGCTATTCGTCGGCGGACGCATCGCCTCGTCCGCCGACGTCATGCGGCGTCAAGCCGCACTTCAAAGGGTTTGTCCCTTTGGTGAAGCGTTGACGGGAGAGGGCCCGTTTCCGGTGTAGGCCGGCGCTTCGCACTCCGCCATGTCAGAGGTGTCAAACCCCGCCTCTGATGTTGAAGGGAGCATCCATGCTTCTGGTCGCTAACGGTTCCGTCTTTACCCGCAACGCTCAGACCCCGTTCATTCCAAACGGTGCGGTCGCCATTGACGGAGATACGATCGTCGAAGTGGGCCCCGAGCGCGAGCTCAAGGCCAAGTACCCGGATGCCGAGTACGTCGATGCCCAGGGCAACCTCATCATGCCCGGACTCATCAACTGCCACACCCACATCTACTCGGGTCTGGCCCGCGGCCTTGCCATTAAGGGCTGCAACCCCACCAACTTCCTGGAGAATCTTGAGCAGCAGTGGTGGAAGATCGACGACAACCTGACGCTCGACGGCACCAAGGCCAGCGCCTATGCCACGATTCTGGATTCCATCCGCGATGGCGTCACCACGATCTTCGATCACCATGCGAGCTTCTGCGAGATTCCGGGCAGCCTCTTTACCATTAAGGACGCAGCTCAGGAGCTGGGCATGCGTTCGTGCCTGTGCTACGAGGTCTCCGATCGCCGCGGCCAGGAAAAGTGCGACCAGGCCATTGCCGAGAACGCCGAATTTGCCCAGTGGGCCGCCAAGGAGCGTCGCGATAACGACAACCACATGATCGCCGCCATGTTTGGCGGACATGCTACCTTTACGCTTTCGGACGAGACCATGGATAAGATGGCCGAGGCCAACAACGGCCTGACCGGCTTCCACATCCATGTGTGCGAGGGCATGAACGACGTGTGGGATTCCCGCCTCAACCGCGGTGGTATCAGCCCCGTCGAGCGCCTGCTGCAGCACAACCTGCTGGGTCCCGACACCATGCTCGGTCACTGCATCCACGTGACGCCTGCCGAGATGGATATCGTCAAGGAGTCCGGCACTTGGCTGGTCAACAACCCCGAATCCAATATGGGCAACGCCGTGGGCTGCGCCCCCGTGCTCGAGTTCTTCCGTCGTGGCATCCCCGTGTGCATGGGCACCGACGCCTACACCCACGATATGCTCGAGAGCCTTAAGGTCTTCCTGATCATTCAGCGTCACAACGCCGCCATGCCCAACGTGGGCTGGTGTGAGGCCATGACCATGCTGTTCGAGAACAACGCCAAGATGGCGAGCAAGTACTTCGATCGCAAGCTCGGTGTGCTCGAGGCCGGCGCTGCCGCCGACGTTATCGTTATGGACTACAAGCCCTTTACGCCGCTGAGCGAGGAGAATATCGACGGCCACATGCTCTTTGGCATGATGGGCAAAAACTGCCGCACCACCATCATCAACGGCCGCGTCCTGTACAAGGATCGCGAGTTCGTTGGCATTGATGAGGACAAGATCAACGCGTGGACCATGGCCGAGTCCAAGAAGCTCTGGAGCACGCTCAACGATCGCACCTACTAATTCACAAGTAGATTCGCGCGCGTCGGATGTTTCGCCACATCCGGCGCGCGTATAGGCGGCCTCCGCGGGGTCGCCGGCGCTGTGCTAGCGCTACACCGTATTTGCGCCCGCCGCGCGGTCTCGCCGGGCGTTACAGAGAGGAGCTCATTATGAGCGACATCATGAGGCCGATCCCGTTTTCGCAGCTGATGAACTGGATCATCGAGGAGCACAAGACCCAGGACGCCATCTTTGGCGTGCGCAAGATGGTCACGACCAACCAGGAGGGCGCGCTTCCCATTTTTGACGAGCGCATCGAGACTCCGTTTGGCCCGGCCGCCGGCCCCAATACGCAGCTTGCCCAAAACATCGTGGCATCCTACGTGGCCGGTTCCCGCTTCTTTGAGCTCAAGACCGTCCAGGTTATGGACGGCGAGGAGCTCTCCAAGTGTGTGAACAAGCCCTGCATCGTGGCGCAGGACGAGTGCTACAACTGTGAGTGGTCGACCGAGCTCGAGGTTCCGCAGGCCTTTGCCGAGTACGTGAAGGCATGGTTCGCCTGCCACCTCATCGCTCGCGAGTACGGCCTGGGAAGCCCGGACGGTTTTGTCTTCAACATGTCCGTGGGTTATGACCTGGAGGGCATCAAGAGCCCCAAGGTCGACGCCTACATCGAGGGTATGAAGGACGCCAGCGGCTCCGACGTCTGGAACGAGTGCCGTACGTGGGCGCTCGCCAACCTGGACAAGTTTGAGCATGTTGACGCCGCATTTGTCGAGTCCATCCCGGCACGCGTCTCCAACTCCATCACCGAGTCTACCCTGCACGGCTGCCCGCCGGCCGAGATCGAGCGCATCGCGACCTATCTGATCACCGAGAAGGGCCTCAACACCTACATCAAGTGCAACCCCACGCTGCTGGGCTATGAGTTTGCCCGCCAGCGCCTCAACGAGCTGGGCTTTGACTACATCGTCTTCGATGACACGCACTTCCGCGAGGATCTGCAGTGGGCCGATGCCGTGCCTATGTTCGAGCGCCTGATTGCCCTGTGCGCCGAGCGCGGCCTGGAGTTTGGCGTCAAGCTGACCAACACGTTCCCCGTCGACGTGACGAGGAACGAGCTGCCCTCCACCGAGATGTACATGTCCGGCCGTTCGCTGTTCTCACTGACCATTGAGGCTGCCCGCCGCATTACCGAGCAGTTCGATGGCAAACTGCGCATCAGCTACTCCGGTGGCGCCACGGTCTACAACATCCGCGCCCTGTACGATGCCGGCATTTGGCCCGTTACCCTGGCGACCGACGTGCTCAAGCCCGGTGGCTACGAGCGCTTTAGCCAGATGGCCGGTGAGTTTGGCGATCTGGACGGCAAGCCGTTTGAGGGCGTCTCTCTCGAGGCCGTGACTGCGATCCAGGCCGACTCGCTCACCAACCCGCTCTACAAGAAGCCGCTGCGTCCGCTGCCCGACCGCAAGGTTGCCGGCAAGAGCCCGCTTTCCGACTGCTTTACCGCGCCGTGCCGCACGAGCTGCCCCATCCAGCAGGATATTCCCGCCTACCTGGCGGCTGTTGACGAGGGCCGCTTCGAGGACGCGCTCAACATCATCATCGAGCGCAACGCCCTGCCGTTTATCACCGGCACCATCTGCCCGCATCCCTGCGGCCGCGCTTGCGAGCGTGCGTTCTACGAGCCCGAGGGTGCCCAGATTCGCGCCAGCAAGCTCAAGGCTGCCCGCGAGGCCATGACCGCCGTGCTGCCCAAGCTGCGCGCCCAGGCCATTGCCAACGACGGCGAGCACAACGTTGCCGTTATCGGTGGCGGCCCGGCCGGTCTGGCGACGGCGTTCTTCCTGACGCGTGCCGGCGTGCCCGTCACTATCTTTGAGGCCCGCGATTCGCTCGGCGGCGTGGTCCGCCACGTGATCCCCGAGTTCCGTATTGCGAGCGACGATATCTCCCACGATGCCGAGCTCTGCCTGGCCTTTGGCGCCAAGGTGCAGCTCAACGCTCGCGTGGATTCCATTGAAGAGCTCAAGGCCCAGGGCTTTACCGACGTGGTCGTGGCCACCGGTGCCTGGATGCCCGGCTCTGCGGGCTTGGGCGAGGGTGCCGAGCTCGACGTGCTGGAGTTCCTCGAGACCGCCAAGAAGGGCGAGAAGCTCGAGCTGGGCGAGGACGTCGTAGTCATTGGCGCCGGCAACACCGCCATGGATGCGGCCCGCGTGGCCAAGCGCCTGGCTGGTGTGAAGAACGTGCGCCTGGTGTATCGCCGCACCAAGAAGCAGATGCCCGCCGACGAGGAAGAGCTCGATCTTGCTCTTGCCGATGGCGTTGAGTTCTGCGAGCTGCTGGCGCCCAAGGCACTTAACGGCGCCGTGCTGACCTGCGATGTTATGGAGCTTGGCGAGCCGGATGCAAGCGGCCGTCGCAGCCCTGTCGCCACGGGCGAGACCGTTGAGCTTCCCGCCACCACGGTGATCTGCGCCGTGGGCGAGGGCATCGATGCCAGCCTGTACGATGCCGCGGGCGTCGAGCACGACCGTCGCGGCCGCCTTGCCGCCACCTCCACCGGCGTCGAGGGCGTCTGGGCTGCAGGTGACTGCCGTCGCGGTCCTGCCACCGTGGTCGAGGCTATCGCCGACGCCGCCGAGGTCGCCCGTGCCATCGCCGGCGTTGACTTTAACAAGTACGCCGATTGCAACGAGCAGGCTGGCCGCGAGGACACCTGCTACGAGCGCAAGGGGTCGCTGTGCCGCGACAAGCGCAACTGCACCAAGACCCGCTGCCTGGGCTGCGGCTCGGTGTGCGAGGTCTGCTGCGACGTGTGCCCCAACCGCGCCAACGTGGCCATTAAGGTGCCGGGCCTGGCCAAGCATCAGGTCGTCCACGTCGACGGTATGTGCAACGAGTGCGGCAACTGCGCCGTGTTCTGCCCCTACCAGGAGGGCCGTCCCTACAAGGACAAGCTCACCCTGTTCTGGAGCGAGCAGGACATGGAGAACTCCGAGAACGAGGGCTTCCTGGCCGTGGACGAGGACCACTTTAAGGTCCGCGTCGCCGGCACGGTCCGCACCGTCTCGGTCGATGCCGTCAACACCGGTCTGCCCGAGGCCGTCCGCCTGACCATCAGGGCCGTGCGCGACAACTATTCGTACCTTCTTAAGAAATAGGCGAGTCTCTTATGGCCAAATCCATTCAACATCACGTGGCCTACGTTGCCTGCGGAAGCGGCTGTGCTTCCGCAGGCGGCGACGCCCGCTGCAGCGAAGGCTGCATTGGCTGTGGCGCCTGCGTTACGGCCTGCCCCCACGGTGCCATCGCGCTGGTCGACGGCGTCGCCCGTGTGGACCGCTCCAAGTGCACGGGCTGTGGCCTGTGCGGCATGGCGTGCCCGCAGCGCGTGATTGCCTTCGTTCCCGGCTACCAGAACATCCTGGTGCGCTGCAACAACACCGATAAGGGCGCCATTGCGCGCAAGATCTGCGACACCAGCTGCATCGGTTGCGGCATGTGCGCTAAAAAGTGCCCCGCCGGCGCTATCCGCATCGAGGACAACTGCGCCCATATCGACGGCGCGGACTGCCTGTCGTGCGGCATGTGCGCCGTCGTCTGCCCGCATGGCGCTATCCACGACCGCACCGGCATCGCCGCCGGCGTGTAGAAGGGAATCACCATGGCACAGGAATTCACTTTTACCGTTAACGGCGTCGAGCGCACGACGACCCAAAACAAACCGCTGCTGCGCTACCTGCGCGACGACCTGCACATTCACTCCGCCAAGGACGGCTGCTCCGAGGGCGCGTGCGGTACCTGCACCATCCACGTGGACGGTGCGGCCGTCAAGGCCTGCGTACTGACCACCGCTCTTGCCGCCGGCCGCAACATCGTGACCGTCGAGGGCCTGCCCGAGGACGTGCGCGAGGCCTTTGTGTACGCCTTTGGCGCCGTGGGCGCCGTGCAGTGCGGCTTTTGCATCCCTGGTATGGTCATGGCGGGTGCGGCGCTCATCGCCGAGGACCCCGAGCCCACCGAGGAGCAGATTAAGTACGCCATTCGCGGTAACGTCTGCCGCTGCACCGGCTACAAGAAGATTATTGAGGGCATTTCGCTGGCAGCCGCGGTGCTCCGCGGCGAAAAACAGATCGACGAGGACTTGGAGCGCGGCGACGACTACGGCGTGGGCAAGCGCGCCTTCCGTATTGACGTGCGCAAGAAGGTGCTCGGCGAGGGCAAGTATCCCGACGACATCGACGAGCTCGATCAGCCGGGCCTGACCTACGCCAGCGCCGTGCGCTCCAAGTATCCGCGCGCCCGCGTGCTCTCCATCGATACCTCCAAGGCCGAGGCCCTGCCCGGTGTGGTGGGCATCCTGCGCGCCGAGGACGTGCCGGTCAACCAGGTCGGCCACCTTATCCAGGACTGGGACGTCATGATCGCCCAGGGCGATATCACCCGCTGCGTGGGCGATGCCATCGTGCTGGTGGTTGCCGAGGACGAGGCGACGCTCGAGAAGGCCAAGAAGCTCGTAAAGATTGATTACGAGCCGCTGGAGCCCGTGCGTAACATTGTCGAGGCCAAGGCGGCCGACGCCCCGCGCCTGCACGACAGTTTTTTTGCCTTTGGCAACACGGTGGAGCTCAAGGACAACGTGTGCCAGAGCCGCCATGTGACGCGCGGCGACGCCGCCAAGGCGCTGGCGGAGAGCGCGTTTACCGTGACACAGCGCTTTACCACACCCTTTACCGAGCATGCCTTCTTGGAGCCCGAGTGCGCCGTCGCCTTCCCGTACAAGAACGGCGTCAAGGTGCAGTCGACCGACCAGGGCGCCTACGATACGCGCAAAGAGTGCGCCCACATGTTTGGCTGGGATAGCGAACCCGAGCGTGTGGTCGTCGAGACCATGCTCGTGGGCGGCGGCTTTGGCGGCAAGGAGGACGTGTCCATCCAGCACCTGGCCGCGCTCGCCGCATATAAGTTCCAGCGTCCTGTGAAGTGCAAGCTCACTCGTGCCGAGTCGCTTGCATTCCATCCCAAGCGCCACGCCATGGACGGTACCTTTACACTGGGTTGCGACGCCGAGGGCAACTTTACCGGTCTGGATTGCGAGATCAACTTTGACACCGGCGCCTACGCGTCGCTGTGCGGCCCGGTGCTCGAGCGCGCCTGCACGCATGCCGTCGGCCCCTACAAGTACCAGAACACCGACATTCGCGGTTATGGCTACTACACCAACAACCCGCCCGCCGGCGCGTACCGCGGCTTTGGCGTTTGCCAGTCCGAGTTTGCGCTCGAGAGCCTGATCGACCTGCTGGCAGAGAAGGTCGGCCTGGATCCGTGGGAGATTCGCTACCGCAACGCCATCGAGCCGGGCGAGGTTTTGCCCAACGGCCAGATTGCCGACTGCTCCACGGCGCTGAAGGAGACACTGCTCGAGGTCAAGGATGCCTACTATGCGCATCCCGGACACGCCGGTATCGCCTGCGCCATGAAGAACGCCGGCGTGGGCGTGGGCCTGCCCGATGCCGGCCGCTGCAAGATTCGCATCGAGAATGGCGTGGCCGTGGTCTATGCCGCCACGTCCGACATCGGCCAGGGCTGCAATACCGTCTTTTTGCAGGACGTTGCCGAAGCATGCGGCCTGCCGCTGAGCTGCATCGCCAACGGCGAGTGCTCCACCGAGAACGCTCCCGACTCCGGCACCACGTCTGGCTCGCGTCAGACGGTCGTGACCGGCGAGGCCGTACGCGGTGCTGCCTTCCTGCTGCGCGACGCCATGCTTGACGTCGAGGCCGGCAAGCATGCACCCGATGCCCCTGTGAGCGCGCATGGCGACGGCGTCAAGATCGAGTACGACGACGGTCGCGCCTATCAGCTGCGCACGCAGGAACTCGTCGCCGGCCAGGGCATGCATCCCCAGGATCCCGCGACCGCCATCAAGGCGCTCGAGGGATGCGAGTTTGGCTACGTGTACCTGGAGCCGACCGACAAGCTGGGCGCCGACGTTCCCAACCCCAAGAGCCACATCTGCTACGGCTTTGCCACGCATGTGGTCATTCTGAATGATGACGGTCGCGTGAGCGAGGTCTATGCCGCGCACGATTCCGGCAAGGTGGTCAACCCCATCTCCATCCAGGGTCAGATCGAAGGCGGCGTGCTCATGGGTATGGGCTATGCGCTTACCGAGGATTGGCCGCTCAAGGACTGCGTGCCCCAGGCAAGGTACGGTACGCTCGGGCTGTTCCGTGCGCCCGAGATTCCGGATATCCACGCCATCTACGTGGAGAAGGACGAGCTGCTGCCTGTGGCATATGGCGGCAAGGGCATCGGCGAGATCGCAACGATCCCCACGGCGCCCGCCGTGCAGAACGCCTACCGCGCGTTTGACGGCAAGCTGCGTCCAAATCTGCCCATGGTGGATACGCCCTACAGCCGCGCCCGTCACCGCGGCTAGGGTAGAGCGCGTACGGCCATTGCTAACGGGCTGTTCGCGCTCAGCATCAATTACATACGCTGCGCCTTTGGCCCCAGTTCCATCGCGAGCCGGGGCCTTTTGCTTGGAGCGGAGGCAGCATCCCAGAATCTAGCCTCGGAGTGGGATGAACTTTCCCAACGGGGCCGCATGCGGAAACTGCATCCCAGATTCGACGCTCAGAGTGGGATTCGTTTTCCGGTAGAGGCCTCAAATGGAAAGTGTGTCCCGGAATATGGCTCCAGCCTGGGATGTATTTTCCGGTTGAAGCTTCAAGCGGAAACTGCGTCCCGGAATTCGGTCTCGGAACGGGTCGTGCTTTCCGGATCGACCTTCAACCGGAAGCTGTGTCCCGGAATCATGTCTCAGAATGGGACGCGCTTTCCGTTGGCCGGTTGTTTGGAAAGTGCATCCCAGTTTGAGCGTCTATTCCGGGATGCAGTTTCCGCTGAAGGACTCAACCGGAAAGCCTGTCCCATTCCGAGACGGGATTCCGGGGCACGCTTTCCGCTAGGCCCGCCATCCGGAAAGTGCATCCCGTTTTGAGCGTCCAGACTGGGACGCGCTTTCCGTTGGCGTGGCCGTTGGGAAAACGCGGCCCAGATAGGGGGGATGCGATCCGGCGATGCGCGGCCTAGCAGCTCCTACAGCTCCACTTCGTTGAGCCACGCCGGCAGCGCGGTCTGCCGGATGCCTGCCGTCTGCAGCTTTTTGGCGAGCATTCCTGCCGAGCGGACCTCGTTTATGGTAAAGCGCAGCAGAGGGTGACCGTAGAGCGATAGGTGCGCCTCGCGCTGTCGTTCGGCAACGAGCGCCTCGGCGGTGGTGCGCCCGGCTAGCATGGCCTGGTCGGTATATTTGACGAGCCCGTCGAGTTCTCCCAACGTGAGCTCCCGCGCCTGGGTCTCCCAGGCAAAGTCCGTTCGCATGGTTTCGGTCGAATCGAAGGGGTCCGTCAGCTCGTATTGAAGCCAGTCGGGCGCAAAACCGGTCTCGATCATGACGGCTCGGGCGACCGATTCCCCACCGCTCTCGGCGCGGACGTCGGCATATCGAAGCGTTGTGAGGGCGGTGCGAATTGCGCGACCATTGCGGGCAGTCGCTCGTTGCTCAACGGCCTCCATCAGCTGTTCCCGCGTAAGGCCGAGCTTTGAGATCGCCGAATCGGCAATGGGCATGCCGTCGGCAAAACCAGTTTGCAGCAGGCAATCTGTGGCCGTTTGGATAGGCGGCGTTACCGATATGCCGACTCTGCGTATTGCACCGGCCGGCTCAATCTGGTGCCGCTGAATATGTGCGCCCGGACGAGCCGACGGCTTTGTCGAGCTGCAGACATGCACGACATTCAGGTGTCGCCACGAGACCTCGAGCCCCAGCAGGCAGGCAGCCGAAAACGAGCAGAACGTCCAATCGGGGTGGATGATCGCAAGGGCGCGGATAATCTCGCAATGGCGTTGCGCTCGGTTTAGTTCATCCCAGCGTATTTTGCGCGCGAACAATCCCGGCATGGGGGAGACGACCATGTCGCCGATGCGCCGCAGGAGCGCTTTTCGGATCGCCGCGCTCGGGGGAATCAGACAGCGCCCCTCTTGTTCGGCTTGGGTGAGCAGTTGGTCGATGAGTTGGTCATTGCAATGGGTCATGAGCTACCGCCTCCTTTTGGGTAGCAAAAACGTATCAGC
>JAYBVN010000028.1:0-7776 GCA_037320555.1 Collinsella sp. | reverse complement strand
GTATTTCCGAGCGGTCGGATTTGAGGGGCGAGCGGTAGAACGCTCGCCCTTTGTGCGCCACGATGCGGCACAATGTACCGCAAAAGCTGTTTGTATCCGGTACGAATCGTTCGTTGGTCTTTAATTCTTCTCAACGGAGGTGTTTGAGATGGCAAACGGATTGCTTTTGCGGCTTCGCGAGCGTGAGCTCAGCGCGAGCCCGGCGGAACGCAATGTCATCGCATATGTAAGCGCTCATCCGCACGAGGTGGTCGGGCTGTCCGTCCGCGGTCTTGCCGATGTCACGTTCTCCTCGCCCTCGAGCATTTTGCGCTTTTGCAAGCGTTTGGGTTTTGCGGGCTACAAGGAGTTCCAGCGCGAACTGATTGCCGAGCTGGCGCTCTTAGGTGACAAGAAAGACATAGCCCTCGAGGACATCTCCATGGATGACAGCGTCGAACGTATCGTGGGGAAGGTGATGAAAAGCAACGTGCGCACAATCGAGGCGACGGCGCGAACGCTCGATTACACCGTCTTGGAGCGATGCGCGGCCCGTCTTAAGCGGGCACGCGCGGTCAATCTGTTCGGTATTGGTGCCTCTCGTTTGGTCGCGCACGACCTGGCGCAAAAGCTCATGCGTGTCGACAAAGAGTGCCATCTGTACGACGACTGGCATGATCAGCTCTTATGTGCCAAGAACATGCATGAGGGCGATATGGCAATCGCCTTTAGCTACTCGGGCTTGACGCAAGAGGTGCTGGACTGCACCGCCGAGGCTCAACGTCACAACTGTCCCGTTGTGGCCGTTACCAAAGTAGATGGATCATCCAAGCTTGCCACCATGGCCGATGCCGTGCTCGGCGTCGCTGCGAGTGAACCCTTGGTCCGCAGCGGTGCCATGGCTTCGCGTATGGCCCAGCTTATGGTTGTCGATGCCCTGTACGCTGCTTACGTTGCCAGCGACTACGAACGGGCGACGCATGTCATAAAGCAAAACTACATCGAGAAACAGGAAAGATGAGGTGAATGAAATGCTCGATTTAACAAAATTCACGACCGAACAGCGTAATCAAAGGTCAATGGACCTCGATACGATGACATCGCTGCAAATCGTCACGACGATGAACGATGAGGATCTTCGTGCCGTCCAGTCGGTCACGAAAGTGTTGCCCCAGGTTGCCATGGCAATCGACTGGGCTGCTGAGACACTCGAGCGCGGCGGGCGCGTCTTTTACATGGGCGCAGGCACCAGCGGTCGTCTGGGCGTACTCGACGCTTCGGAGTGTCCGCCCACGTTTGGCGTGTCACCCGATCTGATTGTCGGGCTCATTGCCGGAGGCGAGACGGCGTTTATCAAGGCTGTCGAAGGTGCCGAAGACAGCGAGGAGCTTGGCGCGAGCGACCTGCGGGAGCGTGGACTCTCGGACAAGGATCTTGTCGTTGGCCTGGCGGCAAGCGGCCGTACTCCTTATGTGGTGGGCGGCCTTGCGTACGCCAAGGCAACTGGGTGCAAGACCATTGCAATTGCCTGCAACCAAGGGTCGAAGATCGGGGAGAGCGCAGATCTTGCCATTGAGCCCGTGCCCGGTCCCGAGGTGCTGACCGGCTCAACGAGGCTCAAGGCGGGAACGGTTCAAAAGCTCATTCTCAACATGATTTCGACCGGTGCCATGGTCAAGATCGGCAAGGTATACCAAAACCTGATGGTCGATGTGCAGCAGACGAACGAGAAGTTGGTGGTGCGCGGCCAGAACATCGTGATGGAGGCGACCGGCTGCACGCGCGAGCGCGCTGTTCAGGCGCTTGCGGATGCCGGCGGCCACGTAAAAACCGCTATTGTCTCGGTGCTGTTGGACTGCGATGCCGAGCAGGCTGCGGTAGCTCTTGAACGGGCGCACGGCCATGTCCGTACTGCGGTGAGTGGCCATGAGAAGAGCAATGCCGATGTCCAATAGGTGCACGGCGTGAGCTGATATGACATCTAGACGAGATACCCAATACAAGGAGGAGTTATGACGAACAAAGAGCTGGCTCAAAAGCTGCTGGACCTTTTGGGCGGTAAAGACAACGTGCTCGCAAACGCGGCGTGCATGACGCGCCTGCGCGTGACCGTCAAAGACACGGGCAACGTCGACACGGAGGGTATTAAGGCGCTCGACGGCGTGATGGGCCTGGTCGAGGACGACACGATGCAGATCGTGCTGGGTCCGGGCAAGGTGAATAAGGTGCTCGAGGAGTTCTCCAAGCTCACCGGCCTTGCGAAAGGCGTTGCCGACGAGAGCGTGGTTGACGCTGCGGCCACAAACAAGGCCGCGCAGAAAGCCAAATACGAGTCCAAGCCGGTTCAGGCCTTCCTCAAGAAGATTTCCAATGTCTTCGTCGCCCTGCTTCCCGGCATCATTGCGGCTGGCCTCATCAACGGTATCTGCAACGTCATTAACGTCTCGACGGCAGGCGCGCTTGCAGGCGAGTGGTGGTACCAGGGCATTCGTTCCATGGGCTGGGCCCTGTTCGCCTATCTGCCCATCTTGGTGGGTTATAACGCGGCACGTGAGTTTGGTGGCTCCGCTGCGCTGGGCGGCATCGCCGGCATGATGTGCATCGCCAACAGTGCCATGCCCCTGCTTGTGCCTGGCGCGGCTGATCCTGCCACTGCCATTCTGCTGCCGCTCACCAATGCGCAGTACAACCCCGCAGCGGGCGGCATGATCGCGGCTCTCATCGCTGGCGCATTTTTTGCCTGGATGGAGCGTCAGATTCGCAAGGTTATGCCCAACGCACTCGACACGTTCTTGTCCCCGCTGCTGGTGCTCATCATCGGCGCCTTTGCTCTGATGCTCGTCATCCAGCCGGTTGGTGCATGGCTGACGACTGCCATCTTTAGCGTTTTGACCTTTATCTTCGAGAAGCTGGGCGTCCTGGGCGGCTATATCCTGTCGGCAGGCTTCTTGCCGCTGGTTTCTGTCGGCCTGCATCAGGCGCTCACGCCGATCCACGCTATGCTCAACGATCCCGACGGCGCTACCAAGGGTATCAATTACCTGCTTCCCATCCTTATGATGGCTGGCGGCGGCCAGGTCGGTGCCGGTTTGGCGCTGTACTTTAAGACCAAGAACGCCAAGCTCAAGAAGTACGTCGCAGAGTCCATTCCCGTTGGAATCCTGGGTGTGGGCGAGCCTCTGATGTATGCTGTTACGCTGCCGCTCGTTCGTCCGTTTGTGACGGCCTGCCTGGGTGCCGGATTTGGCGGCGCGCTCGCGGCGCTGCTTCACATCGGCACGGTTTCTCAGGGCGTTTCCGGTCTGTTTGGCCTGCTGATCGTCGTTCCTGGCCAGCAACTCGGCTACGTTGCCGCTATGCTGCTTGCCTATGCCGCCGGCTTTGTCCTGACGTGGTTCTTCGGTGTCGACGAGCAGAAGATCAACGAGTTCTTTGGCGAGTAGTTTGATATCGCGAGCCGTGTTGCTCAGGGCTCGCGGAGCGCGGCAGATTTCTTGATGATATGGTTGTGCCGGCGGGGCTAACTGCTCCGCCGGCCTTTTTTAAAGGAGCGTTGAAGCGTGAAAACGGGTATTTCGATTTATCTTTCCAGCCCTCTGCAGGATATTGAGCGGACGATTGAGCGCGGTGCCGCGGCGGGTGCGCGCTATGCGTTCACCTCGCTGCATATTCCCGAGGATGGGGGAGCGGCGTATGCAGATAAAGTCCGTCATGTTCTGTCGCTGCTTTCCGCCCGCGGCATTGCGCTCATTGCCGATGCGGGGCCTCGCACGTGCGATTTGCTCGGGCTTGAGCGCATCGAGGACCTGCGCGATTTGGGGTTGGAATACCTTCGTTTGGACTATGGTTTTAGCGCCCAGCGGGTCGCGGAGCTGTCCGGTGTATTTCGCATTGTGGTCAATGCATCGACGGTGAGTTCTGATGAAATCGCATCGTGGCGTGAAGCCGGCGCCGATGTGACTCGTTTTGCCGCCTGCCACAATTTTTACCCCAAGCCTTATACCGGTTTAGCTCTTGAAGATGTTGCTCGGACGAATCTTCGTCTTGCGGCGCTTGGATTCGAAATCATGGCTTTTGTGCCGGGTGATGCTAACGTTCGCGGGCCGGTATTCGAGGGACTGCCGACGGTCGAGGCGCAGCGCGGTCGCGCGTCAAAGGTTGCTCTCAATATGCTTGAGCTTGCACATGGCGCCGATTGCGACATTGTGTTGGTCGGCGACCCCGATCTTTCCGATGCGGGCTGGGCGCAGTTTGCTCAAGTTTCCGCCGGATACGTGGACCTGCAATGCGAGCTTGAGCCCGGTTATGCCTATGTGCGCGGGCAGATTCATCACGACCGGCCCGACTCGAGTGTCCTCATCTTTAGGTCTCAGGAGTCACGTACGAAGCTTAAGCCGGATTCCGTGCCGACGGATGCCGGAGCCGGCCTGCCGCGAAAGGCGGGGTCGATCGCTGTGAGCAATAGCGGATATGGGCGCTACGAAGGCGAGCTTGAGATTGCGCGGGTCGATCTTCCCGGTGACGAGCGCATGAACGTTGCGGGCCATATCACGCCCGAGGCAATGGAGCTGCTGCCGTTCATCAAACGCGGATTCGGGGTACGGTTCGTTTAGCGTGTGACCCGTGGGATACAATTGGCCCATCATACGAAGGCGCCTCGTGTGGCGTGTGCCTGCGTTGGCCGATCTATATTCGGAGGATTCCCATGACCGTACTGTTTGTTGAATATCCCAAGTGCTCGACCTGTAAGAAGGCCAAGGCATGGCTGGACGAACATGGGGTAGAGTATATCGACCGCGATATCGTTTTGGACAACCCCACGGCCGATGAGCTTGCGACCTGGATTGCTCGTTCGGGGCTGCCGGTGCGGCGTTTCTTTAATTCGTCGGGCATGAAATATCGAGAGCTGGGCCTGAAGGCGCGTCTGGATGCGGGCATGACGGATCGGGAGTGCTACGAGCTGCTGGCGACCGACGGCATGCTGGTCAAGCGTCCGCTGCTGGTGGGCGACGACTTTGCGATTCCCGGCTTTAGGGAAGCGGCTTGGGCCGAGGCGTTGCTGTAGCGGCTGCGGAAAGTGCGACCCGGAATTCGCTTCCAGAATGGGATGCACTTTCCCAAAGTGGCCGGTTGCGGAAAGCACGTCCCATTCTGAGCTTCGATTGCGGGACACGGTTTCCGGTTGAGGGCTCGACGGGAAAGTAGGGGCCAGTTTGAGCTTGAAATCTGGGACGCACTTTCCGCCGGCGGGCCTGCCTCAGTCAGTCCGCCAGCTGTGCCCATTCGTGCGGATCGTAGACTTTTACGTGCTTGTTGGGCTTGCCGCTCCAGTACTCCTCGTCCATAAAGGGCAGATATGCCTGGACGCCGGGGCAGATAAAGGGAATCCGCTGCTGTTGCAGTCGCTCGCGCTGGCGCTGCTCCAGGTGCGCCTCGGATATGACGGTCGGCATGCCGGACAGCTCGACGAGGCTTGCCTGGATTCGCTTAAGGTCGGGGAGTCCCGCGTGCCATGACATCCGCATGATCAAAAAGGATGCACGGCGGTATTTTGCCTGCACCACAGTAATGGCGGGGCGCAGTGTGGGATGGATTTTGTCCCGTTCGGGCCAAAGGTCGGCAGTGATCTCGAGGCCCAGGGTCTCCCATAGGTAATCAAGCTCTTCGTCCATGGCGCCTCGATATCTACGTGATCATTGATACTTCGATTGTGTTGCCTGGTGCTATCGTTTTCGCGGTAGAATCTGCCAACGGTTGACGGCTACCGCTCGCGGCGTTTTGCCCTTCGTGTACAGCGGTCGGCTTCACAGGTCCTTCACGGGTTGGACGAAATTAGGCCAATTTGACCGAATTTCAAAAAAGTCAAAATTGGGGCTTGCGTCATGGCGGGACTTCCCGTATATTTCTTTCTTGCGCAAAGGCACAGCCGAGCGCAGCGATGCAGTCATTGGGATGTCGTCTAATGGCAGGACAGCGGATTCTGGTTCCGTCAATGGGGGTTCGACTCCCTCCATCCCAGCCATTGCATTTGCTACATATGGCCCGTTCGTCTAGCGGTTTAGGACGCCGCCCTCTCAAGGCGGAGATCACCAGTTCGAATCTGGTACGGGCTACCAAAATTGAACGCCCGGGCCTCGTAAGAGACCCGGGTTTTGTGTATTGACCGTATATACGGCGCCTGCCGTGTTTCGCTCAGATCGAGGAGTAGCCATGGATCTGCCCATCAGCTTGCAAGACATCACGTATGCCGAGAACTATCTGGCGCAGGGCGACCTGGCTACGGCGACACCGCTGCTGGAGCGTCTGGTGGAGCTCGCCGAGGAGTATATCGACGCTGAGTGCAAGACGGAGGAGAAGCGCCAATACTTTAGCTTCGATAGCAAGTTTGAGCGCTTGGCCTATCGCCGCGTGGAGAAGGATCCGCGCGAGCTCGTGCAGGTCGAGGTGCCGTTTGACCGCCTGTACTCTGACATGGCGTTTGCCTACATTCGCCAGCAGGATTATGTGAGCGCTCGTAATGCCCTGATGCAGGCTGTGCGTTGGGACCCCATGAACTGCAACTATCGCTTGGATTTGGCCGAGCTGTTCCGCGCACTCGAGGACAAGCAGGAATGGGCATCGCTCTCGTTCTCGGTGCTGGAGCGTGCAAGCGATGGCAAGTGCGCCGCCCGCGCTTACGCCAATCTAGGTCAGTACTTCTTGGAGCCCGAGACCGAGAACGTTTCGGCTGCCGTGGGCTGCGCGCGTCTGGCGCTGCGCCTGGCGCCCAACGATGCGCATACGACGCGCCTGCTCAACAAGATCCATACCACCTATCCGGATGCCGCTGATGAGAGCGACGACCACGTGATGGGTGAACTGGCCCTGCAAGGCGTGCCGACCTCGCCTTCGGCCGAGATTGCCATCTGCCTGATTATGTGCGCGACCGATGCTGCAAGCGACGGCGACAAGCAGGAGGCGACGCGCCTGACGGTGCGTGCTCGCGACTTGGTGGGCGAGGAGGCCTGCGCGGCGATTATCAAACTGGTGCGCGAGAGCGATGCCGAGCTCAATGCCGAGCGCAAGGCAAAGCGTGAGGCTGCGGGCTCAAACGCCGATGGAGCCAAGGAGGCCGGCGATGCCCAGTAAGCGCGAGCGCAAACTCATTTCCAAGAATCGCTCGGCACATCACGAGTACTTTATCGATGAGACGTTTGAGTGCGGTATTGAGCTGAGCGGCACCGAGGTCAAGTCGATTCGCGAGCGCGCCTGTCAGATCACTGACACTTTTGCGCTGATTCGTGGCGGCGAGTGCTGGCTCGTCGGACTGCATATCCACCCTTATAGCCATGGTGGCGTGTGGAATCGCGATCCCGATCGTCGGCGTCGTCTGCTGCTGCACCGCAAGGAGATCGACTTTCTTGACGGCAAACTTCGCAACCGTGGTTATGCGCTGGTTCCGTTGGAACTCTACTTTAATACCGACGGCCGCGTAAAGCTGCTGCTGGGTCTGGGTCGCGGCAAGAAGCTCTACGACAAGCGCGAGGACATGGCCAAGCGTGATGTCCAACGCGAGATCGACCGCGCCCTTAAGGAACGCAACCGCTAGGCACTCTGTATAAGTTGCGGTGGAATACGGACTGTTTTGCCTGTTTGAGGGGCTATTCAGTCCCTATTTCACCGCAACTGCGGGCGTCTCATCTTTCTTACTGTTCTGACACATATGTCTCAAAGGCGGCGTCCGTTATGGGTGCCGCCTTTTTGGCTTATAGGACAAAATGTGTGTCCACGTTGGGGGCATCGGCGCAGGTCGATGCC
>JAYBVN010000027.1:0-40775 GCA_037320555.1 Collinsella sp. | reverse complement strand
GGTTCCCGGTTCCACCGGGCCGCGCGGCAAGGAGATATATTGCCAGACCGGAGGGCCGCCGGGGGCGGGAATCGCGCACTCCATAATTTGTTCACAAATGAATAGGTCCCTCAGTCGCATCACTGAGGTTAAAACTGAAGCATTGGCTTCTGATATTGGCGATGACCAGCTGTTTTATGAGTATTGAGACATCGGTCATCTCTGGAGCGCTACTTTACCCCAAAGGCATCAGCTATTTGTTTCCCATCGGTAAAAGGCGGGTTTTGTTCGCCAAGCGTTCTTATATATAGATAGATACGGGTTCGAACCCGTGCACCGGCAACAAAAAAGCGGCCGGCATCCGCCAGTCGCTTTTCTATTCTATGGTGGGCCGTCAGGGGTTCAGCCTGCTTCGCAGGCGGCCGCTGCGGCGCTTTCGCGCCTTGCGCGCTGCGCTGGCAAACGCTCACGCGTTTCCTCAGCTCCGCGCCCTTTCGGGTTCGAACCCGTGGCGCGGCAATAAAAAAGCGACCAACCGGAGTCGATCGCTTTCTTTTCTATGGTGGGCCGTCAGGGGTTCGAACCCTGGACCTTGGGATTAAAAGTCCCCTGCTCTGCCAGCTGAGCTAACGGCCCGCGGGTGGCATTGTACCACGGTCTGGGACTATTCCCAACTCCATTGGCCGTTCTGGAAAATCACAACTTCGCGTCCATCGGGCGTAATGCCCACAATATCGATGTCATCCGTGCCAATCATAAAGTCAACGTGCGTACTCGAAACGTTGACACCATGCTCCAGGAGCTCCTCTTTGGACATATCATATCCATCCTCGATGCACTCGGGGAAGCCGACTCCCAGTGCAAGATGGCAGCTGGCATTCTCGTCATAGAGCGTGTCATAGAACAGGATGCCGCTTTCACGGATCGGCGTGTTCTTGGAAATGAGCGCGACTTCTCCCAGGTGAGCAGCGCCCTCGTCCGTATCGATGATACTTGCAAGCGTTGCCTTGCCCACGCGGGCGTCGTAGTCCACCACGCGGCCGCCCTCGAACTTAATCCAAAAATCGTCGACCTTATTGCCGTGGTGGATGAGCGGCATGGCCGAGTACACGATACCGTCGGCGCGCATGCGATCGGGCGAAGTGAAGACTTCCTCGGTGGGAATGTTGGGGAAGAAGGGGTGCCCATCGGGCGTCTTGCCCTTGCCGCCGGCCCACTCGTGACCCTTCGTCATGCCAATCATCAGATCGGTTCCATTTGCCGCGGTGTAATGCAGGCAGTCGAAACGATTGTCGTTCAGGAAACGCAGGTTCTTTTCGAATGCGGCGTCGTGGAGCTCCCAGTCGCTCTCTGGGTCCTGGCCATCGGCGCGAGCGGTGTGCAGAATCGCATTCCACAGCTTATAGATTGCAACCTCATCGGCGTCTCCCGGGAACACCTCGCGCGCCCAAGCCACGACCGGAGCGCCGGCGATGCACCACGGATTGATGTTGTAATCCAGTCCACGGCGGAAAACTTTGCACTGCGTGTTCTTTGCCTTAGAAGCTGCAGCGGGCTTAGCGGGATCGATGCCCTTAAGGGCGGCGGGGTCCGCACCCTCGATAAAGATAAAGCAGGCACCGTCCTGGGCCAGGGAATCCAGCTGCAGGCGCTTCCACTCGGGCGTCTGCTCAAAATAGCTTTTCTCGACATGCTCGTACGTGAGCCTCGTCACGGCATCATCGGCCCAGATGACCGTCACGTGGCCGGCGCCGGCAGCATAGGCCTCCGCGACCACCACGCGCGCAAACGGCGCGCACTCAACCGGAGACTGAACGACGACTTCCTGGCCGGGCTTAACGTTTACGCCCTTGCGGACAACCAGGCGCGCATAGTTTTTAATCTTGGGCTCCAGGGACTTCATACCCTCCAGGGCCTCTTCGACCGTCAGGGCAGCTCGAATCATGTGCCACTCCATCTATCTATAGAACAGTAAAAAGGCGCGCCGCAAAAACGACGCGCCTTATATCTTAGCGATAAGTATGTATGCAAACGCTACTTCTTCTTGGAGTCCTTCTTGTCCTCCTCGGCAGCTGCGCGCTCGATAAGAGCGTTGAGCTTGTTCTCGGACATGCCCTCGGCCTGCGCGCGGTACATGTTGCGCAAGGGACGAATACGAGCGAAGTCGTAGATAAAGTCACCTAGGATGATGACATAGGACAAAACGATGCCGACCATCTGGACAGGGCTGGACACCATGCCAGCGGGAGCGAAGTACAGCGAGGCCCAAATTGCCACGACGAGCACCATGCCAATGGCGAGCACAATCCACCAGATGCGACGGCGCTTGGTGTAGTCCTCGTCCTGCTTGAGGAGGATATTCGACACCGTATAGATGCGGTCCTCCTTGGCGCGCTGCTTAGCCTTGCGGGCACGCTTCTCCTCTTTAGAGAGGCCCTCGAGGTTCTCGCCCTTCTCGAGCTCTTTGCGGCGTGCCTTAGACGAAGCCGGCACGACGCGAACGGAGCTCGCTGCTTGGCGGGCGGGCTTAGCAGATGCGGCAGACTTGCGCGCAACCCCGGTAACTTCGTGGGATTGCGTGCGCTTGTTCGTGGCGCTACGGGTACTCACTTATGCGTTCTCCTTCATGCTTGTGAACTGGGAGCCCGTGATGATCTGGAAGGCCTCGCGATAGCGCTCGGACGTGCCATCGATGACCTCGGCGGGCAGGTGCGGGGTCTCCCCCGTCATATCCCAGTTGGCCTTGAGCCAATTGCGGACGAATTGCTTGTCGTAGCTAGGCTGGATCTTGCCCTCCTCGTAGCTGGCAGCAGGCCAGAAACGGCTGGAGTCGGGCGTGAGGCACTCGTCGATCAGCGTGACCTTGCCATCGATGACACCAAACTCGAACTTGGTGTCGGCAATGATGATGCCACGGGTCGCGGCGTACTCGGCAGCGGCCTTGTAGATCTTGAGGGAAAGGTCACGAATCTGCGTGGCGATGTCCTCGCCCACGATCTCGCAGCAACGCTCGAACGAGATGTTCTCGTCGTGGTCACCGATCTCGGCCTTCGTGGACGGCGTGAACAACGGCTCGGGAAGCTTGGAAGCCTCGGTCAGGCCCTCAGGCAGCTGGATGCCGCAGACGGTGCCGTTCTCGTCGTAGGTCTTCTTGCCCGAACCGGTCAGATAGCCGCGGACGATGCACTCGATAGGAATCGTCTGGGCCTTCTTAACCAGCATGGCGCGGCCAGCGAGGTAGTCACGATACTCAGCAAACTCCTCGGGGAAATCCGCCGGGTCGATGGAAACGAGATGGTTGGGGACGATGTCGGCAAACTTATCGAACCAGAATGCCGAGATGCGATTGAGCACCTCTCCCTTAAACGGAATCTCGTCGGGAAGAATGAAGTCGAACGCAGAAATGCGGTCGGTGGCGACCATCAGCAGGTTTTCACCGGCATCGTAAATATCACGAACCTTGCCACGGGAATCCGGACGACGCTCCATCGTTGTCACGTGAGTCACTCCTTACCTAAATACGACAGAAATGCGGGTTCTTTCCCGCATGTTTTCGCAAACTCGGAGCGGCAGGGACGCGGCCCCTCCTTCACCGAATAGCGAAAAGCTAGTGCTCCATTGTAGTAGATGCCGCGTCCGCCGTGTGCTCGCGGGGCAGATGAATTGTAAAAGTCGTACCCTTTCCAAGCTCCGACTCCACGGATATGTAGCCATGGTGACGCTCGACGATCTGCTTGGTCACGGCGAGGCCAACGCCCAGGCCGCCAGCTTCGCGGGCGCGGCTGGCATCGGCGCGCCAAAACCGCCCGAAGATGCGCGACAGATCGTCCTTGGCAATACCGATGCCGGTATCAGAAACGGCAATGCTGACGTGCTTGCGGTCACTGAGCACCGACACCACGACCCAACCGCCCTCGGGGGTGTAGCGCATGGCGTTGCTCATGAGGTTGATAACACATTGCGTGATCATGTCGGGATCGGCCTCAACGACATCGTCGTGACCCTGGGTCTCGTCCGCAAAACGCAGGCGCAGATCGCGGTCGACAAACAGGCGCTCCTGGGCATTGACGATGGAACGCACGAAAGGAACCATGTCCACCGACTCAAGGTTGAGCGGAGCCGTGCTGTTTTCCATGCGCGACAGGTCGAGCATCTGCTGCACCAGACGAGCCAGGCGACGCGTCTCGGATGCGACCGTTTCCAGGTGTTCGTCGTCGGTGGGATACACACCGTCTTGCATGGCCTCGACCGTCGCAAGCATGGCCATGAGCGGCGTGCGCAGCTCGTGGGCAACATCAGAGGTCAGGCGCTTCTCGTGCTTCATATCCTTTTCGAGTGAAGTGGCCATCTCGTCGAAGGTCTCGCCCAGCTGATCGATCTCATCATCGCCGCGCAAGCCCGTACGAGCCGACAGGTCGCCGTCACGGATTTGCTTTGCGGTACTGGTGATGCGATGAATCGGCTTGGTGAGCATGCGCGACACGAGCGATCCGATAACGACCGAAATGCAGATTGCAACAACCGCGGCGAGGGCCATGGCGTTAAAGGTCTTCTCCCTAAACGCAGAGTCCGCCTTAGTGAGCAGAGCGTCGGAGCCGATGGCCCACAGCTTTACCTGTCCGACATGCTCGCCGGAAGACGTTACAATCTCGACGTTAGCAACGCTATCGGAGTCGGTTGGAGCAGACGAGACCGGGCTATGCGATGCCCTCTTGCCGCTCGTGTCGTCGGTCGTAGCCTGGTTTTCGCGTACATCGGCGGTGGCGCTTGCCGAGGGCCAGGAATCGTCATAAACGATCACGCCCTTTTTATTGACGACCTGCATGCCCAGATCGTCGGAAACCAAACTCGACGTTGCGACCGTGCGCAGTTCTCCCGCGGTCCAAGAGCCGTTTTCCTCATATGAGGTTGCCAACTTCTCGGCAGCGGAATTTGCGATTTCGACGATATTGGAGCGTGTGTAATCCGAAAAGACCGTGCCCCACACAACAGAGACAACGCCCACCAGCACCAATACCGTCATGAGCGATGTCAGAGCAAAAGCAAGTGCCATGCGCGAGGGATAGCTCATCGTTGGCCGTGAATCGGAGCGAGGCGTGTTCCAACTAGCCTTGGAACCCGCCTCGCTCTCCTGCTTGTGCTTTTGTCCGATTTCAAAGCGCGCAGGTGTCATATGTGATTTCCCTATTTCTCGTCCGACTTATCGGTCTTGGCCGGAGCCTCGAAGCGATAGCCGACGCCGTGGACGGTGTAGAGCCACTTGGGCTTCTTGGGATCATCGCCCAGCTTGGCGCGAAGATTCTTCACGTGGCTATCGATGGTGCGCTCATAGCCCTCAAAGTCATACCCGAGCACTTTCTCGACCAGCTCCATGCGGTTATACACACGGCCGGGATGGCGGGCAAGCGTGGTGAGCAGCTTGAACTCGGAAGCCGTCAGATCGACTTCCTTGCCCTCGACCAAGATCTTGTGGCCCGAGATATCGATGACCAGATCGCCGAAGTCGAGTACCTCGACGGCGGGCTCGTCGGCCTGATGGGCACGGCGGAACAGAGCGCGAACGCGGGCGACGAGCTCGCGCGGCGAGAACGGCTTAATCAGATAGTCGTCGGCGCCGAGCTCAAGACCGATAATACGGTCCTCGATCTCGCCCTTAGCCGTCAGCATGATGATGGGGACATCCGAGGTATCGCGAATGGTGCGGCAAACGCGCTCGCCGGGAATCTTGGGGAGCATAAGGTCGAGCACGACCAGGTCGAACTGATGCTTCTCGAACTCCTCGATCGCGGACTGGCCGTCGCCGACGCCCACAACCCAGTAGCCTTCGCGCTCGAGATAGGCAGCGACGGCGTCACGGATTGCCTTCTCATCCTCGACCAGCAGAATCTTTTTTGCATCTGAAGCCATAACACGGCCCCCCTGTCTCAATTAGCTAAGAACAAGCCCATTTTAACGCACCTGAGCCCGCCGGATGCCGCTATGACGCGGCAGCTCGGCGGGCGGTACTCACAATTACAACGCGTTTATTCCCCTGTTGGCGCCTTTTTAACCCCTCTAAGCTTAAAGAGAGAATAGGCGTGCAGTGACCGTCTCTGGTATACCCTGGCTGTTGCGCACCGTGGCGTACGTAAGGAATGAGTCCGATTTTCCCGCCGTAGCTGGATAATCGCCATACTCCAAAGCGCGGTCGGGCGACAGCAGTGAGCCATAGGTCTTGGCAGAGGTGTCGATCAGGAAATGCGACGCCTGTACCTTAACAAGGTATTTATTCTTCTTGCCAGCCGCACATGCGAGCGGCTCGCGTGACAGAAAGAGGTACGGCCCTCCCTCATTACCGATATACGTGCCCATATTGCCCAGGCTGCCCACGCCGCTATAGGCCGCCTCGATAGAAAACACGAAGGTATCGCCCATATACACGGCCTCGAAAGGCGAGACTGACGAGGGAAGGACTAGCTGGGCACGCTTGGTGTTGTTGCCGTCGGTCAGATCGATTGCCGTTATGCCGTAGTAGACGCCCTCGTCGTTGCGGACACGCGGCGAGATGGTCAAAATGCCGTCGCTCGCGCGCGGGGCCGATGCAAAGCGGCCCGTCGATTTCCAAATTGTCTCGGCCTTGGATTCATCAAGTGAGCGACGATAGCAAAACGAATCACTACTCGTTTTATTGCCGCCTGCCGAAGGCATTTTATACCAGATGACTGATGACCCGAACGCCGTAAACAGGGGCGGATCATAGTCCTTGCCACCTCGATCGAGCTCAACCACATCGCCAGAGAGCGAAGCGCCCGACAGATTTTGAGCGTAGAGCTTCCACGATGAATTGGCAAAGTTCATCTCAACCCACGCGAATACGCCGTCGCCGGCGCGGACATCGTAGAATGCATATCCCGTGCCCTCGACAGGATCCTCGATTAATGTGGTAAGCGAGCCATCACCCAGGTTGAGCACACCGAGTGTGTTGGCGTGCAGCGCCGATGCGGGCGCCATCATCGCCGCGGCGTAATCGCCGTCGCAGTAGTACAGCAGCGTACCCAGAGGCAGCGTCCACGACGCCGCCGGCTCAAGATCGATGTCGACTGCCTCGTACTCATCCGTAATCGAGATGATCTTGGAATCGTCCTTGATAACCTGCGGCTCGCCGGCGGCATCATCGCTGGTGCCCGTTTTTTTCGAGCATCCGGCAAGCACCGTGGCAGCGCCCGCGGCAGCCCCACCGAGTACAAAGCCGCGACGCGATATTCCGTTCTTGATGTGATCGGCGATACCCATTAGGCGATCTCGGTGCGAGCGGCCTCGATAGCGCGTGTAAGCTGGTCGGCGCAGGAGGTCTTTTTCATACCGCAGGTATTACCGGCGAGAACCTCGATTACGCGATCGGCAGGAGCGCCCTCGACCAGCTTGGAGATAGCCTTGAGATTGCCGTCGCAGCCGCCGGTAAACTCAACGCCCATCACCTTGTTGCCGTCATCGGAAAGATCAAGGTGAATATTGCGAGCACACACGCCCTGAGGCTTGTAATCAAACGAAATCATGCGATCCCCTCTCAGAATGTTATTCGAGACGACTATTATCCCCGTCTTTCCCTAAATGCAACGAGGCGCTTTGCCGGCAACACACATTACCAGCAAAGCGCCCTAAAAAGCTAACGTTATGCCCGAACCTACTCGAAGCTCAGCTGCTCCAGACGATCAAAGACCGTGTCGATACGGGTGAGGAAGTCCCACGGATCAAAGATCTCGTCGAGCTTCTCCTGACTGACGGTGCAGCGCGGGTCGGCCTCGAGACGCTCCTTAAAGGTGGGGCCGGAGACACAATCCTGTACCTCGTGCCAAGTTGCCATGGCGTTCTCCTGCACAATGGCGTACGCGTCCTCGCGGGTGATGCCCGTGTCGACGAGGGCGAGCAGCACCTTGGAGGAGAAGATGAGGCCGCGGGTCTTATTGAGGTTGGCCATCATGCGGGCAGGGTACAGCTGCAGGCCGTCGATAACGCGGATGAGGCACTGGAACATGTGGTCGAGGGCGATGAAGCTATCGGCCTGGGCGACGCGCTCGGCAGAGGAGTGCGAAATGTCACGCTCGTGCCACAGGGCGACGTTGTCGAAGGCAACCTGGGCGTTGGACTTCACGACGCGCGACAGACCGCAGACTTTCTCCATGGTGATGGGGTTGCGCTTGTGCGGCATGGCTGAGCTGCCCTTTTGGCCCTTACGGAACGGCTCCTCGGCCTCGAGCGTATCAGTCTTCTGCAGATTGCGGACCTCGGTAGCGATGCGCTCGCAGGTGGCTGCGGTGGTGGCGAGAACGCCGGCGAGATAGGCGTGATGGTCGCGGCTGATAACCTGCGTGGACAGCGGGTCGTGAACCAGGCCCAGGTGCTCGCAGACATACTCCTCGACGAACGGCTCGATGGAGCTGTACGTGCCGACAGCGCCCGAGATAGCACCGAAGGCAACATTCTTGCGGGCGTCCTCAAGACGATCCAGATCGCGCTTGAGCTCCCAGGCCCAAGAGCCAAACTTCATGCCGAAGGTCATCGGCTCGGCGTGGATGCCATGAGTGCGGCCGGCACAGAGCGTGTTGCGCTCCTCAAAGGCGCGACGCTTGCAAATCTCGCCGAGCTTCTTGACATCCTCGATGATCAGGTCGCAGGCCTGGGTGAGCTGGTAGCACAGGGCCGTGTCGCCCAGATCCGAGCTGGTCATGCCATAGTGAACCCAGCGGCTGGGCTTGGGGTCGCCCTCGGGAACATCGGCATCGATGTATTCCTTCATGTTGGTCAGGAAGGCAATGACGTCGTGGCGCGTGACTTCCTCGATCTCATCGACCTTCGCCTTCTCAAAGTTGGCATGGTCGCGGATCCACTGGGCCTCGTCTTTGGAAATACCGATCTTGCCGAGCTCCGCCTGGGCCTCGCAGGCCAGAACCTCGATCTCCTGCCAAATGGCGTACTTGTTCTCGAGGGAGAAGATGTGTCCCATCTCCGGGCGGGTATAGCGATCGATCATAGCGGCTCCTTTTTGGTTATTGGCACGTTGGTCGTAACCCAACCATTGTACCGTGCGCAGGTGCAAGTATGGGCAGCAGGCATTAACCTAACATTTTGGAATTGGAGCGAGCAACGGGACATCTGCGCATTTGCTTCGCAAATCCGCACCGGCTTCAGTGGCATACCGAGATCCGGGGAAGTGTGGGAGCAAAGCGGGCTGAATCTACCATTCCCGAAATCTTCCTTGCTCCATGGAGCGGGCAACGGGACGTCTGCGTATTTGCTTCGCAAATACGCACCGGCTGCGGTCGCCTATCGGCGACCTTGCCTGCTCGCTATAAACGCTTCGCGTTTATTTAACGCTCGCACCCTGTCGGGTTCGAGTCCCGGCACTTTATTGAAAAAGGCACGGTAACGAAACGTTACCGTGCCTGAAATTCGAATGGAGCGGGCAACGGGACTCGAACCCGCGAGTGTCAGCTTGGGAAGCTGATGCCTTACCACTTGGCGATGCCCGCTTGTGTGTTGGCTAGTATAACGCGGTTGTCTTGTTCGATACAAGGGTGGTGATGCTTGTTTTAGCTGTGGAGATTCGTTTGAAAATCGCGTCAATTGTGGAGATGAGGACCTTTGACCTCCTGTTCTCCTTATCTTCTACCTGCGCTTTTGCTTGATTGTTGTATTTGAGCTCAATTTGTCAGGAATTGGGCAAGCTTTTGGTCAGGCTCCGGTACTTACCCGCATGAACCTCGGGGGTAGCCTCATCCTACGCGTCGCAGCCTCCCCGTGCGGCGCACGAGGGATAAGGAGCAGCCATGTCCAACGCACCCACGCACTCTGTCCACAGCGCAATCGCAACAGGTCCGCTGCTCCTGCTCCTCTTCCTGCTTTTCGGCTGCCTGGCACCGGGAGCCGTATTTGCCGTCGATGGCTACGACCAGCTCGGCTTCCGCACTATTAGCGATGATTGTGGGCCCTTCTTCATCGGCAAGTATGAAGCTCAAGACACCTCGATTGCCTACTGCATGAACCAGGAGCGCCCCGGCCCCACCAAACCGGGCGGCCCATGGCTCAACTTTGATCAAGGCTGGGTGTGGCTCGACGACGAGTTCGCGGCAATCGTTTGTCACGGATATCCCACCACCACGTCGTTTGGCGGTTACCATCTTTCACCCGATCGCGCCCGCGCCGCCACCCAGCTTGCCGTATGGATGCTCAACGGCACTACCCATGTCGACGGCACCTACTCCTACACGACCGCTCAGGGTAAAACCAAGAGCGGACACTTTACCGCCGACAATGAAGTCATGGCGGCTGCGCGGTGGCTCCACGACAGCGCAAAATCAGGAAGCATCGAAGCCGCTCCGCACCGCGCGCGACGCTATCTAGGGGCCGTATCGGGCGGCAGCAAACGTCAAGACATGCTCTATGTACTGCCGGCGGTCTCTGTTTCCTTCCAAAAGCAGTCTGCTAACACCGTTATTACCAGCGGAAACAATACCTATCAGTTTACCGGGGCAACATTCGATATTTTTGAGAGCGCCAGCGGCGCGCGTGTCGGCACCATCAAGATGGACAGCAACGGTCGAGCGCAAGCAACACTTCTGCCCAACACGGCATACTACCTAGTTGAAACGAAGGCGCCGGCCGGCTATGTCCCCCGCCACGATCGTATTGCCTTTACCACGGGGAATGACGGCGGGCGGGTCGCCATTGATGAACAGCCCGGCACCATCAATCTGCGTATCGTAAAACTCGATGCCGCGACGAATGCCGGCCCCCAGGTGGGATCTTCACTCGCAGGAGCAGAGTTCACGTGTGTGTCGCAATCAACCCCTGGATGGGCACAAATCCTCACGACCGACGGAAGCGGTCGGGCCACCCTCGCCGATGTCCCCTTAGGAACCTTTACCATCTACGAATCAAAAGCCCCCGAGGGCTACCTGCCATCCAACGACAGCTGGACCTATACCGTTGGAGCCGACCAGCTCGGCGATTCAGGCGTGGTCGAGATCGAATCTCGCGTTTCCGATATCCCCATTGCGTTTAACCTTGAGATTTCCAAATTCAAGGATTACGGCAATAGCGACCAATCCGGCCTGGAGCAGCCGGCGGAAGGTGTTGTCTTTGAGGTTGTCAGCAACAGCTCTCAGCAGGTTGTTGGCACACTGACCACAAACGTCTATGGCTTTGCCTCCACCAAAGATCAGCCCGAAGCATGGTTCGGCGCAGGCAAGCGACCCGCCGGTGTCCACGGAGCCGTCCCATACGACCGTGCCGGCTACACGGTTCGCGAGGTTCCGGAAACCGTCCCCGAGGGTTTTAAACGTGCAGGGGAATGGACCGTCGGGGCCAATCAGATTTCCAACGGCGCCGAGCTTCAATATATCGTGGACAACCACGCTCTGTCGACGCATCTCCAGATTGTAAAACGCGATGCCCAAACAGGCGCTTCTGTTCCACTAGCCGGATTCACCTTCCAACTACTCGACAGCAATCACGAATCTGTCTCACAAACTTGCTGGTATCCAACACATAACGTAATGGACACCTTTACGACTGACGCGACCGGGACCGTCACACTGCCCGAATCGCTCGTGCCGGGCACCTATTATGTACGCGAAACCTCGGCCAAAGAGCCCTATCTTGTCGGCGAGGAGATCGAGGTAAACATACCCGCCGACATGAACCTAACGCCCGTTGCAATCGCCTCGTATTATGACCACGCCGCGACCGGAAACATCAGGATCGTTAAAACCGATGCCATAGACGGCAGCAGCCTCGCGGGCGCCGTCTTTGAGATCCGTGCCTCGAGTGATATCGTGCGCCCCGACGGTAGCATTGCCGCGCTCGACGGTGAGACTGTCGCTACCATCACGACGGATGAAACTGGAGAAGCACGCGCGGACAACCTCCCGCTGGGACTTGGCACCGCACGCTACGAGGTTGTCGAGACTCAAGCGCCGGCAGGCTTCTTGCTCGATCGGACAACCCATATTGTCGACCTTACTTATGCCGACCAGAAAACACCCGTTGTAGAAGCACGGCTTAACGTATCCGACGATTACACCAAGGTTGATATCTCCAAGGTCGATGCAAGCGGTGAGCAGGAAGTGGAAGGCGCACAACTCACCTTATATGGTCCCGATAAAACCGAAATAGACTCCTGGACCTCATCCGACAAGCCACACCGCGTCGAACATCTTGCACCCGGCACCTACTCGTTGCGCGAAATGATGTCTCCGCGGACCTATGACCTTGCCGAGGAAATAACGTTTGAAATAAAGGATACGGGAGAAGTCCAATCCGTCGCGATGAAGGATGCGCCCATCGAGATAAAGGGACAGGTCGACAAGCGTCAGGAACTTGTCCAACCTATCGAAAAGGGCCTGTTGGCTAACGGCGATGGTAAAAATCGCGCCGCGACGCAAACTAATACGGATGGACTTTTCTCCTATACCATCGACGCTCGAAACGATTCCGCTACTTGGGTTGATGAGTTTACGATTACCGATGATCTTGAGTGCGCCAAAGACGGCACGGCGAGATTCATCTCAATCGAAACCCCCGTCGCCATCGGCGACCTCAACGGTCTGTGCAACGTGTGGTATCGCACGACGCCGTTGGACTCGACAGACGTCGATGAGCCGGCGAACGCGACACTTGACGATGGACACGAAAATCCTTGGCTTGAGTCCGACGAAGTAAAAGAGAGCCTTGGTGAGGACTGCCGCCTCGTCGATTACGACGGCTGGCGCCTCTGGAAGGCGGATGTCTCGACCACGGAATCCACCACACTCGAGGCGGAAGAGCTCGACCTTGCATCCAATACCGTCGTAACAGGCATTCGAATTGAATACGGTGCGGTAGCCGCCGACTTTACGACTCGAAGCGATGCGGATTCTTGGACCCGCGATGATCTCAAAGATGAGCACGACGACCTTGACGATGCCAAAGCAATCCTTGGCACAGACGCTCGGGGCGCAGTCGTACACATGCAGGCAACGTCGGCTTATACGCCCCAAACCGCACTCACCAACAGCGCACGCGTCGATCTTTGCCGCAACGGTGGCGGCGATAAACTTGAGTCACATGACGAGGACAGCGTCATTCAACGCTGTACCCTACCGCAGGACCTACCGGCAACAGGATCAGTTCCCATCGCCGCTTGCATCACCGCGCTCCTGACCTCGGGTGCCGCAGCCCTATGGTTCGCTCGCCTTAGGTCGATCCCAAAGAAGCGCTAGCGCGATGAAAAAGCGGGCGAGCCAGTCCCCTGGCTCGCCCGCTTTCAATCATGTAAATCGCCGTATCTACTCTGCAGACGAAGATCCACCATCAACGATTGCCTGCTCGGACTCAGGAATCCCATCGGCACCCGTACTCTGTTCTTGCTCCACCTCTTCGCTGATTGCGGAGGCGGGGGTCGAGCCCTTTGCACCCACGATGTAGGCAGCCCCAAATCCTAACGCAATGGCAATCAAGGTCAAAATCACGTAGACAGGCCAATGGCGCTTAATATACGAAAACACGTTGACTCCTTAGAGCTCCGTCTACGAACGGCGGATAACCTCGGTCACGACCTCGGATACCGTAGCGATGTTCGTCGGGTTGACATTGTGGGGCAGGTCATCCTCGGTACGAGCGCAAGCCAGACGCGTGCCGTCCACGCCGGCGATGGTAAGGGCTCGGCGGCTCGCCTCGAGCGCGGCATAGGCATCGGTCTTGGCATAGGGCATCTCGAGCGCGCCACAATCGACATGGAACGACTTGCAGACCTTGCTGACCAGGTTCATGATGCGGCGATCGCCCTTGAGCAGCTGTTGTTCGCCCTCGACCGTCACCACCGAAAGCCTACCGGCGCCGACGGATTCAAGATTGATAAAGAATACGCCGCGGAGCTTATCGCGATGCGAAGCCAAGAAGGCCTTCATGCCAGCGCCATCACAATCCGAGGCGCCCGTTGCCACAAACCAGATATCGTGACCGAGCAGCTCATCATCGCCCATAGAGGCGACAGCCGAGAGCATATCTTCGGAAGAAGCGCCATCGGAAGACGTAGCGCCACCCTTCCAGCCATCGTTATCGTCCTCGAAGTTATCCCACGAACCGATACCGCGACCGGACTTCTTGGCATCGTAATCGTCTTCGACGCCCAGCCAGTCACTCATGCTGTCCTGCTCGTTTTTCTTTTTACGGCCGAACAGACCACCCAGGCCGCGCTTACGAGACTTGGGTGCCGCCGGGGCGGGAGCCGAAATGGTCTCGATCGGCTGTGCGCCCGACGCAACGGGCATAGGAGGCGCAACGGGTGCCGATGTGGGTTCGGGGCCCTGGGCAGTAGCAAAGGGATCGTTGACCTGTGCGGAGGGGTCGGGAAGGTCGAACAGCGACGTGCGAGACGCAACGTTTGCCTGCTTCATAGACGGCAGCGACGGATCGGGGACCGAAGCCAGCGGAGACGAGGAAGGTGCAGGCGACGGTGCCGACGCCGGATCGGGAACATTCATCTGCGGGCGCGGCGATGCCTGGGAGGAAATCTGGGCCATAAGGGAATCGACCGTTTCGTCCTGGGTGGGAGCGACATTGGCAACCGTGGCACCGGAACCACTCGGGGTCGGCATGGTGAAAATCTGCGTGGAATAAGGCCTCGACTCATCCGTCTCGGGAGTCTCGGAAACCGCAGGCACTTCCTCCTGCTCGACCTCGGTCGAATCATCTTGCTCGGCTGCCGCGTATTGCTCTTCGTCAGAGTTGGCCTCGACGGGCTCGTCCTCGGCGGCATCTTGGATTTCGGCAGCATCAACAGGCTCGTCATCGTCTGCCGCGTCGCCCTGCTCATCGGAAACAGGAAGGGGCTCGGCAATCGCGGTGCCCTGTTTTTCAAACGTTATCGTGGAATCGAACTGCGCGGCATCAAACGACATGGTGCTATCGACGTGCTGCTGAGCCTCGAAAGACGTCGTCGCCTCAACAACATCCGCGGACGCCGGTTGCTGGGACTCAAAGGACGTTGTAGCTTCGGCGGCTTCGACGGGCGCGGACTGCATAGCCTCGTTCTGCTCGAACTCTTGCGCCGCGAGCTCACCTGCCGCCTCGGCTGCCTGCTGCGGAGCGATAGCCTCCTGCTCGGCAGCCTCGCGTGCGGCAGCGCGCTTCTCCTCGAAATCGTCGACAAATTTCTTGCCCTTTGCAAACGCACCCTTAAAGAAGTTGGAAGCGCTGGCGCCAATCGACGAGAACGCGGATGCAATGTCGGCATGCGGCGTTGCCGCGGGAATCTCGGCCGAGAAATCAGTATCGCTCTCGTAAGACACGCGCCTCGGTTGTTCAACGTAATCGTCGTCAGACTCGTCCGCAACGTCTTGCGCCGGTGCGGCGGGAGCCAAAATGTCCAGTCCTGCCGCGGGATCGAACGCGGACACCGCCTCGGGATCGGCAACGGCAGCGGTAACCGCGGCAGACTCATCATCCGCAGCGACAACGGGCGCAGGCGCAGCCACGACGGGGGCAGGCCCGGGCTCAAACGTTGGCTCCTCGCCCTCCTCGTAATCGAGCGTGCAGGACTCGGGAAGCATTCCGAGCGCACGGATGGCATCCGAACCAAAGCGGATGTTGCCGGCGGCGTTGCGATAGAGCTTGGGCTCGGGCTCGGCAGACTCCTCCGCCGGCTCGGCAGCGGGAACCTCGTCATTGAACTCTTCGGCTCGGGCAGCCTGATTCTGATCCTCAGGCACGATAGCGCCGATCAGCGTCTCATCGGCAGACGCACCCTCAAAGCCCTCGATTTGCTCGTCGAAAGCCTCACCCTGTTCGGGCTCGGTCTGAGCGTCGGGAGCAATCGGCTGACCGAATTCGTCCTCGGCGTAGGTAGGCTCTTCATACTCGATGGTGTTGCCGTAGTCGTTTTGCTGCTGGGCCGCGGCATATTCCGCCGCTGCGCGCGCCATTTCCTCGGCACGACGCTTCTGCTCCCCAAAATAGGTATCGAACGGAACATCGTCGGGAAACTCGTTTTCGCCCTGGAAGGGAGCAACGTTGTCCATAACGCCGAGCATAGCGGCGACAGAAGACTTGTTGCACACCGCGCCAGACGTATAGGGAAGAATGTGGCGGTTAGAGATGATGTTTACCGCGTTGGCGAGTGCAACGAGGGAAGCGAGGATCGCGACAATCCACAGCAGAACCTTGAGCGCGCCGGGGAGCGGCAGAATACGCAGGATGGCAACGGCAGCGGGGGCAACCGTGGCAACGGGCAACAGCTTGGCGATGAGCGCACGATACGAAGCATAAGGCTCGCGGGCGAGCAGCTCAGCACGGGGAGAGTCGTAGTGTGCGACAACGACCACCGGGCGGTTACGCGGGGACGCGAGCGGGCCCGAGGCCTTGTGGTAGGCGATGACATTTTGGCTCACGCCCGTCTTGCCCAGGCGCGAAACCACGGGGTGGCCCGTGCGCTCGAGCACGTAAAGAACGGCGCCGACAATGGCCAGCAAGGTGCCGACCAAGCCGATACCGCCGCCGATGCCCATCAGCAGGGCGCCGGCAAACGCAAGAATACCGGTAACGGCAAATGCCAACCTACTGGGCGCCGGGGCATTGAACTCCTGAACCTCGGGGTCAAAGCCGTGGTTGCGGAAGATCTGAGCGATATCTTCGGCAGCCAGGCGCTCTTCTTCACTGCACGCCGGCGTAATGCCGGTGTTCTGCAGCAGGTGGTTAATATAGTTCTGGGTGTTCGCCATGTGCGCTCCACATCCATAATCCGACAAATAGGCCCAATGCATGCACATTAGAACCGTATATAGTCGAAAGTATACCCCGAGCGAGCGCAAACGACCGAATTCGGGCCATCTTAACGCCGCGAGCGGACAAGGATATAGCCTAATCTCCATATCAGACTAAAATCATGGCATCAAACGACCTTCTCATGCGAGGATTCTATGACGGCAAGCGACGCGACCGCGACAATTAAAAAGGGGGCAGCCGAGCCCGGTTTCGATAAAACGGCTCAGCGCATCCTCAACCTTTTCTTTGTACTCAACAGTTCTCCCGAACCGCTGACGACCGAGCAAATCGTCCTGGATTCCGATTTGGGATACGGCTCGGGCAATATCGACTCAGACAAGCGCAAGTTCCGCCGCGATCGCGACAAGCTGCTCGAACGCGGCATCGTTATCAGGGAGGTTCGTGCTGCCGGAGCGCAGGAAACCGAGGAGAGCGCGTGGACGATCGACCGCGAGCACACGTTTGCCGCGGGCGGTCTCATCACCGCAGACGATGCCGACATCCTGCTCAATGCCATCGACCAGACACTCGCGGCAGGCTCATCCACCTTTGCCGCGCCGCTTGCCGACATTCGCTCCAAGATTGCCTACCTCACCGGCGTGTCGACGACAGGAGAGGCACCGATCCGCCGCTCTCCCGCCGTCGATGCGGTATGGAGTGCCTTTGCCGAGCGTTGCGCGCTGCGCTTTTTGTACCAAAACGGACGCGGCGAGCAACGCGAGCGGACCGTTTGCGTCTACGGCATGTTCGAGCGCGAGGGTGCGGCATACTTCTGCGGCCTCGACAATGCCACCGACAATATCAGGACATTCCGCTGCGACCGCATCATTCGCGCCTGGAGACCTTCGAAAGCCTACGCCATCCCTGCGGATTTCAACCTCAACGATTACTTATTCTTTGAGTTCGATTTTGCCGACCGCCCACCCGTTGCGGCTACGTTCTCGTTCGCGCGTGAAGCGCAGGCCGATATGATCAGCGGTCTCACACGCGGACGAGGCGAACTCACGCGCACCGAAGCAGAGTGGACCTGGACCGTTGACGTGCGCGACTTTGAAGCCGCAGCCTCGTTTTGCATGGCCCATGCCATGGATGGCATGAGGCCCGTCGCCCCCGATGCTCTCAAGCAGGCGTGGAATCGCCTCATCGAAAGGACGGTGCACGAGCATGCCCGTGCGTAAACTCACCAGCGAGCAAAGACTCTCGCGCGCCATCGACATCATGGAGGCCCTCTACGCCGCCGGCGAGAATGGCATGACACGAGACGAGCTTTGCAGCCGCTTTGATATCACGGGGGCATCACTCGACGAGATTCTCGAGATCGTCTCGACGCTTGCGGACCGAGAATCGGGCGCACGTATTATCTGTGAACGCCGCGGCGAGTGCGTGGTCCTCACCGGTGATGCGGGGCGCGTGCTGCCGCTACGCCTGAGTGCCGCCGAGGGCGCTGTGCTCAACCATGAACTTGAATCATTGGGGATCGAACCCCAGGCGGCGGCTCGAATACGGCGAGCTCTTCTTCCCAAAGAGCTCGGTTACAACCAGCGCGTCTTTGACACCGTCGCCCACGGATCGCACTGGCAGCAGCTGAGCTGCGCCATTCGGGACGGCGTTCGCTGCCGCATCTCGTATCGCTCGATGGATGACACACAAGCGCGCGAGCGTTTGGTCGACCCCTTGCGCATCACAACAAACGGCGATCAAACGTATCTGATTGCCTGGGATGTCGCGGTCGACGAGCAGCGTACCTATCGTATGGATAAAATCGAGGGCTTGGTCTTGACCGACGACTCCGTCGTGCGCCACGCACCGGAGCCCGCGACCCTCCACGACTCCCTCGCCCAGGCGGAGCGGAGCGCGAAGCTTCTCATGCCGCGCGCCTTGGCGGAGCGCCTAGACTGGCCCGGCATTATGTCGATTGAACCCAATGGGGCGGACAGCTCAACAGTGAATGTGCGCTACGGCTCCGAGCGCTGGCTGTTAAGCCAGGTAATCGCAGCGGGCGGGGCCATCCGCATCCTGGATGACCCCGCCCTGTCAGAGCGTCTGTGCGATATGGCAAAATCCCTCGTCTGTCCGCTTTAGCGGCGCCGCTCGTGGCGTGCGCGCCACAGCTGTAGATAGTGCCCGATTTGTGCCGACTCGATGCGCTGATAGGAGCTCGTGGGCAGCGACGTTAAGAATTTCTTGCCGTAGCCCTTCGTCACCAGGCGCGGGTCGGCCAAGATGAGTACGCCACAATCGGTCGATGAGCGAATGAGGCGACCGGCTGCCTGCTTGACCTCGAGCACGGCCTCGGGCAGCGAATAGCGCGCCCAAGCGCGGTCTTCGCGCAGATTGCGCTCGCATGAGAGCGGGTCTGTGGGGCTCGAGAACGGCAGCTTGGGGATGATGACGCAGCGCAGCGTCTCGCCGCTGGCGTCAAACCCTTCCCAAAAGGCCTTAAGCGCAAAGAGCGACGAGGTCGGTTCGTTGATAAAGCGGTCGCGCAGACGGCGAGGAGACGAGTTGCGCTGCTGGCAGTTGAGTTCCAGACCCGCACGAGCCATCTTGGGCTCGACGCGAGCGTACAGCTCCTCCATGTCACGCCTGTTGGTGAACAGCGTGAGCACCGAGCCGCCCATGGCGAGATGAGCGTCGACCAGCACACGCTCGAGCGCCGAAAGATAGCCTTCGCGGTCGCGCGGATCGGGGATATCCCCAGCCACGACCACGGCCATATTCGAATCGAAGTCGTAGCTCGAATCCAAGTGCAGCGACGATGATGTCGAGGCACCGATGCGATCGAGGCCGACGGCGTGGTTAAAGTGCTCAAAGCTCTTGGAAACCGTCATGGTCGCCGAGGCAAAGATAGCCGTGTGGACCTCGGGCAACCACTCGGTTGCCAAGGCCTCGCCAATATCGATGCGCTCCGCGGTCATCGACTCGCCGCCGGCACGCAATCTGCGATTGACTTGCAGCGAGTACACATAGTGTTCATCGGTACCGTCGATGATGAGTTTGAGGTTCTCGGCCAGCTCGTGTAGGCGGCGCGAGATATCACCCAGGTCGACAACAACCTCGGGCTTGTCGGCGGCGACGGCTTGTACCAGCGCGTCGACGCTCTTGTCAGCTTGTTCCAATGCGTCGATGGCAGTGCAGGCCGACTGTAAGAAATCATGCCAGTCGTCAGATTCGCGCAGCTCGGGGCCAATCCATAGGTTCGCATTGTCATAGCCCCCGCGGGCACGGCGGCCGAGCTCGCGAACGCCGTCAAACACGTCGGCGATTGCCATGCTCGCGCGCGCAACCGTCGACGTCGCCTTGGCGGTTAGACCCAAGTAGAGCGTAGAGCCCTCCGAGGTTGCCAAATCGCGGGAAACCTGGCTCAGCGCGCCGGTGCTCGAGCCACCCAGGCGCTCAAACAGAACGCGCGATTCATCCGCCGACACCACGCGCGCCCATTGACGGCGCGCCTCGCGCTCGATGGAGTGGGCCTCATCGATCACCCAGTGACGAATCGGAGGCAAGATTCTGCCCTCGGCCGCAACATTGCGGAACAGCAGGGAATGGTTGGTGACCACTACATCGGCATGCGCCGCGCGACGGCGGGCGCCGTGGACCAGGCATTTATCGGGGAAAAACGGGCATAGGCGACGGGCGCACTCGCGCGACGCCGTCGTAAAGTCGGGACGGTTGACGCTGCGCCAGCGAATGCCGAGCGAGTCGAGGTCGCCATCGGCCGACTGACACACGTACGCCGTGATGACCGCGACTGCCGTAAGCGTGTCGGCAGGATCACGCTTAGTCGTAATTTCGACTTGCCCGCGGCTCATGCGCTCAAGCTTGCGCAAGCATGGATAGTGGTCATAGCCCTTGAGGGCGCAAAACGATAGGCCTCCGTCCAGCTGCTCGGCAAGTTTGGGCAGCTCATGATACATGAGCTGGTCGGCAAGATTATTCGATTTAGTCGCGATACCAACCGTGATGTTGTTGCGGCGCGCGGCCTCGGCAAAAGGCACCAGGTAAGCCATCGATTTGCCGACGCCCGTGCCCGCCTCAATCACGCGATGCGTTCCCGTAACGAGTGCATCACGGACCTCGAGCGCCATCGCGATCTGCTCATCGCGCGGCTCGTACGTGGGATACATGCGATTAACCAGGCCGCCCGGGGCATAGTCCGCCTCGATTTCCTCGCGGCTCGGCATCTTAAGGACCGGTAGCTCGTCCGCATCAACGCGATCATCGGCCCGATCGGCCTTGAGTACGTCGGCGCGGGCGGCGCTGAGAGAGAAGATGGAACCGGGGTTCTGCCCCGCCAAGAACGAGAAGATAGGACGATAGGACCAGGGTACGTCGGGGTGCATGTCGGCCAGGCGCGCCATTAAGCCCTGGGGCAAGTCGGTGAGCGCCACGAGTAACACGCGCCATACGCCACACAGGGCGTCGACATCGGCATTGGCGCGGTGCGACACCGAGTCGCAGCCAAACAGGTCGGCCATGAAAGACAGCTTATGCGATGCCAGACGCGGAAGCGCGATGCGCGACAGTGCCAGCGAATCAATCCAGATGTCGCTGACGTTGACACCGCCCTTGACCGACTCGATAAACGAGCGGTCGAAGGTGGCGTTATGTGCGATCACCGGGCAGCCGCCGACAAAATCGGCGAGAGCGGCCACGGCATCGACGGCCGATGGGGCATCTGCCACATCGGCGTTTGTAATGCTCGTGAGCTCGGTAATCTCGGCGGGAATCAGCTGCTTGGGATGCACGAAGGTATCGAAGCGGTCGACGATCTCGCGGCCCGAAAGGCGGGCCGCCGATATCTCAATAAGCTCGTTGTCCTGCACCGAAAGACCCGTGGTCTCGGTATCGAGGACGATAACATCTTCCTCGATGAGACCAAACGATTGGGTTTTGGCGCGCTCGGCAAGCGTGGCATAGGTGTCGATGACAAACTGCGGCGTTCCTGATGAAACCGCGTCCTCGATTAGCATGCAATGCCCGCTCGACGAAGACCCATACGGATCAGGCTGTCACAGACCTGCGGGAACGTCATATCGTCGGTGTGGCGGATCTCATCCGGATACAGCGACGTATCGGTCATGCCGGGAATGGTATTGGTCTCGAGGATAACGGGGCCGTCCTCGCTCACGATAAAATCGCTGCGCGAGATGCCCAAGCAACCGAGCGCCCTATGGGCGGCACAGGCTAGCTCCTGGGCACGAGCGTAGTTCTCGGGCGAAATCTGCGCCGGAATGCGATGAATGTCCGTAGGGTCGACATACTTCACGTCCAGATCGTAGAACTCGCAGTCCTCGGGCTTACGGATCTCAACGATCGGCAGGGCGCGCACGTCATCCTCGCCGTATACGCCGACGGTGATCTCGGTACCCTCGATACACTTCTCGACCAGCACTTTGTCGCCGTACTCAAACGCCTTGGCGATTGCCGCGGGAAGCTCGGAGGGCTCATGGACCAGGGAAATGCCATAGCTGGAACCGTTTACGGCCGGCTTCACAAAGCAGCGCTCGCCACAAACCTCGACGATATGATCGATATCGACTTCATCGCCCACTTCGAGCGCCAGGCCGGGGGCAATGGGAATGCCCGCCTTGGCGTATAGGAGCTTCGAGACCTCCTTGTCGGCACCGCAGGCGCTCGCCAGCACACCCGACGCCGTGTAGGGGATACCCAGGGTCTCCATGGCACCCTGCATGGCACCATCCTCGCCGCCGGCACCGTGCATGGCGATAAACGCCACGTCAAAGCCGCCGGTCGCCATGGTTACCATAAAATCATCGGCAGCCGTGTCGAGCAGCTCCACCGAAGTGTAGCCAGCCTCCTTCAAGGCCACCACGACGTTCTTTCCCGAATTGAGCGAGATCTCGCGCTCGGCGGAATGACCGCCCGCCAAGACCGCTACGTGCATGTTCTCTAGGCTTTTACCCGGCATGGGCAGACTCCTCCTCTATAATTTCTGCAGCTGATACCATATTGTAGCGATACCCTCTACGTTTCCCCAAAATCGAAAGGCTTCCATGAATCCCAGGACTAAATCTCAGGACATTCGCGACTTGAGCCAAAACGATATTCGCGAGCTTGTGGCCGAACTCGGCCAGCCCGCCTTCCGCGCGAAGCAGCTCATCGAATGGGTCTTTGAGAAGAACGTTTGTTCGTTTGACGATATGACCAACCTTCCTAAGGCTTTCCGCGAGCAGCTTAAAGAGGCTTTTGCCTTCGACACGCCGACTGAACTCACCAAACAGGTTTCCAAAGATGGCTCTCGCAAGTATCTGCTCGAGTACCACGACGGCATTTCCGTCGAGACTGTCGGTATGCCCCGTCGTAACAAGCTTTCCGTCTGCGTTTCTACTCAGGCTGGCTGTGGCATGGGTTGTGCCTTTTGCGCTACCGGTCTCAACGGCCTCAAACGTTCTCTGACCGCTCAGGAAATCGTCGACCAGGTGTTGCACGTCTCGAATGATTTTGGCGAGCGCGCCACAAGCGTCGTTTTCATGGGTCAGGGCGAGCCGTTTGCCAACTACGACGAGGTTCTCAAGGCACTGCGCATCCTTAACGACCCCGATGGCATCGGCATCGGCGCCCGTCACCTTACTGTCTCTACCAGCGGTGTTATTCCTGGCATTCGCAAGTTTGCCGACATTCCCGAGCAGTTTACGCTCGCTGTGTCGTTGCACTCCGCCATCCAGTCCACGCGCAACAAGATTATGCCTGGCGTCAAGAAGTACACGCTTCTGCGCCTTCATGAGGCGCTGCAGCTCTACACCGAAAAGACGGGCCGCCGCCCGACCTATGAGTACGCCATGATCGAGGGCGTCAACGATACGAATCCCGAAATGCAGGCGCTCTGCGACTTCTGCGAGGGAACCCTGTGCCACGTTAACCTAATTCAGCTTAACGACATCGAGGGCAGCCCGCTCAAGCCGTCTCCGATTCATAAGGTCGAGGATCTTCAGCGCCGCCTTGAGTCTCGTGGCATCGAGACCACGATCCGTAACTCGCGCGGCAATGATATTGATGCCGCCTGCGGTCAGCTGAAGCAACGTTTCAAGGTCCAGAAGAACGCATAGGGGAGTCTGTACCCCATAATGTTTCATGTGAAACATCCGACAGCCCTGGTTGCAAATAATGTAATCAGGGCTGTTTCATTTGTTTTCATCCTAGAGGACTTGATATACGTAACCTTAGTTTTATAGCCAAAATAAGGGGTCTTTGTCTCATGAATCAGACAAGGACCCTTTCAAAATAGGCACGTAATTGTTAGGTACCTAATAACCAACATTTTCCCACTGATGGTTAACCCAGTCTTGGTTAATCTTAGGATTCTTAGTCACCTGAGCAGTGCGCATAGCGACATCTTCGGTCATCACATCCATTTTCTTCTTAGATGTATCAACGATATCCTGAGCTCCGCGCAGCAGTCGACCTCGAAGTTCATCATCTGTCGCAAGCTTATAACCAGCAAAGGCACCAGCGACGACGGTGGTTGCCAACGCAACGACCGCGAGAACCTTATTCTTCATCCTGATCCTCCTGCCCAAATTGAATCATTTCACCAAGGATACGGGAGAGCTCCTCCTCGTCTTTGAACTCGATTTCGATTTTGTTCTTACCACGCGAGCTCTTCACGCGTACATTCGTGTTAAAAACTTGACGAAGTACTCGAGCGGCCTTTTTGAATGACTGAGGTGTTGCCGGCCTCGGAGTCCTTGGTGTCTCTCCGGCAGAAAACAACGGAGCAAGATTTTCTGTCGCTCTAACGGAAAGACCTTCTGCAACAACTTTTTCAGCAAGTCGAATCCTGGCATCTTCATATGGAACTGCAAGAATCGCTCTCGCATGGCCGGCAGTAAGCTTGCCCTCGAAAATCATCTGCTGCACGACTTCCGGAAGGTCTAACAAACGAAGTGAATTTGTAATTGCGGAACGAGACTTACTGACAGCCTTTGATAACGCCTCTTGCGTCATGCCGCTGGCATCGATAAGCTGACGATAGCCCTTGGCCTCTTCGACGGGATTCAGATCAGAACGCTGAAGGTTTTCGATAAGAGCAAGAGCAAGCATCTCTTCATCATCAACATCTTTAATGATGACAGGCAGCTCTTCAAGACCAGCAAGCTTTGACGCCTGGTAACGACGCTCACCAGCGATGATCTCATAGCCGTTTCCGTGCTTGCGAACCAAAAGCGGCTGCAAAACGCCATGTTCTTGGATTGACTCGCTCAACTCGCGAAGTTCGGTTTCGTTAAAGTGAATTCGCGGCTGGTTAGGGTTGGGAACAATATCCTCAATAGGTAGTTTCGTTTCAGATGCAGCCTTTGACGCGGATGCAGCCGAACCACCGGTCTCATACTCGGCCTCTGAGACCAAAGCATTGAGTCCACGTCCCAATCCACCACGTTTCTTTACACTAGGCACGCTTGATCACCTCTTTTGCAAGGTTCATATACGCTTTTGCACCCTTATTTTGAGGTGCATAGGTAATTACCGGTTCTCCAAAAGACGGTGCTTCGGAGATTTTAACCGTACGGGGGATCAGCGTCTTAAACGCCTTGTCACCAAAGTACGATTGAACCTCCTCAACAACCTGATTCGATAGAGAAGTACGCGAGTCATACATGGTCATAAGCACACCATAGGTGTCTAAGCCCTTGTTCAGACGTGATTTAACCATCTTCATTGACTCAAGCAGCTTCGTAACGCCCTCGAGTGCATAATACTCGCACTGGATCGGAATCAAAACGCTGTCTGCCGCGGTCAAGGCGTTGATAGTAAGCAGGCCGAGCGAAGGGGGACAGTCAATGAAAATAAAATCGAACTCGTCCTGAATCGGCTCAAGCAAATCTTTGAGGCGGGTTTCACGAGCGATTGCGCTTACGAGCTCAATTTCCGCGCCTGCAAGCTGAATTGTAGCCGGAATTACGAATACCTTTTTGCAATTTGTATCAAGAACAAGCGATTCTGCCGGCACATCATTCAACAATGCATCATAGATGCAGTGATCAAGGTCTTCTTTTTCAATTCCGAATCCACTGGTGCTGTTTCCCTGCGGATCAAAATCGACAATCAGTGTCTTACGACCCTGCTCGCCCAGTGCCGCCGCAAGGTTTACAGCCGTCGTTGACTTACCAACGCCGCCTTTTTGATTGATAATTGCAATGATACGCGTGTCTTTTGCGCTCTTAGAACGCTTAACGTCGCGAAATCCCACGGTCCCTCCTGGTGTGTATTGAAGCTGTCAAACGGAGGATGTTTCACGTGAAACATTCCGATTCAATATCAACCGCCATGTTTCACGTGAAACACTGCAAGTTGTTAGTATCTATTATGTTTCACGTGAAACATCTAGGCAAGCGGATTCTTCTTTGCCATGCCATTTGCACGAGGCAATGAAACGGATGCTGAATGACTCTTCCTAAGAACAATGAACTCCCTGTGACCCAGGCCTTCAGGCAAATCGATTGCGTCATTCAGAAGCGAAGTGAAGCCGCAGATCTTAGCTGCTGAGATGCCAGAGGCAAGCTCCTCATCAGATGGATTGCCCTTTGTGATAACAAATAGCCCTCCATCCTTGAGGTACGGAGCCGCATACTCAACAAGAATCGGTAAAGAGGCCAGTGCGCGGGCGGTTACAACAGAGAACTGCTTCTTATGGCTTCGAGCATATTCTTCAAGACGATCATGAACGGCATGAGCATGTTTCAATCCAAGAGCATGGACAAAAGAATTGACAGCATCAACCTTCTTGCCAACAGAGTCAATATAAGTAGCTTTACGATGCGTGGTTATGGTTAACGGAATACCAGGGAAGCCCGCACCTGTTCCCATATCGAGCAAAGCTCCCTCAGGAGCCTTATTGATATAGGGGAGCAAAACAAGTGAGTCAAGGATATGAAGTACCGCAGCATCTTCTACGTTAAGAATACGGGTAAGATTCGTAGTCTTATTTGTTTCCAGAACCAAATCCAAATGCTGAATACATTTCCTCAGTTCAACATCAGTTACGCTCAAGGAATACTCTTTGCAATAGGAAGTTAGACGGCTCAACATCTCGTCAGCCTGCTGATCAGTAAGTACTAACAACGAAAGCTCCTTTCTGACAAAAATCAGTGTATCGAGAACTTTTGACAAAAAAAGGGGACGTGGAAACCACGTCCCCTAAGCATAAGCTCGAGTAGATTATCGAGCAACAATCACCACATGGCGATCAGGGTCAGAACCCTCAGAATGAGTATCGACAGCATCATTGCCACGAAGTGCAATGTGAACCAGTCGGCGCTCATAGGCATTCATGGGCGGAAGCGAAACACTCTTATGAGTGCGGATGGCACGCTCGGCAGCAGACTGAGCCATGGAGGCAACCTTGTCCTGACGGCGGCTCTTGTATCCCTCGACGTCAACTACAACCGGATATCTAAAGCCAAGCTTGCGGCTCACCAGCAAAGAGAACATAACCTGAAGGGCATCAAGAGTGCGACCATGACGGCCAATGAGAACAGCAAGGTCGGGAGCCGTTACATCCAAAATCAGCTCACCCTCGTCGCCCTCATACTCATCGATAGGAGAGTTGGCGGCATCGAAGTGCGAAAGGATGGAACGCAGGATGGAAATCGCAACATCGGCAATGGTGTCGAGCTCCTCATCGGTCAGCTCTTCACCAGCCTTGTAGCGCTGTGCAATCTCGGGATAATCGCCCGCGACCTGCGGGGCAACCTCCTCAAGCATATCCTCGATGATCTCTTCAGACATAACGTACTCCAAAAGTTAGGTACCTAAATAAGATTGATATCCCACTACTTCTTCTTGTGCGGGCGCGGCTTCTTCTCTCGACGAGTGACCTCAACCTGCAGCGGAGCGTTCTTAAGACGCTCCTCCTCATCGGCCTTCGCCTTGTCGATGACCTTCTGCGTCACAAAAATCTGCTGGATAACCTGCCAAGCAGACGAGACGTCGTAGTACAGCAGAACACCAACGGGAAGGCTCCAGCCCATCCAAAGCATCATGACCGTCATGACAACGGCCATCATACGCATGCTCTGAGCCTGCTGGCCGGTCTGGTTGCGCGACATATAGAGCTGCGGAATCAGGGTCAGGACGGCGAACAGGATCAGGCAAACCAGCGCAGGCAGTGCAACCATAAAGCCATCGGCAAAGGAAGCACTCGGCGTGGTGGTCAGGTCGGGCAGGATGTTGAAGAACGAGAACGTGCCGTCGTTAAAGTACTGCGGCAGGTTGCGCAGCAATGTAAACAGGGCGAACAGGATAGGCATCTGAATCAGCAGCGGCAGACAGCCAGCCATGGGGTTGAACTTGTTCTCGCTGTAGAACTTCTGCATCTCCTCGGCCTGACGCTGGGGATCGTCGGCATAGCGCTCCTGGATCTCGAGCATCTTGGGCTGCAGCACCTGCATGCGAGCCGTCGACTTGGTCGACTTGAGCATGAGCGGCGTCAGCAGCAGACGGATGATGACCACCAGGATGATGATGGACAGGCCCCAGTCGACCGCAAAGGTCTGGATGAGCTTGAGCAGCTCGAAAAGGATGTTAACGATCCAATCCCACATGTAAGTTTTCCTCCGATAGCGAGTGCCCGCTAGGGCACAGGGTCATAACCGCCGACGTGCAGGGGATTGCAACGAGCGATGCGCCTCACGGCAAGCCAGCAGCCTCTCAAAACACCGTACTTCTCAATCGCCTGGATGGCGTATTGCGAGCACGTTGGGTAATAAATGCAGGCGTCAGGCAATAAGGGCGAAATAACCTGTTGATATATGCGAATAGGAGCGATGGCAACACGTCGCAAAACGTGATTGCTCATCGCTCCTCCCCGGCAACGCCGGCGCGCTTCATAAGCGAACGCAACGCCTTGTCCATCTCCTGCGGCGAGGAAACCCTCGTCTTGGGAGTTGCAAACAAGATGATGTCATAACCCGCAACGGGAAATCCACAGCTGCGGGCGGCCTCGCGCATCACACGCTTAGATCGGTTGCGCACGACGGCACAACCGAGTCGCTTAGCACCAACGAAGGCGACCCTTCCGGAGTCGCCTTCGCCAACCGATTCACATATGGTCATTCGAATCAGAGGGTGATTGAAACGACGCCCCTGACTGAACACATGCTCGAAATCTTGCCGAGACTTAATAGTCTTCATGCGAGATGTGTGTATCGCTGCTAGACAGTGAGACGCTTGCGGCCCTTGGCGCGACGACGGGCGAGCACGGCACGACCACCCTTAGTGGCCATACGGGCACGGAAGCCATGGGTCTTGGCACGCTTACGCTTATTAGGCTGATACGTACGCTTCATCTTAAGTTCCTCCTGCTGCATTTCGAGTGTCCGCGGGGACGCGGACGCAGATATAGACACGTGAGCTTGAAGATTGTAGGGAAATCAATGTTCAAATGTCAAGAAATCAAAGGTAAAAGGTTGCGCAGTTCACACGGTTCCCCCATAAGCCAAGCTCGATTTAGCGGCGCATGGCAACTTTTCACGATATTTCATCGAGTTTTCAACAGGTCATGTTGGCAATGTTGAGAACTTTTCGTCCGTTTTCCAAAGTTTTCAACAGGTTTTGGAAAGTTGTCGAAAGATGAGAAACATTGCACGGTGAGCTACTATTTGTTCGAAACCTTTTGGAAGATTGCGAGTGGCATGTCTGACGACTTTTACACCATGGTCGATTCCGGAGACCCGGCACCCGACAACGAGCACATCACCGGCGTGCGCGAAGAGCGTGACGAAGGTGAACAGACGACCACGCAGGGGCCGAAAGCCATGTACGCTGCGCGCATCGCCGTCTATGACGACATGTTGTCGACACCGCGTGTGATCGTCATTGATCCGCAAGATGTCCGCACGTATTTGGAAGAGACGACCAACACCGTCTACCAGTGCATGAAAGAACAAGGCGGCCATATCTCGCTCATGGTCATCCGCGAGATTGTCGAAAATTTTATACACGCGCACTTTGCCGAGCCCATCATCTCGATTCTGGACGGCGGAGACACCATCCGCTTTGCCGATCAAGGACCAGGCATCGACGACAAGGAACGCGCTTTCGACTTTGGCGTTACCAGCGCAAACAGCAAGATGAAGCGCTATATCCGTGGAACCGGAGCAGGGTTTCCCATGGTGCAGGAGTATTTGGAAAACGCCGGCGGTGCCGTTTCCATCGAGGACAACATGGGCAACGGCACCGTGGTTACGGTAAGCCTGAACCCTAAACGCGTGCAGGAAATCGAGCGTGCCGGCGGACGCGGCGCTGCCGTGCGGCCCGAGACGGAACAGCCCACATATCCCCTGCCGGGAGCTTTTGCGCAGCAGCCCATGGCAGCGCAGCAGATGCAGCCCCCCGTGGGACAGATGCAGCAGCCCGGAATGCTACCTACACAAGAACCCCGGGCGGCATCGATGTCGATGCCGACAAACACGCCAGAGACCATGCCGCTGGCGGATCAGGATGCAGCAGCAATGCAGCAGGCGACGGGGGCGCCGGGTGGCCAGCAAATGGGCTATCAGCCGTACCAACAGGGATATCCATATCAGCAGATGCCGCCACTGGGGTATGGCCAGCAGTTCCCGCAGCAGTACCAGCAGGGATATCAGCAGCCGTACCAGCAGATGCCGCAGCAGCAGTACAACCCCTGGGCCCAGCAGATGCCTCCGCAGCCTTACCAACAGTGGCCTCAAAGTTTTCAACAGCAAATGCCGCCGATGCAGAGTTCTCAACAACCAGCAGCTCAAATGATGTATCCTAATGCAGCAAATCAGTATGCGCAGCCACAACCGGACGTGTTCGTAAGCGATCGCGGCAACGCCGCGCTGGGCTATCTGGCGCAAAATCAAGCGTGCGGTGCAACCGATCTGGCGAGGGCGTTTGGAAACTCGGCCCCCACTTGGTCACGCACGCTCAATGACTTGGCGCAGGCCGGCTTGGTCATCAAGCATGGCCAGAAATACCATCTGACCGAACTCGGCGCCGCTCGCGTGCGAGCTCAGAGCTAAAGAACGGGAGAGACAGTGGACGAGGAAGCAAGCATCATCCTGGGGGATGCCATCGCCTTTTGCCAGCGCGACGGCCAAGATGCACGCCTCATCAACATGCTGGGGCAATCGCGCGCCATAAGCCTGACCGAAGATACGCTCACGATCGAGGCACCCTCGCGCTTTGCCATCGCGCAGCTCAAAAAGCATCAGCCGACTATTGAGGCCTATCTGGAAGAAATCGCCTTTGCACCGATTGCGCTCGACGTCGTGGCACCGCAAGGCGCCGCGACGGAATCCGCTGCCACGACGGCGCCCGCCACGGCTCCCGCCGCTTCCCCGGCGGTGCCGGCCTCCGCAGGCGACGTACCGACGATCGAGCACCAGCACAGCGATGTTTCCCGTGAAACCATGGCACCGTTGCCGACCGCGGCGGCGACGTCAACGAACGTACCCGTCACGCACATGCCCATCGCTCACGACGCAGCGGCGGGCGCGGATTCGGGCATTGCAATCAAAAACACGCTCTCGGCCGATGATTTTCGTCGCATGATGAACCAGATGAAGGGCGGAGCGCCGACTAAATCCACGCAAGCTGCGACCCCCGCTTCACCCATGTCAGCACCGACCGTGCCGGCCGAGCAGAATACGGATGGAGCCCCGCTCGCCGCGAACTCAAAATTTACCTTTGAGAACTTTGTCTACGGCCCAGAGAACAGCCATGCCTATCGCTCGGCACTCAAGTTTGCCGCCCTCGCGGACGAGCGCGGCACATGCACATCACTGTTCATCTACGGCAAATCGGGCCTAGGCAAGACGCACCTGCTGCTTGCCATCAAAAACGAGCTCGCCGAGAAGTCGCCTGAGATCAAGGTCAAGTATGCCAACTCCCAGGCGTATCTGGACGACCTGATGACCGAGTTCGACCGTCAAAAGAAGAGCAACGCTCCCATCATGCAGGCGTACCACGGCGTGGACGTACTCATCATCGATGACATCCAAAACATCATCGGCAAGCGCGCGAGCGTGGACTACTTTTTCCAGCTCATGGACGAGTTCATCCGCAACAACAAGAAGGTCGTCATCGCGGCAGACCGCGCCCCCAAGGACCTGAGCATGGACGAGCGTCTGACCAGCCGCTTCAACGCCGGCATGCTCTGCCTGGTCGCAGAGCCCAGCTACGAGATGAAATACAAGATCTTGCAGCGCTATTACGAAAACACCATCGTCGCCGCTCCCGAGGCAGGCGACGACTCGCTGCTGGCGGCCTATGGGGGCGACGGCGGACACCTGACCGACGAGCACTTTAAACACATGGCCGAGGTCTCGGGCACCAACATCCGCGAACTCGAGAGCTTTTGCGAGCGCTGCGCCGGCGAGGCGGGCGACCGCGAGCGCGAGGGCGGAGAGCTCACCTTTGACGATATCGACGCCATCGCCGGCCAGTACTTCGACACATCGGCCAAAAAGATCAACGTGCAAACGGTTCAGTCCGTCATTGAAGAGCAGTACGGCGTGACGCACGAGGAGCTCATCGGCCCGCGACGCAACGCCAATATCGCCAAGGCACGCCACATTGCCATCTATCTGGCCATCGAGATGTGCGAGATGACGACCACGGCGGTGGGCGCCGAATTTGGCAACCGCAACCACTCGACCGTCAGCACGAGCTACAAAAAGGTCCAGAAGATGATCCAGGAAGACCGCACCGTCACCGAAGACCTCAAGTCGCTGCGCGATAAAATTACACTGCGCTCGTAGGGAAATAGAGACACCTGTTGAAAACTTGTCGAAACCACGGGCATAAGGTGTCTAAAACCCAACCCGCGATGATGAAAAGTTTTGCGCAGGTTTTGAACGTGGAAAACCACCCCTGTTGCACACAGGTTGCTGTCGATTCTCTTTCTGGGTCTGACCTGCGTCTTTGGGAGTAATCAACAGTTTCGTCAGTGCTATTACTATTATTAAGATATTTATATCTATAGAAAGGTATTAAAAGATGAAGTTCACCGTCAGCCAGAGCTCGCTTACACAAGCCATCGGCGTCGTTATGAAGGGTGTCGCTTCGGCATCCACCCTTCCCATCCTGTCGGGCGTGCTCGTCAAGGCCCAAGACGGCATCTTGGAATTCCAGACCTCTAACTACACCATCTCGATCCGTCATCGCATCGCGGCGCATGTCGAAGAAGAGGGCGAGATGGTTATCCCCTGTAAGATGCTCTCCAATATCACCAAGACCCTCCCCGATGCCCCGGTCACCTTTGAGCTGTCCGAGCGCCAGGTGCTGATTGGTTGCGAGAAGAGCTCTTTTAGGCTGAACACGCTCGATGCCAATGACTTCCCCGAGTTTCCGGCCTATGCCATCGAGAGCGCCGTGGAGCTGCCGACCGATATCTTGTCCGAAATGGTCGGTCGCGTGTGGCGCGTCACCTCGACCGACAAGGCCCGCCCCATCCTGGGCGGCGTGCACATGAAGGTCGAGAACAATACCGTGCGCCTGGTGGCGACCGATTCCTTCCGCTTGGCCGTGTGCGATACGCAGGTCGAGACCTCGACCCTCGAGGGCTCCTTTGAGCTCAACGTTCCGGCTGACGCCTTTAACGACGCGCTGAACATCATGGCCAGCCAGGCGACCATCATGATCGGGGCTACCGACACCCAGGTTGTCTTCGAGGCCGGCAACACCACCTACGTGTCGCGCCGCATCGAGGGCATGTATCCCAACTACAAGCAGCTCATCCCCGATTCGTGCGTGACGAGCGTCAAGATCGATGTCGCCGCTTTTAACGCCGCCCTCAAGCGCGTGGCCGTTATCGCGAGCGCCAACCCCGCCGTCAAGTTCGAGATCGATGTCGAGAACGGGCAGATGGGCCTGTCCTCCATTTCCAATGACCAGGACCTTGCGCAGGAGACGATCGATGTCGAGGCCGAGGGCGAGTCGGGTACCATCGCCTTCAACTACCACTACATCTTCGGCTGCCTCAACGCCCTGTCCAAGGAGAAGGAGATCACGCTGGAGCTCAAGAGCTACTCGCAGGCGGGTATCTTCAAGTCCTACGACAAGATCAACTACCTGTACCTGGTCATGCCGGTCCGCATCTAGCGCTGCGCCATGACCATGTTCGCCCGTGATCTTTCCGTCGCGCACTACCGCAGCTTCGATAGCTATCGCCTTGCCCTGGACGAGGGCGTGACGATACTTGCGGGACCCAACGCGGCAGGAAAGACCAATCTCATAGAGGCGCTGCAGCTGCTGACGAGCGGCGCCTCGTTTAGGCATCCGACCGCAGCCGAGCTCGTCCATGACGGCGTGGGCTCGTGCAAGGTCGAGCTGAGGCTCGAGGGCGACGGCCGCGTGCTTGATATGGGATTGAGCGTGGAGGACGGTAAGCGCTCGTTTAGCCGCAACGGCAAGAGGTGCTCTGCCGCCGGTGTGCGCGGGGCTCTGCCGAGCGTACTGTTTTGCCCCGACCATCTGGACATGGTTAAGAGAGGCGCCAGTGTGCGCCGCGCCGCCCTCGATGACTTTGGCATGCAACTGAGCGCACGCTATGCCGATCTTGCGAGCACCTATGGGCGCTGCGTGACCCAGCGTAACGCCCTGCTTAAGGAGACCTGGTGCTGTCGCGAGATGCTCGGCGCGTGGAACGATTCGATTGCCCGCGCGGGCTCGGCCCTGCTTGTGCACCGGTTGGCCCTGCTCGACCGGCTGGCGGGCCATGTGCACACTGCCTACGGGCAAGTGGCATCCGGTGAGGCTGCCAACGTGACCTATACGTCCACGCTGGGGGATTTGCCCCAGGTCGATGATCGCGAAGAGCTGAAGGGCTGGGCGTACGAGCGCATGCTGGCTGCCCTTGATGAGCACGCCGACGAGGAAATTCGCCGCGGCGTGACGTTGGTGGGACCGCATCGCGATGAGATTGAGTTTACCGTGGCGGGTCGCTCCGCCCGTTCATTTGCCAGCCAAGGTCAGCAGCGAACGTTGGTTCTGGCCTGGAAGGTGGCGGAGGTGGCCGTGGCTCGCGATGTCCTGGGCACCGCCCCGTTGCTGCTTTTGGACGACGTGATGAGCGAACTCGACGGCGAACGCCGCGGTGCTTTTTTGCGGCTGATCGGCGATGATATCCAGACGGTCATAACCACGACCAACCTGGGGTATTTTACCGATGACCTGCTTGATCGAGCCAAGGTGGTGAGCATGGGTGAGACGTGCTAATTACGAGCGCGAGAGCGAAACGGTTGCCTTCAGTGGATTTTTGAACGCAGAGCGTCAGCGCATCCTGGCGGCCGCGACACCTGAGCGCCGCGCGCAGATGGAGGCTGCCGAGGAGTCGCGCGCGGTCTATCGCGCGTGGAACGCGGTGTGCTCGGGCACGCGCGAGGGGCGGCATGTGACGGGCTTGCGCTACCTGCCCGAGTCCAATGAGCTGCTGGTATATCTCGATTCGCCCTCGTGGACGCAGGAAATGACGCTGTTGCGCGAGATCATCCGCGCGCGCATGGAGCGCGCCGGTGCGCATGTGGACGGCCTGGTGTTCAAAACCACCGCGCCGGGTCACACGCCGCCCGCCGCCAAGCAGCGCCTGCGCCCGGCGACGACCGAGCGCCCGCCGGCCCCGCACGCCGACCTAAGTGAGGCCGAGCGCACCGAGATTGAGCGCCAAGTGGCGCCCATCGAAGACCAAAAACTGCGCGAGGCCCTCGAGAATGCCATGAGAGCCAGTGCCGAGTGGGCCAAGGGCGTAGAAAGCAAAAAAGAGCCTTAAATCGCATCTGGTGGCCTTGTAGAGCCAAATACCCTCGTTCCCGAGGGTATTTTTTTACGATAAACTAGTAAGGCTGTACACATTTTCTTGACTGAAGGAGGACGTGTGGCAAACGAAAACGATTACGATGGCGGCGAGATTAAGATTCTCGAAGGTCTCGAGGCCGTTCGTAAGCGCCCGGGCATGTATATCGGCTCGACGAGCGCCAGCGGTCTGCATCACCTGGTGTGGGAGATCGTTGACAACTCCGTCGACGAGGCCATGGCCGGTTTCTGCACCGAGATCCAGGTGACGGTCCACGCCGACAACTCCATCACGGTCGTCGACAACGGGCGCGGCATCCCCGTCGACGAGCACCCTGTTAAAAAGATCCCGACGCTCGAGGTCGTCATGACGATCTTGCACGCCGGCGGTAAGTTCGATAACTCGGCCTATAAGGTTTCGGGCGGCCTGCACGGCGTTGGCATCTCCGTCGTCAACGCACTGTCCAAGCGCGTGGTCGTTCAGGTTCGTCGCGACGGCAACACCTACGAGATGGAGTTCTCGCGCGGCAAGACCGTTAAGAAGATGGAGGTCGTGGGCACCTCGGATTCGACGGGCACCACCGTCACCTTCTGGCCCGACGACGAGATCTTCGAGACATGCATCTACGATTTCGATACGCTGCACAACCGTCTGCAGGAGACGGCGTTCCTCAATAAGAACCTCAAAATCGTGCTGACCGACGAGCGCGAGGCGACTCCCCATGTGGAGGAGTTTTGCTACGAGGGCGGCATCATCGACTTCGTCAAGTTCCTCAACGAGGGCAAGGACGTCCCCGAGGCCTTTAAGGAGCCCATCTACATCGAGGGCAAATCGGACCCGGGCGCGCCTGTGACCAAGATGGGCGAGGTTGAGGTTTCCCTGCAGTGGAATAGCGGTTACGGCGAGAACGTCATGTCGTTTGCCAACGACATCTACACCCCCGAGGGCGGCATGCACCTTGAGGGCTTCCGCACCGCGCTCACCCGTGTGATCAACGACTACGCGCGCAAACAGAACCTGCTCAAGGAAAAAGACGCCAACCTGACCGGCGACGATGTGCGCGAGGGCCTTTCGGCCGTTATCTCGGTCAAGCTGCCCGACCCGCAATTTGAGGGCCAGACCAAGGCCAAGCTCGGCAGCTCCTATATGCGCGCGCTGACGCTCAAGATCGTGACCGACGGCCTCGCCGATTACCTCGAGGAGCATCCCAAGCCCGCTCGCGAGATCGTCAAGAAGGCCCAGCAGGCATGCAAGGCCCGCAACGCCGCCCGCAAGGCGCGCGAAGCGACCCGTCGCAAGAGCCTGCTCGAGACGGCGTCCCTGCCCGGTAAGCTCGCCGACTGCTCGGTGCGCGATGCCGAGCTGACCGAGCTCTTCATCGTAGAGGGTGACTCGGCAGGCGGTTCGGCCAAGGACGGCCGTCGCCGAGACATCCAGGCGATTCTGCCCCTGCGCGGCAAGATTTTGAACGTCGAACGCGTTGGTGACCATCGCGCGTTCTCGAGTGACACCATCCAGTCATTGATTACCGCGATCGGCTGCGGCGTCACGACGAGTGCCGGCGACGGCGGCGACTTCGATATCACCAAGGCGCGCTACCACAAGATCATCATCATGACCGATGCAGACGTCGACGGCGCGCATATCCGCATCCTGCTGCTGACGTTCTTCTACAAGTACATGCGTCCGCTGATCGATGCCGGCTACGTCTATGTTGCCTGCCCGCCCATCTTTGGCATTAAGGTGCGCAACAAGATCCACTACGTGTATCCCAACGGCCGCCAGCCCGAAGACGAGATCCTGCGCGATACCATCCAGAGTCTGGGCCTGAACCCCGACGATAACGACGAGGACGGCAAGGCCAAGGACGGCAAGATCACCAAGAAGCGCAAGGGCTATACCGTCCAGCGCTACAAGGGCCTGGGCGAGATGGACCCCAAGCAGCTTGCCTCGACGACGATGGACCCCAAGACCCGCATTCTGCAGCGCGTGTCGATCGAGGACGCCGTGGTGGCGGACCGCGCCGTGCGCGAGCTCATGGGTTCCGAGGTCGGCTATCGCCGCGAGTACATTGAAAAACATGCGCATGACGCGCGTTTCCTTGACGCTTAAGAGGAGGTAACGTGGCAGACGATATCAACAATAACGGGGGTATGGACGATGCCGGCGATGCCGGCATGCCCGACGATCTGAAGCGCCTGCTTGCCCGTGCTGAGCAGGGCGAGGACGGCGACCCGGACGCCTATAACCCCGATGTCGATGATGACGAGGAAGAGGATGACGACGGCGAGCTCGAGGAGAGTTTTGGCGAAGTCGACCGTGGCGCCTCGGCCGGCGAGGATATCAACGGCGGCCAGCTCCAGATTTCGGAGTTCGGTCGCGAGATGAAGCAGTCGTTTATCGAGTATTCGATGTCGGTCATCACGGCGCGCGCCCTGCCGGACGTGCGCGACGGCTTAAAGCCGGTGCACCGCCGCATCCTGTACGCGATGAACGAGAGCGGCATCTACCCCAACCGCCCGCACAAGAAGTCGGCGTGGACGGTCGGCGAAGTTATCGGTAAGTACCACCCGCACGGTGACTCTGCGGTCTACGAGGCCATGGTCCGCCTGGCACAGTGGTTCTCCATGCGCACGCCGCTCATCGACGGTCATGGCAACTTCGGTAACATCGACGGCGACGGCGCGGCAGCCATGCGTTACACCGAGAGCCGCCTGGCAAAGCCCGCCATGGAACTGCTGCGCGACCTGCAGAAGGATACCGTCGACTGGCAGCCCAACTACGACGAATCGCTCGCCGAGCCCGTGGCGCTGCCTGCGCGCTTCCCCAACCTGCTGGTCAACGGCAGCCAGGGCATCGCCGTCGGCATGGCCACCAACATCGCCCCGCACAACCTCACCGAGGCGATTGAGGCCACCTGCTACCTGATCGACAACCCCGACGCCACCGTCGACGAGCTCATGCAGATCATGCCCGGTCCGGACTTCCCCACCGGCGCCATCATCATGGGCAGCGCCGGCATTAAGCAGAGCTACGAGACCGGCCGCGGCTCCATTACCGTGCGTGCCAAGGCACACGTGGAGTCCACCAAGACCGGCCGCAGCCGCCTGGTCTTTACCGAGATTCCCTACATGGTCAACAAGGGCACCCTGCAGGAGAAGATCGCCCAGCTTGTCAACGACAAGCGCATCGAGGGTATCTCGGATATGCGCGATGAGTCCAACCAGAAGGGCATCCGTCTGGTTATCGAGCTCAAGAAGGGCGTCATTCCGCAGGTCGTGCTCAACAACCTGTATAAGTACACCTCGCTGCAGACGACCTTTGGCGCCAACAACCTGGCGCTCGTCAACGGCGTTCCCAAATGCCTGAGCCTGCGTGAGATGCTGCAGCACTACATCGACCACCAGGTCGACGTCGTCACTCGCCGCACCCGCTTCGACCTTAAGAAGGCCCAAGCCCGCGCGCATATCCTCGAGGGTTATCTTATGGCTCTCGACCATATCGACGAGGTCATTAGCATCATCCGCTCCTCGCAGACCGACTCCGAGGCCAGCAGCCGCTTGATCGAGCGCTTTGGCTTTACGCCCGAGCAGACCACGGCCATCCTCGAGATGAAGTTGCGCCGCCTGACCGGCCTGGAGCGCGACAAGATTCAGGAAGAGTTGGACGGCCTGCGCCGCGCCATCGCCTACTACGAGGACCTGCTGGCGCATGAGGAGAAGATCCTGGGCGTCATCAAGGAAGAGATGCGCGAGATCTCCAAGAAGTTCGGCGACAAGCGCCGCACCGAGATCAGCCAGGTTGAGAAGGACCTGGATGTCGAGGACCTCATCGCCGACGAGGATATGGTCGTGACCATCACCCACACCGGCTACGTTAAGCGTATCCCGGTGGCCGCCTACCGTGCCCAAAAGCGCGGTGGCAAGGGCGTGTCGGGCGTCAACCTCAAAGAGGACGACGTCATCGACGAGATGTTCATCGCGTCCACGCACGAGTACGTGCTGTTCTTCTCGAGCAAGGGCAAGGTCTATCGCCTGAAGGTGCACGAGCTGCCGGTGGGTACGCGCCAGGCGCGCGGTACCGCGATCGTCAACCTGCTGCCCTTCGAGGAGGGCGAGAAGATCGCGAGCGTCATCAGCTGCCGCGAGTTCCCAGCCGACGAGTACCTGATGTTTGCCACCAAGAGCGGCATGGTCAAGAAGACCGTGATGAGCGCATATGACCGCAGCCGTCGCGACGGCCTGATCGCTATCAACCTGCGTGACGACGACGCGCTGCTGAACGTGCGCCGCGTGCGCGAGGGCGACAAGATTATCCTGGCCACCACCGCGGGCAAGGCGATCATGTTCTCCGAGGAGCAGGTGCGCGCCACCGGCCGCGATACCAGCGGCGTTCGCGGTATTGGTATGAAGGACGGCGTGAGCGTTCTGGGCATGGAAGTCACTAACGGCAACGGCGATCTGTTCGTCATCACCGAGCGCGGCTACGGCAAGCGCACGCCGGTCGCGGACTACCCGGAGCAGAATCGCGGCGGCCAGGGCGTCTACACCATCCAAATGACCGAGCGTAAGGGTAACCTTGCGGCCATGAAGACGGTGGGCCCACAGCACGAGCTGTTCATCGTGACGGAGGGCGCGACGGTCATTCGCGTTAAGACCGACGAGATCAGCCAGACTGGCCGCGCCACCCAGGGCGTCAAGATGATGACCGTCGACGACAGCGACCGCATCTGCGCCGTAGCCCGCATGACGACCGCCAAAGAGAAGCCCGAGGGCGAAGGTGCCGAGGCCGCAGCCGACACCGAAGAAGCCCCAGTCGACCTAGGCGACGGCAACGACCTGCCAGAGGATCTCCTCGACGAGTAAGAGGCCCTGACTGGTAAAAATCATCAGACCCCTTATATCGGCGGTCGGCGCACTGCGCGCCGACCGCTTTTTTGACAAGCTTGGAACCCCGTGTCAGACGGCTGGGCGAGATGGGTTAGGTTTGTCGCGAGTTCCGCACGCAAAGAAGGCCACTTAATGTGGCCTTCGTCTTGCGCAGGACTGCCCGAGCAGCAAACCTAACCCATCTCGCCCAGCCGTCTGACACACCCTCCAAAGATTTTCAAAAAAGTTGTTGACGCGCGCGTAACGACTCGTCTAATATATCCCTTGCGCGATGGACCTGTAGCTCAGTTGGTTAGAGCGTCCGGCTGATAACCGGGAGGTCACAAGTTCGAATCTTGTCAGGTCCACCA
>JAYBVN010000026.1:0-95172 GCA_037320555.1 Collinsella sp. | reverse complement strand
TCTTGATACGGTCGGTCACCGACTTCTTACCGGAAGCGACGTCATCGCCCATCTCATCGGCAAAAGCACGGAGCAGCTCGCGCTGCTTATTGGAAAGATTGGTGGGAACGACAACGCGCAGTTGCACGATCAGGCGGCCACGCGAACCGCCACCGCCAATGCGCGGCATGCCGTAATTATTGACGCTCACGGTGTCGCCGTACTGAGCGCCGGCGGGAACCGTCACCTTAACGACCTCGTCGGGCATAATGCCCTCGACCTCGATCTCGCAGCCGAGCGCAGCCTGCGCAATCGAGATATCGCTCACCAGGTACAGGTCGTCCCCGTTGCGCTTAAAGCGCTCATGGTCGGCAACGCGCACGTTGACAATCAGGTCGCCCGAAGGCTCGCCGCGAAGGCCGGCCTCGCCAAAGCCGCTCACACGCAGCTGGCGACCGGTCGAAACGCCGGCGGGAATATCGATGTCGATCTTTTCGTGCGAAGGCGTGCGGCCCTGACCGTCGCAGGTCTCGCAGGGATGGTCGATGACCGTGCCCTCGCCATGGCAGTCGGGGCAAGGCGAAGAGGACTGAACCTGGCCCAGGAACGAACGCTGAACCGTCGTGACATAGCCCGTGCCGTGGCAGCGGCCGCACTGCTTTTCCTGTGCGCCCTCTGCCCTACCGGTGCCGTTGCAGTCCTCGCAGGGAGCAAGGCGGTCATAGCTGATCGTCTTTTTGCAGCCGAGCGCCGCCTCCTCGAGCGTCACCGAAAGCGAGATGGCCATATCACGTCCGCGACGACGCTCACGACGGCTGCGGGCGCCACCGCCGGCACCGCCGCCAAAGAACGACGAGAACAAGTCGTCCATGCCCATGCCACCAAAGATATCGTTGATATCGACGTAGCCCGAACCACCAGGGCCGTCGGCAGTGCCGTAACGGTCGTAGTTAGCACGCTTCTGCTCATCGGAAAGAACGGAATAGGCCTCGTTGAGCTCCTTGAACTTGGCCTCGGCCTCGGGGTCGTCCGAAACATCCGGATGTACGGTACGGGCCTTCTTTAGAAACGCACGCTTAATCGTCCGCGCGTCGGCATCCCTGTCGACGCCAAGCACCTCGTAGTAATCCCTATTTTCCGACACGACCGAATCCTTCCGACTTTCAATATTGTCACAGTGCGTCCTATACCCAAGCTGGGCCGACCGCAAACAGAGGGTTTGATGTTATTGCATTTGGTACGGCGAAAGCATGGCCCGTTGCGAGCAGCTTGCGAACCAAACCGACACGAGCGCGAACATGAAGCCATTGGCAAAACCGTTGGCAAACTGCATCGCACCGCGCTTCCACCACAGCAGGCTGCGATGAAGCACACCGTCCGAAAGCACCATGAACAGGCCCATGGTAAACGGAATAAAGCACATCACGGCAAAGGCCGAGAACACACCCGAGATGGCCGAGAGTACCAAAAACGGCGCTACGATGCCCATCAGGTAAAAACCGGTACGAGCTTTGCCTTCCAAGCGCTCGGCCTCAACATGGGCGCGGCCGACCAGGTCGCCGCCCGCGGCACCGTTGGTGCCAGCATGACCCATGCCGCCAATGCGGACCTCGTCGCCATCGTGCGTGCCGGCAGGAAACTCAATCGTCTGCTCGGAGGTTACGCGGGTACGGCCGCTGCCACCGCAATCGGGGCAGGGGTCGGCAACGACCTTGCCGGAACCGCCGCACTCGGGACAAACCGTCTGGAACGTGCCCGCACCAAACAGGAAGGACAGGTCCACATCGATATGGCCGCGGCCACCGCAGCTCGGGCAGGTATGGGCATGCTCAGACGAAACGGAGCCCGAGCCGCCGCAATGTCCGCACGTATCGAAACGCGTATAGCGGACGGTCTTGCGGGCACCGCCCTTGGCCTCCTTGGCGTCCAGTTTGATATCGACGACCACGTTGGCGCCGTTCTCGGGATTGTAGGCAGCCTGGCCGCGACGCTGCTGGCCCCAGGCGCCACCAAAGGGAAAGCCGCCCTCAAAGGGATTGCCATAGCCCGTGTTGCCGGCGTAGCCGCCACCATAGGGCGAAGCCGTAGGAGCACCGGCAAAGGGATTGCCCGAACGCATGGCGTCGTAGCGCGCACGTTTTTGCTCATCCGAAAGCACGGCGTAGGCCTCGGAAACCTCTTTAAACTTTTCCTCGGCATCCGGCTCTTTGTTGACGTCCGGATGGAGCTTGCGGGCCTTTTGCTGAAAGGCCTTTTGAATATCACGCGAGGTGGCGTCCTTGGAGACGCCCAGAATCTCGTAGTAATCTTTTTCGTTCATCGTCGCCATGCGCGGCAACCTCCTGCTCACAGCAGCGTATATATTCCGGTAATTCTACCCGAGCGGCCTAAGCTAGATCCCAAAACAGCTCGAACAGAACATTTCCATCGAGCCAGCCCAGGTGTGTCGGCGCCAGACGAGCTCGAACATGGCCCGCGAGGACGTCTGCCGAAGTGAAGGGTCCCTCATGGACCTCGAGCGTCTCGGGCACCCAAGTGGCAAGACCCAATTCGAGCGCGCGATCGCAGGCAGCTGCCAGCTCATCGGCCGGGATGACGCAAGCTGCACGAACCAACAGGTCGGACGCAACACCGCCCGTCATGCGACAAGACAGCATCAGGTCTTCAGCCGCAGCCTCACGCTGCGACAGATATTCGGCCTCAAACGCCGTCGCGTCATCGTCACGTTGCACCAGACGCACGCGGTACGAATCGCCTCGAGAAGACACGCCGGGGAACAAACCTGCAAGACGGTCAAAATCCTCGGCGTCGAGCATGCCCGCGGCGGAACGACCCAGGCCCAAATAGCCCTGGCCGGTCCAGTAGGCAATGTTATGGGCACACTCATGGCCATCGAGCGCATAGCTTGCCACCTCATAGGGGTGATAGCCGGCCGCACCCAGGAGCTCGCGTGCCACATCCATGCAGGCGGCCTGAAAATCCTCGTCGGGCTCGACCGACTCGTCGCGGCACGCCATGCGATAAAGGGGAGTCCCCTCCTCAAGCGTGAGCGGGTAGACCGACACATGATGCGGAGCCGCCACCAGCACGCCATCGAGCGCGCGCTTCCAACTCGCTGCGGTCTGCCCGGGAAGTCCGCACATAAGGTCGCACGACACGTCAAGCCCAGCGTTCTTGACCGTCGCGATGGCGGCGAGCGCCCGATCGGCATCGTGAATACGGCCGATGGCGGTAAGTTCGGTGTTATCGAGCGTTTGCACGCCCAGAGAGACGCGTGTGACACCAACCTTGGCAAGCGCAGTGGCAAGCTCGGCGGTCAGCGACTCGGGATTGGCCTCGCAGGTAAACTCAACGGGGGCGCACCACGCACGAATACGCCGCGCCAGCTCCACCAGGCGCTCCCCCGCCAGCGACGGCGTACCGCCGCCAACATAGACGGTGCGGATATGGTCAAGGGCCCCAGCCTTGCCAAAAGCATCGAGGCGCGCGAACAACTGCTCAAAATAGACATCGAGCGCAGCGCTCAGGTCGCACGGAGCAAAACTGCGCGAGTCAAAGTCGCAGTACCGGCACTTTTGGGCACAAAACGGCACGTGCACGTACAGCGCGGTAACGGCCACCCTTAAGCCTCCAGCGGATGAGGGGGCACCGATTCGCCGGCGGCAAGGGCAGCCTCGCAGGCCACCACATCGCGCTCGATCTCATCAACCAGAGCCATGAACTCCTCATACGTGGAGCAGCGCACCACATGGGCACGCCAAGCGGCGGCATGGGGCATGCCTTTTAAGTACCAGCTTGCGTACGTACGGGCACGCGACATGAGCGGCAGGAGCTCATGCGTCAGCGTTAGGTGCTCACGCAGGGCGTCTAAGCGCTCGACGGAGCTACGCGCCGGCACCGGCGTGCCATCGAGCGCAAGGGCGCGAGCATCACCGAACACCCACGGATTGCCGTAGATGCCGCGCGCGATAAACACCGCGCTGGCACCCGAGCCTTGCAGATGCTCAGCAGCGTCCTCGGCCGAGAACACATCACCCGAACCAATCACGGGAATCTCGACGGCGTCGGCAACCTCATCGACGACCGACCAATCGGCCTGGCCCGTATAGAGCTGCGTGGCACAACGACCGTGCACGGCAACTGCAGAGGCGCCCGCCCCTTCAAGCATCTGGGCAAACGTTGCGGCGTTGCGGTCCTCGGCATAAAAACCCTTGCGGATCTTCACGGTCACGGGAACATGCGCCGCGCCCACCGCTGCCTCGACAATCTTCTCGGCCAGGTCGGGCGTGCGCATAAGCGCCGAGCCTTCGCCCTTAGTAACGACCTTGCGAGCCGGACAGGCCATGTTGATATCAATCAATGACAGGCGATCGCCCACACGCTCCTCGACGGCGGCGACGGCACTCGCAAACTGCTCGGGCTTGGAGCCAAAGAGCTGTACGCAAATCTGCTGCTCCTCGTCGGCCGGTAGCACCAGGCGCCAGGTCTTGTTGCTGGCATAGGCAAGGCCCGCCACGCTCACCATCTCGCTATAGGCGAGATTGGCACCGCGGCGGCGGCACATGATGCGATAAGCGGGATCGGTTACGCCCGCCATGGGAGCCATAAGGAACGGCTGCTCGGCATAGGCACCCAGCAACCGCGTACTGTATTCACAAAGCGCCATAGACCTACTCGTCCACCTTGAGGATCGCCATAAAGGCCTCCTGCGGGACCTCAACCGAGCCGATGGCCTTCATGCGCTTCTTGCCCTCTTTCTGCTTCTCGAGCAGCTTGCGCTTTCGCGAGATATCGCCGCCGTAACACTTGGCCAAAACGTCCTTACGGCGCGCCTTAACGGTGGAGCGGGCAATGATCTTGTTGCCGATAGCACCCTGGATGGGCACCTCGAACAGCTGGCGTGGAATAATCTCCTTGAGCTTGTCGCACAGGCCGCGGGCAAGACCGTAGGCCTTGTCCTTATGGACGATAAACGACAGCGCGTCCACCTCGTCGCCCGAAAGCAAGATATCGAGCTTAACGAGCTCGGAGGGACGGTACTCGTTGAACTCGTAGTCGAGCGAGGCATAGCCCTTGGTACGGCTCTTGAGCTGGTCAAAGAAGTCCAAGATGAGCTCGGCAAGCGGCATATCGAAGCGCATCTCGACCGATTTGCTCGTCAGGTGGATCATGTCGGTCGTAACGCCGCGGTGCTCGATGGCGAGCTGCATGACGGCACCCGTGTACTCAGGCGGGCAGATGATCTTTGCCTTGAGGTAGGGTTCCTCAATGCGCTCGATGCGCGTAGCCTCGGGCAGATCCTGCGGGCTGCGGACATCGATCATCTCGCCATCGGTCTTGTACACGTGATAGTCCACCGAGGGGCTCGTGGCAATGAGGTCAAGATTGAACTCGCGCTCCAGGCGCTCCTTGACGACCTCCATATGCAGCAGGCCCAAGAAGCCCACGCGGAAGCCAAAGCCGAGCGCCACCGAGGTCTCGGGCTCCCACACCAACGACGGGTCGTTGACGTGCAGCTTATCGAGCGCGTCACGCAGGTTCTCGTAGTCCTTGTTATCGATCGGGAACAGGCCCGTATAGACCATGGGCTTGGCCTCGCGGTAGCCAGGAAGCGGCTCGGGGCAGGGATTCGACGCCCACGTGAGGGTATCGCCCACGCGAACGGCCTCGGGGTCCTTCAGGCCCGTGACCACGTATCCGACCTCGCCGACCGTGAGCGCGTCGACCGGGGTCTCGGCGGGACGCTTGACGCCCACGCCATCGACCAAAAAGTCGCCCTTTGCCTGCATCATGCGCAGGGTATCGCCCTTTTTGATTGAGCCGTCAAAGACGCGCACCGTGGCGACGACGCCACGATACTCGTCGAAGTACGAATCCAGGATAAGTGCCTTGAGCGGCGCGTTCGCATCGCCCTTGGGCGGAGAGATCAAAAAGACAATGGACTCCAGCAGATCGTGGATGCCCTCGCCGGTCTTGCCCGAGACACACACGGCATCATCGGCAGGGATCGCCAGGTCATCCTCGATCTCGGTCTTAACCTCGTCGGGGTGTGCCGAGGGCAGGTCGATCTTGTTGATGGCCGGCACAATGTCCAGATTGGCGTTCATGGCGAGCGTCGCGTTGGAGACGGTCTGCGCCTCGACGCCCTGCGTGGCGTCGACAACGAGCACCGCGCCCTCACAGGCTGCCAGCGAGCGCGAGACCTCATAGGTAAAGTCCACGTGGCCCGGCGTATCGATCAGGTTGAACTGATACGTCTCGCCATCGTCGGCGTCATAGGACACGCGAACGGCATTGGACTTGATCGTGATGCCGCGCTCGCGCTCGATATCCATGGTGTCGAGCAGCTGCGACTCCATGTCGCGCTCGTCGACGGTATGGGTGAGCTCGAGAATGCGGTCACTGATCGTGGACTTGCCATGGTCGATGTGCGCAACAATCGAGAAGTTGCGGATGTGGGAAATGTCAAATGAAGTATTCATGCGGACTATCTTACCCGAGCGGTACAAAAAATGGAGCCTGTTCCATAAAACAGGCTCCATTTATGCGCGTAATCTGTGTGGTGTGAAATTTACAACTTAGGCGTTGATGCTGTTCACGAGCTTGGCAAGACCGGACTTGCGGTTGGAAGCCTGGTTCTTGTGGATAACATGCTTGGCGGCAGCCATGTCGAGACGCTTGGTGACGGTCTTGAGGGCAGCCTGGGCCTTCTCGGCGTCGCCCTCGGCGACGGCGGACTGGACGTGCTTGGTCAGCGTCTTGAGCTCGGACTTGACAGCCTTGTTATGCATGCGAGCTGCCTCATTGGTGCGGATACGCTTCTTCTGAGACTTGATGTTTGCCACTTCTGGAGTTCCTTTCGAGTTCCTTGCAAAAAATGTATGACACCTCTGAGACACGGTGAGGTCATGCAAGCGCCTACTATAGCACGCTCCCCCTCAAAGGGATAGAACGAATTTGTCAAATAGGCAGGTATCATCACGATTTTCTCAAGATGTTCGTAATCCAGAGCAAAAGCGCGGTCTGAGAATCGGCCGAACCCTTGAGCGCGAGCTCCACATCGACGGCACCCTCGAGCGCGGCAACGAGCTCGGTCATCGAAAAACGACGTGCCCAGGTAAGGTGATTCTTGACCTGCCAGGCCTGAAGCTTGAGCGTCGCGGCGAGCTCACGCCCCTGTCCACGCCCATCGAGCGCCTTGGCGACGATCAGCTCACGGATGCGACCGCATAGCAGCGTGTAGGTCCACACGTAGCTCTTGGAGGGCAGAATCTTAAAGAGCTCGAGCGAACGCCGCATATCGCGAGCCGAGACGGCGTTGAGGAAGTCCCAAGGCTGGACTTCGGCCGTGCGCACGATCCAGCGTTCCACATCGGAAAGCTCAATTTGCGGTGCCTCGACCATCTGAGCGAGCTTGGCCAAGTCGTTATCGAGCATGCGGGTGTTTTCACCCGAACGCGAGACGAGCTCCTCGGCGGCCGCCGTCGAGATCGACTTGCCGTGCTGCGTCGCCATCTGCTGCACGCGGCGCGGTAGCTCCCAGCGCTTGGTGCCGGAGCAATCGATCACGGCCTTCTTGTCGATCTTGGCGATCGCCTTATACAGGCGCGTGTTCTTGGCAAGCGAGTCGGCGATGATGAGGCAGACCGTTGTGGGGCTGGGACTTGCGAGGTACTCGACGAGCGGCTCTGAGACCGCCTTAGCGAGCTTTGAGCAGCCATCAAGGATTACCAGGCGAAACTCACTGCCCATGGGAAAGGTGTTGAGCGATCCGATAATCGACTCGATATCGGGGTCTTTGGTCATATCGCGCTCGTCGAGGTTGAACTCGACCATGCCCGACTTTTCCAGACGCGCTTTCATACGCGAGACGGCGTGATCGCGCTTGACTCCGTCGGTACCGACGATCAGATATGCCGGCAGCAGACCGGTTTCGGACATTGCGCTCCCCTCCCGCAGGCCTTCGTATTCGCTCCGTGCCATTCTAGCCCAGGGGCCCACCACACGCCAACGACGTCGTCACGGTCGCTGGCATCGCATCGCAAAGCCATTCGCAGCCGGCGTGACGGTAATGTCGCCGTGTTCGATAGTGCACGCGAACACGCCGCCCGCTTCCTTAACGGCATCGATGCAGGCATCGGACGGATGGCCGTATCGATTCCCTTCGCCCGCACTCGCGAGGGAAAGCTCGGGCTTCAGGACGTCCAGCAACTCATCATCGACTGAAACCTTAGAGCCGTGATGCCCAAGTTTAAGTACGTCGATATCCCCCACCTCCTGCACGAATTCCCGTTCTTGGTCGATCTCGGCATCACCGGTGAGGAGCATACGCAGGCCCTTGCCTTCCTGAACATATGAGAGCAGCAGGACAAGCGAGTCCTCATTTCCCTCGCCATCCACGGACTCGAATGGCCACATCACGCGGGCGCAAAATGAGCCGATATCGACCGTATCCCCACGGCGCACCTGCCGATACTCCACGCCAGGTCGGTTCAATACCTCGGCAGGAGCATCCTCCAGCGCATCCGCCGCCACGGCAATCGTACCGACCGAAAACTGTTCGAGCACGGCAGGCAGACCACCCCAGTGATCCTCATCCCAATGCGTCACAAAGACGGCATCGATATGGTGCACGTTATTGCGAACCAACGCCGCCACCACGCGCTCGTCGAGCCCGCAGTCGACGAGCGCCACTGCGCCGCCCTGGCGAATAATAATCGCATCGGCCTGGCCCACATCGAGCACCGTCACCGAAGGCGGAGCGAATCGATCCCAGTAGACATACGGAATCGCAGCCAAGAGCACCAGGCATGCAAGCCCCACCGCCATAGGACGTGCACGGGGACGCGGCCACCAGACAAGCAGAGCCGCCAGCAAACACGGCACTAGGTAAATCCACATGCTATCGGGCGGCACGCTCACGGATGCACCCGGCACGGCGGCAAACAGCTGCTCAAAGAACAGCGCGCAACGGGCGGCAATCATGGGCACAACGAGCGCCCAAGTCCGCAACGGCGCCAGGAGCGAAAAGGGAACCAGCACGATCGACACGGCGAGCAGTGCGCTCACCACCGGACCGAGGACCGCATTTGCGAGCGGAGCAATGAGCGAGAACGTACCGAAGGCAGGAATGGTAATGGGAAGTGTCGCCAGTTGCGAGCACAGCGTGACGGAAAGCATGCTGGCAACGCCCGACGGAACACTCAGCTCACCCAAAGCGTAGGTCGCATAGGGGCAAAAGCACAGAATGGCTAAGACGCTGGCACATGAAAGCTGAAAGCCCATCTCGAACAGAACCGTCGGCCGCAGCAACACAAAGATGGACATGGTAACGAAGAGTGCCGATGCGCCGTGCCGGCGCCGCCCCGCGCCGTTTACGACAAGCGTCGCGAACACCATGCAGCACGCGCGCACGGCAGAGGGAGACGCGCCCGTAAAAGCAGCGTAGCCCACAAGCGTTATCGCCAATATCGCCCGTTGAAGACCGCGTGAACACCGAGTCTTTTGCAATACACCCTCGATTACAAACCCCACGATTGCCAAATGGCTGCCCGAGACGGCGATAAGATGCGCCGTTCCCGTCACCGAAAACCAGTCGCCCGCCGGCTGGGCGCGCAGCTCGGCCGAACGACCGCAGACGACACCGGCTATGAGTGCACGCGCCGGGTCGGTCGCAGGCGCGATGGACGCAAGCAGCCCATTTCGCAGCCGAAGCAGCGGCCCCGGAAAGCCCTCATCGACCGACACAATCCGAACGGCTTGAACCTTGCGCACCTCGCCTCGGAGCACGCGCGATCTTCCATATGCATCGTTCTCAAAACGTGAAACGCGACCGATAACACGCGCGTGCGCCCCGACCTTGAGCTCGAGGTCGCACGATAGGCGAACCGTTGCCAAGTTCTTACCGTCCGCACGTGCCTCGCAGGTATAGGAATACACGTCGTCGTTTATGGATGGATCGCCCTGCACGACAAACTCGAGGCCGCTTGCCGCTCGACCGTCGAGCGCCTTCGAGGCGTTGAGCGTGCCCGCAGCCCACCACGCCGAGACGACCGCTCCCGCCACGAGACCAACGGACGCGGCATACAGCCACCGCTTCCAAGGAGCAAGCGGTGCACAAAATTGAGCCAGCACAACGAATACCGCCGCCGCAACGGGAATGGCCCATAGCAGCCCGACCGCCGGCGCCTGCTCCCTCAGCAGCGCATCAGCGGCCACGTTGAGCACCAAGGCGCAGCTCATGCACACGCCGGCACACAGAGCCATCGTCCACGGCATCAAGGGCCGCGGAGGCATCACATGCTCGCGCTCTGTCGCACTCATACGCAGATGCAATCTTTAATTTTGGCAAGCTTCTTCTCGCCGATTCCCGACACACGCATCAGATCGTCAACCGAGGCAAAAGCACCGTTCTTTGTACGCTCATCGATAATCGACTGGGCCATGGAGGGGCCGATGCCCGAGAGCGTCTGCAGCTCTGCCGCGCTTGCCGTATTGATGTTGACTAGGCCCGTTGCGCCACTCACGCCCAATGATGCGGAAGCCCCACCATCAACACCGGCTTCCGCAATGGACGCCTGCTGCTCCCCCACCGTTGGAACGTGAATCTTCTGCCCATCGACGACCTTAGATGCCCGATTGAGCCCCGTAACGTCTGCCTCGGGCGCCAGCCCGCCGGCGGCATCTATCGCCTGAGCCACCCGCGCGCCGTCCTGGAGACGATATACACCGGGCGACACAACGGCGCCATCGACATCGACATAGACCTCTGCCGCGGCAGAAGCCTTAGTCGAAGAGCCTTCGGATGTCTTTCCGCTCGAAGCATCGCCGGATCCCGGCTCCACTAACGAGCCCGTACCATCAGTGCGCTCAAACGACACACCGCCGGCACCGCCGCCAAGGTTCGCCATCGCCAAGCCGCTCGCCATCGCAATGACGCCCAGCATCGCCACCACCACAGCCTTATGACCGAGCAGCTTGCCCGCCCAGCGGTCCATCTTTTTGACCCGTTCGTGTTGTTCGCGCTGCGCCATAGCAAAACCTCCCAACAACATCGTGTCAGGAAAAGAGCTCTGCAACAGCCATGCTTCAAAACCGGTTTTCGCGGTCAAACCAAAAGCTGACCAAAACCTTGCACAAATCTGTCCATTTATTCAGGCACACGTCAGCAAATGAACACTTAGCCGCAAAATGCCCAGATAGCAAAAGACCGACGATGCAAGCGCATCGTCGGTCTATGCACAAATTTACTCGTGATCTTGGTAAATCTCACGCGGAGCAAGCTCCGAATGTTTGCGCTTTAAGGTCTTAGGGGCCTTATACGTGTTGCTTTCGAAGTCGATGTACTCGGTCTGCTTGAGTAGGCGCTCGATCATCTCCTCGTGATCGAACAACTCCCAGGCCTCATGCACGGCATCGAGTTTAGCGTGCGTCTCGGGACGACGCGGCATAAACAGCGTGCAGCAGTCGGGAGCGGCCTCAGTCGAGATATCGAACGTACCAATCTCCTCGGCGCGCGCGATGATCTCCTGCTTGTCCGAACCGATGAGCGGACGGAACACGGGGATCTTCACGGCCTCGTTAACGGCCATGATATTCTCAAGCGTTTGGGAGGCAACCTGTCCAAGCGATTCGCCCGTCACGATGGCCTTGGCGCCCTCGATGTGTGCAATGCGCTCGGCAACCGAATACATAATGCGGCGATACATGATCACGCGCAGGTTGCTGGGACAGGTGACCGAAATCTCACGCTGGCAGTCGCCAAACGGCACCACGTACAGGCGGCCGATCTGGACACCCGGCTCCAGCGCACGGATGATGTCCTGCACCAAATACTCGCTCGTATCGGGCGTCTGCGGACGACCAGAGAAATGTACCGGCACGCACACCGCGCCGCGACGCGCGAGCATCCAGGTCGCCACCGGAGAATCGATACCCGACGACAGCAGCGTCACGACCTTGCCAGCAGAACCCACCGGCAGACCGCCCACGCCGCGCTCGGAGCGCGCATACACGTAGACGCTACCCTGGACCACCAGTACGTTCACCATAGCGTCAGGATCGTGCATCTGAACCTTTTTATCAGGAAACGCCTCGCACAACACCTCGCCCACCTGACGATTGATGTCAATCGAGGTGAGCTCATAGTCGGTATTGGAGCGCTTGGCGTGCACCTTAAACGAATCGAAGGAACCAAACTCACGCAGCGCCTTCACGGCGGCAGCACAGTACTCCTGAGGGTCGCGATTGGTGTGATACGCCAAAGACACACGAGCAACGCCGGGAACGGTGCGAATGACACGCGCCGCCTCGTCGGCCTGATGCTCGTTAAAGGTCACGAGGATATAACCGGAAATTCGAGACACGGCATTCACGGAAAAGGCGGCCAAGGCCGCCTTGATGTTATCCATGAGGATATGCTCAAAATGTGCGCGGTTCTTACCCTTCAGTCCAACCTCGTGATAGTGGACCAGGCAGACGCGAGCCGCCATTTAGGCTTCAGCAACCTTGTGGCCGAGCGCCTTCTCGTAACGGGCCTCGTCGTAAGAGATGTCGCCGTCGACAATCTCATCCATAGCCATCGAGATGGTATCGGCACCGGAAAGCCCGATGGTGATGTCATCGACATCCTGGACGGCAAGCACGCGGTTGTGCTGGCCACGCAGCATGCTATTGATGTCGCAGGCGCGCTTGGAGGCAAGCGAAGCGAGCAGGAAGCGGTTGTGATCGGTCTTCTCCAGAAGATCGTCAATGCAAGGCTTTACAACGGACACGGACCTCAGATCCTTTCATGCATATCGAGAACGCGAACGAGCTCATCGGTCGCGCGGTCGAGATCGTCATTAACCACGACGTCGTCGTAGCGGTCGGCAAGGGCAAGCTCATCGGCGGCGTTTGCCATACGCAGCTCAATCGTCTCGGGCGTCTCGGTACCGCGACCGACTAGACGCTCGCGGAGCACCTCAAGCGAAGGCGGCTTGATAAAGATCAGCACGGCCTCGGGGAAACGCTCCTTCACCTGCAGGGCGCCCTGGACATCGATCTCCAAAATCAGAGACGCGCCCGAGGCGAGCTTGGATGTGACCTCGCTCACCAACGTCCCGTAGCAGTTACCGTGGACCTCGGCCCACTCAACAAACTCGCCGTTTGCCACGCGGCGGTCGAACTCCTCGCGCGTCAGAAAAAAGTAGTTGACGCCGTCGACCTCACCTTTGCGTGGTGCTCGCGTGGTAGCCGAAACCGTCAGGCCCAGGTTCGAGCGGCGCTCGCGCACACGAGTGACGAGCGTACCCTTGCCTGCGCCTGACGGTCCAGAAATCACAAAGAGCTTGGAATCCTGAGCGCTCACTTATTTGGTCAGCTGCTCGAGGAGCTGCTCGCGCTGACGGACGCCGAGGCCCTGGACGCGACGGGTAGCGGAGATACCGAGCTCCTCCATGATCTTGGCGGCCTTGGCCTTGCCATAACCAGGGAGAGACTCGATGAGAGTGGAAACCTTCATGCGGGAAGCGATGGGGTCATCGGAGTTGAGCACGGACTCGAGGGACTTCTCGCCCTTCTTGATCTGCTCGCGAAGCTCAGCGCGGGCGTGACGTGCGGCAGCAGCCTTCTCAAGAGCCTGCTTGCGCTGCTCATCGGTAAGCTGAGGGAGTGCCATTCGTACCTCCAAATAGTTGGGTTATATCTGATTCAATAATTGGCATTTTAGCACGTAGAACGTACAAAATGCCCAATCGCGGCTCCATAGGTTAGACGATACCCGCAAAAAGTGCAATATACTGCGCCCAAAGTTAAGCCCCTGACCTGCGATTCCACACAAAGGATTGGAAAGTTTACGCAGGCACAGGGGCTATTTTGTGCTAATGAGACCCAAAAGTGGTGACTTAGGGGAATCTTTTACGCGACGTTTTCGACCAGCTCAGCGACGATGGCGTCAAAGGCGGCAACCGGATCGTCGGCACCGGTGATGGGACGGCCCACCACAATGTGGCTTGCGCCACGCTCGATAGCCTGGGAAGGCGTCGCCACGCGGGACTGGTCACCAAGGGCGGCACCCACCGGACGCACGCCCGGAGTCACGATCAGGGCATCAGGACCCAGCAGCTCACGCATGTCGTGAGCCTCCATCGGCGAGCACACGATGCCATCGATGCCGTTGGCCTGAGCGAGCTTTGCCAGGCGGGCGGCCTCCTCGGCCACGGGCGACTCGACGCCGATCTCGCTCAAGGCATCCTGATTCATGCTCGTGAGCACGGTGATGGCGACGAGCTTGGCGCGGTCCTCGCGCGCCTCCTCGGCACCCTCGCGGCAGGCAGCGAGCATGGCGCCCGAACCCAAGCCGTGGACCGAAAGCAGGTCGGCACCGGCAAGCGAGGCCGAGCGGGCGGCACCGCGAACCTGGTGCGGAATATCATGGAACTTAAGGTCAAGGAAGACCTTAAAGCCCAGGTCCTTAAAGGTCTTGACGATCTCGGGGCCCTCAGCGTAATAGAGCGTCATGCCAACTTTGAGCCAGGCGGCATGACCAGAAAGCTCGTGGGCGAGCTCGAGCGCACGCTCACGATCGCAGTCGAGGGCGACGATCACGCGGTCGCGGGCATCGGTCTCTAGCATTCGAAAGCACCTACCAGCTCGTTGATGTCCTTTACGCCCTGGGACTCGGCCCAGGCCTCGAGCTCGCGCGCGATCTTGAGCGAAGCGCACGGATCAATGAAGTTGGCCATACCGACCGACACGCAGGTGGCGCCGGCCAGGATAAACTCGGCCGCATCCTCGCCAGTCATGACACCGCCGACACCGTTGATGGGGATATCGACGGCCTGGGCAACCTCCCAGACCATGCGCACGGCGATGTGGTGGCACAGCGGGCCCGAAAGGCCCCCCTTGGGCTTGGCCACGCGGGACTTGCGGGTATGGACGTCGATGGCCATGCCCTGGATGGAGTTGATGACTGAAAGGCCGTCGGCACCGGCAGCCTCGAGGGCCTTGGCAATCTCGGCGACGTTGACCGGAGCCATCTTCACGAACAGCGGCTTATCGGTCACCTTGCGGCAGGCAGCCATAACGGAAGAGGCGCCCTCGGGCGTGGAGCCCATGGCGGCACCGCCGGCGGCGATATTAGGGCAGCTCACGTTGATCTCGTAGCCGGCAGCCCAGGGGCACAGCTCGACATACATCTCGAGTGCGCGGACAAACTCGTCAACGGAGTGGCCGGCAACCTGGCAGATGACCTGGCAACCGTCCTTGGAGAGCTGCTCCAGCCACGGACCGGACTCACGGGCAAAGGCAGCCACGCCAGGGTTCTGAAGGCCCACGGAGTTGATCATGCCGCCGGGAATCTCGGCCATACGGGGCGCGGGGTTGCCGGGCCAGGGCTCGGCAGCGCAACCCTTGGTGGTGATGGCGCCCAGCTGGGAGACATCGAAGAAGTTCTGGAACTGCCAACCGTAGCCAAAGGTACCGGCTGCGGTGTTGATGGGGTTCTGCATCTTGACGCCGCCGAAATCGACGGCCATGTTCACGGTACCCACTAGAAGACCACCACCTTGGAAGCATCGAACACGGGGCCGCACATGCAAGCACCCTTCATACCGTCGACCGTCTCGACATTGCAGGTGTTGCAGGCGCCAAAGCCACAGCTCATCATGCGCTCGAGCGACACCTCGCAGTACGCACCGGCCTCGGCGGCAGCGGCGGCGACTTTCTTCATCATGACGGCGGGACCGCAGCTGGCGGCATAGTCGTAGCCGCCCTCGCTAAGCAGCTCGGCAGCAGGATCGGTGCAAAAACCGTGCGTGCCCAGCGTGCCATCGTCGGTGCACACGTTAACCGTGGCGCCCAGCGCGCGGAACTCGTCGATGCCCACGGCCTTGGAAGCGGTGCCAAAGCCCAGGCACACGTCCACATCAACACTCTGCTCGGCAAGCATACCGGCAAGACACAGCACAGGCGGAACACCGATGCCACCGGCGACGAGCAGGGCCTTCCTGGTGCCCTCGGGTACCATCCAGCCACGGCCACCGGGGCCCAGCAGGTTAGAGGAGGAGCCAGGGCCCATCTGGGACAAACGACGGGTATCGTCGCCCACGACGGCGTACCACAGCTCGACGGTGCCGGCCTCGGCGTCGGCGCGGTAGTAGCTCAGGGGCACGCGAAGCAGCGAGGACGCATCACCGGGTACGGCGATGTTCACAAACTGACCGGGCTTGAGCGCACTTGCAAGCTTGGGGGCCGAGATGACGAGCGAGAAGACGCCGTCGGCAATCTCCCGGTTCGAGACGACCTCGAAGTCGTGCATGCGTGCAGTGGAAGGTGTGGGCATAAACGCTCCAATCCCCCATGCGGTTGCATGGTCCAAACGAATAGAAAGCGCGGCACCGCAAGGGCGCCGCGCACAAAAGCGATAAGGCTATGCTAGCAGATGCAGCCGTCGGCAAGCGTCTGTTTACCGCCGACAAATACATCGGTGGCACGACCGGTGAGCGTGCGGCCGGCAAAACCGGAGTTCTCGGCGCGCGACTCGTAACCGTCCTCGCCAACCGTCCAGGTTGCGGAGGGGTCGAACACGGTCAGGTCGGCAACGGATCCCGCCTTGACCTGAACCTGGTCGAGACCCAGGATCTCACGCGGTTTGATGGCCATGAGCTCGACCATGCGGCCCATGCTCATCTTGCCCGTGTTGACCAGCTCGGTGAGCACGAGCGACAGCGAGGTCTCGAGACCGATCATGCCAAAGGGCGCAAGCTCGAACTCGCGGGCCTTCTCCCACGGGGTGTGGGGAGCGTGATCGGTGACGATAGCGTCGACGGTGCCGTCGATGACGCCCTGACGGATGGCCTCGGCATCCTCCTCGGTACGCAGCGGCGGATTGACCTTGAGCGAGGTGTTGTAGGTCTCGTCCAGGTCGTTCTCGGTCAGGAACATGTGGTGCGGGGTGGCCTCGCAGGTAACCTGAACGCCAGCGGCCTTACCGGCACGCACGATCTCCAGGCCATGGGCGGTGGAGATGTGCTGGATGTGCAGCTTGGCACCGGTCAGCTTGGCGATCTCGATGTCGCGGGCGATCTGGAGCTCCTCGCCGGCAGCCGGCCAACCCTCGAGGGCCAGACGGGTCGAGACCTTGCCCTCGTTGATCTGGCCGTGGCCGACCAGGTCCTCGTCCTGGCAGTGGCTCATGAAGACCTTGCCGAACATCTTGCCGTAGTCCATGCAGCGACGGAGCATGCCCGCGCCCTGCACGCCGCGACCGTCATCGGTGAAGGCGACGGCGCCGTGGGCGACCATATCGCCCATCTCGGACATGGCCTCGCCCTTAAGACCGCGAGTCATGGCGCCCGACGGATAGACGCGGCAGTGGCCGACCTCGGCAGCGCGGGACTTGACGAACTCCACGACAGTGCCGTTATCGGTTACGGGATCGGTGTTGGGCATGGCGCACACGCCGGTAAAGCCGCCCTTGGCAGCTGCGCGGGTACCGCTCTCGATGTCCTCTTTGACCTCGTAGCCGGGCTCGCGAAGGTGAACGTGCATATCCACCAGGCCGGGGACGAGGTACTTGCCGGAAAGGTCGCGGACCTCGGCTCCCTCGACGGCGAGATTCTCGCCGACCTCGGCGATCTTGTCGCCGTCAATCAGGACGTCAACGACACCGTCAAGCTCGACGGACGGGTCGACGACGTGGGCATTCTTAAGAAGCAAGGCCATTATCGGCACCTCCAAGCAGCAGATACAGGATAGCCATACGCACGCAGATACCGGCGTAGACCTGCTCCAGGATGACGGAGCGTTGCGGGTGGTCGGCCATATAGGAGTCGAACTCGACGCCGCGGTTGATGGGACCCGGGTGGCAGATGATCGCATCGGGCTTCATGAGCTTCTCGCGGTCCTTGGTCAGGCCGAAGAGCCTGTGGTACTCACGAATGGTCGGGAACGGGGCACCCTCGAGGCGCTCCTGCTGCACGCGCAGCATGTAGACGACGTCCAGCTCGGGCAGGACGGAATCGAGGTCGCTCGTCACGTGGTCGCAGCCCAGAACCTCGGGCGCCGGCGGCAGCAGCGTGCCGGGGGCGACGGCGTAGGTCTCGCAGCCCATGATCTTAAGGGCGGGGATCAGCGAGCCGCAGACGCGGGAGTGCGCGATATCGCCGACGACAGCGACCTTCAGACCGTGGAAGTCACCCTTGTGCTCCCAGATGGTGTACAGGTCGAGCAGGGCCTGCGTGGGATGGTTGTGCTTGCCGTCACCGGCGCAGATGACGCTCGCGGGCGAGTTCTGCGTGACGATGTAGGGAGCGCCGGCGTGCTTATCACGCACGACGATACAGTCGATCTTATAGGCGTTGAGGGTCTCGACGGTGTCGACAAGGCTCTCGCCCTTGACCGTGGAGGTCGAGGAGCCGCCAAAGTTAAGGCTGTCGGCCGAAAGACGCTTCTCGGCGAGCTCGAAGGAGCTGCGGGTGCGCGTCGAGGGCTCGTTGAACATGTTGACGATGGTCTTGCCCTTGAGCGTGGGGACCTTCTTGATAGCACGCTCGTTGACCTCGGAGAACGCCTTGGCGGTCTCGAGGATGAGCTTGATGTCCTCTTCGGAGTACTCGGTAATGTCGATCAGGTGCTTATGGTTGAACGCCACGGTACTACTCACCTCCCAGCGGCGCGGAGCCCACGTGGGAACCCGGCGCGACGTCGTTAATCTCGACGGCGGTGTGGCCGTCGACTTCCTTCATATATAGGTGCACGTTCTCCTCATGCGACGAGGGAACGTTCTTGCCGACAAAGTCCGGCGAGATGGGGAGCTCGCGGTGGCCGCGGTCAACGAGAACTGCCAGCTCAATGCGGCTCGGACGGCCCAGGTCCATGACGGCGTCCAGAGCGGCGCGAATGGTACGGCCCGTATACAGGATGTCGTCCACCAGCACGACGCGTTTGCCGTCGACGCTAAAGGGAATGTTGGTGGCGTGGATCGCGGGAGCGAAATTGGTAGCGTAGTCATCGCGGTAGAAGCTGATGTCGAGGCTGCCGAGCGGAACGTCGACGCCCTCGATCTCCTTGATCTCCTCGGCGAGTTTCTTTGCCAGAAGGTCGCCGCGCGTGACGATGCCGACCAGAGCGAGGTCTTCACAGCCCTCGTTGCGCTCGAGAATCTCGTGCGCGATGCGGGTCATCGCTCGATTGACGGCGGTCTCGTCCATGATGACCGCCTTGGGGGAAGTCGTGCCCATCGATCTCCTTCCTCACATGTCTTGACTGCTGACACAGTCAAAAAAATAGATGCCCGACCGCTCAAAGCGGACCAGACACCCACAAGGAAGGGCTGCTCTTTGGCAGCTATGTAATTCCATGTGGGTATCTCGTACCCCTTTAATGGTCAAGGGATAGTGTAACCAACCTCGAGCTTAATTGCGAGCATAAATACAGAGCAATCCGTAAACGGAGCCCAATGCTTCATAAACCTATATATATTTGTGGGACGAGCTTGAAAACGCACGCACGAGCTGGCATAATCCCCTCTGCTGCACGCAAATCGGATCTACGTCCAGGGCCGTGGCGTGAGCACTATCGCCAAAAGAGGAGTATCTCTGTGTAGATTACGCACAGGGAACTGCTTCTGTGCTATAGTTCAGGCTTGTTTGTTAACGCGACATGTTCGTTTGTCGCCCAAGGAGGGTCAGTTATGTCCAAAGTTTGCGAAGTTTGCGGTAAGCACCCCGTTGCCGGTCGCTCCATCAGCCACTCTCACCGCGTCACCAACCGTAAGTTCCGCCCCAACATCCAGCGCGTGTACGTCGTCGTCGATGGTCACCGTCGCAAGATGAACGTTTGCTCCACCTGCCTCAAGTCCGGCAAGGTTGCGCGCTCCTAAATAAGGTCTTACCAACAAGTACCTCGGACTCTCCGGGTCAAAGACCTCGCGTTCACATAGAACTTACCAAAGGCGCCCTCCCTTACGGAGGGCGCCTTTTTGCACTCATTTGGGACAGACTTATATGAGGGTTTGCAGATGTCAAAGGGATCATAGCGCAGCTGGTATGCCTTGTAACTAACGGTACGCCTCGAGCGAGTCGGACGCACCTTACACGGGATTGAAATGGATGTAATCGAGTAGCTGCACCGCCTGTGTGTCCAACTCAACCGCGACCCGCGAATAGCGATTATCAAACAGATGTCCCGTTTTCCCATTGAAATACTCATGAGAGTCTGTACCCAATGAGCGGGGCGATGCAGCAGGCAGATAGTTTTAGTTAAAACGATTCATTTTATTGAAGCGTTTTAGTGTGCCTTTTAGAGGAATCTTACCGTTCGCCGAATAATTTCTTGCTATCATGCAAGTCGTAGGGTAAATCTCCGATCGCAAGGAGACACAAATGGTGAAAAAGTCACCGGAAAACACTACTCCCGCAATTGTGGACAACGTAGAGGCGCTTGAGGCTAAGCTCGCTCAGATGCGAGAGGCCCAGGCGCTTTTTGCTACGTACACGCAGGAGCAGGTCGACAAGATCTTCTATGAGGCCGCCATGGCCGCCAACAAGGCTCGTATCCCGTTGGCGAAGATGGCCATCGAGGAGACCGGTCGCGGCGTTCTTGAGGACAAGGTCATCAAGAACCACTACGCCGCAGAGTACATCTACAACGCTTACAAGAACACCAAGACCTGTGGCGTTCTGGAGCGCGACGAGGCTTACGGCATCACCAAGATCGCCGAGCCTATCGGCATCGTGGGCGCCGTCATCCCGACGACCAACCCCACCTCCACTGCGATCTTCAAGACGCTGATCAGCCTGAAGACCCGCAACGGCATCATCATCTCCCCGCACCCGGCAGCCGCCAAGTGCACCATCGCCGCCGCCAAGCTCGTGCTTGACGCCGCCGTCAAGGCCGGCGCCCCCGAGGGCATCATCGGCTGGGTCGATGTCCCCTCCATCGAGCTGACCAACATGGTCATGCGCGACGTCGACATCATCCTCGCCACCGGTGGCCCGGGCATGGTCAAGGCCGCCTACTCCTCGGGCAAGCCCGCCCTGGGCGTTGGCGCCGGTAACACCCCGGTCATCATCGACGACACCGCCGACGTGCTGCTCGCCGTCAACTCCATCATTCACTCCAAGACCTTCGACAACGGCATGATCTGCGCTTCCGAGCAGTCCGTGACCGTCATCGACAGCATCTATGACCAGGTTAAGGCCGAGTTCCAGAAGCGCGGCTGCTACTTCGTCAAGCAGGGTGCCGAGATGGAGGCCCTGCGTGCCGCCATGTTCAAGAACGGCGCTCTCGATCACCGCATCCCCGGCATGGCTGCCGCCAAGATCGCCGAGCTCGCCGGCATCGAGGTTCCCGCCAAGACCAAGATCCTGATCGCCGAGGTCACCTCCACCGACCCCGCCAAGGAAGAGTTCTCCCACGAGAAGCTCTCTCCGGTCCTGGCCATGTACCACGCCAAGGACTTCCAGGAGGCCGTCGACAAGGCCGAGCACCTGGTGCTCGCCGGTGGCCCGGGCCACACCGCCTCTCTGTACGTGCACCCCGCCCAGGCCGAGAAGATCAGCCTGTTCGAGCACGTCATGAAGGCCTGCCGTATCGTCATCAACACCCCGTCCTCGCACGGCGGCATCGGTGACCTGTACAACTTTGGCATGAAGCCGTCTCTGACCCTGGGCTGCGGCTCCTGGGGCGGCAACTCCGTCTCCGAGAACGTTGGGGTGAAGCACTTGATCAACGTTAAGACTGTGGCCGAGCGCCGTGAGAACATGCTGTGGTTCCGCGCTCCCGAGAAGGTCTACTTCAAGAAGGGTTCCACGCCCGTCGCCCTCGACGAGCTGGGCAACGTCATGGGCAAGAAGCGCGCCTTCATCGTCACCGACCAGTTCCTCTTCAAGAATGGCAACACCCGCGCCATCGAGGCCAAGCTCGACGAGATGGGCATCGCCCACGACTGCTTCTACGACGTCGAGCCCGATCCGTCGCTGCAGTGCGCACGTCGCGGCGCCAAGCAGATGGCTCTCTTTGAGCCGGACGTCATCATCGCCGTCGGCGGTGGCTCCGCTATGGACGCCGGCAAGATCATGTGGATGATGTACGAGCACCCCGAGTGCAAGTTTGAGGACATGGCCATGGACTTCATGGACATCCGCAAGCGTATCTTCACCTTCCCCGAGATGGGCAAGAAGGCCTACTTCGTCGCCGTCCCGACCTCCTCGGGTACCGGCTCCGAGTGCACGCCGTTCGCCATCATCACCGACAAGGAGACCGGCATCAAGTGGCCGCTCGCCGACTACGCGCTGCTCCCCAACATGGCTATCGTCGACGCCGACAACTGCATGACCGCCCCGCGCGGCCTGACCGCTGCCTCCGGCATCGACGTCATGACCCACGCCATCGAGTCCTACGTCTCCATCATGGCTTCCGACTACACCAAGGGCCTCTCCGAGCGCGCTGCCAAGCTCGTCTTTGAGAACCTGCCCTCCAGCTTCACGAACGGCGCCAAGGACCCGCACGCCCGCGAGGAGATGCACAACGCCTCCTGCATGGCCGGTATGGCCTTCGCCAACGCCTTCCTGGGCCTCAACCACTCCATGGCTCACAAGCTCGGCGCTTTCCATCACCTGCCCCACGGCATCGCTAACGCCGTCATCCTGACCCGCGTCATGCGCTACAACGCCGCCGAGGCTCCCGTCAAGATGGGTACCTTCTCCCAGTATCCTTACCCCAACGCGCTGCACAACTACGCCGAGATGGCCAAGTACTGCGGTATCGAGGGCAAGGACGACAAGGAGGTCTTCGAGAACTTCATCACGAAGCTCGAGGAGCTCAAGGACTTCATCGGCGTCAAGAAGACCATCGCCGACTACGGTGTTGACGAGCAGTACTTCCTCGACACCCTCGACGAGATGACCGAGCAGGCATTCAACGACCAGTGCACCGGCGCTAACCCGCGCTACCCGCTCATGAGCGAGATCAAGGAGCTCTACCTGGACGCCTACTACGGCCGCGAGCCTCAGGACTACGCCGTCTGCTAGTTTTAGCACGGTTTTTAACGGCGGGGGTGCACGGGTGTTTCACACACCCCCGCCGTCGCTTCTATCGCATCGTTGAAAGGATGCAACCATGCTGCTACCCGATTCCAAGACCGAGCTCGTCCGCCGTGGCAACAAGGTCGTTTACGACCTGGGCGACAAGATCGTCAAGGTCTTTAACGAGACCAAGCCTGTCTCCGACGTGTTCAACGAGGCTTTGAATCTTGCCCGCATCAATGAGTGCGGCATCCGCAGCCCCAAGGCTCTCGAGGTTTCCCAGCTCGAGAACGCCAACGGCTGGGCGCTCGTGACCGAGAAGGTTCCGGGCACCACCCTTGCCGAGAAGATGACTGCAGAGCCCCAGCGCTTTGGTGAGTACCTCGAGATGTTCGTCGACCTCCAGATCGAGATCCACGGCTACACCTCCCCGCTGCTCAACCGTCAGCGCGACAAGTTCGCCCGCATGATCGACAGCCTTGATCAGCTCAATGCCACCACGCGCTACAACCTTCAGGAGCGTCTGGACGGCATGACCAAGGAGTTCAAGGTCTGCCACGGCGACTTCAACCCCTCCAACGTCATCGTCGGCGACGACGGCCAGCTCTATGTGTGCGACTGGGCACACGCCACCCAGGGCTCCCCTGCTGCCGACGTTGCCACCACCTACCTGCTCTTTGCCCTCAACAGCAAGGACCAGGCCGAGGCCTACCTGGAGCTCTACTGCGACCGTGCCGACATGCCCATGCAGGTCGTGCGTCAGTGGACGAGCATCGTCGCCGCTTCCGAGCTCGCTCGTAAGCGCAACGTGAACGATGAGTTCCTGAAGAACTGGATCGACGTCGTCGATTATCAGTAATATCTGAGCGATTTATTTCGCATCGGAGGCATAATGGAAAACCCCGCAGCTCGCATGGGCTGTGGGGTTTTCCTTTTAGATATCGAGGATGCCACAAGATAATAGGACGGCCCCGCATCTCCCCGATTGGAGAAATGCGGGGCCGTCCCACATATCGAACTACAAGCGAAATCGTCGATTAACGGCGGGCTGCCTTAACAAGCTCGGCAACCTTGGCAACGACCTCGTCGATCGCCACGTCCTCGCGCTCGCCCGTAGCACGGTCCTTGAGCTCAACGGTGCCATTCTTAAGGCCGCGCTTGCCCAGAACCACCTGATACGGGAAGCCCATGAGGTCGTTATCGGCAAACTTAAAGCCCGGACGCTCATCGCGATCGTCGACGACGACCTCGATACCCTCGGCACACAGGCCATCAACAATCTGCTCGCAGACGGTAGCGCACTCTTCCTTCTTGGGATCAAGCGGAATCACCGCGACCTCGTACGGGGCAACGGAGACCGGCCAGACGATACCGTGCTCGTCGTTGTGCTGCTCCACGACGGCAGCAAGCGAGCGGGACACGCCCACGCCGTAGCAACCCATGATGAGCGGCTTCTCCTTGCCGTCCTCATCCATAAAGGTGGCACCCATGGCCTCGGAGTACTTGGTGCCCAGCTGGAAGACCTGAGAGACCTCGATGCCGCGGGCAGCGGAGAGCGGCTTGCCGCAGTGCGGGCAGGGGTCGCCGGCGACAACGGTGACCAGATCGGCCCACTCATCGACGGTAAAGTCGCGCTCGGGGCAGGCACCGGTAAAGTGATAATCGACCTCGTTGGCACCGCAGGCCCACTGTTTGGACTCGCGCAGGCTCTCGTCGCAGACCAGACGAATGCCATCGGGCAGGTTAACCGGTCCGATAAAGCCCTTGTGCAGACCGTTCGCCTGAAGCTCCTCGTCGGTCATCATGCGATAGCCCTTGCCAAAGACGTGCTCGGCCTTGCAATCGTTGAGCTCGTGATCGCCCGGAACAATGGCCACGACCGGCTTACCCTCGGCGTCGATGAGTGCCAGCGACTTGCGCGTGCCGTTCTCGGGGAACCCAAAGAACTTAGCAACAGCCTCAATGGTGCCCATGCCCGGAGTCTCAACCTTGGTGAGCGTACCGTCACCAGGACCCTCGGTCACGACGACCTTGGTGCTTGCAGCCTCGTCATCGGCAGCGAAGCCGCAATCGTCGCAGTAGACGAGCGAAGCCTCGCCGGCGTCAGCCAAAGCCATGTACTCGACGGAGGTATCGCCACCGATCTCGCCAGAATCGGCGACGACGGGCAGAGCCTTGATGTAGCAGCGCTCGCAGATATTGGCGTACGCCTGCTTCATCTTGTCGTACTCCTCCTGCAGGCTCTCCTGCGTGGCGGAGAAGCTGTAGGCGTCCTTCATGATGAACTCGCGGCCGCGCATCAGGCCAAAGCGGGGACGGAACTCGTCGCGGAACTTGTCCTGAATGTGATACAGGTTGACGGGCAGCTGCTTATAGGAGCGTAGCTCGTTGCGCACCAGGGCCGTGACGGTCTCCTCGTGCGTGGGGCCCAGGACGAACTCGCGACCATGACGGTCGTCAAAGCGCACAAGCTCCTTGCCATAGGCGTCGATGCGGCCGGACTCGCGCCACAACTCGGCGTCGACCATGATAGGCATCATAAGCTCCTGGGCGCCGGCAGCGTCCATCTCGTCGCGCACGATGTTCTCGATCTTACGGATCGAGCGCCAGGCAAGCGGCAGGTAGGAATACAGGCCGGCGGCCTCCTTGCGGATCATGCCGGCACGGAGCAGCAGGCGGTGACTGGCGAGCTCAGCGTCCGCCGGATCCCCTTTAAGCGTCGGCGCATAGAGCTTAGACATATACATTGCTCGGGTCATTTATTTCTCCTCAATAAGCTTGTCGACCTCTGCCATAAGCGCGTCGACAATTTGGTCCTCAGCTACTTTACCAATGATCTGGCCATGCGAAAAGAGCAAGGCCTGACCACGTCCGCAAGCAACGCCCAGGTCGGCATCAGAAGCCTCGCCGGGGCCATTAACGGCACATCCCATAACGGCAATCGAAAGCGGCGCGGTATAGTTCTTAAGCCGCTCGGTTACTTCCTCGGCAATGGGAATAAGGTTAACCTGGCAGCGGGCGCACGTGGGGCACGAGACAATCTCGGGGCCACGGCGACGCAGGCCCAACGACTGCAGAATACCCCAGGCAACCGGCGGCTCCTCAACCGGATCGGCTGTGAGCGACACACGCATGGTGTCGCCAATGCCTTCGGAAAGCAAGATACCCAAGCCTACAGAGCTCTTGATGGTGCCCTGGAGCTTGGTCCCCGCCTCCGTCACGCCCAGGTGAAGCGGAACGTGGGGAATCTCACGCGACAGGGCTCGATAGGTATCGAGCGTCGTTTGCACGCTATGGGCCTTGGCCGAAAGCACAATGTTCGTAAAGCCGCGGTCCTCAAAGTGCTTGACGAAGCGCTCGCTCGACATCACGAGCTTTTCGGGCTGCGTGAGGTCGTCGCGCTCGGCGATATCCTGCTCAAGCGAACCAGCGTTGACACCGATGCGAATTGCGCAGCCCGCAGCACCCGCGGCATCGATGACAGCATCGACCTTGGCCCAATCGCCGATATTACCGGGATTGATGCGGAGCTTGGCGGCACCGGCCTCCACAGCGCCAATGGCCAGCTTGTGGTTAAAGTGGATATCGGCAACGATTGGCACCGGAGACTCGGCACAGATGGTGCGGAAACCCTCAAGCGCGGCCTCGGTGGGCACGCTCACACGCACGATATCGCAGCCAGCCTGCGCCAACGCGCACACTTGCGCAAGCGTTGCCTGGGCATCAGCGGTATCGGTGCAGGTCATGGATTGGACCACCACCGGCGCGCCGCCACCGATCTGCACACCGCCCACATGCACGGGGCGCGTCAACTCGCGAGGCAAAGGATGGGATAAAGACAATCCAAACACTCCCCTACAGAATAAATCGAAGGATGTCGGAACGAAGCATATAGACAAACAGCAGCACAAAGAGCGCGATGCCCACATAGCTCACAATCGTCTGGACCTTGAGCGGAAGCTCGCGGCCCACAATCTTTTGAATGATCTCGATGACCAGCTTGCCGCCATCGAGTGGTGGGATGGGCAGCAGGTTCATAAAGCCAAGCGAGAACGAAATGAGGGCGGCAAACGAAAGGAATGTGGCAGGACCGGCAGCAGCAGCCTGTGAGGACATAACGCTAATACCCACGATCGAAGAAGACTGATCGAGAATCTCCATCGTATGCTGCGGCTGGAGCAGGCGCATCACGCCCTCCGCGGTCTGCACAACATAGGAGAATGACAGACGCGCCGAGGTGATGGGGTCCAAACGGACTACCTGCGTAGAGGCATACACACCTAGGCGCTCGTCCTCTTTGAGCGCAACCGTGGTCGAATGCTGCTTGCCGTCACGCTCGTACTCGATGGCGATATCGTCCTTACCGGCGGCCTTGCCGATGGCATCGTAAACGTTCATCCATGTGGAGCACGATACACCGTCAACCGAAAGGATCGCATCACCAGCCTCGATACCCGCCTTGGCGGCAATAGACCCCTCGTCAACCTGACCGATCACGTTGGTATCGATCGGCACGGTGACGCCCGCAATGGAATAGATGCTCATAAGCAGCAAAAAACCCGTCAGGATATTGACGAGAATGCCCGCGAGCAGCATAAAGGCGCGCTTGAGAAAGCCCTGGCCAAGATAAGTGTGCGAGCGCTCTTGCGCCAAGAAATCAGCCTCGCCGCACGGCAGCTCCCACACATCGCCCTCGGCAGTCGCATGCTCTCGATCGAACCGGCGGCCGTCAAAGGTGGTGTAACCCGCCGCGTCTCGCGGCAGCGTCTGATACTTGGTGGGATAGTAGCTCGGCGAGGGTTTCTCCCCTTCCTCATACCAGGGAGCGATGGAGCCCCAGCCCAGCAACAGAGCACAAGCCTCGAGCACATCCTCCTCGGAAAGCTCGAGCTCGACAGCAAGGTCGGCCACGGTCACGCGACCATGACGGTAGATAGCCGCGAGCACGCGATCGGCGCAGGAGACATCGGTCGGATCCATACCGCAGATGGCAGCGTAGCCACCCAGCAGCAGCGGGGTCACGCCAAACTTGGTTCCAATGCGACGCGACGTGTAATGGATGTCAAAGCGGCACGGCAGGCCCAAAAAGAACTCGGTCACACGGACGCCGCAGGCACGCGCCGCCAAAAAGTGGCCGCCCTCGTGCAAAAACACGAGGACGGAAAGCATCAGCAGGCCCCAAAAGACCGATGAGAGAACGCTCAGAACAGTATCCATAAAACGAAAAAGCAATCCTTATGGGTTAGGAACGGGTTGCGGCGAGTACCTGCGCAGCCTTTTCACGCGCCCACGCATCGATGTCGCGAAGCTGCTCAAACGAATCGACCGCCTGCATATCGTGGGCATCCATGCAGGATTCCACAATGCGATCGATATCGGTAAAGCTGCAGCCATCGTGCAGGAAGGCATCGACGGCGACCTCGTTGGCGGCATTGAGCACGCACGGCATGGTGCCACCCGTCTTGCCGGCACGCTCGGCCAGTGCCAGACAGCGGAAGGTATCCATGTCGGCAGCATCAAACGTGAGCTGCCCCAGCTCGCGGAAATCGATACGAGGCGCCGGGGTATCCCAACGCTCGGGATACGAGAACGCGAACTGGATGGGAATACGCATGTCGGAAGCACCGAGATGCGCCATCACGGAGCCGTCGGCAAACTCGACCATAGAGTGAATCTTGGACTGACGCTGCACGACCACGTTAATGAAATCGAGGTCGCAGTTAAACAGATGCATGGCCTCAATGCGCTCCAGGCCCTTATTCATGAGGGTGGCGGAGTCGATGGTGATCTTAGCACCCATGGCCCACGTGGGATGTGCGAGGGCATCGGCACGCGTCACGCGATCTAGCTCGTCGCGCGTGCGGCCAAAGAACGGACCGCCCGAGCAGGTGAGCCAAATACAATGAGCCTCGCGCGGGTTCTCCCCCAGATAGCACTGGTAGATGGCGGAGTGCTCAGAGTCGACTGGAATAAGCTGGCCCGGTTGCGCCAACGGCATAAGCAAGTCGCCACCGACGACGAGGGACTCCTTGTTGGCAAGGGCAAGACGCTTATTCGAGGTCAAGGCCGCATGGCTCGCCTCGAGACCGGCGGCACCCACAATAGCGACGAGTACGCAGTCGACATCGTCGCGACGCGCGAGCTCGCAAACCGCCTGCGCACCAACGCCGAGCTTCGTTCCCTCGGGCAACTCCTGCAGCACGGCGTCATCGCCATGAGCGACATCGGCCACGGCAACCGCCGAAACCGAGAACTCGCGGGCAGCGGCAACAAGCTCGGAGGTACTGGAGTTAACGGACAGCGCCGTCACCTGCAGGCGATCGGCATGCTGGCGGCACACATCGAGCGCCTGGGTGCCGATGGAGCCCGTACAACCCAGGATGGCAACACGGAGGCGTCCATCGGGGCCATACGTCGTCTGGAATGACATTACAGCACGCCTCCGATCATCAGCATCAGCTGCGCGGTGATGCAGCCGAAGATAAGCGAATCGCTACGATCGAGCATGCCGCCGTGGCCCGGGATAAGGTTGCCGGAATCTTTGACGCCCACACCGCGCTTGATGCGCGACTCGATAAGGTCGCCGATAACGCCCAGAATGGACACGACCACGCCGCACAGCAGCGCATAGGGCAGGCTGAGCTTGAAGAAATACGTCGCCCACAGGATGAGCCAAATCAAAACCGAGCCCAGGATGCCGCCAACAAACCCCTCCCAGCTCTTTTTGGGAGAGATCTTGGGAACCATCTTGTGTTTGCCGATACGGCTACCCACGATATAGGCAAACGAATCGGAGACCCAGAGAGACGCGCAAACACCCACCGAAAGCAGGGCGCCGGCAAAACCGGGCACGGCATCGCGCAGCAGCACGATAGCCGACAGCATAAAACCGGTGTAGATGGGACCCATGAGTGTCACGGCAACATCGGATATACGGGTACGCGGCGACCAGACATACCAAATGCCCACAGCGAGCATCAGGGCAAAAAGCAGGGCATTCAGCAGCATCGAATCGCCCAACGCCGACAGCGGAAAGAGCACGGCGGCAGCGATACCCATGCGCTCGTTAGCCATCTTGCCATCGAGCCTTGTCATACGGAAAAACTCATAGCAGCACAGACCGCTCATGACGGAAACAAAGATGGCCGTGGGCACGATACCCAAAACCAGGCACAGGATAAAGACAACGGCGTAGACGATACCGGCGGCGGCACGGGTAATAAAGCCCGCCAGCCACGAACCGGTGCCGCTCTTCACTGCAGGCGTTCCCGCAGTGGCAGCTTTGCGCGCAGGCGTCTTGGGAGCAGATGCCTTGGGACGATCGGACACGATTAAGCCTCCTCGGTCTTGCTCAGTCCACCAAACCTACGGTCACGGCCCTGATAGGCCAAAATGGCGTCGACAAGGCCCCAACGATCAAAGTCGGGCCAATAGGTATCGGTGACGTAGAATTCGGAATAAGCCACCTGCCACAGCAGATAGTTCGAAAGGCGCAGCTCACCAGAAGTGCGAATCACAAGCTCAGGATCGGGAAGGCCGGCGGTATAGAGGTGGGAAGCCACCATGTCGTCATCAATTGCGCCAGGATCGATCTTACCGGCGGCAGCGTCGAGTGCGATCTGACGGACAGCGCGGGTAATCTCGGCACGCGCGCCGTAGTTGACGGCAAGCGCCAGCGTCATGCCGGTGTGATTGGCGCACTCGGCAAGACCGCGTTCAAAAACGTCGCGGGTCTTCTTGGGCAGCGCGGAAATGTCACCCAAAAAGACAACGCGCACGTTTTCGCGCTTCAGAAGCGGCAGCTCGTCGATAAACGTCTTGGCAAACAGGTGCATCAAGACGTTGACCTCATGCTGCGGGCGGTTCCAGTTTTCGGTAGAAAACGCATAGGCCGAAAGCACGTCGACGCCCAGACGCACGCAGGCGGTAATAATCTCACGAAGGGAGACGATACCCGCCTTGTGGCCCTCGGTGCGTGCAAGACCGCGCGATGTGGCCCAACGACCATTGCCGTCCATGATGCACGAGATATGGTGCGGAATGTTATTGAGGTCAAGGTCGGAAAAACCGACGCCCGCAGGGGCGTCGGCAAAGTACTCGACCAGTTTATGCTCGTCGTATTGCACCTTAGATCTCCATGACCTCGGCTTCTTTTTCCTTCAGAAGCTCCTCGACCTTGGCGACATACTCATCGGTGTGCTTCTGGACCTTGGCCTGCTCGCGACGGACATCGTCCTCGGTGAGCTCCTCATCGCGCTCAAGCTTGTTGTTGAAGTCGCGACGGATGTTACGGATAGACACCTTGGCCTGCTCGGCGTACTCGCGGCACTCCTTGACGAGCTCGCGACGGCGCTCCTCGGTGGGAGCCGGGAACGGCAGACGAACGACGGTGCCATCGGAGTTGGGGGTAATACCCAGATCGGAAGCGCCGATGGCCTTGACGATAGCGTTGATGAGTGCCTTGTCCCACGGCTCGATGAGCAGCATGTGGGCCTCGGGGGTCTTGACGGCGGCAACCTGCGTGACCGGCGTGGGAACACCGTAATAATCGACGGTGATGTCGGACAGAATGTTGGCATTGGCGCGGCCGGTACGGACCTTGGAGAAGTTATGCTTGAGGGACTCGAGCGACTTGTCCATATGGGCGGTGATGTTCTCTGCCATGCTTAATCCTCCTGATAGACGAGCGTGCCGACGGGCTCACCCGCGAGCGCGCGCTTGACGGTGTCCTCGCCATCGATGTTGAGGACCAAAATCGGCATACGGTTATCCTGGCACAGTGCCGTAGCGGTGGAATCCATAACCTGCAGACCGCGGACGAGAACCTCGTGATAGGTAATCTTGTCAAAACGGACGGCATCAGCGCACTTGACGGGATCCTTATCGTAGATGCCGTCAACCTTGGTGGCTTTAATCAGAATCTCGGCGCCGATCTCGCACGCACGAAGAGCCGCGGCGGTGTCGGTCGTAAAGTACGGATTGCCCGAACCGGCGGCAAAAATAACGACGTTGCCCTTGGAAAGGTGGTTGATGGCGCGACGGCGAATATAGGGCTCGCAGATCTCGTTCATCTGGATAGCGCTCATCACGCGGCAGGGAACATCGTTATGCTCGAAGGCATCCTGCAGGGCGAGCGCGTTCATAACGGTTGCCAGCATGCCCATGTAGTCGGCCTGAGCACGCTCCATGCCACCGGCAGCACCTGCCATGCCGCGGAAAATATTGCCGCCGCCGACAACGACGCCGACCTCATGGCCAACGGCGAGCAGCTCCTTGACCTGCTTAGCAAGATGGTCGGTAACCTTGGGGTCGATGCCATATTGGCCGTCGCCCATCAGCGCTTCGCCGGAAAGCTTAAGAAGCACGCGTTTATATCGGATGTCGGACAAAGCGATCCTCCTTTAGATTGAACTCTCAACATTCTATCAAAGGCTCTAAGAAGAGCCATGAAAAAGCAGGCTGTGAGTAAAACCCACAGCCTGCTCATTACCAGCTACAAGAGCTTATTTACTCGCCACGGACCAGACGGTCAAAGGCAACGACGGTAATGGTGTCGCCGAGCTCCTTGGAGACCTGCTCAGCGTACTTCTTGATGGTGAGGGAGCTGTCCTTGATGAACTCCTGCTCGGTGAGCACGGACTGCTTGTAGAACTTCTCCAGACGGCCGACAGCCATCTTCTCCTGGATAGCCTCGGGCTTACCGGACTCGGCAGCCTGAGCCATGTAGATCTGCTTCTCGTGCTCGACGGTCTCGGCCGGAACCTGATCGCGGGTAGCGCAGATCGGGGCGACGGCGGCAACCTGAAGGGCAACGTCGTGAGCGAAGGTCTTGAAGGATTCAGCCTGAGCGGTCTCAGCCTTCTCGAAGGCGAACTCGACGAGGACGCCGATCTTACCACCCATGTGGATGTAAGAAGCGAGCGCGCCGTTCTCAGCCTTGCGGGCAGCGAAGCGGGAGATCTTCATGTTCTCGCCCATGATGTGAATCATCTCGGTGAGCTCGGAGGAAACGGTCTCCTCGCCCATCGGCTTCTCGAGCAGAGCGTCGACGTCAGCAGGCTCGGTGGTAGCGACAACCTCAGCGACCTTGGAAGCAAAGCCGGTGAACTTGGCGTTAGAGCCAACGAAGTCGGTCTCGCAGGAGAGCTCGAGCAGAGCGCCGGTCTTGCCATCCTCGGAGACGAACGCGGCGACAGCGCCCTCGTTGGTCTCACGGCCAGCCTTCTTGGCAGCCTTGGCAAGGCCGTTCTTACGCAGAACGTCGACAGCGGCGTCCATGTCGCCGTCAGCCTCGACGAGAGCCTTCTTGCACTCCATCATCGGGGAGTCGGTCATCTCGCGGAGCTGCTTGACCATAGCGGCGGTAATCTGGGCCATTGTGGTTCCTTTCAAAGAGATGAAAAAGAATTAACTAAGACTGATTTACTCGGCCTTGGGCTCAGCGGCCATCTCGGCCTCGGAGACCTGCTCCTTACCAGAGCCAGCGAGGCAGGCGTCAGCCATGAGCTCGCACATAAGGGTGACAGCGGAGATAGCGTCATCGTTGCAGGGGATGCCGTACTCGACCTCGTCGGGATCGGAGTTGGTGTCGATCAGGGCGACGACGGGGATGTTCAGGCGCTGAGCCTCCTTGATGGCGTTCTCCTCGCGCTTGGTGTCGATGACGAAGAGAGCCTGGGGCAGACCCTTCATGTCGCGGGCGCCACCGAGGTTGGTCTGGAGCTTGGTGAGCTCCTTGCCGAGAACAGCCTGCTCCTTCTTAGGCAGAACAGCCATGCGGCCGTCCTCGACCATGGCCTCGAGCTCCTCCATGCGGTTGATGCGGGAGCGGATGGTGACGAAGTTGGTCAGCATACCGCCGAGCCAACGCTGGTTGATGTAAGGCATGTTGGCGCGCTCAGCAGCGTTCTTGACGGCCTCCTGAGCCTGCTTCTTGGTGCCGACGAACAGCACGTTGCCACCCTTGGCGACGTTCTTGACGAAGGTGTAGGCCTGGTCGGCGTCGAGGATGGTCTGCTTGAGGTCGAGGATGTAGATGCCGTTGCGCTCACCGAAGATGAACGGCTTCATCTTGGGGTTCCAGCGACGGGTCTGGTGACCGAAGTGGCAGCCGGCCTCGAGCAGGGTGCGGATATTAATCTTGGTAGCCATGTTAAACCTCCTGTGGTTTGCCTCCGCGCGGGGTCATCCTCCAAAACCAACCCGGACATGTGCTACCAAAGCCCGGGCACCACGGTATGAAGTAGCCGCGCGTGCGTGATAAAAACATGTTGCCGTGAAGCAACCCGATGAATGATAGCAGGAATGCCTCTTCCTGCCAACCCGCAATCAAAACCACACACCTGAGTGCGGCGCGGGACGTCCCAGCCACTATTCGCCGCGGGGATGGGCTTGAGCCACGGCACGTTTAAGCCGATCGGGTGTGAGATGCGTGTAGATCTGCGTCGTGGACAGGCTCGCATGACCTAGCAGCTCTTGAACCGAGCGCAGGTCCGCACCGCCCTCGAGCAAGTCGGTCGCAAAGGTATGGCGCATCGCATGCGGGGCGATGTCAGCCGGAATGCCGGCGAGCGTCGCCAGCGTATGGAACCGCCGCCGGAGCATCGCGGCGCTCATGCGATTGCCGCGCGCCGATATAAGCAGCGGATGCGGCCCGGTAGCGAGGTCGCGGCGCTTTGCCCGAGCGAGCAACTCCGGCCTCCCCTCTTCAATATAGAGACGCGTCACATCGAGCGCACGACGATACAGAGGGACGATACGCTCCTTGCTCCCCTTGCCCCACAGGCGCAGCGTGCGCTCGGACCATGAGATGGATTCCACATTGAGCGCCGCAAGCTCTGAGATGCGGGCACCCGAGGCATAGAGCAACTCGAGCATCGCCGCATCGCGCAGTCCCGCGGGTGTTGAGGTATCAGGCGTCTTGAGCAGCGCCTCGACCTGCTGGGTCGTAAGGACGCCCGGCAGGTCACGCGGCAGCTTGGGCGACGCGATCGCCGAGACCGCATCGCCCTCGACAATCCCCTCGGCAGCCATCCAGCGATAGAGAGATCGGATAGCCGACAGGTGCGCCGCAAGCGTTCGGGGAGCCACCTGCTCACGCGAAAGCTCGGCAAGATAGCGTCGAATGGTGCGCACGTCGGCAGCGAAAGCATCAATATCCTCGCGCTCGCACCAGGCAGCAAAGCGCTCCAGCCTCGAGCCATAGGCCTTCACCGTGTTGGGAGAAAGACCCTCGACGCGTGCGATATAGGCGATAAACGAGTCGACGGTGTCGTACAGGTCAAAGGCTATGACAGGTCGCCTCCAAACAAGTCGGAACGCGTGGCCAAGTAGGCATCGAGGGCCTCGAGCGCACGGTCCGCATAGGCCTGATATCGGTCGCGCTTGCTGCGGCGCTTACCATCCTCGAGTGGCGGCACCAGGCCAAAGTTGACATGCATAGGCTGATAGCCCACGGTGGCAGGATCGGTCGCATAGCCCACGAGTGCACCCAGGGCGCCCACGCGGGGCAACTCGACGGAATCGGCGCCGATAGCCTCTGCATAGGTGTTGAGCGCCGCGAGAAGACCTGTCGCCACGGCTTCCATGTACCCCTCGGTGCCGGTGATCTGACCGGCTAGGCGCACGCCGGTACCGGGCACGGCAAAGGTGCCATCGAGCACGTGCGGAGCGTCGACAAAGGTATTGCGATGCATGACACCGTAGCGGAAGAACTCAGCGTTCTCCAGGCCCGGCACCATATGGAAGACGCGCTTCTGCTCGCCAAAGGTCAAGTTGGTCTGGAAGCCCACCAGGTTATAGGCGGTCTTCTCCTTGTTCTCGGCACGCAGCTGTATCGCCGCCCAGGGGCGACGTCCGGTACGCGGGTCGGTGAGGCCAACGGGCTTCATGGCGCCAAAGCGAATGGCGTCCTTGCCGGTGCGCGCAACTTCCTCGGCAGGCTGGCAGGCCTGGAACAGATCGCCGCCCTCAAAGTCTTTGAGCACCACGCGGTCGGCCGCGGTAAGCGCCTCGATAAAGGCCTTGTACTCCTCCTTATTGAGCGGAGCGTTGAGATAGTCGCCGCTCCCCTGCTCCTCATAGCGCGACTGCGAGAACAGCACGTCCATATCGAGCGTGGAGGCATCGACGATCGGCGCCGCGGCATCGAAGAACGCAAGGGCATCGCCACCGACGAGCTTCATAACCTCTTCGCTCAGCGCCGGTGAACACAGCGGGCCCGCGGCAATGACCACGTGACCCTCGGGAATCTGTGTGACCTCGCCGTGCACGACCTCGATATTGGGACGGGCGGCAACCTCGGCCTCGACAAGCTCGGAAAACTTGACGCGGTCGACCGCCAAGGCGCCACCGGCGGGAACAGCCGCGCGATGGGCGCAATCGAGCAGGACTGAACCCATGCGCTCAAGCTCGGCCTTCAGCAAACCAGCCGCGGAATCCGGACGGGTCGACTTAAACGAATTGGAGCAGACGAGCTCTGCCAGGTGATCGGTATGGTGGGCCGGGGAGCTCACCTGGGGGCGCATCTCGCACAGCTTTACGGCAAACCCGCGATCTGCCAGCTGGATCGCGCACTCCGAACCCGCCAGACCGCCACCGATAACTGTCACCTGATCGAACTGCATCTGCAAACACCTTTCTAATTGACACGTTTTCCATTGTGACCGAAGGGTGTCTGGGCGTGAAGGGCAAACTTGGAGGGCGCATACCTTCCATCCATCATGCGCTCGATAAGACCCTCGAGTTCAAGCGAACCCAAGAGTTTGAGTACGCCGACAGCATCGAGCGAGACGAGCGCCGCGATGTCGTCGACCTTGAGCGGAGAGGCGATGAGCGCATGCATCACGGTCTGCTGCGTTGGATCCAGGTCGGCAATGCCGGGAGCATCGGGACGCGAGTAGCGCAGGGTTCCGTAGATGCGTGAGATAGCCATCTCGATAGATTCCTCGTCGACGATGCAGCAGGCACCGTTCGCAATGAGGTAATTCGTGCCACGCGACTCGGGCGATAGGATCGACCCCGGCACGGCAAGAAGTTCGCGCCCCAAATCCATAGCAGCCTCAGCTGTAGAAAACGTCCCGGAAGGCATACCCGCCTCGGATACAAAGAGGGCTTGCGACAGGGCCGCGATCACGCGATTGCGGCGCGGAAAGGCAAACTTGCGCGGACCCATGCCCCACGGAGAGATCGACACGACCGCGCCGCCCGTATCGAGCGTGCGCGTAATAAGCCCCGCGCTCGAACGCGGGTAGACCACGTCGGCGCCCGTCCCCAGCACCACGACGTGTTTGCCGCCGGCGTTGACCGCAGCCCAACCCGAGGCCTGGTCACAACCAACCGCGCCGCCCGAAACTACCGTCACTCCCGCCTCAACCGCCACCTTTGCCGCAAGCTCTGCCACGGCAAGACCATACGGCGAGGCCTTGCGCGCGCCGATGATGGAGAGCGCGGGCGTCGAAAGCACCTCGGGGTTGCCGCGCACATAGAGCGTCTGGGGTACATCAGAAAGCTCCAAAACGGTCTCGGGATACAACGCATCACCTGGATGCAGCTCAAAGGTCCCCTCGGCCATCATTGGTCCCTCCTTCCCTGGTACATCGCCGCCTCGAGCACGTGATCCTGCGTCACTTGCTCGCTCTCGGCGACGTCTGCAATCGTGCGCGCAATGCGAACCAAGCGCACGATGCCGCGGCCCGTGAGATGCGTGCGTTTGGACAGACCGAGCACACACTTCTCCGCCGCATCATCGAGCTCAAAGGTCGAAACGACGCCGTCAATGGACCGTGTCTCGTCATCCTCGGCCTCGGCATCCGCATCGTCCATACGGGACTCGCGCCAGGCGCGAAAGGCGCGACCGCGCACAACGTAGTCACGTAACTCGGCCGACGACATACCCTCCGCGCCCTCGATAATCACCTGAGGGTCGGGACGGGTCACATCGATCATCATGTCGATACGGTCGGCCAAAGGACCGCGCAGTTTAGACCGATAGCGCTCGACCATCGCCGCCGAGCAGCGACACGGTACCTCGCGATCGCCCAAAAAGCCGCAGGGGCAGGGATTGCTCGCAGCCAGCAGCTGAAAGCGCGACGGGAAGGAAAAAGCCCCGTCGACGCGTACGATCCTGACGTAGCCGCGTTCGATAGGCTGACGCAGCGTCTGCAGCACACCCGTGGGAAACTCGGCAAGCTCGTCCAAAAACAGCACGCCGCCATGAGCAAGGCTGATCTCACCCGGGTGCACCGGGCGTCCGCCGCCGATAAGGCCTGCGGTCGAAATACTGTGATGGGGACTGCGGAAGGGCCGGTGCCCCGCCAACAAGCCATCAATGTTCTCGCCCAAAACCGAATGGATGCACAGCGCCTCCTGTTGATCCTCGACGGAAAGCTCGGGCAGGATGCCGGTCATACGGCGTGCGAGCATCGTCTTGCCCGATCCCGGGGACCCAATCATGAGCAAGCCGAGTTCTCCTGCCGCCGCAAGCGCCATGCCGCGTTTAGCGACTTCCTGCCCCAGCACGTCTGCATAGTCGAGCTCGGGCTCAAAGGTCGCCTCGACACCCTCGGAATCCAAGTAGTGCCGTGCGGCATCGCCCATGCCGTGAGCAAGCTGAGACAGATGGTCGATAAAGCCGCAATCCACGCCCGCGAGTGGCACATGCTGGTCGGACCTGCCGGCGATAAAAGACAGCCCCATGTCGCGAGCCAATAGCTGAAACGCCACCTCGCCTTTGACAGGAAGCACCGTGCCGTCCAAGCCGAGCTCGCCGGCGATAAGACAACGATCGAGGTTGTCGCGGGGAATCTGACCATCGGCCGCTAGAACCGCGATGGCGATGGGCAGATCAAAGCCGCTACCGGTCTTGCGAATATCGCCGGGCGCCAGATTGACCGTAATGCCCGAGCGCGGGATCTCAAAGCCGGCCGAGCGCATCGCACAGCGAATACGACCACGTGACTCCATCACCTCCATACTCGGGATGCCGAGCATCTGAATGCCCGGAACGCCGCCGGCAAGCGAGACCTCGACCGTGACGTGAATCGCCTCGACACCGCGGATGCAGGCCGCGTGAACGGCAAACGTCTCGAACGCCATCACGACACCTGCCAATCGAACGCGTTGTACTGATGCTCGATCTCGGCGATATGCCCGCCGCGAATGGTGACACCCACTGCATCGAAGCGGATCGCCTTGAGCGGATAGTGCTCCATGAGATAGCAACTTGCGATACGGCGATACCGACGCTGCTTTTGGGCATCCACGGCCTCCTCGGGAAAGACCCGCGTGGTGCAATCCAGGGCGACGCGCCTGGTCTTGACCTCGGCCATCACCACGACATCGTCAAGCTCATCGAGCAGCACCAGATCGGCTTCGCCCTCGGTGCAACGATAACCCTGCTCCAGCAAGGTGTAGCCGCGCTCGTTAAAGTAGTCGATGGTGATCAGCTCGCCCAGCATGCCCAGCTCACGGGGACTGAGTCCCTTGATAAACTCGGGCGTCATCGCCCCGCAGTCGAGCTCGCCGTTTTCCCAACGCTCCTTGAGCTGCTGCGTCTTGCTCTTTTTGCTTGCGGCACTCATGGGGTCTCCTTTCCCGCACACTGCATTGCCCCGATGATGAGGGCACCTTTCATGCGGGTAAGTACAGGAAGCAAACCAAAAGCTGACCAAATGCCGTCAAAAAACGGGCCGTACGCAGCAATGGTGTTGCATACGGCCCGCTACCAGCAGGTTTATAAAACCCCAGAGGTCCCTGTCTCCACAATTGGCCTAGAAAAGGCGCTCAGTCTGCAGAAAGTTTCCGCAAAAGCTCACGCGGTGCAGCGGACAAAGTCCATGTTTGCGAATGGCCTCGATATGCTCGGGGCTTGCATAGCCCTTCGACTCGGCCAGATGGTACTCGGGGTACTCGGCGTCGTACTCGACCATCATCTCGTCACGCGTGACCTTGGCCATGATGGACGCCGCGGCGATGCAGGCGATCTTGGCATCGCCCTTCACCACATCGCGCTCGTTAGGAACGGCGCCCAAGGGGTTGCCATCCACAAGCACGCAATCGGGCTCGAGCCCTGTATCGGCCACGGCGCCTGCAACGGCGGTACGGATAGCACGGGCCATGCCCATCTCATCGATATCCTTAGGCGCGATATGGCAAAAACCGATCGCCGTCGCCACCTCGGCAATCTTCACTGAGAGCAACTCGCGGCGCGCCGGCGTGAGCTTTTTGGAATCGTTGATGCCCCAGACGCGCGGCTCCATAGGAAGGCAGACAGCGCATACCGTCAAAGGACCGGCCACCGATCCGCGACCCACCTCGTCGACACCAACGACCACCCCATCGCCGCCAAGCTCATGCATAAGCTCGTACATGTCATTGACGCGCTCGCGCTCGGCAAGTTCCTTAGCATGGCGTTTGAGGGCGCGTTCACAAGCCTTGATCACCTGCTGGCGCGGGTCCTCGCGATAATGCTCCACGAGGGCGGGGATCTCCTCAAACGTTGCGCTCGCTAGCTCTCCGGCAACCTGCGATGCCGAAACCGAGCTCGTCATATTGGCCATACCAGGCCCTCCTTGCATGCAAATCAGATAAAAAGAAGGGCCACCCGAAGGTGGCCCTTGTGTCCAAACGAGTGGACAGACGCTGCGATCTTCTTAGCGCTTCTCGGGGATGCGAGCAGCCTTGCCCACCTTGTCGCGGAGGTAGTACAGCTTGGCGCGACGGACGCGACCATGACGAACGACCTCGAGCTTGGCGATCTTGGGGCTGTGAAGCGGGAAGGTACGCTCAACACCGACACCGAAGGACATCTTGCGGACGGTGAAGGTCTCGCGGGCACCGGCGCCGGCCATGCGGATGACGTCGCCCTGGAAGACCTGGATGCGCTCGCGGTCGCCTTCCTTAATGCGGTAGTGAACCTTGACGTTGTCGGCGACGCGAACCTGAGGAATGTCCTCGCGGATCTGCTGACGCTCGATTGCGCGGATGTAATCCATGTGCAATTCCTTACTCTTCTAGAGGTGCCGTACCACCTTGGCCGGCACGTAGTTGAACAAACGTATTCAAGTATACACGCGCGGGTTTCTGCTGCAAGAACAATTTTTTACGCAGACAAAAAGACAAAACCCGCACATGATAACCGTCCGCCTCACGAATGAGACGGACGGCATGAAGGGGGGCTACGTTAGGCGTCTGAACCCAAAACGTTACGCGGAGCGCTTCGCCTCGAGCTTGGCCTGGGCGGCAGCCAGGCGTGCGAGGGGCACGCGGTAGGGCGAGCAGGACACATAGTCCACGTCGGCCACGTTGAACAGGCCCTTAATGGATTTGGGGTCGCCGCCGTGCTCGCCGCACACGCCAAAGTGCATGTCGGGGTTGGTGGCGCGGCCCTTCTCGACGGCCATGCGCACCAGCTCGAGCACCGCGGTATCGATGGTCTCGAAGGGATTGTCCTTCAGGATCTTCTTATGCATGTACAGCGGGATGAACTTAGCCTCGGCGTCGTCACGCGAGAAACCGAAGGTCGTCTGGGTGAGGTCGTTAGTGCCAAAACAGAAGAAGTCTGCATAATGGGCGATCTCGTCAGCGACCATGCAGGCGCGCGGCAGCTCGAGCATCGTGCCCACGGGAATATTGAGCTCGACGGCCTCTTCGTCGGAAACCTCGGCGATTACGCGCTCGATAACCTCGCGGATCTGGACATGCTCGGCCGTGATGGAAACGAGCGGAACCATGATCTCAGGGCGCGGATCGACGCCTTCCTTGATAAGACGGGCAGCAGCCGTAGCGACGGCGCGAACCTGCATGAGCGGCAGATCGCTAAAGACGACGGACAGGCGCACACCGCGCAGGCCGAGCATCGGGTTGGACTCGACCATACCGTCAATACGACGCAGACGGGTGCGCAGGGCGGCAAGCTCTTCCTCGTTGGCGCCAGCGGCTTCCTTCTTGGTGATGGCGACCTCGAGCTCGCGAGGATCATCCAGGAACTCATGAAGCGGCGGATCGAGCAGCCGGACGACCACATCGCGACCGGACATGGTCTTGAACATCGCCAGGAAGTCCTCGGTCTGAACCTTGAGCAGGTCGGCCAGGGCCTGCTGCTTCACGGTCTCATCGTCAGACAGGATAAAGCTCTGGATGATGTTCTTGCGATCGCCCAGGAACATGTGCTCGGTGCGGCACAGGCCAATAGCCTCGGCGCCAAACTCGAGGGCGAGCTCGGCATCCTCGGGATTGTCGGCGTTGACGCGCACATGGTTGGCATGGCCACAGGTCTCGTCCAGGCGAATCTCGTCGGCCCAGGACAGGATGGTGTCCAGGTCGCCGGTAAGCTCGGCGGAGGCCAGGTCGACGGGACCGTCGACGACGATGCCCTGGGTGCCGTCGATGGAGATGACATCGCCCTCGTGCAGTACGCGGTCGCTGCCCTCGATGCGCACGACCTTCTCGGCGGCGTCAATATGGAAGCGCTCAACGCCGCAGACGCAGGGCGTACCCATGCCGCGGGCGATAACGGCGGCATGGCTCGTCTTGCCACCGTGGCTGGTCAGGATGCCCTCGGCGGCGACCATGCCCTTCAGGTCGTCGGGGTTGGTCTCCCAACGAACCAGAATGACCTTGTGGCCCTCGTTGGCGCGCGCGACGGCGTCATCGCTCGAGAACACGACCTCGCCCACGGCGGCACCGGGGCTGGCGTTCAGACCGCTGGCCAGCGCCTCGTACTTCTTGGAGGCGTCAAACTGCGGGTGCAGGAGTTGGTCGAGCTGCGCGGGATCGATGCGGCTCACGGCCTCCTCGCGGGTGATCAGGCCCTCCTCGACCATTTCGATAGCGATGCGCAGGGCGGCGGTGGCGGTGCGCTTGCCCACGCGGGTCTGGAGCATCCAGAGCTTGCCCTGCTCGATGGTGAACTCGATATCGCACATATCGCGATAATGATCCTCGAGCGTCAGGAACACGCGCTCGAGCTCCTCACCTGCGGACTCGAGGCCCGGGGTGGTCTTGAGGTCGGCAATGGGCTCGGTGTTGCGGATGCCGGCGACGACGTCCTCGCCCTGGGCGTTAACCAGAAAATCGCCGTAGAACTCCTTGGTGCCGTCGGCCGGGTTGCGCGTAAAGGCGACGCCGGTCGCAGAGGTCTCGCCCTTATTGCCAAAGGCCATGGCCTGGACGTTGACGGCGGTGCCAAGGTCGTCGGAAATGCCGTGCTGCTTGCGGTAGATGCAGGCGCGCTCGTTCATCCAGCTGCCAAAGACGGCCTGGATGGCAAGGCGTAGCTGAAGCTCCGGGTCGTGCGGGAAGATGGGCTTGCCGTCAGCGACCTCGAGCTCGGGATACAGGGCGGCATCGACGTTCTCGGAGAAGATGCCCTTAAAGGTCTCGACGAGTTCCTGCAGGTCCTCGGCCGAAAGCTCGGAGTCGACGCGAACGCCGGCGACCAGGCGGGCCTGGGTCAGGGCGTTCTCGAACAGGTCGGCATCGACACCCATGACGACGTTTGAGAACATCTGGATAAAGCGGCGGTAGCTATCCCAGGCAAAACGCAGGTTTTGCGTCTGGGCAATGAGACCCTGAACGGAGTCGTCGTTGAGACCCAAGTTGAGGACCGTGTCCATCATACCGGGCATGGAGAACGGAGCGCCCGAGCGAACCGACACGAGCAGCGGATCGGAGGCGTCGCCGAGCTTTTTGCCGCAACGGGCCTCGAGGTCTGCCTCGGCAGCAACGATCTCATCGAGTGCGCCCTCGGGCCACACGTTGCCGGCACCGGAGTACTCGACACAGGTCTGGCAGGTAATGGTAAAGCCACTGGGAACCGGCAGGCCGATACGGCTCATCTCGGCAAGGTTTGCGCCCTTGCCGCCAAGCACGAAGTTCATGGACTTGTCGCCCTCAGTGACACAGGCGCCCTGGGCGTCGGTCCCAAAACGGTAAACCCTCTTGCAATCGCTCACGATACTTCCCCTTCCATACGCTCTCGCGCACGACCGTGGTGACGAATCGACCCGCCGGTTACGGGCCGTGAGGGAACTATACGGCGGGCTTTATGCCGACATGAGAAGAGGATGCGCGGTTTGGTAAACGTGGTAAATGCGGCGGTAAACGGTAGGTAAAGGTGGTTACCTTATGGAGATACCACTACAAGAAACTCGCAGGTCAAATGCAAGTTATTTGCTAAATCGCTTTATCAGTATCAGGTTTTTTAAGCTAATCCAATAAGCTAGCTTTGTTGGGTGCGGCGGGCGGCACGGCGGGCTCTTGCCTCTTGAATTTCTTCGAGGTGGGCAATGATCTCGGAGGCACTCTCCTCGATCGCCTTGCCGTCGGTGCGCACCACAAAGCAACCCAGACGTTTCATGAGGGCACGAGCCTCCTCGAGCTCGCCGCGCACGCTCTCGGGCTCGGCATAAGAGCCGGCGACGGCGCGGGCATAGTCGTCGCCCAGGCGGCTATCGCGAATCTCGGCAATCACATCGACGGTCGAAATTAGGCCGAACAACCGCATCGGATCGACCTCGTAAATCGACTTGGGCGGCTCTATGCCCTGGGCCAACGGAACGTTGGCGACCTTGTAGCCCTGATAGGCCAAATACATCGACAGCGGCGTCTTGGACGTGCGGGATACACCCAGCAGCACGATATCGGCATCCGACAGATCATCGCAGCCGCGCCCGTCATCGTGCTCAACGAAATACTCCATAGCCTCGATACGATGGAAATAGCGATCGTCGGTCTTGTGAATCACACCCGCAACGCCCTTGAGAGGCACGCCAATAAGCGACGACAGCACGGCAAGCGTCGGGCCGATCAGGTCGACCGAGCGAATGTGCAGCATGCCCAGATAATCGAGCACGCGGGCGCGAAGCGCTGGGTCGACGATAGTGTGGAACACGGCAATATCACGATGGTCCGCATCGACGCGCGGACCCACAAACGACTTGACCTGCTCCACCGAGTTCACCTTGGGCAGGCGCAAGAGACGAAAAGCCCCTTCATCAAATTGCCCGGACGCCGCAAGCACCACCTCACAAGCGGTATCACCGAGCGAGTCGGAGATAACGATAACGGTGGGACGAGCGGTGACCGGGCAATCCATGCGGGGCTCCTTTTGCGCTTATGCGCAGGCTGGCTTACTTTTTGCGGGCAAGCTCACCGATGTTGGCGATGCCGGAGAAAACGGCCTCGAAGCGGTTGAGCAGCTTAAGGCGATTATCGCGGAGCTGCTCGTCCTTGTCCATGACCATGACCTCATCGAAGAAACGGTCGATGGGCGCGCGCAGGGCGGCCAGAGCGGCAAACGCGGCAGGATAATCCTCGGCGGCGAGAGCGGCGTCGACGGCGGTCTGAGCGGCCTCGGAGGCATCGGCAAGCGCAAGCTCGACCTCGCCCATCAGGGCGCGATCGTACTCCGCGCCCAGCTCGGGCTTGGAGATGTGCGCCGCGCGGGCGTAGGCGGTTGCCAGGTTGTCGAAGGTCTCGGCGTCGTTCTTGCGGGCCTCATCGAGGGCGGCGCAGCGGGCGAAGAAGAGCGACGGGGCAATGATGTGCACCGCGGAGACGGCGGCAACGGTGTCGGCCGGAATCTTCTCGTCGCGGGCCATGCTCACCAGACGGCCGTGGAAGAAGTCACGAACCTGCTGGGCGACCTCGGCGGCGTCGAACTCAATGCCCTGCTCGCTATAGAGCTCGAGCGCAAAGTCGATGAGCGACGTGGGGTCGATCGGCAGACGGTCGCGCAGGATGTTGATGATGCCGATGGCGGCGCGACGCAGCGCGTACGGGTCGGACGAGCCGGTCGGGGGCTCGCCGATGGCAAAGATACCCGCAATGGTATCGAGCTTGTCGGCACAGGCCACGATGCAGCCAGCGGTGCCCTCGGGCAGCTCATCGCCGGCAAAGCGGGGACGATAGTGATCGCGAATGGCGTGGGCGACCTCGTCGTTCTCCCCCATCGCGGAAGCGTAATAACCGCCCATAACGCCCTGCTGGCTCGTGAACTCAACGACGGCGTTGGATACAAGGTCGGCCTTGCACAGGTGAGCGGCGCGAGCGGCATCGGCGGCAAGGTGGGCGCCCAGATGGGCCTCGCGGGCGATGGCGAGCGCGAGCTGCTCAATACGCTCGGACTTGGCGAGCACGCTACCGAGCTTCTCCTGGAAGGCGACCTTGGCCAGACGCTCACGGAACTCGTCGAGGGAAATCTTCAGGTCCTCCTCGTAGAAGAACTTGGCATCGTCCAGACGGGCACGCACGACGCGCTCGTTGCCGTCGATCACGCGCTCGGCGTTCTCGGGCTTGCTGTTGGAGACGACCACGAACTCACGCGTGAGCTTGCCCTCGCCGTCATAGATCGGGAAGTAGCGCTGGTTGGTGAGCATGGACTCGCAGATGATCTCGTGCGGGACCTTGAGGAACTCCTCATCGAAGGTACCGACAAGCACCGTCGGCCACTCGCAGAGGTTGATGACCTCCTCGAAGACCTTCTTGGGCGTGTCGACATGGCAACCGGGGCGCGCAGCCTCGACCTCGGCGATACCGGCAAGGATGGCTTCACGACGACGCTCGGCAGAAAGCACGCCGGCGTCCTCGAGCACCTGCTCGTAGACGGCGGGGCTGGCGACCACATGGTCACCAGGGCCAAGTACGCGATGACCACGCGTGGTGTTGCCACTCGTCACGTCGGCAAACGACACGGGCACAACATCCTCGCCCAAAAGGCAGCAGATCCAGCGGACCGGACGAACAAAGGTCGCATGCTCGTGACCCCAACGCTGGCTGCGGTAGTTGGGCCACTGCAGGCCGGCGATGGTCTTCTCGCACAGAGCGGTCAGAATCGGCGTAGCCGGTGCGGAGGGAATGTTCTTCTCGGCGAACACATACTCGCGACCGTCAGTGTCCTCGCGACGGACCAGGTCCTCGGCAGCCACACCGCACTTGCGAGCGAAGCCCTGGGCGGCCTTGGTGGCGTTGCCGTCGGCATCAAAGGCAATGTTTGCCGCGGGACCACGCTTGACCTCGTGAACCTCATCGGTCGCGGTGGCGACGTCGGCCACGAGCGCAGCCAGACGACGCGGGCTCGAGATCACGCGGACCTCGCCGTGGGCCAGGCCGGCCTCGTCGAGACCCTTGGCAATCATGGTGCCAAGCTGCTTGACGGCATTGTTCAGCGGTGCAGAGGGCATTTCCTCCGTACCGATCTCAAACAGGAAATCCTTAGCGTCTGCCATGGCTTACGCCACCTCGCCTTCCTGGTCGGCATTCTCGTTGACTCCAGCGACCTCGGCCATATAGGCCTCGCAGCACGCCTTGGCGACGGCGCGGACGCGCAGGATGTAGTTAGCACGCTCGACCGCGGACAGCGCACCGCGAGCATCGAGCAGGTTGAAGGCATGGCTGCACTTCATGACGCAGTCGTAAGCGGGCAGCGGCAGCTTGCGCTCAAGGCAGGAGTGGCACTCGGCCTCGTAGTCGTCAAACTTCTGACGCATCATCTCGACGTTGGCGACCTCAAAGTTGTAGGCGCTAAACTCGCGCTCGTTCTCCAGGAACACGTCGCCATAGGTCATCGGCGTGCCATCGGGCAGATAGCTCCACACCAGGTCGTAGACGGAGTTGACGCCCTGAGCGTACATGGCGATGCGCTCCAGACCATAGGTAATCTCGACGGGCACAGGGTCGACCTCGATGCCGCCCACCTGCTGGAAGTACGTAAACTGCGTGACCTCCATGCCGTTGAGCCAGACCTCCCAGCCAAGGCCCCAGGCGCCCAGCGTCGGGCTCTCCCAGTCGTCCTCGACAAAACGAACGTCATGGTCGTTGGGGTCCAGACCGATAGCGGCAAGAGACCCCAGGTAGAGCTCCTGGGCGTTGACCGGCGACGGCTTGATGAGCACCTGGAACTGATAGTAGTGCTGCATGCGGTTGGGATTCTCGCCGTAGCGGCCGTCGGCGGGACGGCGGCAGGGCTGAGCGTAGCAGGTGCGCCACTCGGCAGGACCGAGCGAGCGCAACGTGGTCGCGGTGTGGAAGGTACCGGCACCGACCTCGGAGTCATAGGGCTGCATAATGACGCAGCCCTGCTCGCCCCAGTACTGCTGGAGGCGCAGGATGATGTCTTGGAAGGAAAGCGATGAAGCGTTCATGCCTCTAATATCCCCTCGTCGAAACGATTACACGGTTAGGTTCTGTACTATAGCGGTTTTTAGTCGATAGTGCCGATGCGGTTGAGCGGCCAGTAGCGCACAAGCGCCACGGCGATCAAATCAGAGCGATCAACGGGACCAAAGTAGCGCGAGTCGGCAGAGTTTTCGCGGTTGTCGCCCATCACCCACACGCACCCGTCGGGAACGGTGTAGGGATAGCTTACCTGAGCGCCGGGAGCTTGGACCGAAAGCGGCCAGCTCATGCCGGTCGTATAGCCCTCGTCGAGCGCTTGGCCGTCAACGACCACCTTGCCGTCCTGAAGGTCGACCGTCTGGCCGGCCGTGGCAATAACACGCTTGACGAGAACATCATGCTCGGAGGTGCCATCTGGGTTGTGGAACACCACAATATCGCCTTGGCTGACGGGGCGGCCGAGCTCAAGGCTCACCTTTTGCGCCAGGATCTGGTCGCCGATCTCGATCGTGGACTCCATGGAGCCGGTGGGCACCACAAAGGGTTCGACCACAAACGAGCGAATCAAGAAGGTGGCGACCAGTGCGATGGCGACGACCGCGATCCACTCAAACGCACCCTTTAGCACGGAATGCTGCGAAGGAACCATTCTCACTCCTCGCTCTTCGAATACGATGCGTCCAGGATCTCTTGCGCGTATGCGCGCTCCTCGGGCGTAAGCCGCGCCGTCTCGATCAGGTCGGGACGCCAGCGGCAGGTGCGCTCGATGGCATTCTTACGGCGCCAAGCGTCAACCTTGGCGTGGTCGCCGCTCACGAGCACCGGCGGCACGCCCTCGCCGTTGAACTCGGCGGGGCGGGTGTACTGCGCGTACTCGAGCAGGCCTCCGTCCTCGGCGGTCGAGAACGACTCGTCCACATTGCTCATCTCGTCGCCCAGGGCGCCGGGAATCAGGCGTACGACAGCATCGGCAACGACCATAGCGGGAAGTTCGCCACCCGTAAGCACATAGTCGCCGATCGACAGACGCTCGTCGGCATACGCATATGCACGTTCGTCGACGCCCTCGTAGCGACTACACACAAACAGCAGGCGCTCACTTTTGAGCAGGCGCTCGGCCACATGCTGCGTAAAAGGCTCGCCACAGGGGGTAAAGAACACCACAGTGGGCTTGGGACCCTCGGAGCTAATAGCCTCGATGGCCTCTGCGATAGGCTCGACCTTCATGAGCATGCCCTGCCCGCCGCCGTACGGCTCGTCATCGACGGTACGATGGCGGTCGTGCGTCCAGTCACGCAGGTTATAGGCCTTAAAATCAAAAAGGCCGGCCTTGCGGGCGCGGCCCAAGATCGATGTGGACATGACGGGCTCAAACATCTCGGGAAAGACCGAAAGGGTCTCGATCAGCATGTTATCCTCCCTACTTGTCCATATCGATCAAACCGTCCATAACGCGGACGGAAATTGTCCCCTGATCGGGAAGATCGAGCACAACCTGCTCGATCACGGGAATCAGCACCTCGCCGTACCGATTGCCCTCGACAACCCAAACATCGTTGGCGGGCGTCGACATGATCTCGACGATCGTACCGAGCAAACCGAAGCGCTCGTCGACCACCTCGCGACCCATCAGGTCGGTATAGGCAGCGTCGAGCGAATCGAGCTCAAAATCGTCACGATTTGCCAGCACGTAGCATCCCGTGATGCCCTCGGCGGCCGTCAAGTCGTCAATGCCCTCAAACGAGACCAGATCGCCATCGCCCGTATCGGTGACGGATACGACCGTGCAAAAACGGTCGCGCTTGAGCGCCGGCGGCGTCAAGGCGACGCGCATACCCGGCGTCAATACAGAAGGAAGCCCCCGCAGCGGCTGCGCGAGGACCTCCCCCTTCCTTCCGTGCGGCTTGACCACACGGGCGATGTTTTTGTACTGGGACCTCAAGGTCCTAGCCCAGAACCTCTACCTCGACTGCAGTGTCGAGGCGAGCGGCCAGTGCACGGGCGAGCGTGCGAATGGCCTTGATGGTACGGCCACGACGGCCGATGACCTTAGCGACGTCATCCTCGGCGACCGAAACCTCAATCGTAGAGGCGTCGTCACCATCGATGACCTCAAGACTCACGGAATCCGGGTCGTCGACGATCTGAACAACGAGATATTCGACGAGATCGGCGATGCGATCTGAGAGCATTGCCTCACCCTCGAGCTGTGCAGCGTCAACCTCAGGCACGATTTACTCCTCGGCGCCCTCAGCGGCCTCAGCGGCAGCCTTAGCGGCCTCGGCCTCTTTGGCGAGCTGCTTCTTGGACTTCTTGACGACGGTCTCGGTCTTCTCGCCCTCGTTGGCGGCCTTGACCAGAGCAGCGACAGCGTCGGTGAGCTGAGCGCCCTTGGACTGCCAGTCAGCGATCTTCTCGAGATCGAGGTTGATGGTCTTGGGGGCGGTCATCGGGTTGTAGCGGCCGACCTCCTCGATGATACGACCGTCACGCGGGGCGCGGGAATCGGCGACGACGACACGGTAGTACGGACGCTTCTTAGCGCCGTGACGAGCAAGGCGAATCTTGACTGCCAAAGGAAACTCCTCCAACCAAGCAGCTTTAGGCTGCAACTACAAACAAACAGTTGAACATAATACGCCATCGACGCGGGCAGGTGAAGTCCGTGAGACCAACTTCTTCGGTATAGTCGAAGGCAAATCCATATCTTAGACAAGAATTCGCGATTTGCAAGCACATACACGCACCCCACATGAGCTGCGCGGTATACTCATGCCATGAAAAGACGCGAACATACATACGGTTATGAGGATGCCATGGGCGTCACGCCGCCTCCCTGGACGGGTCCGGCGGTGGGCCTCATGGATCTCGATGCGTTTTTTGCGAGCGTGGAGATGCTCGATCATCCCGAGTGGCGCGGCAAGCCGCTCATCGTGGGCGGAGACGCCGATTCGCGCGGCGTCGTGTCCACGTGTTCGTATGAGGCACGTCGCTTTGGCGTGCACTCCGCCATGGCCTCGGCCGAGGCGCGGCGCCTCTGTCCGCAGGCCATTTGGACGCATGGGCATTTCGATCGCTACCGCGAGGTGAGCGCGCAGGTCATGGCGATTCTCGCCGACGAGACCCCGCGCGTAGAGCGCGTATCCATCGACGAGGCCTTTATCGATATCACGCCAGGTCGCTTTGCACCCGAGGACCCGTTGCTGGTTGCGCGGCGTATAAGCGACCGCGTGGCGGCGCTGGGGGTGACCTGCTCCATTGGCGTGGGCTGCAACAAGACGGTCGCAAAGATCGCAAGCGAGCGGGATAAGCCGTTTGGGCTGACCATCGTGCGCCCCGGAACCGAGCAGCGCTTTTTGGCCGCGCTGCCGGTATCTGCCATGAGCGGCATCGGGCGCTCGGCCGAGGAGCGACTGCGCCGCATGCGCATCTACACCCTCGGCGAGCTATCACGTGCACCGGAATCCACCTTGGCCTCTATTTTTGGCGTCAACGGCGAACGCATGCGCCAGCGTGCGCTGGGACTCGAAATCTCCGAAGTCACGAGTCTCGATGAGGAGCGTGAGGTCAAGTCGGTCAGTAATGAACGCACCTTTGCGAAAGATTTGACTGAGCGTGGGGATATTGAGGCGGCGATTGCGCTGCTGGGTGAGTCGGTGGGACGCCGTCTGCGCCGTCAGGGGCTGACGGGTGCCACGGTAACGCTCAAGCTCAAGTATTCGTATGGAAGCGGGCGTACGGCACAGCGCCGGCTGCCTCATCCAACCGACGATGAGAACATCTTCGTGGCGGTTGCACTCGAACTGCTCGACAACATCTGGCAAGAAGGCATGCATGTTCGCTTAGCCGGCATCGGCATGAGCGACTTCGACCACCAAGGCGGCATCCAGACTGACCTGTTCTGCGAGATCGATGACCGCGGAGCCCAATCCAGCGACCGCCGCGACCTCTCCGTCGCCATCGACGCCGTCCGAGACAAATTCGGCGACACCGCCCTATCCTTCGGCCGCCAATCCCGCTTCAATAACTAGTCTTTTTTGGACGGGGGTTGCTGCCTTCCGTCCGACACGGCATTGGTAGTCAATTTGGGACGGGGCTATTTTAGCTACCCCTATATATCGGTTGAGATTCATTCGGCCTAATTCATTCACCGTCAGCCAAAGGGTAGCTAAAAAAGCCCCGTCCCAAATTGACTACCCCGGATGTCCGGTTTGGCGGCCGCAGCAAAATTATCCCGCCTAAAATGAGCTACTTTTCAACTTTAACTTTTTGAATCGTGCAATGGCCGATACCCGTGAGGCGCACGATCTGCTTGATCGAAAAGCCCTCGCTTTTGAGTTTACGGATACAGTCATCACGCACGCCCTTGGGCAGAGCGTTGAGATAGTGAGGCTCGTATGGTTTGAGCAACGCCTGCGCAAACTCAAGCGCGTCAGTATCACTCACATGAGCGCCATAACGGAAGCAATAGCCATTGGGCTCGCCCGAGGTGCTAAATGCAAAAAATCTCTGGGAATTCCCGAGCAACCCGAGCACGCAATCAGTCTTACAAATTCCCGGATAGCCCATATACTCGCTAAAGCTGCTCCAGCGATAGAGCGAAGCAGTGCCAATTCTGGCTTTCGCAGGGTTATCGTGAATGTAACGAACGCAGTTGAGCAGCTGATCATCATCGAGAATCGGCACACTCTTAAATCGATCCTGGAAAACAGGACCTCTCCTGCCTGTCTTAGAATTGAAATACATGGCATACGCCGTCGTAATCGAATGCATACAATCGCTCAGGTGAGCATGCCCGTCAACTAGCAACAAGTGAATGTGATTATCCATAAGGCACCATGCGATAACATCCACTTTGAACTTCTGGCATTTCGAAGCTATCAGTCGAATCAGATAGAGTCGATCGTCAGCATCCTCAAATATCAGCTGACCACCACAGCCCTTTTGGACGACATGGTAATAGCCGTAAACAGAGATTTCCCGCGCGGTCCGAGTCATACGCATCTCCTCCTCTACAGATAACAAATACGTTACCCGAGTCGGAAAGCTAAATATCACGCAATGAACCGCAACTCGCTTCTATCGGCGAACGGTAGGTAGTAGCTAAAAAAGCCCCGTCCCAAATTAGCTACTTTGGGCAAAAAGAAAGCCGGGTAGCTGCGGAAAACCGCAACTGCCCGGCGATATGCGTGAGGGTAGCTAAACCCCGTCTCAAATGAGCTACTAGAGGAGATTGAGGGGGAGCTGGGGGGCGTCTCCCCAGAGTTTCTCGAGGCGGTAGAAGTCGCGGGCTTCGGGAGTGAAGACGTGGACGACAACCGAACCGTAGTCCATGAGCATCCAAGTCTTCTGCTCGCGGCCCTCGATGGAGAACGGATGCTCGCCGCAAGCCTCGGCGACCTTCTCCTCGATCTCGTCGACAATTGAATCGACCTGGCGGTTGTTGGCACCGGTGGCAAGCACAAAGTAGTCGCACACATCGGAAAGCTCGGTCAGGTCGAGCACCTGAACGTCCTCACCCTTCTTGTCGTAGGCGGCCTGCGCGGCGGCGCGGGCGACATCCTCGGCGGCGACACCGCTCGCGGACAGCGAGGCGGCAGTGCGGTCGGACGTGGCGGCGAAGCTCTTGTGCTCCACGCCTTCAAGAATCTGCTCGTCGGTCATGGTCTCGTCGGCCATGGAATACCTCTTTCTAGACAGCCCGAGCTAGCGCAGCTGGGCGTAATGGTTGTAAATCGTAATAGCCGTGGGATAAAGATAGCGCCCGGACTGGATCACATAGACCAGACCCTGCGCAAAACAGGAGAAGAACAACTCATCGAGCGTCGACTCCCCCACCATCTTGCGCAGCGCATGCGCATAGTCGCCGTGGCGGTTGGGCTCGATGGCATCGGCCACAAAGACCACCATATCGAGCGGCGTCATGTCGCAGGCACCCACGGTGTGACGGTCGACAGCCTGGAAAACGGCCGGCGACAGCTCGGGAAAAAGCTGCGGAAGCTCATAGGCGGCAACAGGGCCATGCAAAAGCGGCGTCGCGGCAGAAGGAGAACCGGCAACCTTGATGCCATAGTGAAGCGCGCGGGCCACGAGCTCGTCGTCGGAGAGCACTTTGTCCCAGTCATGGATCAGGCCGGCGGCAGCGGCATCAAAGCGGTCAACGCCGTAGACCTCGGCCAGATGAAGTGCGGTCTCGGCAACACCCAGCGAATGCACATAGCGCTTGCGCTTATCCTTCATGCGAACATCGAGCAGCTCTTGAATGCGCTTGAGCAGCGCGCGCTCATCGCCCTCAAACTGATCCTCTACCGACAACGTAGACCCCCCATCACTCAAAATCTTCTTGGCTCAAATCGGCATATAGTCTGCGTTTGCGAATGTAGCCGAGCACGGACTCGCTCGTAAGATAGCGCACGCTCATGCCGCGGGCAACTCGCTTACGAATGTTCGTCGAGCTGATCGCCAGCGCCGGAATCTGAATATAGCGCACGTCGAACGGCAGCCCCGACTCTTTGATTCGGGCACGCGCCGTATCGATATCAAAGCCCGGTCGCGTCGCCGCAATAAAGGTAGCAAGCTCAGCGATTCGTTCGGCATCATGCCAGGTCACGATATCGATAATCGCGTCGGCGCCCGTAATAAAGTAGAGCTTTACCTGCGGCGGGTAAAAGTCGCGAAGGGCATGAAGCGTATCGGCCGTATAGGTTACGCCCGGGCGGTCGATCTCGAACCGGCTCGCCAAAAAGGCCGGGTTCGCGGCGGTGGCGAGGACCGTCATAGCATAACGGTCCTCGGCAGGCGTCACCGGCTTGTCAAGCTTAAAGGCAGGAGAGCCCGCCGGCATAAAGAGCACAGCATCCAAGTCGAGCGACTCGCGCGCCTGCTCGGCGGTCACCAGGTGCCCGTAATGGATGGGATCAAAGGTGCCACCCATAATGCCGAGCCTAAACTCCTGCCCGTCCTCTAGAGGAAGCTCGGGCAGACCGATTCCACCGCGCAGCGACATGGCCTACTCGCCCTCCGAGGTCTCGGCATCGTCCGCGGCATCCGCCGCATCGACAACCTCGACGCTCTCATCCGCAGCATCGGCCACGTCAATGGCTTCAACGGCAACGTCCTCGTCAGCATCCTCGAGCTCTTCGTACTCCGAGAAGTCCTCAGCGCCCTCAAAGTCAAAGGCGCGCTGGCAAATGCGGACCTCGTCGCCCGCACGGCAACCGGCCTTCTCGAGCGCGTCGTCAACACCCATACGCGCAAACTTATGCTGCAGGTAAATGACGGCTTCCTCATTTTCCCAGTCGGTCTGGATGACCATGCGCTCGATGGCACGACCGACCACGCGGAAGGCACCGGGCTCCTCCTGGACAATGCGGAAACGCTTCTCACGCTGCAGGCGACGGCGCTCCCACTCATCGTCGCGCAGAACGACCGGCTCATCGGAGACCGACAGCTCGGCGCGCAGCTTAGCCACCTGCTCGCCCACGGCAAGCATCAGCGTGTTGAGGCCGGCGCCCGTAACAGCAGACACGGCAAAGAACATATGTCCATCGTCGAGCGCTGCGCGCTTGAGGTCGGCAATCTTGTCGGCCGTGCCCGGCGCGTCGCACTTGTTGGCAACGACGATCTGCGGACGCTCCGAAAGCTCGGCGCCATACTGCTCGAGCTCGCGGTTGATGATGCGATAGTCCTCAACCGGATCGCGATCCTCAAAACCGCCCGTCATGTCGACGACGTGCATGATCAAGGCCGTACGCTCAATGTGGCGCAGGAACTGGTGACCCAGGCCCTTGCCCTCGCTCGCGCCCTCGATCAAACCGGGAACGTCGGCAACGACGTAAGAATATTCGCCGGCACGCACCATGCCGAGGTTCGGCACGAGCGTGGTAAACGGGTAGTCGGCGATCTTGGGACGGGCGGCACTCATGCGAGCGATGAGCGATGACTTACCCACCGAGGGGAAGCCCACGAGCGCGGCATCGGCCATAAGCTTCATCTCGAGCTCGATCCAGTGTTCCTCGGCCGGCTCGCCCAGCTGAGCGAAAGCGGGCGCGCGGCGCACCGACGTCACAAAGTGCGTGTTGCCCAGGCCGCCGGCGCCACCAGGAGCCACGACAACGCGCTCGCCATCGTGCACCAGATCGGCAATCTCGAACATCGGGGTCTGCGTCTCGGGATCGAGCTCGCGCACCACGGTACCCATAGGGACCTTGAGAATCAGGTCCTCGCCGCTCTTGCCGTTACGACGGGCGCCCTGCCCGTGCGTGCCGCGCTCGGCGCGGAAGTGATGCTTAAAGCGGTAATCGATCAGCGAAGACAGCTGAGCATCGGCCTGGATGACGACGTTGCCGCCACGACCGCCGTCGCCGCCATCGGGGCCGCCCTTGGGGACAAATGCCTCGCGCCTAAACGACATGCATCCGGCTCCGCCGTCGCCGCCGCACACGTTAATGCGGCTGATATCGGTGAACTGTGACAACAGAATCGCCTCCTACAAAAAGAGGGAGACCCTTGAATCCTAAAACTCAAGTGCCTCCCACATATGTGCTCTATGAAGGGTGAATTACGCGTTCGCGAGCGGGCGTACGCTGACCCTGTGCTTGATACCCTTGTGGAACTCAACGGTACCGTCGACCAGCGCGAACAGCGTGTCGTCCTTACCACGGCCAACGTTCTCACCCGGGTGGATGTGCGTGCCGTGCTGACGGACGAGAATCGTGCCCGTGGTTACCGTCTGGCCGGCATAGCGCTTCGTGCCAAGGCGCTGACCGCGGGAGTCACGGCCATTACGGGAGGAACCGAGTCCTTTTTTGTGTGCCATTGTGTATACCTACTCTTTCGTTACGAGTGTAATCTACTCGGCGACGGGAGCCTCGGCAACAGCCTCGGCCTCTGCCTTGACAGCCTTCTTGGCGCGGGACGTAGCCTGGACCTTCACGATCTTCAGCTTGGTGAGCTGCTGACGATGACCCTTCAGACGACGATAGCGCTTACGCTTGTGGAACTTGAAGACCAGCTGCTTCTCGCCCTTGAACTGCTCAACGATCTGAGCGGTAACCTTGGCCTTGGCCAGCTTGTCGGGATCGGTGACGATCTTCTTACCATCGTTGAGGAAGATAACCGGCAGGGTGACCTTGTCGCCCTCATTGCCCTCGATCTTCTCGACGGTGATGACATCGTCGGTGGCGACCTTGTACTGCTTGCCGCCCGTGTTAACGATTGCGTACATGTTTACTTGCCCTTCATGCATCAGTTAGTGCAACAGCCGAATATAGTAGCAGGCGAAAATACCCCCGTCAACGAGTATGTGGAGCAAATCCACAAGTTCGCACAGGTATGGGGCTGACGAGTCGGCCCTCGTCGTCCTCGCATGCTTGATTCTGACGCTCGACATCGTAGGAGCAGATGGTCACGAGGTCTTGCATACCGGTGGAAACAATAGGTGCATCCACGCCCGGGGTCAAGCCCTGCAACAAAACATCAGCAGCAGAAAGCAAAATTTCCGGACGCATGGAGCCCTCGTTGTCGGCATGGGTGTCGAGCATGAGCACTAAATGGTCCGGGCGCTCCCCCGCCGTGAGTTCATAGCCCACGAGCGTGTGATCCAAATCCAAGCGCTTGCTCTTTTTGCCGCGTGCGTAGTCGATGCCATGGTCCGCGCGCAGCGTGTCGATCGCACGACGCACCTCGTCGGCGCTTACGGGCGCCTCGGGATCCAAGTGCAGATCGATGCGATACGACAGGCGCGTGAGCTGCGCCGTCAAGGCCGGCGTGCGCACGTCGATGTACGCCGCCTCGATGGGCGCCAGATCGGCCGGAGACGCCGCAGCCAGGCGCTCAAACGCCTCGTCGAGCGCCACGAACTCGGTCATAAACAGGTCATACCACTCGCAGGTCGACGACGTACCCACCGGTAGCGCCGAAGAGAAGCCCACGCGCATGTGCGGGGAGAAGCCCTGCGTGACGGCATAGGGAAGTCCCGCACGGCGCACGATGCGCTCAATGGTATGGATCACTTCGAGATGGCCCAGGTACTTAAGGCGATCGCGCTTGCCATAGCGAACACGAAGTCTAAAGAGCGTGGGGTTGTCGGTCAGGCGCTCACTCATGCGCGATCACCCATCAATACATTCTTGGCGTGGAGCGTGGGGCAGATCCCGCAGCCGGTGCACGACGTACGGGTGCAGTCGGGAGTCGTGACGCCCTCGAGCGAGCGACGGTACTCGCGCTCGAGGAAACCGCGCGTGCAGCCGGGGCTCACATGCTCCCACGGCAAACGCCAATCCAACTCGTAGGGCAGGTGCACGAGTTCATTGAGGTCGATGCCGTTTTTGGCAGCAGCTTCCTTCCAGTTATCGAGCGAGAAATGCTCTACCCAGGCGTCAAAGCGAGAACCCGAGCGCCAAGCATCGATGATGACGGGCGTCATGTCACGACCGGCGCGGGAAAGCGCGGCCTCGATGAGCGAGGTCTCGGCATCGTGGTAATGCACGCGGACGGCACGGTTGCGAACGCTCGTGATGAGCAGCTTCTGGCGACGCTTGACGTCGTCGTAGTCGAGCTGCGGGCACCACTGGAACGGCGTGGCAGCCTTGGGGATAAAGACCGAGACCGAGATGGACACCGAGATCGAGCCGCGACGAGCCTTGGGCACCACGGAACGACCGAGCTCCAGCACGTGATCGGCCAGATTGGCGATGGCCACGATGTCCTCGTCGCGCTCGCCGGGAAGGCCCATCATAAAGTAGAGCTTCATGCGGTTCCAGCCGGCCTCGAAGGCCGCCTTGGCCGCACGGTCCAGGTCCTCCTCGGTCACGTTTTTGTTAATGATGTCGCGCATGCGCTGGCTGCCGGCCTCGGGCGCGAACGTCAGGCCGCCCTTCTTTTCGCCGGCAACCGACTCGGCCATATCCACGCCAAACGAATCCAGGCGCTGCGACGGAATAGACACGCGAATACCCGTATCCTCCAGGCGACGGTTGAGCCTGCCGAGCACGTCGCGAATGCAGGAGTGGTCGGTCGTGGAGAGCGAGGTCAGCGACACCTCGTCATAGCCAGTCTTTTCCAGACCCTGAATCACCGACGAGACGATCTGGTCGGCCGAGCGCTCGCGCACCGGGCGATACGTCATGCCAGCCTGGCAAAAACGACAGCCGCGGGCACAGCCGCGCAGGATCTCGATAGACAGGCGGTCGTGAACCAGCTGCGCATAGGGCACGCACGACTGCGACAGCGGATTCGTGGCGCCGAAATCCTCGACGACGCGCTTGTAGACCACAGTCGGCGCATCCTTACCCTCACGCGGCACGGTGTAGCCGTGCGGCGAGCAGGGCACGTCGTGACGCACCTCATAGAGCGACGGCACGTAGTTGCCGGCAATGGATGCAAGCTGCTCGACAATCTGCGCGCGCGGGACTCCTTCGTCACGCAGGCGACGATGCAGCTGGCAGGTCTCGAGCAGCGATTCCTCTCCCTCACCGATGAGGACGGCATCGAAGAAGGCCGCGTACGGCTCGGGGTTGTACACCGAGGGACCGCCGGCGATGATGATGGGGTCGTCTTCGCCTCGGTCGGCCGCTAACAGCGGAATACCAGCGAGGTCGAGTGCCTCGAGGAAGTTCGTCACCGCCATCTCGTGCGGAACATGCAAGCCGACAATATCAAACGAAGCGACCGGCGCTGCACCCTCGAGCGACAGCAGCGGAATGCCCGCCTCGCGCATGGCGTCACCCATATCTGGCCACGGCACATAGCCGCGCTCGCAGGAGATGCCCTCGGCCTGGTTAAGGATGTTGTAGAGGATGGCGATGCCCTGGTTGGGCAGACCAACCTCGTACACATCCGGGTAGATCAGGCAGCAACGGTAGTCGGCATCGGCCTTGGAAAGCGTACCCCACTCGTGATCGATATAGCGGCTCGGCTTCTCGACCTTGGCGAGCAGCGGCTCAATTAAATGAAAACAGTCTTGGTATGCAACGCGCAACGGAAAACCCCTAAGCAGCGAGATCTGATGCGTCCTGATAGGACGCCATGGGACGAGTAGCGCCCGCGACCGTGGTCACCAGATCGCGAACGCGGGAGAACGTGGCAGTGACCACCTCGTTGGCACGGCTGTAGTCGACATCGCGCTCGTAGAGCGAAACGAGCGCACGGCCCATGCCATAGGTGCCCGCGGCAGCAGTGAGCGCCTTGACGGCAAACCCAATATGCGGCGTCTGCTTGACGAGCGCGCGGGTGACCGCGCGGATCACAAGACCGCCGGCAAGCACGCCGGCGACCTCGTAGCCGCGCTCAGGCTTAATGCCGCGTCCAAAGACGGCAGCGAGCTCAAAGAGCATGCCCACCTGCGCCAGCGCCATAACGGGATAATCGGCGCCCGGCAAAAACACCAGTGCACCGGTCGTCATATTGGTGAGCGCGCACGAGGTGATGATACGGTTGGCCGCCGCGATGCGCATGAAGGCAAAGTTCGCCGCAAAAGCCGTTTCCTTGTCGGTGCGATCGAGAATCCAGCGGGCAAGCGTCTCGAGCAGATACGTCTTATCGGTTGCCGCTACCACGCCGAGCATGGGCGTGGACTCCTCGATAAACGGCACCTCCACAGCAGACTCGGCAAGCACGCACACGGGCGCGCCGGCGATCACGAGCTCCTGCACGGCACTCTCCAAGCGGTCGGAACCACACGAGAGCACCAGCACCACATCGGTATCGGTCTTTGGAGCAATTCGCTCCTCCCCCAGACGCTCGACGCGCACAATGCCCGAGGTCGTCTGCGGCACAAAGGCGTCACGCACCGTCTCGGCCAGAAAGCGCGAGGCGGACGAATCCAGATAGACCGAGACGCGCACCGGCGTATCGGAATCCTTCTTAACGGACGCGCCCATCTTAAAAGCGCGGGTCAGCTTATCTACGGGAATTTTCATAGCAAACCCCTCCAGCGGTTACGCGGCGCCCGAACGATGCCGCCATATGGATTGTACGATACCCACCGTCAGCAGCTGAATCATCATCGAAGACGAACCGAAGCTAATAAACGGTAGCGGAATACCGGTAATCGGCATCATGCCGATGCACATGCCGATGTTTTCGAAGGTCTGGAACGCCCACATGCCAACGATGCCAACACACGAAAGACGCAAAAACAGGGACTCACACTTAAAAGCAACGCGGATCGTCGAGAAGATGAGCAGTACGTACAAGCACAGCAGCAAAAAGGAGCCGCAAAAGCCAAAGGTCTCGGACAGAAAGGCGAAGACGAAGTCGGTGTGGAACTCAGGCAGAAAGCCGCCGGCCGACTGCGTCGCATGGCCCAAACCCTTACCAAAGAAGCCACCCGAGCCAACGGCGATAAGCGACTGCTGCAGGTTGTAGGCATCGTCCGAATCGGCATTATCGGGGTCGATAAAGACCGTCAGACGGTTCATCTGATACTGCTTGATAAGCACATCGTGGCCGAGCAACGAATCAAAGACCGAATCGAGCGCCAGGACGAGGGCCACCAGGCCCACGAGCAGGGCCAGGGTCGACAGCACCCATTCGCGGCGTGCACCACTCATACAAATGACGATGGCGCCCGAAACCAGCACGACAAGGCCCGAGCCCAGGTCGCCCATGGCGACGACGGCCAAAAACGGAATGGACAACATGCCGCAGAGCTTGACGTAGTCGCGAACGGTATCGATGCGACCGTTATACTGCGAGCCAAGCGTAGCAATAAAGAAGATGGTGATGAGCTTGGCAAGCTCAACCGGCTGGAATGTCAAGCCGATACCGGGAATCTTGATCCAGCCCGTCATGCCCAGACCGCCCGTATAGGACAGACCCGGAATCTTAGGCGAGAGGATCACGATCAGGTCGATGACGAGCAACGCCGTCGAGAAATTGGAAATACCGCGCAGGTCGGAGCGCCAGACCAGCACCGCCAGCACCGTGCCGATGCCAATTCCCAGCAGATGGCGTGAGAACGAAGCATCGGCCTTAAACTGCGAAGCCGACCAGATAATGATGGCACCGTAGGCGACGAGCGCCACTGTAGCCACGAGCACACCGATATGGACCTTTTGGCGAAACGTGCCGCGCGAGGCCGAAAGTTGCTTGTTGACGCGGTCCAGGCTGCTGCGAGAGCCGGTCTTGGTTGAACGGAACAGATCCGCCGGAGAAAAATCCATCGCAACCTCCTATCGAACCGAAGAATCGCCCGAGGCCGAAGAGGTATCGGGCTCGTCATAAATCACACCGAGCACGTCGCGCACGACATGCATCGCGGTATCTGAGCCGCCGCCGCCCTGCTCCAGGACAGTAGCGATGACATACTTGGGATTATCGGCCGGTGCATAGGCGCAGAACCAAGCGTATTCGTCCTCGCCGCTTTTCTCGCCCGTGCCCGACTTGCCGTATACCTGCGGCGTCAGGGTACCAAAGTGCGCCGCCAGGGACGTCGATGCCGTGTAAATCACGTCGTGCATGCCGTTGCGAACAAGAGCCAAATCCGAATCGCTGTTGATCTTGGCCTCCAGGCGCTTCTTCTTGCCCTTGCCGTTGTACTTATAGGCATCGCCGTCGCCATCGCGCGACACGGCAGACAAAAACACGTGAGGCACGTACTGTTTGCCGCCGTTGGCAAGACCCATATAGGCACACGCCATCTGCAGGGGCGTCACCAGGATGTCGCCCTGACCGATGGCAATGTTGGTCATATCGCCGGCATTCCACTTGCGGTCCTCGGCAGATGCGTCGGTGAAGTACGACTCTTTCCACTCGGCATCGGGAATACGGCCCGCGCCCTCACTCGGCAGATCGATACCGCAGGTCTTGCCTAGACCCCAGCGACGAAAGACCTCCTGCAGACCCTCGGGATGTTGCTCGTCATAAAAGAACGCCTTGCCCATGTCGTAGAAGACGGGGTCGCACGAGTTGGCGATTCCCGACTGCAGCGTCATGGTGCCGTGGCCGGAATGCAGCCAGCAGTACTTGCCCCACGACTTGCCCAGACCCGTCCAATAACCCGTGCAGTTGGTCGTCTGCCCCGACGTGTAGGTTCCAAACTCAAGACCGGCCAGTGCCGAGAGCGGCTTGATGGTCGAGGCCGACATGTACTGTCCGCTAATGGCGCGGTTGAGCAGCGGGTGCGAACCCTTGTCATCATTGAGCTCGGTCCACACGTCATTTGAGACACCGCCGATAAAGACGGACGGATCGAACTTGGGCTCGCTCGCCATGCCCAGGATCTCGCCATTGTTGGGATCGAGACACACCACTGCGCCGTTGCCGGCATTGCTGTAGCCAGTGGTCTTGGCAAGCTCGATAGCGCTCGCCAGCGCCGTCTCACAGGCCTGCTGAATCTTAAGGTCGAGCGTGAGCTTAATGTCGGAGCCGGCCTTCGCGGGCACGGCGCCGGCCTGACCGGTCACATTGCCCGAGGCATCGACCTTGACGGTCTGCTCGCCACGAATGCCCTGCAGCAGGTTTTCGTAGTAGCTCTCAACGCCCGCCTGGCCCACGATATCGCCCGACTGGTACGTAATCTTGCCAGCAGAAGCATCATCATCGCCAGAGGTTTTCTTATTCTGGGCCTCGAGCTGCTCGGAGGTAATGGTGCCGGTATAGCCCAAGATATGGCATGCCGTCTCGCCATATGGATACTGACGCTCGGTACGCTCGGCAATCTTGACGCCCGGGAACTCGCCGGCGTGTTCCTTGATATAGGCAACCGTGGAGCGACGGACGTCCGTCGCGATGGTATGCAGGCTCTGAGCGCCCTCTGTATTGTCCTGAATATTGCGAAGGACCGCCACGTAAGGCATTCCAAGCACGTTGGCAAGATGGCGAACCAGAACCTCATCCTCGGCAAGGTCGCGGTAGGCCACGACAGCAAGTGAGGGACGGTTCTGGACAAGCGCCACGCCATTGCGATCGAGGATGCGACCGCGCACAGCGGGTGTTGTAACGGTGCGAGTCTGATTACTATTGGCCTGCTTCTCGTAATAGTCCGATGAGACCATCTGCATGCCCCACAGCTTGACGGCGAGCGCCGCAAACATCGCGCCCACACCCGTGGTGAGGATGGAAAAGCGGCCCTTAAAGGCGGTCACCGCGGTATTGCCCTCGCCCTCGGTGGCGCGCGGGGCCGTTCCATGCTGCGTATCGTAGGTAAAACGGGAATCGCCACGACGCATGATGACCAGCGCGACCACGATGGCCACAACCAGCACGATACCGGCGATAATAACCGTCATCTGGGAAGACATCTACGGGCCTCCCCTATTTGAGCTTACGGGTCTTGGGCTTAAAGCGCATACCCGTCTGGCGTCCGCCACGTGCGGAGAATCCATAGCCGGACTGCGGCACGACGCCGGACATCAAAAACGGAATGGCAACCAGACCCGTCAGGATCGAGGACGGCAGCGCATGGCCGAAGATCGCCACGACAAAGCTCGTCTCCAAACCCATAAACAGCAAGACGATGCTGTAGATCACATTAATGACGAGCGCGAAGGCGCCCACAGTGACGCCGCGCGCACTCGGGGTACCGCCCGTCTGACCGACGGCGCTGTGCACCAGGGCAAAAGAACCCACGGTCAGCAGGAGCGACATAACGCCCACCGGCACGGCAGCGGACAGGTCATAGAACAAGCCGCTGCAAAAACCGCACACGACGGCACGGGTCGGGTCGCCCGAGAACACGCTTAGGCACACCAGGATAATCATGAAGTTGACGCGACCGCCCGCAATGGAGATCTGCGGTGCCAGGCCTGCCTGCAGCAGCACGCACACGATGGCGGCGATTACAAACGTACGGGAGCTCATCCCCTGCTCGTGTAGATCCATGGACATGCCCCCTATTCGCTCGAGCCGGAATCGGTCGTCTCGGACGCGTCGGAACTGTCATCCGAACTCTCGTCCTTCGTCTTGTTCGCAGCGTCGCGCGACGTTCCCTGCGGCGTGCTATTAGCGGTGCTCACGTCCTCATCCGAAGCCGACTGTTCGTCGGTCAGCGAGGTGATGACCAGCACTTCCTCGTTGTTCTCGGCCGTGGTCTGAGCGCGCACCACAATGGTGTAGTACACGTCGTTTGCCGACTTCTCAACCGACGAGACGGTGCCGAGCGGTAGACCCTTGGGGAATACACCGCCAATGCCCGAGGTCACGATGATGTCGCCAACCTTAACATCGGAGTCGACGCTCACGTACTCAAGACGCAGCGTGCCGTCAGCCTGACCCTGCAGCATGCCCTGGGCGCGCGTGTCCTGTACCATGGCGGACACACCCGAGTTCTCGTCGCCAATAAGGCGCACGGTAGAGGTCTTGGCCGATACCTCGATAATCTGACCGATAACACCGGCAGAACTCGTCACGGGCATGTTGATGGTAAGGCCGTCGGCAGAGCCCTTGTCGATGGTTACGGTCGAGGTCCAGGCATCGCCCGAGGCACCAACGATACGAGCAGCGGTCGATTTGAGGTTGTAGGTCGACTGCAGGCCGACCAGCCCCTCCAGACGCTCGGCGGTCTTTTGAGCCTCGGAGAGCTCAGCAACCTTAGAGGTCAGCTCCTCGTTTTGCTTCTTAAGCTCGTCAAGCGTGTCCTGCGACGCCGTAAGGTTAGAGAACACGTTGCCGATCGCATTGAAGGGGGCCGCCACAGCCGAGCCCACAAAGCGCACCGGCGAGGTAATCGTCGTCACGCCCGAACGCACGGCATGAATCGGTCCTGCCTCGCCCTCGCGGATGTAAAACGTGAGCAGCAACACCGAAATCAGGCTGAAAACAATCAACGGGCGCATACCCGTTGATTGTCGCTTGGTATTCAGATTTGTGGAGAAACCCGAAGATCGTGCCAAATGGAATCCACCTTTTGGAAATTAAGCATTGGTCTGGACGAAGCCGCCATCAAACGCATTGGCCTCGAGCACGCGGGCACAGCCGTTAACGACGTTATCGAGCGCCGTGGGGCTGACGTTGACCGAAACACCGGTCTCATCGCGCAGGCGCACGTCGAGACCGCGCAGCAGCGCGCCGCCACCAGTCAGCAAAATACCGTAGTACATAAGGTCCGAGGCAAGATCGGGAGGCGTAGCGTCGAGTGCGTCCTTGACGGCCTTGGCCATCTCGTCGAGCGGCTTGTTGAGCGCGCGACGAATCTCCTCGCTCTCGATGCGCACGGTCTTGGGCAGACCGGTGATCACGTCGCGGCCGTTGACCTCGACGTCGAGCTCGTCCTTGAGCGGCACGGCGGAGCCGACCTTGATCTTGATGTCCTCTGCCGTACGCTCGCCGATGGCCAAGTTGTAGGCATCACGAACGTGCGTGAGGATGGCCTGATCGAACTCGTCGCCGGCAATACGGATGGACTGCGAGACGACGATGCCACCCATAGCGATAACGGCAACCTCGGTGGTACCGCCACCGATGTCGATGACCATGGAGCCGGTGGGTTCCTCGACGGGCAGATCGGCGCCGATAGCGGCAGCCATGGGCTCCTCGATCAGGTAGGCCTGGCGAGCGCCAGCCTGGATCGTGGCCTCAAAGACAGCACGCTTCTCGACCGACGTGACGCCGGAGGGAACGCAGACGACAACGCGCGGACGCGGGGTCCACGGATAGCGCTTCTCGGACGCCTTGTCGATAAAATAGCGAAGCATAGCCTCGGTAACATCGAAGTCGGCGATGACGCCGTCCTTCAGGGGACGAACGGCCACGATGTTGCCGGGCGTACGGCCGAGCATGCGCTTTGCCTCGATACCGACCGCCAGGATGCGCTCGTCGTTCTTATCGATGGCGACGACAGAGGGCTCGCGAATGACGATGCCCTTGCCGCGCACGGAGACAAGCGTATTGGCGGTGCCGAGGTCGATGGCAAGATCGCCCGCATAGCTACCGAAGAACATATCCATCAAAGAAAACAACGCAACTCCTGATGTGTTGGATGATTGCTGGAAAACTACTAGCTCATCATACTAGCGCAAGCCCGGCACCTCACTTGCGGTGAAGCGCCGGGCAAAGCTAAATCCCATAAGGTCACTACTGGTTGTCAGCAGCCGAGAAATCCATATCGAGCGAGGAAACGGCCCAGCCGATATGGTTGTCGGAGCGCACGAATTTGACGGTGTACTCCTGCTCGCCGCCCTTGGACAGCGATGCCTTCACCTTAGCGGTCGTCTCGGTCATGGACTGATCCATGCCTTCGACGGACACAGTGGCACCCTGCGGAATCGAGGAGATGATCATCGACTTAGCGTCCTCGGACAGGCTCGAGGCCAGGCAAGACTCGGCCTTTGCCGTGTCACCGTCGCCGGCAGCCTGGAACAGATCGGAAACGACAGACTCCTGGGACGGGAAACCAAAGCCGCGCGTGTAGGCAAAGCCCAGACCGCCCACGGCGATCAAAATGAGCAGAAGCAGCACGATGAAGACTTTGAGACCCGTGTGGCGGTGGCGACGACGGACCTTGGCCTGCTTACGATCCTGACGGTCCTGCTGGACCATCTCGGACTCGGACAGCGTAAAGAAGCCGGTGTCCGAGGGATCGGGCATAAACTGACCGGTCGCGCCCGTAGGATCGAGCGGATCGACGGCAGGAGCGTCCATCGCGGGCGCCGGAGCCGTGGCCATAGCCGTCTGGGCAGACAGCGCGGCAAGCGAATCGTGCACGCGGGCAAGCTCATCGGCCTGCTCGGAGGTGAGCTGGTAGATACCATCGGCAGTAGCGGCGTTAAAGGCGTCGAGTGCGTCGGAGGGACGGCCGGCGGCAGAAAGCGCCTGACCCATGCCGGCGTTGAGCGCACGCGTGTCGTCGCGGGGGCCGGCAAAGTCGATAGCCGTACGGTAGGTCTCCACGGCATCCGCCGGACGGCCGAGCTTAATGAAGCAACGACCGAGCTCGCCGAGTGCGGCGGCAGGAGCCGGATTAGCGCCGTCGATGGCAGCCTGACGGAAAGCAGTACCCGCGTTGGCATAGTCGCCCGACTGGAACAGCGCGTTACCCAGGCCCAGATAGGCCTTGAACGGCGTGGCATAAGAAGCGTCCTGCGTAGCGGCAGAGAACGCCTGAGCGGCCGTCGTGTAGTCGCCCACGGCGGCGAGTGCCTTGCCGCGGTTGGTGAGCAGCGCGCCGCGCTTGCCATAGGTGCCGTCGTTGAGGGCGGCGGCATAGGCCTCGGCGGCCTCGGCATACATGCCCAGGTGCATCAAGGCGTTGCCACGAAGGTGATCGGCCTCGCCCATAATCTCATCGGGAGTTTTTGCCGCCCCAAGCATCTGGGCTGCAGCGGAAAAATCACCCGCGCGGTAAGCGGCACGGCCCTGTTGGATCAGCTGGCTATTCAAGGAAATCCCCTTTACTCGTGAACGATCTCGACATGGACGATCTCGTCGCCGGCACGCAGCTGCGAAATCACATCGAGACCCTCGACCGTGGTACCAAAGACGGTGTAACCGGAATCGAGGTTATGCTGGGCACCCAAGCAGAAGTAGAACTGCGAACCCGCGGAATCGGGATCCATGGAGCGTGCCATGGCAAGGGCGCCATCGACATGGCTGTTGCGCGGATTGGTTGCAAACTCGCCCTTGATGCAGTAGCCGGGGCCACCGGTACCGGGCATGCCGTCGGGGCCCTCAAGACCGGCAGCGACGTCGGCGCCGGACATATCGCGGGTATTGGGGTCGCCGCCCTGAATGACAAAGCCGGGCACATAGCGATGGAACTTAAGGCCATCATAGAAACCCATCGTGGAAAGCTCGCAGAAGTTCGCGACATGAATGGGAGCGCCCTCGCCGTCAAACTTGACCTTGATGGTACCCTTCGACGTCTCGATAACGGCGCACTCGTCGCCGGCAAGCTGATACTCAGGCGTGTAGAGCTCTTTCTTAAAACCAAACATGTGGTTCCTTCCTCGTGCGTTTAAAGCATATTTGTACGAATTGTAGCAATAAGCATGCGCTTACATCAATTGCGCACGTAGGTTATGCCGACTATGGCGAACTAATTTTAGGAACGCTGCTGCGGCTTCCAGGAACCCACATTGGCGTCGTACTGGTTCAGCGCGCTGTTGCCACTCTGCGCGATGGGCGCCAGGATCTCGCTTTGGTGGGAACTCATCGACTCGCCATCGGGAATGGCCAGCGAGATGTCCCAGCTCTGGCAAATCACGTCGACGCGCTCATACATCCACTCGGCAAGCTGCTTTAAGTGGGCGATGTCGTCCGCATAGACCGTATCGTCCTGATACTTAAGGTTGTTGAGCTCATCTTGCGTCTTTTTGATCTGGTCGCGCAGGGCGTAGGCACTCTGCGACAGCTCCTGACGGGTGGACAGCGGCGTTCGAAGATAGCCGTTGTTAAAAGAATCGATGACCTCGCCGATCTGGCCCTCGTCACCGTAGGACACGATGGTCTGATACAGACCGTCGAGCCTGGTATAGAGCTGATCATCGGTGAGCACGGTTTCTTCCTGAACCACCTCGGCAGAATCGTCCTGCTTGGTATCGTCCTCAGTCGCCTCACCCTTTTGGCGCGTAGGGAAGGTCGTCTGCGCGGCCTGGCCAAACTGGTCATAGAAGCCGGGCATAACACCCATGGGATCGGTCGTCACGAACCAATAGGCACCGCCACAAACGACAGCAAGGACCGCGATGACGATGAGCGGCTTGGGGATATGACGCTTGTGCTTGTGATAGGCGTCCTCGTCGGGATGCACTTTGCGCTTGGGTTTTTGAGCATCGTCATGCAGGGAAACGGGCGTGGGAATATCGACCTTGGGAATACCGAAATCCTTATCGAAAGCCGGCAGCACGCAGGTCTCGTTAGGATCGGCGGCGTCCGAAAGAACCGCGGCAGCCGAGGCAGGCGCATGCGGCACCTCGGTATCGATCTGCTCTTGCGTTAGGCGCGGAAAGCCCGCCGTGCGGCCCGCTGCCAGGTCGGATGCGGCCGCGTCCTCGGAGAGGATACCCGGAGCGGGGCGTCCGCATTTGGGGCACGTACGATCATGCGGAGAAAGACGGGCACCGCAGCCCTCACAGAACACGAACTCGGTGTGCTCGGGGCCATCGCCCGGACCCACATAGGCGTTGCAGTAGGGGCAGAACGAGGCGCCGTCCTCGATAGTCTTAAGGCAATGCGGGCAGATCACGGCATCCTCTTTTCGAAGCAATTCAAACAATCGAGGTTAGAGCATAACATCGCCACGGCCCCACAGGAACAAGGCACCAATTCAACATCGCCAGGGCGCGTAGCTACTTCTTCTTTTTGCTTGGCATCGAGACCTTGATGCCTTGGGCGGACTTGGTCACGCGAGAGCGCTTGGCTCCGGCACTCTTCTTTTTCTTGGGCTGGGCCTGGGCCACGCCCTCGAGTGCGCGGGCCTCGGCCTCGCGAGCGGTGCGATCTTCGCGGCGCTGCGCCATGTCGGCGGCGACGCGCTTGGCAAAACGCTCGGCCGTCGAACCCGTCGAGCTCACCTTGCCGCCACCGCGACCCAGGTGGACGCGCACACCACGGCCAAAACCAGTTGCGGCATGACGACGACGCGGCTTGAGCGAATCCATCATCGTGGCGAGCTTAAAGAACACCGAGCAGGTAAAGACCACGATAACAGCCAAGATAACCATCTGGCCCATCGACAGGTTGGCAATAGACAGCAGCTCCGGGAATCCGATAACGCCCACCAGGATGCCGGCGACTACAAACACAAAGAGCACCACACGTAAGGGCGTGAGAGGCTGCGAGATGCGCCAGATTAGGCTGACGCTCGCCGCGCACGACGTAAGCAGGCACATCGTAGACAGCGTGAGCTGACTAAAGCCAAACACGCGCGCCACAAAGATATCGAGCGCCGCAGCCAAAATGACCGCAATCGACGCCGGCAGTGCACGCTTGAGTACGTTGCTCAAAAACGCACCCTTCACACGAGCATTGTTGGGCTCCAGGCCCAACACAAAGCCCGGCGCGCCGATGCAGAAGAAGTTAATGAGCGTCATCTGGATGGGCTCGAAGGGGTACGGCGGCAGCGCGACACACAGCGCCGCCAGGCCCATCGAGAACAGCGTCTTGGTCAGGAACAGTGAGGCCGAACGCTGCAGGTTGTTGATGGAGCGACGGCCCTCGGCCACCACGGCGGGCATCGAGGCAAAATCGTTGTCGACGAGTACGATCTCGGCCACGTTGCGCGCGGCATCGGAGCCAGCCGCCATGGCGACGGAGCAGTCGGCCTCCTTGAGCGCCAGCACGTCGTTGACGCCGTCGCCCGTCATGGCCACGGTGTGCTCGCGGCGCTTGAGCGCCTTCACGAGCTCGCGCTTCTGCTGCGGGGTCACACGACCAAAGACATGGTAGCGGTCCACTGCGGCATCGAGCTTGGCCGGCGTATCGAGCGTCGTGGCGTCCACATAAGCGTCCGCCCCCGGCACGCCCACCACGCGCGCGATCGACGACACCGTACGCGGGTCGTCGCCACTGATCACGTTGAGGGTCACGCCCTGCTCGTTAAAGTAGCCGATGGTTTCGGCCGCCGAGGTACGAATCTCGTCGCGGATGGTCACAAAGCCCACGGGCTCGGCCTCGCCCACCATATCCCCATCGGGCGTAAAGCCGTCCACGCGCGCCACCACGAGCACGCGGCGGGTATCGGCAAGCTCGGCGACACGGTTCTCGACCTGCGAAAACACACGCTCGGAAAGCACAAACTGCGCGGCGCCCATCACATAGGAGCCCTGCGCAAAAGAAGCGCCGCTCCATTTTTTAGACGACGAGAATGGAATGACCGACAGCGGCTCGGACACCTCGACCGGGCGATCGGCGTAATAGTTGAGCAGCGCCTGGCAGGTCTCGTTGGCATCGGCCGAAGTCGCACGCGCGACGTTAGCCAGCGCAAAATCAAGCACCGTGGTATCGACGGGAACGGTCGCCTCGTCGGAGCCGGCGCCTAAGCTCACGCCCTCAACCGGCAGCGGATACGTGCCCTCGACCTCCATGCGGCCCGACGTGATGGTGCCCGTCTTGTCCAGGCACAGCACGTCGACGCGAGCAAGCGTCTCGATGCAGTATAGCTGCTGCGCCAGCACCTTGCGGCGGGCCAGGCGCACCGTGGCGATGGCGAGCACCGACGAGGTCAGCAGCACCAGGCCTTGCGGGATCATGCCCAGCAGGGCGCCCACCGTGGACAGCAGCGCCGACGAAGGCACATGGCCAGCCAGCAGCTCGGAGAAGCACCACGAAAGTGCGCTATCGCCCGGGGTTCCCGCGGCATCCCACAGCTCGCTCACACTCGAGGCAAACAACGCCAAACCGAGCGGGATCATGATGATGCTCGCAAAGCGCACGATGGCGTTAAGCGCGTTCATGATCTCGGAATTGACCTTTTTGACGTACTTGGCCTCGTTATTAATTTTGGCCACGTAGTTGTCGGCGCCGACATGGATCACGCGGGCGCGCAGCAGGCCCGAGTCGATAAAGCTGCCGCTCATGAGCTCGGAACCGGGCTGTTTCTTAATAAGGTCGCTCTCGCCCGTCAGCAGGCTCTCGTTCACGAGCGCCTCGCCCGAAACCACCACGGCGTCAGCGGGAATCTGATCGCCGCGCCCCAGGCGGATGATGTCGTCGAGCACGATCTGGTCCAAGTCGAGCTCCACCTCGGCACCGTCGCGCACCGCGATGGCCTTCTTAGAGGTCAGAAGCGTGAGCTTATCGACCATCTTCTTGGAACGCATGGACTGAATGACGCCGATAGCGGTGTTCAAGAACACCACGAACAGGAACGTCAGATTCTTAAACGAACCGGTCAAAATGACCAGGAACGCCAAGATCACGTTGATCAAATTGAACAGCGTGCAGAGGTTCTCGATGATGAGCTCTTTGACCGACTTGGTCTTGAGCTCCATGTTGCGGTTGATCTTACCGGCGGCGATGCGCTCCTCGACCTCGGCGGTCGAGAGTCCGCGCTCGATATCCGTTGCTGCCATACCACGTCCCATCACGTCGCGTCGGTATAAGAAAAACCGCCCGGACCATGCGAGGTTCGGACGGTCTTACGTTCGATGGTGCCCCATGTTGGATTCGAACCAACGGCCTTCTGCTCCGGAGGCAGACGCTCTAATCCCCTGAGCTAATAGGGCCAACGTTTGGCATTATACCCAAGTGCACCACGGGCTATCAAAATAAAAGAAAAAGCTTTGCAATTCCTAGGAAGACGCGGCGCAACGGCCCACTTTAGAAGGCAAAAGCGAGTCAGATAGTATAAACTCTCATGCACCATATATACACGGCTCGCGATGCGGGCCGTTTTTGCAAAAGTTATCCATCGAGGTGAGAGGCACACCATGATTGCAATTTTAAAGCAGAGCGCCAGCGACGAGGCCGTCGGCCATATCGTCAGCTGGATTGAGAAAAAGGGCCTGAAGACCGATGTCTCGCGCGGCGAGAATGAGACGATTATCGGCCTGGTGGGCGATACGACCAAGATCGACCCGTTCCTGCTCGAGTCCATGGATGTCGTCGAGCGCGTGCAGCGCGTCTCCGAGCCGTTCAAGCGCGCCAACCGCAAGTTCCACCCCGAGGACTCCGTCATCGACTGCGGTCACGGCGTCAAGATCGGCGGCGACCAGTTCCAGGTCATCGCCGGTCCCTGCTCCGTCGAGGGCGAGAACCTCATCCGCATCGCACGCCGCGTGAAGGCCGCCGGCGCCACGATGCTGCGCGGCGGTGCCTACAAGCCCCGCACCTCCCCCTACGCCTACCAGGGCATGGGCCCCGCCGGCCTCGACCTGCTGTGCGAGGCGTCTGCCGAGCTCGACATGCCGATCGTCACCGAGATCATGGATCCACGCGACGTGCAGGTCTTCTTGGACAAGAAGATTGACGTCATGCAGATCGGCGCCCGCAACGCCCAGAACTTCCCCCTGCTCAAGGAGGTCGGCAAGACCCAAACCCCGATTCTGCTCAAGCGCGGCATGTCCGGCACGATCGACGAGCTGCTTATGGCAGCCGAGTACATCATGAGCGAGGGCAACGACAACGTCATCCTGTGCGAGCGCGGTATCCGCACCTTCGAGACCCGCACCCGCAATACCTTCGACCTCAACGCCGTGCCGGTTCTGCACCACCTGTCGCACCTGCCCGTCGTCGCCGACCCCAGCCACGCCACCGGCTACACCCGCTACGTTGAGCCCATGGCGCTCGCCGCGACCGCCTGCGGCGCCAACGGCCTGGAGATCGAGGTCCACGACGAGCCCAGCCGCGCATGGTCCGACGGCGCTCAGGCCCTCACCCCCGACCAGTTCGACGACACCATGCGCCGCATTCGCGCCATCCGCGAGGTCGTCTGCCAAGAGACCATGGAGTAGCCCATGGGTACGGTGAGAAACGCGCGCGTTAACCAGGGCGGCCCCAAGTGCGCCGGTATCGTCGGCCTTGGCCTCATCGGCGGTAGCTTTGCCCGCGGCTATGCCCAGGCGGGCGTCCGCGTGCTGGCCTGGGACCCCGATGACGATGTCATGACGGCCGCCAGCATGGGCACTGTCGCCGGAGAGCTCAACGACAAGACACTCGGCGAATGCGACATCATCGTCCTGGCTTGCTACCCCGAGGCATGCATCGAGTGGCTCGAGACGCACGCCAAGGCGCTCGCCGACGCCACCGACACCGACGCCATCATGGGCCCTGTGGTGATCGACACGGTGGGCGTCAAGGGCATCGTGTGCGAACGTGCCTTTGAGCTTGCCCGCGAGCACGGCTTTTACTTTGTGGGCGCGCACCCCATGGCGGGCACCCAGTTCTCGGGCTACGCTAACTCTCGTGCCGACCTGTTCCAGGGCGCCCCGCTGGTGCTCGTACCGCCCGCGGTAGACGATGCGCTCAAGCTGGAGCTTTTGGGCCAGGTGCGCGAGATGGTGCGCCCCTTGGGCTTTGGCAAGTTCAGCGTGACCAGCGCCGCCGAGCACGACCGCGTCATCGCCTTCACGAGCCAGCTTGCGCACGTGGTATCCAACGCCTACGTCAAAAGCCCCACCGCCCAGGTCCACCACGGCTTTTCGGCCGGTAGCTACCGCGATCTCACCCGCGTGGCGCACCTCAACCCGCAAATGTGGTCCGAGCTCATGATCGACGACGCCGACGCGCTCGCCTTCGAGATCGACCATCTGATCGAGTCGCTTGGCGCCTACAGCCGTGCGCTCAAGGACCGCGACCAGCGCTATCTGGAGAATCTCCTTGCCGAGGGCGACCGCATTAAGCGCGCACTCGACGACGAGGCCTCCCACTAGACCACCTATCACGCCAGGTCGAAAGGACCATAGCTTATGGCGATTACCATCGATATCGACACTGCACGCCCCTACCAGGTGCATGTTGGCACGTTTTTGCTGGAGCAGGCGGGACCGCTCGTTCGAGCCACCGCCGGCGGCTCGCGCGCTGTCATCGTGACGGACACCAACGTAGGCCCCCTCTACCAGATGCCTGTTAAGCAGAGCCTCGAATCCGCAGGCTACGAGGTGAGCATCTGCACCTTCGAGGCTGGCGAGGCCCATAAGCGCGCCGAGACCTACGTTGCCATTTTAGAGTTTGTGGCCGAGCACGAGCTTTCGCGCTCCGACGTGATCGTGGCACTCGGCGGCGGCGTCGTGGGCGACGTGGCGGGCTTTGTGGCCGCCACCTACATGCGCGGCTGCAAGTTTGTGCAGATCCCGACGAGTCTGCTCGCCATGGTGGATTCGTCGGTGGGCGGCAAGACCGCCATCGACCTGGCTGCCGGCAAGAACTTGGCCGGCGCCTTTTGGCAGCCGAGCGTGGTTATCGCCGACGTGGGGTGCCTGGCCACCCTCACGCCCGAGCAGTTCGCCGACGGCTGCGGCGAGGTCATCAAGCATGCCGTGATCGCCGACCCGGAGCTTTTCGCCGAACTGGAGAAGACCCCGCTTACGCTTGAGCTACTCAACCGCGATGTGGCCCGCGTAGCGCTCATCATCGCCCGCAATATCGACATCAAGCGCGCCGTGGTCGTTGCCGACGAGCGCGAGATCAACCAGCGCAAGCTCCTCAACTTTGGACACAGCGCCGGACACGCCGTCGAGGCTTGCGAGCACTTTGAGCTCGGACACGGCAACTGCGTGTCGATCGGCATGGGCATTATCACGCGCGCCGCGGCCCTGCACGGCGTTTGCGATGCTGCACTGCCCGGTCGTATTGAGGAGCTCTGCGCCCGCCATGGCCTCAAGACCCGCTGCGACCTAGATGCCGATGCCGTCTTTGCCGAGGCGCTCCACGACAAGAAGCGCGCGGGCGACACCATCGACCTGGTGATTCCGCACGGCATTGGCCGCTGCTGCATCGACCGCACGCCGCTTTCCACTTTCCACGAACTCATTGCCGAGGGCCTCGGCCAGAAGGGAGACGCATTCGCATGCTAGCCCGCATCACCCCCTCCCCGCTCAAGGGCACCGTTCCCGCGATCGCGTCCAAGTCGATGGCGCATCGCCTGATCATCTGCGCTGCGCTTGCCAACGGCGAGACGCACGTTACCTGCAACACCACCTGCGCCGACATCGAGGCTACGGTGCGTTGCCTTACGGCCCTGGGCGCCCGCATCGAGACCGTCGAGGACGGCTTCCAGGTCCACCCTACCATGAAGAGCATTGAGTTTGGCCTGCTCAAGGCACTTGCCGGCGGAACGCTTGACTGCGGCGAAAGCGGCTCCACGCTCCGCTTTATGTTGCCCGTCGCCTGCGCGCTGGGCGCAGAAGCAACTTTTGTGGGTCAGGGACGCTTGGGCGCCCGCCCGCTGTCCCCGCTCTCGGACGAGATCATCGCCGCCGGCTGCGACCTGCAGGGTCTGGGCGGTTTTCCGCTCAAGACAAGCGGCCGCATGCGCCCGGGCACCTTTGTGCTGCCGGGCAACGTGAGCTCGCAGTATATCTCGGGCCTGCTGCTGGCGGCCCCGTTGCTCGCCCAGCCCTCCTGTGTGCAGGTGACCGGCCTCATTGAGAGCCGCCCCTACATCAACCTAACGATCCAGGCCATGAAGGCCTTTGGCGTTGAGGTCAACGTCGAGCGCATTCCCGCCAAGGACGGTCAGCCCGAGGTCACGAACTTCCGCGTGAGCAGTGGCTCGTACCGCACGCCCGGCAGCGTGGCCGTCGAGGGCGACTGGTCCAACGCCGCCTTTTGGTTGTGCGCTGGCGCCATCGGCACCGACCCCATCACCGTGGAGGGCGTGTCGCTGAGCTCCGCGCAGGGCGACCGCAACGTGCTTGCCGCGCTTTCGCGCTTTGGCGCCCGCATCGTGCGCTCCACCAACGCCGCCACCGTGCAGTCCGACAAGCTCGCCGGCTTTGAGATGAGCGCCCACGACATTCCCGACCTGGTACCCGTTATCTCGGCCGTGGCCTCGCTGGCTCAGGGCCGCACGTTCATCCGTGACTGTGCGCGCCTGCGCATCAAGGAATCTGACCGTCTGGTCACCACCACCCGCGAGCTCACCGCGCTGGGCGCACAGGTGCGCATCGCCGGTGACGACCTCATCATCAAGGGTGTCGATGCCTTCACCGGCGGCGAGGTCGATTCGCACAACGACCACCGCATCGCCATGATGGCCGCCATCGCTGCGAGCCGTGCCACCGGCGAGGTCGTGATCCACGGCGCCGAGGCCGTCAACAAGTCCTATCCCGATTTCTTCGACCACTACCGCCTGTTGGGCGGCAAGGTCACACTCGAGGAGGAATAGCATGTCCTCGACCTTTGGCAACGTATTGCACTTAAGCATCTTCGGCCAATCGCACTCCCCCGCTATCGGCTGCTCGCTCGATGGCATCCCGGCGGGCATCGCTGTGGACCAGGAGAAGCTGCAGGCCTTCCTCGACCGTCGCGCCCCCGGCCGCGACGAGACCGCGACCAAACGCCGCGAGGCCGACGCCGCCCACATCATCGCCGGTGTTGTCGATGGACATACCACCGGCGCGCCCATTGCCGCGATTATCGAGAACACCAACACGCGCTCCAAGGATTACTCCGAGCTGCGCCGCAAGCCCCGTCCGGGACATGCCGATTACCCGGCGCGTGTGAAGTATCACAACATGCACGATGTCGCTGGTGGCGGGCATTTTTCCGGCCGCCTAACGGCCCCCTTATGCATCGCCGGCGGCATTGCACTGCAGGTACTCGAGGCCCGCGGCATTCAGGTCATGGCGCACGTCGCGCAGATCGGCGGCATCTCCGACCTGCCGATGGACGATATGGTCTATCGCGAGGCCGACCGCAAGGCGATCCTTACGAACGATCTGCCGTGCATTGACGCCGCCGCAGCCGGCCGCATGCGCGAGGAGATCCTAGCCGCGCGCGACGAACTCGACAGCATCGGCGGCATCGTGGAGTGCGGCATTTACGGGCTTCCCGCGGGCATCGGCGACCCCATGTTCGACGGTATCGAGAACCGCATCGCGCAAATCGCGTTTGGCATTCCCGCCGTAAAGGGCGTGGAGTTTGGCATGGGTTTTGCCGTGGCCGCCATGCGCGGCAGCGAGAACAACGATCCGTATCGCATCGACGCCGAGACCGGAAAGATCGAGGTCGAATCCAACAACGCCGGCGGCATCCTGGGCGGTATTTCGACCGGCGCGCCCGTCATGTGGCGTATGGCCGTAAAGCCGACGCCCTCCATTGGCCGCGAGCAGCAGACCGTGGACATGGACGCCATGGAAAATGTCGAACTCTCGGTCCACGGTCGTCACGATCCCTGCATCGTCCCCCGAGCTGTCCCCGTAGCCGAAGCAGCCGCCGCCCTCGCAATTTGGGACGCCCTCCTAGAAGACGCCGGACAGCTTTAGTCCACCCACCCCAAGGGTAGTTAATTTGGGACGGGGCTATTTTAGCTACCCCCATATGCCAGTTGATATTTGCCCTGGCACCCATCGATTCGTCGACAGTCAAAGGGTAGCTAAAAAAGCCCCGTCCCAAATTAACTACCCCAGGCAACCATTCACGAAAGGGGTCCCTATGGACCTTGCTGACATCCGCCAGGCCATCGATGGCATCGACACCACGCTCCTCAATAGCTTTGTCGAGCGAATGGACATTGCCACCGAGGTCGCCAAATCAAAGATCGAGATGGGCAAGGCCGTCTTTGACCCCGCCCGCGAGCGCTCAAAACTCAACAACCTCGCCAGCCGCGCGCCCGAGCGCTACGAGGCGCAGACCATCACCCTGTTCCGCCTCCTTATGAGCATGAGCAAGGCCGAGCAGCAGCGCTACATCAACGAGCTCAAGGGCATCACCGTCTCGCAAAAGGCCCACGCCACGGCTGCAGCCTTTGACACGCCCTTCCCTCAAACGGCCACAGTTGCCTGCCAGGGCGTGGAAGGTGCCTATAGCCAGATCGCCGCGTGCAAACTCTTCGACGTGCCCGACATCGCGTTTTTCGAGACCTTCGAGGGCGTTATGCGCGCTGTGCGCGACGGCTTCTGCGAGTTTGGCGTGCTGCCCATCGAGAACTCCACCGCCGGCTCGGTCAACGCCGTCTACGACCTGCTCGCCCAGTTCGACTTCCACATCGTGCGCTCGCTTCGCCTCAAGATCGACCACAACATGCTCGTCAAGCCCGGCACCAAGCTCGCCGACGTGCGCGAGGTTTACAGCCACGGCCAAGCCATTGCCCAGTGTGCGGGCTTTATCGAGTCCCACGACCTGCACGCCACCAAGTACCCCAACACCGCCATGTCGGCCGAGATGGTCGCCAATTCCGACCGCACCGATGTTGCCGCCATCGCATCGCGCAGCTGCGCGGCACTCTATGGCCTGGAGGTGCTGGAGTCCAACATCCAGGACTCGGACAACAACTACACGCGCTTTGTCGTCATCAGCCGCGAGCCACGCGTCTATCCCGGTGCCAACCGTACCTCGCTCATGATCACCACGGCCAACGAGCCGGGCGCCCTCTATCGCGTGCTCGAGCGCTTCTACGCACTCAACATCAACCTCATCAAGCTCGAGAGCCGCCCCATCCCCGGTCGCGACTTTGAGTTTATGTTCTACTTTGACCTGGACTGTCCCTTTGGCAGCAAGGCCCTCGACGACCTGCTCGATTCGATCGACGACGTATGCGAGAGCTTCACCTACTTTGGCAGCTACACGGAGGTGCTCTAGATGACCGATACCGCCGCAACCCGCCCCTACGGCGTGCTGGGCCGCGTGCTGGGCCACAGCTACACCCCGACCATCTACAAGGAGCTGGCGGGGCTTGAGTACGTGCGTTTTGAGCGCGAGCCCGAGGATCTTGAGGCTTTTATGACGGGCGACGAATGGGAGGGCACCAACGTGACCATCCCCTACAAGCGCGCCGTCATGGAATACCTGGACGAGCTGAGCCCGCTCGCCGAGCGCATGGGCAACGTCAACACCATCACGCGCCTGCCCGACGGCCGCCTGCACGGCGATAATACTGACTACTTCGGTTTCCAGTGCCTGGTCGAGGAGTTGGGCGTTGAGGTTGCCGGCAAGAAGGCCCTCGTGCTCGGTGCCACCGGCGGCGCCGGCACCACGGCAAGTATGGTGCTGGGAGACATGGGCGCCATCGTCGTACCCGTGGGTCGCACGAGCGAGGTCAACTACGACAATATCGCGCAGCAGTCCGACGCCTCCCTACTCGTCAACTGCACGCCCGCCGGCATGTTCCCCCATTGCCCCGACGCGCCTTGCACGCTCGAAGGCCTCGATGCGCTCGAGGGCGTCATCGACATTGTCTACAACCCCGCCCGCACGGGCCTGATGCTCGAGGCCGAGCGCCGCGGCATCCCCTGCATCGGCGGCCTGCTTATGCTTGTTGCCCAGGCGGCACAAGCTGTCGAGCGCTATACCGGCAAAGCCACCCCGCGCGAGAGGATCCTGGACGTAACGGAGCGCCTGTCACGCCGCGAACAGAACATCGCGCTGATCGGCATGCCGGGCTCGGGCAAGACCCGCGTGGGCGAGCAGATCGCCCAGCTCACGGGCCGCGAGCACATCGATCTCGATCGCGCCCTCGAGGAGCGCCTGGGCATGCCCTGCGCCGACTTTATCATCAAGTGCGGCGAGGCGGCCTTCCGCGAGCAGGAGACGGCAGCGCTGGCCGACATCTCCAAGCGCAGCGGCTTGGTGCTCTCCACCGGCGGCGGCGTGGTTACGCGCGACGAGAACTACCCTCTGCTGCACCAAAACAGCCAAATCGTGATGCTCAACCGCAAGCTCGACGAGCTCGCCCACAAGGGCCGCCCCATCACCGCGCGCGACGGCATCGACAAGCTGGCCGAGCAGCGTATGCCGCGCTACCGCGCCTGGGCCGACTACATCATCGACTCACGCGACTGCGCCGCCAACACCGCCCATGCCCTCCTCGACACCCTCCCACCCGCTCTCTAACCAAAACCACCACAAAGGGGGCAGGCACCTTTGTGGTGGTTTTTCAACTGCAAAGGAAGCAACCATGAAAGCACTCGTCATTAACGGCCCCAACCTCAACATGCTCGGCATTCGCGAGCCAGGCATCTACGGCAGCGACAACTACGATCGCTTAGTGCAGATCTGCCAGGAAGCGGGTGCCGCACAGGGCTTCGACGAGGTCGAGGTCTTCCAGTCTAACCACGAGGGCAGCATCGTCGACAAGATCCAGGAGGCTTACGGAAAGGTCGACGGCATCGTCATCAACCCGGCCGCCTACACGCACACAAGCGTGGCCATCCTGGACGCGCTCAAAGCCGTCGCCATCCCGGCTGTGGAGGTCCACATTAGCGCAGTCGAGACCCGCGAAGACTTCCGCCAGGTGAGCTACGCCCGTCTGGCCTGCTTCGCCACCATCACCGGAGAGGGCCTGAAGGGCTACGCCCACGCGTTGGAGCTGCTGAAAGAGCATCTCGAAAAGTAAAATGCCAACCCCAACAAACAGCAGCGGCTTGCTCGCGCTCGGCTCCAGCAACACACAAGATGAAAAAAGCCCAGACCACCAAGCGGTCTGGGCTTAATAAACGATGGTGCTCCATGGCGGATTCGAACCGTCGACCTTGGGATTAGAAGTCCCCTGCTCTATCCAACTGAGCTAATGGAGCAAATAACCGCACGCCCAAGCAAGCACAAGCCTGTCAGGCGCAAGTAATTATAACCTAGTTGAACTGCTCGCGGTACGCCTTGCAGACCTCATCGACCGGGCCGTCCATGCGAAGGTCACCCTTCTCAATCCAAACGGCACGCTGGCAGATGCGCTCAACCTGCTCCATAGAGTGCGAAACGAACAGAACCGTCACGTCGCCGCTCTGGATAAAGTGCTGGATGCGGGCCTCGCACTTCTGCTGGAAGAACACATCACCGACGGACAGCGTCTCGTCAACGATCAGAATATCGGGCTCGGTAATCGTCGCGATTGCAAAGGCGATACGCGCCACCATGCCCGAGGAGAAGTTCTTAAGCGGCATATCGACAAAGTTCTGCAGCTCAGCGAATTCGATAATGCCGTCAAAGTTGGCGTCGATGAACTCCTTGGTATAGCCGAGCAGGGCGCCGTTCAGATAGATGTTCTCGCGGGCGGTCAGCTCGGGGTCAAAGCCGGCGCCAAGCTCAATCAGCGGCGCGATGTTACCGTGCACCTTAACGCTGCCCTCGCTAGGCTCAAGCACGCCAGCGATAATCTTGAGCATCGTAGACTTGCCGGAGCCATTGGTGCCGACCAGACCCACGACCTCGCCGCGATGAATATCAAACGAGATGTGCTTAAGCGCCCTAAACTCCTCAAAGAACAGCTCGTGCTTGGCAAGCTTGATGAAGTACTCCTTGAGGTTGGTCAGCGACTCGGACGCCATGTTAAAGATCATGGTGACGTCGTCGACCTCGACAGCCAGAGGCTGCTCGCTGTAATCAACAACAGATTCAGTCATCACAGCACTCCTTAGATGTAGAGGATGAACTTGCGCTCGGACTTATGGAACACGGTGTAGCCAATAACAAGCGCAAGAACCGCCCAAGCGACGCACATACCAAACGTCATAAGCGAGGGCGTAGTCTGGAACAGGAAGATATCACGCATAAACTGCAGGTAGTTATACATGGGGTTCGCATAGACCAGAATGCGCACGAGATGCGGCATTTGCGCAACGAAGTCGGTCGTCCAGAAGATGGGCGTAATGTAGGTCCAAGCCGTAATGACGACGCTCCACAGATGCATAACGTCGCGGAAGAAGACCGTAAGGGCAGAGAGCATCATGCCCAGGCCCATGCAGAAGCACATAAGCAGCAGCAGGCAAACCGGCAACAGAATCAGGTGCCAAGAAGGCATAACGCGGAACCACAGCATGACGATGGCGACGGCGACCAGCGAGAAGGCAAAGTTGACCAGCGAGAAGAGCACCTTCTGCACCGGGAAAACCCAGCGGTGCACCTTAACCTTCTTGAGCAGAGGGGCAGCGCCCACGATCGACGTCAGGGCCTGGTTAGTAGACTCAGACATGACGGCAAAGGTGACGTTACCCACGATCAAGTACAGCGGGTACATCTCGGGCGTCATTGAGCCATTGCGGCCCTGGCCAAAAATCGTCGAGAACACGATGGCCATGACGATCATCATCAGCAGCGGGTTGAGCACCGACCATGCGACGCCCAGAACGCTACGGCGATACTTGATCTTAAAATCCTTGGTAACCAGCTGACGAAGGATAAACGCGTCCTTCTCAAATTCGTTCTTAGCAAACGTCGCAGGCAGACTGCGAGTTTCTTGTTGCTTTGTCTGATCCGACACGGATGCAACTCCTTTACTCGTAATCGTTGACAAACGAACAGTATAGACCCGACGGCCATGCAAACGATTCGCGCAACAAAACTGGAGAACTAACCCACATCTTAGGATGCCAGGCCCAAACGGCTATACTTTCTAGGATTGAATGTATAAGGAGCATTAAGTGAATTCTGAATCCATCGCCGTCATCATCCCTTGCTACAACGAAGCGCTCACGATCGGCAAAGTCATCGACGACTTTCACCGCGAGCTTCCGCAGGCGACGGTCTATGTCTATGACAACAACTCGTCGGACGATACCTCACGCATTGCCACCGAGCACGGCGCCACAGTCCGCTTTGAGCCCCGTCAGGGAAAGGGCAACGTGTGCCGCCAGATGTTTCGCGATATCGACGCCGATTGCTACCTGATGGTCGACGGAGACGACACCTACCCCGCCGAGGCGGCCAAGGCCCTCTGCGAGCCCATCCTTAACGGCACGGCCGACATGACCGTAGGCGATCGCCTTTCCAACGGCACCTACGCCGAGGAGAACAAGCGTGCCTTCCACGGCTTTGGCAATAATCTGGTCCGCGCCATGATCAAGTGGATCTATGGCTACAGCTTCGATGACGTCATGACCGGCTACCGCGCCATGAGCCGCCCGTTCGTTAAAACCTTCCCAGTGCTTTCCGAGGGCTTTCAGATCGAAACCGAGCTCTCGATCCACGCCGTCGACCACCGCTGGCGCATCAAAGATGTGCCCATCGAGTACCGCGACCGTCCCGAGGGTTCCGAGTCCAAACTCAACACCGTGAGCGACGGCATTAAAGTCGTTGCGATGGTCGGCACGCTGTTCAAGGACTACCGCCCGCTGAAGTTCTTCAGCCTCGTTGCGCTTCTGTTCGCGGTATTCGGCCTCGCCCTGGGCATGCCCATCGTTGTCGAATATTTCCAGACCGGCCTCGTCCCGCGCTTCCCCACCGCTATGCTCGCCGCCTCGTTTATGTTCCTGTGCGGCCTGAGCCTTGCGACCGGCTTCATCCTAGATTCTGTAGCAAAGGTCGAAAAAAAGCAGTGGGAGGTCAACGTGTACAGCAAATACGCCTACGACGACCAGCCCGGCCACCCTACTTCCATGCCAAGCGAGAGGTAGATCTTCCGCAAAATACTATTGGCACCACTGCGCAGATAGCCACCAACAAGAAAAGCCGCCGTTAAAGAACGGCGGCTTTTACTCTCGAAAAGTTAATAGCGGCTAGAGCGTCTTGATGTACTCCCCCAGCTCTTCCTCCCAGTCGGGCATGTGGAAGCCGGCAGCCTCGAGCCTGGACAGGTCGAGCGCGGAGTGGACCGGGCGCGGGGCGACGGGGCCCTCGGCGCTCGCGTAGTAGTCGGCGGTCGATACCGGCACGACCCTGTCCCCGTTGCCGTTGGCGGCCTCGAAGACGGCGCGGGCGATATCGGCCCAGGACTTGACGGTGCCGGAGCCGGTGCAGTCGTAGGTGCCGTAGGGGGCGTGCGTCCCCAGCACGTGGAAGATGGCCTCGGCCATGTCGCGCGTGAAGGTCAGGCGGCCCAGCTGGTCGTCAACGACCGTGACCTGCTCGAGCCCGTCCTCGGGGTCGGCGACGCGGTCGGACAGGCCCTTCATCGTCTTGACGAAGTTGCGGCCCTCGCCGATGACCCAGCTGGAGCGCATGATGTAGTGGCGCGGGCACCCGGCCACGGCGATGTCGCCGGCGGCCTTGGTCTGGCCGTAGACGGACAGCGGGCTGAGGGGCTCGTCCTCGTCATGCACCTCGGCGGTGCCGTCGAAGACGTAGTCGCTGGACACGTGGACGAGGGTGATCCCGTGATCAGAGCATGTGCGGGCGAGGAGGGCGGGGCCGGTCGCGTTGGCCTTCCAGGCGGTCGCGCGGCCCTCGGCGGTCTCCGCCCTATCCACGGCGGTGTAGGCGCCGCAGTTGATCACGGTGCCGTAGAGCGACCAGTCGTACTGCGCGTAGGCCGCCGGGTCGGACATGTCGAAGGTGTCGATGTCGCAGAAGTCGAAGTCCTTGGCGACGCCGCGCTCCTCGGCGAGTCTGCGGACCGCATGGCCCAGCTGGCCGTTGCAGCCGGTGACGAGCGTCCTCCTGGGCGCCATGGGGACGACGTCCTTCAGCATCGGGTGGTTCAGGTCGGCCTCGGATACGGTGGCCCGGTCCAGCGGGATCGGCCACTCGATGGCGAGCTCGGGGTCGGCGAGGTTCACGAACGTGTAGGTCCTCTTGAGCTCCAGCGACCAGTGGGCGTCCACCAGGTAGGTGTAGGCGGTGCCGTCCTCCAGGGCCTGGAAGGAGTTGCCAACGCCGCGCGGGACGTAGATGGCCTTCGACGGGTCGAGCACGGTCGTGTAGACCCTACCGAAGGTCTCGCTGCCCTCGCGCAGGTCGACCCAGGCACCGAAGACGCTGCCGCGGGCCACGGAGATGAACTTGTCCCAGGGCTCGGCGTGGATGCCGCGGGTGACGCCGCGGCTGTCGTTGTAGGAGACGTTGTTCTGGACGACGCGGAGGTCCGGGATGCCCAGGGCGGTCATCTTGGCGCGCTGCCAGTTCTCCTTGAACCAGCCGCGCGAGTCGCCGTGGACGGCGAGGTCGACGACCTTGAGGCCCTCGATGCCGGTCTCGGCGACGGAGAGGTCCTTCTCGAATGCGATGTCTGCCATGTGGGAAAAGCTCCTATCGAAGAGGTTGTATAACCGGGGGCGCCCGCGCGGGGACGCAGGATCATCCCCATGCCCTGCATCCCCGCGCGGGCGCCCCGCGGTGCGGTTCGCCGGAATGCAGTCTTACTGGCCCTGCGCGCGGTAGCGGGCCTCGGTGGCCTCCTTGGCGGGGCGCCACCAGGACTCGTTGGCGACGTACCAGTCGATGGTCTGCTTCAGGCCCCCGGCGAAGTCGGTGTGCGCCGGCCTCCAGCCCAGCTCGCGCTGGAGCTTGGTGGAGTCGATGGCGTAGCGGCGGTCGTGGCCGGGGCGGTCGGCGACCCAGTCGAAGTCCTCGGGGTCCTTTCCCATGGCCTCGAGGATCATGCGCAGCACGGTGATGTTGTTCCTCTCCCCGTCGGCTCCGATGAGGTAGGTCTCCCCCATGCGCCCCTTCGTGAGGATGTCCCAGACGGCGCTGGAGTGGTCCTCGGTGTGGATCCAGTCGCGGACGTTCTCGCCGCGGCCGTAGAGCTTGGGGCGCACGCCGTCGACGATGTTGGTGATCTGCCTGGGAATGAACTTCTCCACGTGCTGGTAGGGGCCGTAGTTGTTGGAGCAGTTGGAGATCGTGGTGCGAAGCCCGTAGGTGCGGGTCCACGCTCGGACGAGCATGTCGGAGGAAGCCTTGGTCGAGCTGTACGGAGAGGACGGCTTATAGGGCGTCTCCTCAGTGAACTTGGCGGGGTCGTCGAGCGCCAGGTCGCCGTAGACCTCGTCGGTGGAGACGTGGTGGTAGCGGACGCCGTACTTGCGGACGGCCTCCAGGAGGCGGAAGGTGCCCTCGACGTTGGTGCGCAGGAAGGGCTCGGGGTCGGCGATGGAGTTGTCGTTGTGGGACTCGGCGGCGTAGTGCACGATGGCGTCGTGGCCCGGGACGATGCGGTCCAGGAGCTCCGCGTCGCAGATGTCGCCCACGACGAGCTCCACGCGGTCGGAGGGCAGGCCCGCGATGTTCTCGGGGTTGCCGGCGTAGGTCAGCTTGTCCAGGACGGTGACGTGCACCTCGGGGTGGTTGTTGACCACGTAGTGCACGAAGTTGCTGCCGATGAAGCCGCAGCCGCCAGTGACGATGATATTCTTGGGTTCGAAAATCTCAGACATGAAAATCCAATCTGAAGCATGTACAGCTTCTTTAGTATGCCGCAGGAAGTGACGCCGCGACGCTATTCAACAAAACTATCGGACATTTCGGCATGCGATAAGAGCCATAACCTTCGCAGAATTACCTCCTGTACAAAACGCCTCCGAAATGCAGTCTTTGTCGTAGTGAAAAACCGAATCCCCAGTTATTTCACGTAAGTACTTATAGAAGAAATCCTCCCAGCTTTTAAACTTCTCACTGTTTACAAAGGCTTCTGGGGTTTCCAAAACCGTCTTAACATCTAGCCCTGAAATTACGCCGGAGCTCAGCAGAAGCCATTCGAACGACTCGGGAAGACAAACCGTAACAGTATCGCGGTGAATGTCTTGCAGCTTAAGGACGCGGTCCGCATAGCACCCAAATGCCGCTCCGTCCGCGACAACAAACACGCGATCGTCGAGATGCTGATCCAACCAGCCCAAAATCGCGCTGTTCGTCATGGCCGAAGTACAGGTAAGCTCACTGTCAGCAAAATGCCGTTTAAAGAACTGGAAACCAGACTTACTGTCCTCGCATAGAAGGATAGAAAAGTCCTGTTTTGGCGCCGACCGGGAAATAGCATAACGATGATTCCCGCGATCTTGATAAACAGGGACGAAAGAATGGTATTTTCCGCTCGTCTTAATCTTGTAAATCTCATCCACGCTATACGGAAGATTGGGGAAATCAGCCCTTGAGATCAGCACGAAATAATTCGAGGAATACAGCACATGATGGGCAAACTCATCAGAATGGATCTCTTTTAAGCCCTCATCGACAAATACAATCGAGTCATGAACGGACGAAAGCTGGTTTCGCCAATCATAATCGGTCAGGGCGACACAGGGACAATCGCATTGCAAGGAAACACCCGACTGCTCGCCCGTTCGCATGTAGTCTGCGACCATGTCAAACAGTGTCGTCTTACCCGTGCCACTATCCCCACGCACAATAGTAATGTTCCGTTTAATGGTAAATGTGTACTTGGTTCCCCTGCGGCGGGAAATCTTAACGAGATGCGAACCGTTCATAAGCAGCACCTACAGATACGGAATCGACTCGTGAATCAAATCGGCCATGTTGTGAACGATTCGGCCGCTATTCACGACTTTAATTTTAAAATCCTCGCGACCAAAGTCCATCACATGATAGAGATTCACAACGAGCTTGCGGTCTTTCGCCATGTCGAGAATCCACTTGGCACAGTTGTCACCACAGGTAGAAGCGTTAAAAATATGCTTACGATCAAATCTCATAAGCAGCAGCGTTTTCACGCCACCAGAAAGCTGGAGTGGGGAGATGGATCCAAGCACAGGGCTTTCGATGACGTTTTCGGAGACAACAACCGATCGATCGACATCTTTAATTATCGAGACTGCATAGGGATCCGTAATCCAAGAAGACCGGTAAGAGTTTTTGAAATATGTCGCTGTGTTGTAAATCGCTTCTGGCATATCGCCAAAGTAGACGCTTAACACATCCACTCCCAATCACATTGTCTTTATGGTCAACGTAATCATAACGAAAGGGGCCACCAGATAAACGGTGACCCCTAAAAGAAAACAAGCTTGCGCTAGTACTCGCGTGGGCTATTGACGATCTCGCCGGCGGCGACCTTCTTCAGGTGCTGCCCGTAGACCGACTTGCCGTAGGCCTTGGCGGCCTCCTCCAGCTCGGCGGTCGTGATCCAGCCGTTCTCCCAGGCAATCTCCTCGGGGACCGAGACCGGCAGGTCCTGGGAGTGCTCCACGGCGCGGACGAACTCCGCGGCCTCGTGCAGGCTCTCCATGGTGCCGGTGTCCAGCCACGCGTAGCCGCGGCCGAGGGTGACCACGGACAGCGTCCCCTCCTCCAGGTACATCTGGTTGAGCGTGGTGATCTCCAGCTCGCCGCGGGCCGACGGCTTAACCTCATGCGCCTTGGCGGCGACGTCGCCCGGGTAGAAGTACAGGCCGGTGACGGCGTAGGAGCTCTTGGGGCGCTCGGGCTTCTCCTCGATGGAGACGGCCCTGCCCTCGCCGTCGAACTCCACGACGCCGAAGCGCTCGGGGTCGTCCACGTGGTAGCCGAAGACCGTGGCGCGGCCCGACTCGGCGTTCTGCACGGCGCGCGTCAGGTGGCGCGACAGGCCGTTGCCGTAGAAGATGTTGTCGCCGAGCACGAGGGCGCACGGCTCGCCGGCGATGAACTCCTCGCCGATGGTGAACGCCTGGGCCAGGCCGTCGGGGCTGGGCTGCTCGGCGTAGGAGAGGTTCACGCCGTAGCGCGAGCCGTCCCCGAGCAGGCGCTCGAAGTTGGGCAGGTCGGTCGGCGTGGAGATGACCAGGATGTCCCGGATGCCCGCCAGCATGAGGGTGGACAGCGGGTAATAGATCATGGGCTTGTCGTAGACCGGCAGCAGCTGCTTGGAGGTCACGAGCGTGAGCGGGTATAGGCGGGTGCCGGACCCGCCGGCGAGGATGATGCCTTTCATAAAAATCCTCTCGATTGACAATCGTTGAGCAAAAGCCGCTGATTACAGATGCATAGTTAATTAAATTATACGCACCGGCAGCAACCTCCCCGTCTTCTTATTTAAATCGGACAGCAGAAACACGCAACTCTTTCTGCATTTCTAGCGAGGCAACAAATGAAAAAGTACAATGAGCAGTGTCCAACAAACGAAAGGCAAACAATGCGAGTCGAAACAACCGGAGTATGCAGAGGAAACTGGAAAATCTACCAGCAGCTTAAGATTGAAGGCATCCATAAAGGCTCCAGCGTAACAGCCCAGGCGGCTACAGACGATAACCGCCGCTCACCTTTATCCCTCCTAAAATTCCGGGACAATAGTTGTGACTCGAACTCATACGTCCTTGTAGTCCCCGATCCCGATGCTCGCACCATCAAAATTGAGTTTAGCGAAATCGGCCAAGACGGTCGCACCCTGAGCAGCGACTCCCTTTCGCTCAATTGCAAGAACATCAAATGGGAGTCGCGCCTTAACTACAAAATTAAACCTGACATGTGCAGCAAACTCCGAAACTACGATGACGTTTCAGAGTTTGACATGGCAACGATTGATTTCTGGCAGTGCATCGAAGATTCAAGCGACTATATCCTTAGGTGCACGGTGAGAACTCCTTATCGTAGCGACTCGCAAATCAAACTTCGTTGTTTCGATCGAACCCTTAATGAAGTTAATTTGAGCATCGTCAATTTCGGCTCGAATGTAACAAGCGTTGGATTTACGTCTGAGAAAAAGCAGCTTGAAACGCAGCTCTCAATTCGAATGCCAAAGGCGTTCGATCGTTACTACTTTATTATTGACGATCAAAATCACCCATCATTCAGTGCATTCGACTGCTTAACACCCGATAAGCTAGGCTTGCTTCTTGAGGAGACCAACTTTCTCTTTACCCATGCGCAGTTTGACCCTGAATACCCCGAATGGTTCACGGATCATAAGGCAACTATCGGCGCTCTGGAGAAGCAGAGAAAAATCGTCTTCAACAGCGCTCCGAAGTTCAGCATTATTGTCCCTCTATACAACACACCCATTTCGTTCTTTAACGATATGGCCGAATCCGTAAAAAACCAGTCTTATGCAAACTGGGAGCTCATCCTAGTTAATGCAAGTCCTGACAATCAGGAACTAAAGGCTCGCGTTGAGCAGGAGACGGCCCACGACAACAGAATTAAATCAATTAACCTTACCGAGAATAAGGGCATTTCCGAAAACACAAACGCCGGCGTTGCCATCGCTTCGGGTGATTTCGTTAGCTTCTTTGACCATGACGATATTCTTGAACCGGACTTGTTGTTCTCATATGCCGAGGCAATTGAAAACAATGATGACGTCGATCTTCTTTATTGTGATGAAGATAAACTCATGCCCGATGGAATGCTAGCGCAGCCGTTCTTTAAGCCGGATTTCAATATCGATCTGCTCAGAAACAATAACTATATCTGCCATATGCTTACCATCCGTAAGTCTCTGCTTGACACTCTAGAACCGAACACGAAAGAGTTCGATGGAGCACAGGATCATAATCTGACTCTCCACGCCGTGGAAAAGGCAAGGAAAGTTCATCATGTTGCAAAGGTTCTATATCACTGGCGCCTAAGCGAGACCTCCACCGCAGCAAATGCCGATAGCAAGCCGTATGCCACTATCGCAGGTATCAAAGCGGTCCAGAGTCATTTGGACAGGCTTGGGCTCAATGCGAAGGTCGAACAAGCGCGTCGTCCCTTTACATATAAAGTAACCTACGCTGTGCCAGATTCCCATCCACTCGTGTCAATTATCATTCCAACTAAAGACCACGCCAACATTCTGGACAACTGCATTAAGTCAATTGTTGAGAAATCAACGTACGACAATTTCGAGCTTGTCATAATCGAAAACAACAGCACAGAAAAGGAGACGTTCGATTATTACGATAAGTTGCAAGCAAAATATCCTGACATCGTTCGTCTTGTAACTTGGAAGCACGAATTCAATTTCTCCAAGCTCATGAACTTTGGCGTTGCTCACGCCAAGGGCGACTATCTCTTGCTGTTGAATAACGATACTGAGGTAATTACGCCCAATTGGATTGAGACTATGCTTGGCATCTGCGCACGTGAGGATGTTGGCGCAGTTGGTGCAAAACTCTACTATCCCGACAACACCATCCAGCACGCGGGCTTATGCGTCACTGGTGGCGTGGCAGGACATCTTTGCCAAAGCATGCCAAGGGATAACTGGGGCTACTTTGCACTCAACGATGCACAACAAGACTTCAGCGCCGTCACCGCAGCTTGCATAATGACCAAGCGTGATGAATATGAGAAAGTCGGAGGTTTCACGGAAGAGCTTCAAGTTGCATTTAATGACGTTGACTTTTGCTTAAAGCTACGCGAGATCAACGACCTAATTGTATACACACCCGAAGTCGAGCTCTATCACTACGAGTCGATTTCTAGAGGCGTTGAAAACAATACGGAGAAGCAGATTCGCTTCCACAAAGAGGTCGCGTACATGAATTATCGATGGGCTAAGTATTACGTCAAAGGCGATCCTTATATGAATCCAAACTTCACCGTCGGGGAACCCGCGAATCGTTATTATCATTTATAGATAATGAGTATTTACTCATTTGGGCGCTGTTGAATATCGCGAAACTGCGCCGTCGATATCGCGCTTGGGCACCGGGCCCGACATGGGCTCCGGTGCCGTTTTGCTACCTGCGGTCCGCCCCGCGGCACGGCCTCATGTTGGCCTCTCGCATGCCAACCCAGCGCTCGGTCAAAGTCTCTGCTTGGCTTGGAAAAGCATAGCTTTCGGGGACCCTGCGGCGTCCGAATCATCGCCTGCTATCTAAACTGTTAGATAGCAGAAAAAACCCGAGAGCATTACGCAAAGGCCTACACACAGGATGCAATACTAATAAAACGAATAAGATATAAACAATTCATCACGCACATGCCAAAAGAGACGACAGAAAGCGAAGATGAGTTGAATTTAAACAAGCGCGTTCTCGACCCAAACAACAAAGCTGGTAGAACAGGAAGAAAATATCGTCCTTGAACACCCTGTATTACATTCTCGTAATTGAACGTCCAGCCCAACCACATAGATACAATGGAACCAAGGGCAGCCAAAGCAAAAGCGATAATAAACAGAATGGAACAAATGGGGCTGAGAAAAGAGGGCTCATCTTCGGAATCCAAACAACAAATAAACCCAAACAACAAATAAGGAATCATAAAAAAGGCTGGAAACTGCAAGTTTTTCTGGAGCCATCCAAGCGAATAACCTAAGGTGGATCCCCAATAGAAATCTCCTAGGGAATCTAATGTCCTAAAAAAGACCTCGAAGCTATTCTTTGGATGCATGATGATGTCACTGAGCGTATAAAACCGCCCGATCTCTTGGCCACGAGAGGCATCTGAAGACTGAGACACCAATGTACTCATTGATGCTATGCGCAGCACTAGAACGGAGGCTATAACAGCAAAGATCAGTATGCACTTACCGATACGTCCGACTTTCACATCTTGGAACTGCGAAAGGGGCACAAGCAAACCAAGTAATATCATCCCAGAATAAACAACCTTACACGGAGCCAAAAACGCCGAAATAATTAAATAAATGACGATTTCTTTACAACCTATTGATTTCTGCTCTCCAAAAAAACCGCGCATTAGACAAGCGAATACTAAAAGCGAGTACGCAATAATTCCTGAATCATAAGAGTATGAAGCAGCCAAGTGAAGCGTCATAGGCAGAAGCGAAACAAAAACAATAACCGATTTGCCCTTAGGTGCAATCCTGTATGCCTGGAACGCACAAAAGCAAAAAACCAGAGCCGAACCAATGCGCCCCATATAGAACACAGGATAGGCACCAAGTCCGAAAAACAGACCGATTTGCAGCCCAACGATAGATCCTATTTTCGCAGAAACGTTCTCACTACTGACGCTAAATGAGAACTCATTGAATGGAGTCCACTTCCCATTCTCAAACAGAGCATAATTCTGAATAATCGAATCAAATGAAGAGGAGTCAATGGCGTTACTCTGGCGACCCTTATAAAGGGAAAGATCGATATCCCGTACTAGAAAACCACCATCATTTGTCACATGCGCATTGAATGGAAGACTATCAACCATCCAATAAGTTGAAAAAAAATGATGGCCTTCATCCGGAACCGTAAACGGAGGAAAGATAAAGATAAAAATAATTAGAAATGCTATAAGCAGCGCCAAGAATACCCATTCACTTTTAAGACGATGGTACACCTTAGCATATGCAGCGCAAAGGCCAAGAATTAGAATCAACGAGATGGTAATTGTAAGCAGTACAAGTAATCTCGGATTATTTAGATACCAATAGACTGAATAGAATGCGAAAAAAACGGCAAACAAAACAAATAAAGGCTTACATCTTATGGAACTTGTCATAAAAATCCTTATAATCGAGAAACTAATAGAACGCAATTAAAAATACTGGTATCAGTATACTAGCAAGCACATTGGCATCCAAAAAGAATGGCGGAATTCAATCTCATGGATCGCGCCGAAAATGTTGGTGCAAGGGTGACCCCTTAGTGCCCGTTTAACGAAAAACGGCCTTCGTCCCGGAACCAGAAATCACCACAACAACAGGTTCCGGGAAAAGACGAAGATCGCTATGTAAATCTTGTCAGACCCGGCGCCGGACATACTCGCCATGCCCCGTTTCAGCGACGGCGCCATCGACATGCGGGAGCTGCTCCCCAGACTCGCCAAACAGGTCGTGAACGCCGCGATGGACGCCGAGGCCGACCAGCTGAGCGGTGGCGGGGCGAACAGCCGAAACGGCTACCGCGAGAGGTCGCTCGCACCTGCGCCGGCACGCTGACGCTGCGCATCCCGAAGCTCCGCTCCGGCAGCTTCTTCCCGGACGACGTGATCGAGCGCTGTTAGCGCCGGAATAATTTAGCCAAATATAGTCGGCCGAGATTGACCAATCCCGGCCGACCCA